>NZ_JAGQBB010000019.1 GCF_024345415.1 Synechococcus sp. Tobar12-5m-g | reverse complement strand
TTTTTGGCCGTGGACTGCTCGTAATCACCAAAGCCGAGCTGCTTGATGCCCATGAACCCTGTTCACGCCTGCGATCACACGGCCATTCTCGCGCAGGGTGGTGGGGTTTTCCAGAGTCTCCCTAGGCCATTGGCCAGTGGGGATTGTGAAGCGGGACCGTCAATCCGTCGGGTTGTCAACCTTCTGGGGCTGGGTTGGCGCCATTTTCTTCATCAAAAGGCGCCAATGTCCTGGGGTGATTGTGTTCTGCCTTAACGCTGTCAATGAGCACCCCGGGGTGATGATTGAAGCGGCCTGTTCCCACCAGCGGCGGCCGCTGGCCTGATCCGCCCTTCCTCCGGAGCGATCCCATGCAGGCTCTCTTCCTTGACATCAATGGGGTGCTGGTGGAAGACGGCCTGCCCATTCCCGGTGCCCTCGGGCTGGTTGCGCGGGCGCGGCAGCGGGGGGTGCCGATCCGCCTGGTGACCAACACGGCGACGAAGGACCAGGCCACCATCCAGGCCGAATTGCATGGGCTGGGTTTCGACCTCGAAGCCGCTGAGTTGTTCACGGCTCCGCTGGCCACACGCCAGTACCTGATGCGCCACCGGCTGCGTCCCCATGCCCTGGTTCATCCCGCCATCGCCGCCAGCTTTGCCGATCTCGCCGTGTGCCAGCCGAACTGCGTGGTTCTCGGGGATGCCCGCGATGGCTTCACCTATGGAGCGCTGAATCGGGTGTTTCAGCTGGTTCAGCAGGGCATGCCGCTGATCGGCATCGGTAGAAATCGCTATTTCCGGGAAGGGGGCCAGTTGCTCCTCGATGCCGGCGCATTTCTCCAGGCGATCGAATGGGCCGCCGGTGTCGAGGCGGTGGTGATGGGAAAACCAGCGGTGGCATACTTCCAGGAGCTGGTGAGCTCCGTGGGCCTGCAACCCGGGGATTGCTTCATGGTTGGCGATGACCTGGAGGCCGATGTGATCGGCGCCATGGCGGCGGGCCTGGGGGGCTGCCTGGTGCAAACAGGGAAGTATGTGCCCTCCGACCGGGAACGCCTGCCTCCAGAGGCCCGGTTGATCGCGAGCGTGGCGGATCTGCCGGGCCTGCTTGGTTGGGGTTAGCCGATCCAGCCGGCCAGCTGGGAGGCGGCCCGGGAACGGACCAGGGCCCGGGCGGCGGGCAGGGCGGGCTCCAGCCGCAACGAGCTGAACGGTGGCAGGCTGCGGCTGCGCAGCCAGGCCCCCCAGCGGAATTCGTGGAAGGGAATCAGCGGCGCCGCCTCGATCAGCTTCTCCTGCTTGAGGGCCCAGACGAGGCTGCGATAGGGGTCATCCTGGAGGTCATGGAGCCCGGTGGGCAGCCGTTGGGGTGATTGCGGCCCCTGGCCCCGGGCGTCGTAGAGGTACAGCCAGCCCCGATGGAGCAGGGCCTCCAGAACATCTCGACGAACCGCGAGATCCAGCTCCAGCACCACGTAGCCGAAGGCGGTGGCGTCGGGGTCCACCGCGATCAGGCCGCTGAGGCGGTGATGTCGGTCGAGCATCCACAGCTCCCCCGCGGCGCTGCGCACAAGCGGGACGGGCTTGCCGCGCAGGTAGCGGCGACGATCCTTGGCGCTCTCACCGGCGAAGTCGGCGCGGCGGTGGCGCACCTCCGCCAATCCGACGCAGAGCTGGGTGGGCTGAAGCTGCGCCACCGGCACCTCCAACAACTGCTTCGGGGAGTCGGGCGGGGGGGGGAGGGGCTCAAAGGGAGGGAGCTGGAGCACCATGCGGAGATTCAGGCCAGCGGCTGGGGCATTGTCACCGAATGGGAGAGGCGGGATCGTCGCTGACGGGTTTCGCCCAAGGTGACGTGCGCAGGGAATGCGTTGTGACGGTGCGAACCAAAAATTGGATTGACGCACCAACCTTGACGCCTTCTTAATCTAGGCATAACTCAAACGATCCTCCTTGCCTGCTAATAATTCGGTGGAAACTTGATTGGCTTCTCTGATGACCTTCGCCAAGAAGGCCTCGATCTTCTCCGTTCTTGCCATCCTCGGCACAGGCGCAACGGTTTCGGCTCAAAGCGCCCTCAACGGCGCAGGAGCCTCTTTCCCAGCCCCTTTTTATCAGCGCGCCTTCGCTGATCTGGCCGCCGCTGGTGGGCCCAAGGTGAACTATCAATCGGTGGGCTCAGGCGCAGGGGTGCGCCAGTTCATCGCCGGCACCGTGGATTTTGGTGCCACTGATGAGCCGATCAGCTCCGCTGACGCCGCCAAGGTGAGCCGCGGGGTGGTGCAATTCCCCTCCGTTGGCGGCACGATTGCGGTGGGCTTCAACAACCCGGGCTGCACCCTCAAGCTCACCCAGAAGCAGCTTGCCGATATCTTCCTTGGCGAGATCAAGGATTGGAAGCAGGTCGGCTGCAAGCCCGGCAAGATCACCGTGGCTCACCGCTCCGACGGTTCCGGCACCACCTTCGCGTTCACCAGTTCCCTCTCGGCCTTCTCGCCTGCCTGGAAAAGCAAGGTGGGTGCGGGCAAATCCGTCAATTGGCCTGTGGGAGTCGGCGGCAAGGGCAACGAGGGTGTGGCTGGGGTGATCCAGAACACTCCGGGCTCGATCGGCTACGTCAATCAGGCTTTTGTGAAGGGCAGCGTCAAGGCGGCCGCTCTTCAGAACAAGGCTGGAAAATTCGTGCTTCCCAACCTCAAGAGTGGCGCCGCCGCCCTCAACAACATCAAGCTTGATGGCATGTTGGCTGGTGAGGACTTCAACCCGGCCGGTGCTGAAAGCTATCCCATTTCCACCCTCACTTGGATTCTGGCCTACAGAAAGGGCAATGGGGCCAAGGCTGGGGACATCCGCAAGGCCATGAGCCATCTGCTCAGCCCCGCCGCCCAGGGCAAGGCCGACGATCTCGGCTACGTGCCCCTGCGTGGATCCATTCTCAACAGTTCCAAGAAGGCGGTGGCGAACATCGGCTCCTGATCCAGCCAGCCGCTCCTTCCCTCAGCCGCTGGGGGAACCAAGGTTCACCGGGGGGCTGAGGCCCCCCTTTTTTCTTGTCTCGCTGGGAATCTATGGCTCCGGAGTGGGACCAGCTTCTTAGCCTCGGGTTAATCAGTCGCTCATCCCACCTTTGCCCCCCTGTCTGTCGCCCTCCATACACTCCGCTGGTGTCCCCGCGTCGTGACCATGGTTTCGAGCCCCTTTCGCCATGCCGGCCGCAGCGACGCGATTCGCGAGGTCCTGGAAACCAGTTACCGCAACCGCAACCTGCTCCACATCACGGCGGGCAGCGCCGTTCCCCTGCTCAAGAACTGCATCTGGCTCGTCGTGCGGGGCATGGTGAAGCTGGAGGCTGTCACCATCCATGGAGATCCCCTCCTGCTGGGGCTGGCCGGGCCGAACGAGCCGTTCGGGGAACCGCTCACCAACGTGCTGGCCTATGAGGCCTTCACCCTGACCGACAGCGACCTGCTCTGCCTGACCTGCGCCGAGATCGAGCAGTCGCCCCATCTGGCCATGGCAATGATGCAGGCGGTGGTCAGCCGCTACCGCCAGGCGGAAACCATGCTCTCGCTGCTGGGCCTGCGACGCGTCGAGGAGCGGGTGCGGGGCTTTCTGGAATTGCTGGCCCAGGAGTACGGCCAGCCCTGCGACCAGGGCCTGCGCCTCAACCTTCGCCTCACCCACCAGGAACTGGCCAGCGCCCTGTGCACCACCCGGGTCACCGTGACCCGGGTGATCGGCCTGCTGCGGGATGAGGGCTGGCTACAGATCGATGGCCAGCGCCACCTGGTGATCAGCCACCTGCCGAAACGACGTTGATGACAACCGCCAATGGCCTAGCGTCAGGTTCGTGACCAGCGCCATCGGCATGCCGCGTCTGCTCATCGTCGATGACGACGAAAGCATCCGCACCACCCTGGCAGAAGCCCTGCACCAAGAGGGTTTTGAAGTGGTCTGCGCCTCCGACGGACGCCAGGCGATCCAGCAGTTCGACGCGCGGCAGGCCCAGGGCACCGGTGGATTCGATCTGGTGTTGCTGGATCTGATGCTGCCGGGCATTGGCGGCCTGGATGTCTGCCGCCACCTGCGCCGCGCCGACTCCCGCACGCCGATCCTGATGGTGAGTGCCCGGGACACCGAAACCGATCGGGTGCTTGGCCTTGAACTCGGCGCCGACGACTATCTGATCAAACCCTTCGGACTGCGGGAACTGGTGGCCCGGTGCCGGGCCCTGTTGCGGCGCTCGCAGCAGGGTGGCGAAAAGTTTCCGGTGGGCGCGGTGCTCCACCACGCCGAGCTCAGCCTGTATCCGGATGAGTTCCGCGTCACCCGCGACGGTCAGACCGTGTCGCTATCCCCCAAGGAGTACAGGCTGCTGGAGTTCTTCATGCAGAATCCCGGCCGGGTCTGGAACCGCAACCAACTGATCGATCAGGTGTGGGGCACCGATTACGTGGTGGATACCAAAACGGTGGATGTTCACATCCGCTGGCTGAGGGAGAAGCTGGAGGCGAATCCCTCAGCGCCGCAGCATCTCCTCACCGTTCGGGGCTTCGGCTACCGATTCGGCTGAGGGCGGCGCCGCTTTGGCCGCTGCCCTTGCCCTTGTCGTTGCCCTTGGCCTGGGGTTGGGGGGCGGCTTCTGGCTGGGCTCCAGGCCGGCGCGGCGCCGTTGGCTCCCCGGCCGTCCCCCCCAGGACCCCCCCTGCCCACCCAGCTTGCTGCTCAGGGTTCTCGAAGAAGCCCCGCTCGGTTTGCTCCTGCTCGACGGGCAGCTCACGATTCGTTCCATCAACGCCAGAGCCGAGCGGCTGCTCGAGCTGGGTCCCGCTCCCCTGGTCCGCGGCCAGCCCCTGTCGGCGTTGATCGACGCCCCGCTCGTGGAGGAGGCCGTTCGCAGCGCCCTGCGCCAGCAGCGCCCTGAGCGCGTCGAGTGGCAGGAGGGCGAGGAGCCGATGGAGGCCACCCTGCTACCTGCGGAGGGGGGCTGGTTGGCGCTGTGGCTGAGCAGCCGGCGGTCGCTGGAATCCCAGCTCGATCAGCAGGGCCGTTGGGTGAGCGATGTGGCCCACGAGCTCAAGACCCCGCTGACCTCCCTGCTGCTGCTGGGGGACAGCCTGGCCGCCCAGTCCAACGGCACCCCTGGCGTGATGGTCGAGCGGTTGCAGCGCGAGCTGCAACGGTTGCAGCGGCTGGTGGGGGATCTGCTGGAGCTCTCGAGGCTGGAGAACAGCCTTCCCCGCGATGAGTTGCGCTATGAGGTGCTCGACCTCGGCGAGCTGGTGGAGGAGGTCTGGTCGATGCTGCGCCCGTTGGCCGAGCAGCGCGGTGTCGGGCTCGCTTTCCCCAATCGACCCTCCAGCCTGCTCTGGGGGGACGCCTCACGCTTGCACCGGGCCCTGCTCAACTTGCTCGACAATGCCCTGCGCTACAGCCCCGATCAGGCGGAGGTGGAGGTGCGTTTGACGGGAAGCCCGCAGTGGTGGGAGCTGGAGGTGCGCGACCACGGCTCCGGCTTCAGCGAGGAGGATCTGGAGCATCTCTTCGAGCGCTTTTATCGCGGCGATCCCTCCCGGGTGCGCAGCAACCGCTCCGGCAGCGGCCTTGGCCTGGCGATCGTGGAGCAGATCGCCCTCACCCACGGGGGCCGGGTTCAGGCCCGCAACCACCCGGGCGGCGGCGCCGTGGTGGAGCTGGTGCTGCCAAAAGGGGTGTGAGGCTCCGCAACCACAGCGACACATACACCAGCGCCACCAGCACCGGCACCTCAATCAGCGGGCCGATCACCCCGGCCAGGGCCTGGCGGGAGCTGACCCCCCAGACGCTGATGCTCACGGCAATGGCCAACTCGAAGTTGTTGCCGGCGGCGGTGAAGGCAAGCGTCGCTGTTTTCGCATAGCTCAGGCCGTTGCGGCGACCGACCGCGAAGGCCACGGTCCACATGATTGTGAAATAGAGCAGCAACGGCACCGCCACCCTGGCCACCGTGAGCGGATCGGAGGTGATCGCCTGCCCCTGCAGAGCGAACATCACCACGATCGTGAACAGCAGGCCGTAGAGCGCAAAAGGGCTGATGAACGGGATGAAGCGCTGCTCGTACCAGCGGGGTCCCTTGAGGCTCAGGCCGATCCGGCGGCTGAGGTAGCCCCCCAGCAAGGGCAGCCCCAGAAACACCAGCACCGCCTTGGCGATCTCCGCCATCGAAAAGGCCACGTCCTGGGTGGCCAGGCCAAGCCAGCCGGGCAGGATCTTGAGGTAGAAGCCACCCAGCAGGGCATAGGCCAGCACCTGGATGATCGAGTTGATCGCCACCAGCAGGGCGGCCGCCTCCCGGTCGCCCTGGGCCAGATCGATCCAGATCAGCACCATGGCGATGCAGGGGGCCAGGCCGATCAGGATCAACCCGGTGCGGAACTCCGGCTGCCCCGGAAGAAAGATCCAGGCCAGGGCGAACATCAGCGCCGGTCCCAGGCCCCAGACCAGGAGCAGCGAGAGCCGCAGCAGGCGACGATCGCGCGCAGCCCGGCCCAGCTCCTCGTAGTGCACCTTCGCCAGCACCGGGTACATCATCAGCAGCAGTCCCAGGGCGATCGGCAGGGAGGTGTTGCCGATCCGCACCGCATCGAGAACCCCCTGGATGGCGGGGAAGAAGCGGCCCAGCAGCAGCCCGCCCGCCATCGCCAGCAGGATCCACAGCGGCAGGAACCGATCCAGCAACGACAGCCTGGCCAGCACGGCACGTTCTTCGGCAGTCCGGCAATGGCCGGTCGGGGCCGGGGTCAGGTCGCTCATGTGCAAGGAGCGGCGGGCTTGCTGCACTGGGCGCCCAGCTCCGCCAGCCAACTGCGCAGCTGTTCGATCGCTTCCGGGCGCAGGCTGTAGTAGATCCAGCGGCCCTCCTGCCGATCGGCCAGCAGCCCGGCTTCCTTGAGCACCTTGAGGTGGAACGAGAGCTTCGACTGGGCCAGCCCGAGATCGGCGGTGAGATCACAGACACAGCGCTCGCCGCCGCCCAGGGCCTCGATCACCCTCAGGCGCAGCGGCTCGGCGAGGGCCTTGAGCAGGGCCCGGGCCTGCTCGGATTGGATCGGCGGACTGGCAACAGCCCCTGGATCGGCCATGTGATCGGCAACACGTCTTGAATCAACTCTAGTTGATCTATGTTCGTAGCACCGCGGGCTTTCCGAATGAAGATCGGCATCAACGGCTTCGGCCGCATCGGCCGCCTGGTGTTCCGCGCCCTCTGGGGCCGGCCCGGCATTTCCCTGGTGCACGTCAACGATCCGGGAGGCGATGCCGCCGCCGCCGCCCACCTACTGGAATTCGACTCGGTGCATGGCCGCTGGCCCCAGGCCGTGGAAGCGAACGGGACGGGCTTCCTGGTGGAGGGCCAGCCCGTGGGCTACAGCCAGCAGAAGGATCCCACCGCCGTGCCCTGGCTTGACGCCGGTGTGGATCTGGTGCTCGAATGCAGCGGCAAGATCAAAACCCCCGAAACCCTCGAGCCCTACTTCACCGCGGCGGGCCTCAAGCGCGTGATCGTGGCCTGCCCGGTGAAGGGTGTGATCGCCGGAGAAGAAGCACTCAACATCGTCTACGGCGTCAACCACCACCTGTACGACCCCAGCCGCCACCGACTGCTCACCGCCGCCTCCTGCACCACCAACTGCCTGGCACCGGTGGTGCAGGTGGTGCAGGAAAGCTTCGGGATCCGCCACGGCTCGATCACCACCCTGCACGATGTCACCAATACCCAGGTGGTGGTGGATGCGTTCAAGAGCGACCTGCGCCGGGCCCGTTCCTGCCTGCAGTCGTTGATCCCCACCACCACCGGCTCGGCCCGGGCGATTGGCCTGATCTTCCCCGAGTTGCAGGGAAAGCTCAACGGCCATGCCGTGCGGGTGCCGCTGCTCAATGCTGCCCTCACCGACGCGGTGTTCGAGTTGGAGCGTGCCGTGACTGCGGACGAGGTCAACGCCGCCTTCGAGGCCGCCGCCAACGGGCCCCTGAAGGGAATCCTTGGCTACGAAACCAGGCCCCTGGTGTCGATCGACTACGTCAACGATTCGCGCAGCGCCATCGTTGATGCCCTCTCCACGATGGTGATCAACGGCACCCAGCTCAAGGTCTACGCCTGGTACGACAACGAGTGGGGCTACAGCTGCCGCATGGCCGATCTGGCCTGTCACGTGGCTGCGTTCGAAAGTGCCGTCCTGGAGGGTCCCGCCCGATGAAGCACCTCACGGGATTGCAGCAGTACGCGGTCGTCACGGCCAACTACTGGGCCTTCACCCTCACCGATGGGGCCCTGCGCATGCTCGTGGTGTTCCACTTCCACCAGCTCGGCTACTCCACCCTGGAGATCGCCTTTCTGTTCCTCTTCTACGAATTCTTCGGGATCGTCACCAACCTCTACGGCGGCTGGCTGGGGGCCCGCTTCGGGCTGCGGCTCACCCTCTGGGCCGGAACGCTGATGCAGGTGGCTGCCCTGCTGATGCTGATTCCGGTGGCCGACAGCTGGCCGCGCTTGTGGAGTGTGGCCTACGTGATGGTGGCCCAGGCGATCAGCGGCATCGCCAAGGACCTGAACAAGATGAGTGCCAAGAGCGCCATCAAGACCGTGGTGCCGGAAACCCCCGAGGACTACAGCCGGGGCGAGACCCAGTTGTTCAAATGGGTGGCGATCCTCACCGGCTCCAAGAACGCCCTCAAGGGGGTGGGGTTCTTTCTGGGGGGATTGCTGCTCACCACGATCGGCTTCAGCGCCGCCGTTGGGGCCATGGCCGCCGGCCTGTTTCTCTCCTTCCTGATGACCCTGGTGCTGCCCGGCGAGATCGGGCGCATGAAGGAGAAGCCCGCCATCATGGCCCTGTTCTCGAAATCGAAGGGCATCAATGTGCTCTCGACAGCCCGCTTCTTCCTGTTCGGCGCCCGTGATGTCTGGTTCGTGGTGGCCCTGCCGGTGTTCCTGCAGGCGGTCCTGGGCTGGAAGTACTGGGAGGTGGGAGGCTTCATGGGCCTCTGGGTGATCGGCTACGGGATCATTCAGGCCTCGGCCCCGGCCCTGCGGCGCAGCTGGGGGAAAAGTGCACCTCCGGGGGTGTCCGCCGTGCAGTTCTGGAGCGCCGTGCTGACGGCCATCCCCGCCTTAATTGCGATCAGCCTGTGG
Organism: Synechococcus sp. Tobar12-5m-g; assembly: GCF_024345415.1. Lineage (GTDB taxonomy): Bacteria > Cyanobacteriota > Cyanobacteriia > PCC-6307 > Cyanobiaceae > Regnicoccus. The sequence continues at coordinate 47,656 of NZ_JAGQBB010000019.1, read as the reverse complement.
CGCGATGTGGGCAACCCCGGCGTTGCCGTGGTGGTGGGCCTGGCGGCCTTTGGGGCCGTGTTCGCGATGAATTCCTCGATTCACAGCTACATGGTGCTGGCCTACACCGATGCCGAATCGGTGAGCCTCAACGTGGGCTTCTATTACATGGCCAATGCGGCCGGCCGGCTGGTGGGCACGTTGCTCTCCGGCGCCCTGTTCCTGGTGGGAGGCCTGCAGGCCTGCCTGTGGGCCTCCTGCCTGCTGGTGGCCCTGGCCTTCCTCTCGGGGATTCGCCTGCCGCCGCCCCTGCGGCAGCAGCTCAAGCCGGCCTGATTTCAGGCATCAGCCTCCACCACCAACAGAGCGAGATGCAGGCGCTGGCTCAGGGGCATCACCCCATTGTGGGGGCCGACGCTTTTGCCGTCTGGCCTTGCTCAGGGGAGCGGCTCCACTCCCTCCAGCGCCGTGCGCAGCTCACCGATGAACTCCTCATCCAGCTCGGTGGCGGTGAGCTCATCACCGACCAGGTCCTGGATCAGGGGGTAGAAGCGCACCTCGAACCATTTGCGGAACACCGCGTAAGTGCGCTCCGCCGGCCAGGTGCCGGTGTCGCGATGCCAGTAGTCGAGCTCGGCTTCAAAGATCGCCTCGTAGACCTCCTCGAGGATTTCTTCGGCCTCCTCTTGCGTGTCGTAGTCAGGGATCAGGTACAGGCAGGGCTCACTGGCTCCAGCAACCTCCACATCCAGATCGAGCTGCCGGGCCCAGTCGAGCAGTTGCCCGCTGGGGTAGATCCCCACCGCGCAGCGGTTCACCACGGCCATGGCCCACCCGGCGGCACTGCCCAAACGCTAGGCATGGCCTTCTGAGCCGGCATGACACTGGCGGGACCCAGACAACATCTCGGACTCGATGCACTGCAACAGGAGTGTGGTGGACGGCTCCAATGAGTAGGGCGCCCCTTGTCGGGCGCCCTACTGCTGCGCAGAAGCCAAGGGCTAGGGCCGGTTGCAGGGCTTGGTGAGGTTCACTCCAATGGTTGGCTGATCAAAAGCCGTTGCTGTTCTCGGAAGCCAGCTGATCAAGCCTCGGTGCTCCATCGAAAGACAGCCGGATCAGGCGTTCCGGATCGATTGGAGTCAGCTGGAAAAGCCTGATGGCACGCCGCAGTCAGGCCGCAGCGGCCTCGATGATCGCCGTGGTAGAGGCTTCCACCGCTCGGGCCACCTCCCCCATGGAGGGATCGGCTGAGAGGCTGGCGAGCATCGCCTCGGGGCGGATCATGCCGATGCGGGTCGTGCCGGTTTCGGTGTACACCGAGATCCGGCAGGGCAGAGCCATGTTGAGCGCCATCGTGGTGCTGAGCACCGCGGCGGCCTGCTGGGGGTTGCACACCTCAAAGATGCGGCACTGCTCCGGGAACGGCAGGCCTTTGCTGCGCAGGGTGCTGCCCAGATCATGCACGGCCAGCACGCCGAAGCCATGCTCCTCCACCGCCTCTTGCAGAGCGGCGCTCGCTTCCTCGAAGGATTTCGGCGTGTCGAGGATGAAGTACGGATCCATCGGTGGGCTCAGCGTGTGCCGTACCAACTGCGATACCACTGGGCCATCTGCTGGATTTCATCGCTCTGCACCCGCACCATGGCCTGCTGCAACTCACGAAGCTCCGGTTGCTGGGAATTGGTCTGGGCCATCGAGGCCATCATCACGCCCATCTGGTGGTGGGGAATCATCTGCTCGATGAAGGCACGGTCGAAGTCAGGGGCTGCGCTCAGGGCAGAGAGGTTCGTGCCACCACCCATCTGTCCCATACCCCCGCCCATGCCCATTCCTCCACCCATGCCCATGCCGTTCTGCCAACCCCAGCCTGTGCCCGGCCCCCAACTGGGCACATCTTTGCCAAACCACTGCCGGTACCAGGCGCGCATCTGGGCGTTCTCGCGGGTCTGACTGACCTTGATGTTCTTCGCCAGCTCCTTGATCTCGGGCCGCTTGGCGCGGGTGAGGGCGAGATCGGCCATGGCGATCGCCCCGTCGTGGTGGGGGATCATCATCACGATGAACTGCTGATCCGAATGGCCCATCCCCATCTGACCCGGGCCACCCACGCCGCTTCCGTACCCGGGCATGCCGGCACCGCCCCAACCCTGGGACAGGCACCGGGTGCCTGTCCAAAGGGAGACCGTGATGATGCCTCCCGTGGCCAGCAGCAGAAGGGCTGGCCGTCCGAAGATTCTTCGGCGTGGATCGTTGTTGGTCATCCTTTTGACACCGCTCGCTTACCGTCCATCTCCACGGTGGCCATGGGTTAGCGAATGGCTTGACAATTCAGCCGAATGTTCATGCGACCTCCGCCGGCCGGGGGCTGCTCAGACGTTGAGATTGGGGCAGATCACGGCCGTGTTTGGCGCTGGATCGCTCTGCCAGTTCTGCAGAAGGCTTTGCAGTTCCTTCCTGAACAGACGCAGCTCCCGCAGCCTTTCGTCCACCAGATCGATCTGCCGTTGGAGCTGCCGCTGGATGTCGCCGCAGGGCAGTTCTCCGGCATCGTGCACCGCCAGACACTCCTGAATGTCATCAAGGGTCAGACCGAGGCTCTTGAGCCGCCGGATGAATTCCAGGCGCCGCAGGCTCTCCTCACCGAACAGGCGGTAACCGCCTTCGCTGCGGCCGATCGCCGGCAGCAGGCCGAGATCCTCGTAGTAGCGGAGCGTCTTGACCGGCAGGCCACTGCGGCCGGCGAGGGCCCCGATCTTCATGCCAACGGCTGCCATGGGCTTGACTCTCCACCCGTGGGGAGACTCTAAACTGATCAAGGACTGCTCCTCCATCACACCGTGAACCGCATCGCTCTGGCTCTCCTCCTGTCGGCTGGTGCCTTGCTGAGCCCCGGCGTCGTTCGGGCCCAGGCCAACGACATGTTTCCGAGCCAGGCCGCTGCGGAAAAGCGAGCCAAGGAACTCAAGTGCAGCGGTGCCTTCGCGATGGGCAAGGAGTGGATGCCCTGCAAGAACTTTGATCTCTACGAGAAGGCCGTCTCCCGGGAAAAGTGACACCAGTGGCTCCTTTCTCTGACCATCCCCGCGAAAACTCGATGACCCAGCACGACAGCAGCCCCCTCCAACAGCCCTACCGGTGGGCCTTGCTGGTCGCCCTGTCGGCGGTGGCCTTCGCCCCGCTCCTCACCACTGCACCCGCTGCGGCGCACATGAAGGGCATGTTCAAGACCAAGCAGGAGGCGGAGCAACGCGCCGTCGAGCTCAAGTGCAAGGGCGCCTTTGCCATGGGCTCGCTGTGGATGCCCTGTGCCAATGAGCAGGCGCTCCATAAGGCCCTGCAGAACAACTGACTCCAAGCGCCGCCGGGGATCCCCATGAGCCGCCGCCACCTGCGCCGCCGCATCCATCGAGCCCTGGTGCCGATCGCAGCGGTCCCCCTGATCATCACCGCGCTGTCGGGTTCGATCTATGGACTGATGCTGGCGAACAACATCGATGCCTTCTGGCTGCTCAAGGTCCACACGGGCAACTTCGGGATGCTCAACCTGCAGCCCTATTACTCGGCGATCATCGGAATACTCACGTTGATCATTGCCATCTCAGGCGTCGGCCTGCTGCTCGGCGGCCCCCGAAAGGGAGCAACATCACTGAGCTCAAAGGCAAAAGATCAGGAACCAGGATACGAAAATCACGGGACATAACTCTCCATCTAACTGGACACCACTAGCTTGAAGGAATGACCCCTTCCCCGAGCTCGTCTTGCTGCCATGCCGAGGGCCCAGCCGGATCGGCAGACGGCATGGAGCGGGAGCTGGCCCGGGAACGAACGCTGTTGCGCCGCAGGGTCAGCGTGGCTGCCGTGCTCACCGTCCTGGTGGTGGTCTCCAGCCTGCCCCACATGCTCGGCGGTGGGCATCATTCCTTCCTGCCGCTCTGGTTCACCAGCCCCTGGACCCAGCTGATCCTCACCACACCGGTGTTGTTCTGGTGCGGGCGTGACTTCTTCACCGGCGCCGTCTCGGCCTTCCGGCAGCACTCTGCCGACATGAACACCCTGGTGGCGGCCGGCACCGGCATCGCCTACCTCACCTCGCTGTTCAGCACCCTGTTCCCGCAGGTGCTGATCGCCGAAGGCCTTCCGGCCGACGTGTATTTCGAGACCGCCGCGGTGATCTTCACCCTGGTGCTGCTGGGCCGTTTGCTGGAGGCCCGGGCCCGCGGTCAAACCTCAGAAGCGATCCGGCGGCTGCTGCAGCTGCAGCCCCCCACCGCCCGGGTGCTGCGGGATGGACAGCCGATCGAGATCCCGGTGTCGCAGGTGATGGTAGGGGACCTGGTGCAGGTGCGTCCCGGCGAAAAGATCCCGGTGGATGGGGTGGTGAGCGAAGGCAGCTCCTGGGTGGAGGAATCGATGCTCACCGGTGAACCGACCCCCGTCGCCAAAGCCGCCGGTGATGCCGTGATCGGCGCCTCGATGAACCGCAGCGGCAGCTTCACGTTCCGCGTCAGCCGGGTGGGGGGCGACACCGTGCTCGCCCAGATCGTGGAGCTGGTGCGCCAGGCCCAGAGCTCCCGCACCCAGGTGCAGCGCCTGGCCGATCAGGTGGTGGGCTGGTTCGTGCCGGTGGTGATCGCCCTGGCGATTACGGCCTTCGTGGTCTGGTTCCTGATCAGCGGCAACGCCGTGCTGGCGATGCTCTTCCTGGTGAGTGTGCTGGTGATCGCCTGCCCCTGCACCCTGGGCCTGGCCACCCCCACCTCGATCATGGTGGCCTCCGGCAAGGGGGCGGAGAACGGCCTGATCTTCCGCAGTGCCGAGGCCCTGGAAACCGCCGGCAAGCTGCGCACCATCGTGCTCGACAAGACCGGCACCCTCACCCGCGGCCAGCCGGAGGTGACTGATTTCGAACGGCTCCCCGGCGGCGTGCTGCCGGCCGGCACCCTGCTGGCGCTCACGGCCGCGCTGGAATCCCGCTCGGAGCATCCCCTGGCCGAAGCGATCACGACCTATGCCCGCAGCCAGTTGAAGGACAGTGAACTGCCTGCGGTGGAGGGCTTCGAGGCGGTGGCCGGCCGCGGCGTGCAGGGATCGATTGCCGGCCAGCAGGTGCGGGTCGGTACCCCCCGCTGGTTCGAGGAGCTGGGCATCGACACCGCCGCCCTCAAGCCCCTGGTGGAGCGTCTGGAGGCCGCCGCCTGCAGCGTCGCGGCCGTGGTGGTGGATGGACGGATCGAGGCCTGTTTCGGGGTGGCCGATCCCCTCAAAACCAGTTCAGCGGCCGCGGTGGCCGCCCTGCGGCGCCTGGGATTGCAGGTGGTGATGCTCAGCGGCGATGCCCGCCGCACCGCCGAGGTGGTGGCCGCCCAGGTGGGAATCGAGCGGGTGATCGCCGAAGTGCGCCCCGCCGACAAGTCCTCGGTGATTCGCAAGCTGCAGGAGCAGGGGGAGGGCCCGGTGGCGATGGTGGGCGACGGCATCAACGACGCCCCCGCCCTGGCGGCGGCCGATGTGGGCATCGCCATGGGCACCGGCACCGATGTGGCGATCGCCGCCAGCGACATCACCCTGATCTCCGGCAACCTTGCCGGCGTGCCGGCGGCGATCGAGCTCAGCCGCACCGCCATGGCCAACATCCGCCAGAACCTGGTCTTCGCCTTCGCCTACAACGTGGCCGGCATCCCGATCGCCGCCGGCCTGCTGTTCCCTCTCACCGGGTGGTTGCTGAGCCCGATGATCGCCGGCGCCGCCATGGCCTTCAGCTCCGTGTCGGTGGTGAGCAATGCCCTGAGGCTGCGGAGCTTCCACCCCGCGCGCCTACCTCTTCCAACCACCTGATGCTGATCCTTGCTGCCGCAGTGCCCCTCTGGCGCACCATCGACCAACCCGTGGCCCTCAAAGGGCTGGTGGCCATGGTTGGCTTGCTGCTCATCGCCTGGGAACTGTGGTGGTTCCTCGGTCGCCATGGCGGTGGCGTGGTGGCCCGCGAGAGCGAGGCGGGCTTGCAGGAAATCACCATCACCGTCGATGGCGGCTACGCGCCCTCAAGAATCAAAGTGAAGGCAGGCAGGCCTCTGAGGCTGTCGTTTCACCGGATCGATCCGAGCGGCTGCGTTGCCCAGGTGATCTTCCCCGATTTCCACAAGACCCTTGATCTGCCCCTTGAGGCCACCACCAGCCTGGAGTTGCCCCCCTCCGAAGCCGGCGTCTATCCCTTCCACTGCGGCATGAACATGGTGCGAGGCGTGCTGGAGGTGGTGGAGGAGAGGGCCAACAATCAGAGCGCAAAAAGGGCGTCGTAATTGTGATATTCGCTCTTGCGTAATCCCTCCACCGCCAGCATCCTCCGCAGTTCGATGATCTCGGCCCGTTGGGCCACGATCACGCCTCGCGCGAAACGGCGGATCGTGGGATTGGTGCTTTTGGCCAGGGCGTCGTGGGCCATGATCAGCGCCCCGCCGTGGTGGTGGAGCATGCCTTCGAGGAACCACACCACCCGGTTGTCCCTGGTGGGGAGCTCGCCCATCATCCGCATGCCGTCGATCTGGGCCTGGCTCATGCGGGTCAGACCAGACAGGCTGTTGGGATCGCCGCCAGCTGCCAGCGCCACCGGATAGACGGGCGCCTGGGGGTACCAGACCTTGCGCCACAGCCCCATGGCCCGGATCTCGTTGGCTTGATCGCGCCAGATCGTCTTGCCGAGGGCTCCCACGCCAGGCGCACCGATGCCGAAGACGAATTCGCTCATCCGCAGCGCCCCGGTGTGGTGCTGCACCATCCCATCGATGAAGCGCAGGTCGTAGGTGGCACCGGCGGGGCCCACGTCATGGGCATGGCCCGCATGGGCCGGGGCGGCCATCCCTGGCATGCCTTGGTGCCCTTCGTGATTCATGCCACCGGGCATCTGGGCCAGGGCAGGAGCCGCTACGCTGAGGGCAGAGCCGAGCCCGATCAAGGTGGCGGTTAAGCGGGATGGGCGCATGACGGCAGATTGAGGCCACCTCACCGTATGGTCTCCTCTTGGCTGGAGAGTCAAGGGGCAAGGGTGCAGCAAATCCGCGCCGGCCGATGTCGGTCCTCCAGGACTTGACTCTCCCCTCGACTGGAAGCCCTACCTTGAATCCAGGGAGCTGCGGCTCCCTCTGGCTGTTCGGAGGACCGCTGATGACCTCTTCCCTCAAGCGCCGGCAGGTGCTGGGCCTGGGGCTCGCCGGCCTGGGTGCGGCGGTGGCCGGGCCTGCCCTCTGGGGCCAAGACCGGCTGGCCTCCCGTGGCGGCCTCGCCGATCTGGAGCTGGTGGCCCGCGCAACGCCGGGAATGGTTCCCGGTGGCCCCGCCACGCTGCTCACCTACAACGGCCGCTCGCCCGGCCCGCTGCTTGAGGTGAATGCCGGCGATCAGGTGCGGCTCCTGCTGCGCAACGACCTCCAGGAGCCCACCAACCTGCACTTCCACGGGCTGCACATCCCGCCCACCGGATCAGGCGACAACGTCTTCCTGACCGTGCCGCCCGGCGGGTCCACCACCTATGCCTTCCAGGTGGCAGGCGATCACCCGGCCGGCCTCTTTTATCTGCACCCCCACCACCACGGCCACTCGGCCGATCAGGTGTTCGGCGGCCTCGGCGGCGGCCTGGTGGTGCGCGGCGATCTCGACCGGATTCCTGAAGTCGCGGCTGCCAGTGAAACCGTGTTGGTGCTCAAGGATTTCGCCAGCGCCGCCACCACAGGTGAAGCCGGCATGGGCATGGGCATGGGCATGGAGCGAATGCTCGGCAGGGAAGGTCCACTGCTCACGGTGAACGGAGAGCTCAATCCCGGCCTGGCGATCCCCAGCGGCGGCCTGCTGCGCCTCCGTCTGCTGAATGCCTCCAATGCCCGCATCTACCGCCTTGCCCTGGAAGGGCACCGGCTGGTGCTGATCGCCACCGATGGCGGCGCGATCGCGACCCCTGAGCCCCTCGACGAAATTCTGCTGGCCCCTGGCGAGCGGGCGGATGTGCTGGTGCAGGGCAACCAGACGCCCGGCAGCTACCGCCTGCTCGATCTCCCGTATCAACGCAGTGGTCACGGCGGGATGGGCCAGGTGGCGCCCGCCGCGAACGGCCCCCAGACCCTGGCCACCCTCCGTTACGCCGGAACAGTGGTTCCACTGCCGCTGCCGGCGGCCCTGCTGCCTGTGCCGGCCCTGCCGCAGCCGGAGCGCACGCGCCGGTTCTCCCTGGCCCATGCCATGGGGATGGGAATGGGCGCTGGTGGCATGGGCTTCGTGATCAATGGCCAGCCCTTCGATCCCGATCGCATTGACACCCGGGTGTCGCTGGGCAGCACGGAAGACTGGTTGATCGTCAATCACGACGTGATGGACCATCCCTTCCATCTGCACGTCAACCCCTTCCAGGTGATCAGCCGCGCGGGCCGCCCTGAAGACCAGCGCCGCTGGAAGGACACTGTGCTCGTGAAAGCGGGAGAGGAGGTGCGCATCCGGGCGACGTTCCGGGATTTTCCAGGGCGCACCGTGTATCACTGCCACAACCTCGACCACGAGGATCTGGGGCTGATGGGGGTGTTGCAGATCGATGCTCAGGCAGGTTGATCAATCGCACCGCGGTTGGATGGCCGGACTCGCCTCAGCCGCGCTGTTCGGCTCCAGCGCTCCGCTGATCGGCAGCTTCAGCCACGGGCCTTCCCCCGTACTCGTGGCGGGTCTGCTGTACGCCGGTGCGGCGTTGGTGCTGTTGCCCCTGGCCGTGGCCGAGGCCCCGACCAGCCGCCACGCTCCGATCCAGCGGCAGGATCTCCCCCTGTTGGGGCTGATCACCCTGCTGGGCGGCATCGCCGGTCCGATCGCCCTGGTCAAGGGCCTGGCGCTGCTCACCCCGGGGGCCTCGGCGTTGCTGCTCAACCTGGAGGCGGTGTTCACGGTGCTGATCGCCGTGGGGGTGGGGAAGGAGCATCTCGGCCGTGACGGCTGGGCGGCGGCCGCCCTGACGCTCTGCGGAGCCCTGGTGCTCTCGGCTGGTCCCCTGGGCGGCAGCCAGTGGCAGGGCGTGCTGTGGATCGCCCTGGCCTGCCTGTGCTGGGGCATCGACAACAACCTCGCCCAGCGCCTCAGCCTGCGCAACCCCCTGCAGATCTCCGCCGCCAAGGCCCTCGGGGCTGCCCTGCCGATGCTGGCCGTGGCCCAGCTGCAGGGGCACCCGGTTCCGTTCGTCTGGATGAGCGCCGCCCTGCTCGGCATCGGCAGCCTGGGCTATGGCGTGTCGATCTGGCTCGACATGGTGGCCCTGGCCTCCCTTGGCGCCGCCAGGGAAGCCGTGGTCTTCTCCACCGCGCCCTTCCTTGGTGCCCTGGTGGCGGTGGCCCTGCTGGGTTCACCGCTCAGTCCATCGCTTGTGCTGGCGGCGGCCGCCATGGCGGTCAGTACAGGCTTGCTGCTGCGATCCAGCCATGGCCACTGGCACCGCCATGCCGAACTCGATCACCAGCACCGCCACTTCCACGCCCCTGTAAACGGCGATGCTCACCACATTCATCCCCACCGACCGGAGGAACTCGCGGACCTCGAGCCTGACCAACCCTTCTGGCACAGCCATCGCCATCGCCATGACCCGCTGGCCCACGAGCACCCCCACGTCAGCGATGTGCACCACCGCCATCAGCACTGACCCGACGGCTCTGCCTAAGCCTCAGATCCGGATCAATGGCCAGCTCTTGGCTGATCACCTCCAAGAACCGGCTAGAGCAGTCCCATTGGGTGGAGCGGAATTGCCTTATCTGGAGACCATCAATCAAGCAATCCGGCGTAAGCAGGTATGTTCGCCGGCAATGAAGTCGGGAAACGACAAGCTCTTCGGCCTACGGCACACTGCTCTTTCAGGCGCTTGTGCGCAGAGTTGCGTAGGCAATCACGCTGGAGGATCCGTTGATTCTTTGCCACTGCAAACTCTGGATCCTGCGTGAATCATGCCTGGTAGCCGAGGTCCAAAGATCATCCCTGCGCCCTTGATGGTGACGGATTAATCAATTGCTGGTGACAAATGTCACGCCGACAAGCAGTGAATGGTGGAGGCCGGATCCGCGCAGCGCCCTACGTTTCCCTGCGCTGGGGTTTGGTCGTTCGTCATGCCAGGAGTGCTTCGCAGGTCAGCCTCCTGGGTGCTGCTTCTCATCGTGGCAGCGGTTCTGCTGCTTGCCTGGCTTGGACCCTGGCGTTCCCATTCACGGGAGTACTGGATCAAGGCGGAGGAGATGCTCTGGAGTTATTCCCCCTCCTATCCGATCAATCGGATGACGGCCGCACCGTTCGGGGAGAAGGAACTGGTGTTCCTCAAGCCGGGGCCCGACCGCATCGGTCGGATCTACCGCAAGGCCGTGTTCCGCTCCTATGGGCCGAACTTCGACACGCTGCTCGATGGTCCCCAGCCCTCCGGCGGGGCGAATCCTGATGGGGGCCGGGTTCGCAGGCCGGGCTCGCGCGAGGAGCATCTCGGCGCGCTCGGACCGATCCTACGCGCCGAGGTGGGCGACACGATCGTGGTGCATGTCCGCAACGAAACCCGTTTTCCGGTGAGCCTCCACCCCCATGGGGTGGCCTACGACAAAGCGAATGAAGGTTCCGGCTATGCCGTTAGCTCGAGGGATTCCACTGGCTCCCATCGGGCCCATCAGGTCCATGGTGGCGGCAGCCCTGGCCATGCCGTGCCGGCTGGTGGCACCTTCACCTACCGATGGCAGGTGCCTCCCCGCTCAGGACCGGGACCGGCCGATCCGGACTCGATCGCCTGGCCCTATCACTCCCATGTGAACGAGGTGGGCGACACCAGCGCCGGTCTTGTGGGGGCCATCGTGATCCACCGACGCGGCAGCCTGGACGAACGACGGCAGCTGCCCAAGGGCGTGGATCGCCAATTCGTGAACCTGTTCACGGTGACCGATGAAAACAAGAGCCTTTACCTCGAGACGAACATGAGGGAGTTTCTCGGCAACGCCCCGATCAATCCGGAAGACGAGGAGTTCGTCGAGAGCAACCTGATGCATGGCATCAACGGCTTCGTGTATGGAGATCTCCCCGGTCTCACGATGGCGGAGGGGGAGCATGTGCGCTGGCATGTGATGAGCATGGGCACGGAGATCGACATCCACACCCCCCACTGGCATGGCGCCACGCTCCTGGAGAACGGCCGGCGGCTCGATACCACGGAGATCTTCCCGGCGAGCAGCAGAACGCTGGACATGACGCCCGATCGGCCCGGCATGTGGATGTTCCATTGCCATGTGAACGATCACATGGAAGCGGGCATGCACGCCATGTTCACCGTCAGGCGTCGCCACGGAAATCAGATGGATCGAACTGTCCGCAGAGCGCCGTACGTTCAGCGCTGGAGCTGGCGGTCAGAGGCAAGCCAGCAGGGCAGCTTCAGCGACCAGTGCCAGGACGCCGCTTAGCAAGGCGAGCCTGCCAGCACACTCCAGCAGGTTGGAGGCGACCATGAAGCGGGTGGGAATCATCGGCGGACCTCCTGGGCTGGGAGTGATCGCCAGCAGCGGACCTGCGACGGCAACTCACGCTATCGGAGGATTGCGGAAACTGAACAGTGGGTCACTGTTCAGTAAGAAATGTCGGGATTTTCGCAACGGTTGCCCTGCTTGACGCAGGGCCCGCGCCTGTCAGGGCGAATGCCCACGCAGGCTTGAGGATTGAGCTTTCTTGCCCTTGCCGGCTAGATCCCTGGCCACTATCTTGACCTTGTCGGTGAGGCTCAATGCGTGGATTCGATGGGGATCAGGAATGGAGAAAGGCGACATCTAAAAATCAAGCTATCAGAGCTTTTCGCCCTGATTTCATCACCCTATTGAGGCGATGAAGAGGAGTCCATTGCCTTGCGCTGAGAATGTTGGGAACCTTGGTTCGGGCATCCCTGGCGGCACCCTTCGTTGCGACAGCCAGGTCCCCAGGGGTGGAGTGGCACCGAAGCGGATCCCCGCCTTTCTGACAGCCTGACCCCATGCCCCCGCCGTCCACCGCCCAGCTCCGCCCCTGCCTGCTGAGCGGTGGCCAGAGCCTTCGCATGGGTACTGACAAGGCCCTGTTGGCTCACCCAGGCGGCGGCACCTGGCTGGAGCACGGCCTGGGGTTGCTGGGCAGGCTGGGGCAGCCGGTCACCCTGCTGAGTCGGCACCCCCACCACGGCCTGCTGGCCCGCCAGCTTGCTGAGCGCCAAGGCCTCTGCATCGAGGTGCTGGTGGAGCCGGCCCCCTGGGAAGGTCCCCTGCTGGCCCTCACCCGCCTGATGGCTCACCACCGGGGCCAACGGCTGCTGCTGGCCCCGGTGGACATGCCCTGGCTTCGTTTCGAGACCCTGCAACAACTGGTGGAGGCCGGGCTGGAGAACCCGGAGACGATCCAGGTTGCCCATGACGGCCAGCGGCTCCAGCCCCTGCTCGGGCTCTATCCGGCCACGGCCACCCACTGCAACTCCGCCGAGGCCTTCACCGCCCGTGGCGGCCGCAGCCTGCTGCGCTGGTTGCGCCAGAGCCGGAACTTCAGCGCCGTGGCCCTCGATCCTCTCCAACTGATCAACGCCAACACCCCGTCCGACTGGCCGCCACGCGGCAACCAATCGGGCTGAGGCCGCGCCAGGCTTGTTGACCGGTGCCGTGCCAAGCCGTTCCCGATGCTCGAGATGGCCTCCCTGCGCGATCGCCTCGGCCGCCCGCCAGGGGTGTTGCGCCTTTCCTTGACGGCCCGCTGCAACCTCGCCTGCCCTTATTGCTGCCCCGACAGCGAGGACCCGCCCGAGTTGCTGACCCTGGCGGAGCGGGTCCAGCTGGTGGGCGTGGCAACGGAGCTGGGCTTCCGCCTGTTGCGGCTCACCGGCGGGGAACCGCTGCTGCATCAGGGTCTGGAGGAGCTGGTGGCGGCCCTGGAGCCCCTGCGCGGAGGGCAGAGCAGCCCGGGTTTGCCGGGGTTGCGCGAGATCGCCCTCACCACCAATGGGGTTTTGCTGAGCGCCGAGCGGGCCCGGGACCTGCGGGCGGCGGGCCTGGATCGGATCACGGTGAGCCTCGATGGCACCGATGGCGCCAGCGTGGCGCGCATGGCGGGCCTCGCCGCTGGGGCGGCGGCCGGAGCGGCCTTGCTCGAGAAGGTGCTCGCCGCGCTGGAGCATGCCCGGGCGGCGGGGTTTGATCCCGCCCGAGGGGCCCTCAAGCTCAACGCCGTGATCGCCAGGGGCCGCAACGAGGATCAGCTGCTGCCCCTGGCGGAGCTGGCCCGGCAACGGGGGATCGAGCTGCGCTTGATCGAGTTCATGGACGTGGGCAACCGCAATGGCTGGCAGCCGGATCTGGTGCTGCCCGCCGCAGAGATGGTGCGGCGGATCGGCGCCCGCTGGCCCCTGGTGCCCCTGGGTCGCCAGGCCCATGGCACGGCCAGCCGTTGGCGCTACCGCGATGGCGGGGGCCATCTGGCCGTGGTGGCCTCGATCTCCGCTCCCTTCTGTGGCGACTGCGACCGGCTGCGCGTCACCGCTGATGGGGTGGCCTTCACGTGTCTGTTCGCCTCCAGTGGCCTGGATCTCAAACCCTGGCTGCGCTCGCCGGCAGCCGCCGGGGAGACCCTGAGCGGGGCCATGGGGAGTCTGTGGAGCCATCGCCACGACCGGTACAGCGAGGAGCGCGCTGAAGAGCCTGCTTCAGGCACTGTCACAACCCAGCGCTCCCATGCCGAGATGGCCTATCTGGGGGGGTGATCAGCCGGTGCGGGCCGTTGATCTCGGCCGGACAAGCTGCTGGTGAACTCAGCCACGCGGAGCTCGCGGCAGTAGCCCCGAAAGCAGCTGAGGGCGGCCCGGTGCCGCTCGGCCGATTCGGCCATGCAGGCATCGATCAGGCATGTCACGCCATAGCCGCGATCTGCCGCATCCTTCACGGTGTGATCGATGCACTGATCCGTGAGCAGGCCCGCCACCACCAGCTCGGTGATGCCGATGTTGCGCAGGATGTAATCGAGGTTGGTGGAGTGGAAGGGGGAGGAGGAGCTTTTCGGCAGCACCAGTTCGTCGGGCCGAGGAGCGAGGGCCTCGATCACCCTGGCTTCCCAGCTGCCCGGGGCAAAGCCCAGGCCGGAGCGCTTGTAATCGAGGCTGCGGTCGCGGCCATCGGCGGTGAGGTTGGCGATCACGGTGTGGATCACCTCCAGGCCGCTGGAGCGGGCGTGCTCCAGCGCCTGCTCCAGCCGGGGCAGGACCGCCTCCTGGAAGTGGGCGTCGAAGCCGGGTGGACGGGGCGGCCGCGGGGAGGGGGGCAGCGGGGTGGCTTCTGCGTTGCCCGCGGGACCAGCCGGTCCGCAGGTGCCGTTCTGGACATCGACCAGGAGCAAGGCTGCAGGAGCCAAGGGAGCAGGGGCTGTGGCTTCCACGATGGCCTGTGGCGCCGAATCGGGCAATGATTTCCTGGCCCGTGGCTGCCCTGCCGTGCCGGAGCTCCCCAGCGCCACTGCCCAGACCACCGAACTGATGCAGCGCGGCCTGCGCCGGCTGGCGATCACCTTCGTGAACCACGCCGGATCGGTGCTGGTGAAGGGGGTGCCGCTGGAACGCCTGGCGCTGGTGGCAAGCCAGGGAGTGGGCTTCTCACCGGTGGCCGATGCCTTCGGGGCCACGGGTCTGATCGATCCGCAGCAGAGCCTGGCCCGCCCGGATGGCGACCTGCGCCTCAAGCCCGATCTCACCGCCCTGCGCCCGCTCGATCCTGCCTCCGGCTGGGCCTGGGCTCCGGGCGTCCGCCATGGCCGTGATGGTGAGGTCTATAGCCTGGATCAACGGGGCTTCTGCGCCAGGCAGCAGGCGGCTTTCGCGGCTGCCGGCCTGAGCGCCCTGGCTGGCTTCGAGATCGAGTGGATGGTGGGGCTGCCCCAGCCGGTTGGCAGTGCCGGGGGCTGGACGCCGGCGGTGGTGGGTGGCCCCTACGGCGCTGATCGCCTGGTGCAGGGGCTCGATTACCTCACCGCCGTGGCAGAGGCCCTCGATGCGGCCGAGCTGCCCTGGCTGCAGCTGCACCCCGAGTACGGCGCCGGCCAGTTCGAGCTGTCGCTGGCGGCGTCGCCGCCGCTCGAGGCCGCCGATCGCCTTGTGGCGGCGCGCCTGGTGATCCAGCAGGTGAGCCGCCGCTTCGGCTGGATCTCCAGCTTTGCCCCCTTGGTGACGGCTGATCTGGTGGGCAACGGCGGCCACCTGCATCTGAGCGTGACGGACCAGGGCGTCCCGCTCCTGGGTGGCGGCATGGGCACCGCCGGCCTCACGGCCCGGGGGGAGGCGCTGCTGGCGGGTCTGCTGGAGCAGCTGCCGGCCCTGATGCCCCTGGCCTGCGCCCTGGCGGTGTCGTACGAGCGGCTGGCCCCGGGCCGCTGGGCGGCGCCTTTCCAGGTGTGGGGGGTGGAGAACCGGGAGGCGGCCCTGCGCCTCGTGCCGGCCGGCGGGGGCGAGCCCGGCCACCTGGAGTTCAAGGTGGCCGACCTCAGCGCCAACCCCTATCTGCTGGTGGGTGCGGTGCTCGCGGTGGCGCAGAACGCCCTGCAGCAGCCCCGGGTCCTGCCGCCGCCGCTGTCGGGTGATCCAGCTGCCGCGGCTGCCGCCGTGGCCCCGAGGCTTCCCCAGACCCTCACCGAGGCGGTTCGGGCCTTCGAGGCCAGTGCGGTGCTGGGGGAAGCGATGGGTGAGCAGCTCCAGCGCACCGTGGTGGAGGCCCGCCTGGCGGAGGTGCGCCGCAGTGACGCCCTCACCGATGAGGCGTTGATCGCCTCCACCCGCGCCTGGCCCTCCTGACCAGTCCAGCCACGGCACCCCCTGAACGTCGGGCCGCCGAGCAGACTCGCCGCTGGTGGGAGCCTGCTGGGTTCCGCCAGCGGCGATCGCACGGGGCCCGATGTCCACACCCGAATCAGCGCCAGCCCAGCCGGGTTCGCTGCTGCAGATCCTGGGGGTCAGTTTCGGGATCGCCGGGGCGGTGGGGGGCACGATCGGGGCCGGCATTCTGCGCACCCCGGGCCTGGTGGCCGAGCAGCTCGGCAGCGCTCCCCTGATCGTGGCCGCCTGGGTGGCGGGGGCGCTCTACGCCCTGCTCGGGGCTTTTGCCGTGGCCGAACTGAGCGCCAGCCTGCCCCGGGCCGGCGGCTGGACCGTCTATGCCCGGCGGGCCCTGGGGGATCAGGCCGGCTTCTCCGTGGGCTGGATCGACTGGGTGGGCCACTGCGCCGGCCTGGCCTGGGTGGCGGTCACCATCGGCGACTACACGATCGGCCTGCTGCCGGCCCTGCCCGTAGGCAGCAAAGTGGTGGCCCTGCTGGTGCTGCTGGCCTTCGCGTTGATCCAGCGGCTGGGTCTGGAGGCCGGAAGCCTCAGCCAGAAGATCCTCAGCCTCGGCAAGGCCATCGCCTTCCTCGGCCTGATCACGGCCTGCTTTCTGCATGCTCCGGTGCAGGATCTGGCGGGCCTGGCCGAACCGCTGCTGGAAGCCCCGGGCCCCGCTGAGCCGGTGGCGGCTGGAGGGATCAGCCTCGGCATCGGCGCTGTGTTTGCCATGCAGGCCGTGATCACCACCTACGACGGCTGGCACAGTCCGATCTACTTCGCCGAGGAATTCGCCGAACCCAGCAAGGATCTGCCCCGCTCCCTGGTGGGCGGTGTGCTCAGCGTGGCAGGGCTGTATCTACTGGTGAATCTGGCGCTGCTGCGGCTGCTGCCGGTTTCGCGGATCGCCGGATCGGTGCTGCCGCTGGCCGATGCCGCCGAGGTGATCTTCGGAGCCTGGAGCGCTCAGCTGATCGTGGTGCTGGCCTTGATCTCCTCGTTCGGCCTCGTCAATGCCGTGGTGATGGGCGCGCCACGCATCCTCTACGGCCTCAGCCGTGATGGCTTGTTCCTGCCCCAGTTCGCTGCCGTGAGTGCCAGTGGCACGCCCGTGCTCGGGCTGGTGGTGACGGCCGGCACCGCTGGCTTGCTGGTGGCCTTCGGCGATTTCACGATCCTGCTGGGTATTGCCTCCTTCCTCTATGTGTTGCTGTATCTGAGCGGCATCAGCTCGCTGTTGCTGCTGCGCTGGCGCGAGCCTGGTCTGGAGCGGCCCTTCCGCGATCCTGGCTACCCGATCAGCGCCGCGATCGTCTGGTTGGGCTCCCTGGCCTTTCTGATTGCCGCGATCCGCAACGACACCGCAAACAGCGCCGGCGCCCTCGGCCTGATCCTGCTCAGCCTGCCCCTGCACCAGCTGACGCGGCGCCTGGCGCCGCCACCGCCGGCCTGAGCCCCCCCCGCACCAGCACCGGCGCCCGCTTGAAGGCGGGGGTGCCGCTGCGGCGATCCACCGGGACGCGGATGATCGCGTTCACCTCCGGATAGAACATCAGCGCGGCACCTTCGCGGATCTCGCCAGGGATGATCTCGATGCCCTCCAGGCGGCCGGCCTCGCCCTGCACCGTCACCTGCTGGTGGGCGGCCAGGCCGGAGCGGGCCAGATCGGTTCGGTTCATCAGGATCGTCTGACGGTGGGGCATGGCCCTGTAGGCATCGCCCGCCTTGTAGACCACGGTGTTGTGCTGGCCGTAGCTGCGGGCCGTGATCAGGACCAGCACCAGGCCCGGCTCCCCCGGCGCCAGGCCGCCGAAGTGGGCCGGCTCAGGGAGCTCCAGCGCCGGCAGGGGTGTGGGCTCCATCCGTGCTTTCCCTGATGGCGTGGGGAAGCTGGGCCGCTCGAACACCCGTCCTTCCACGCTGAATTCGCGCCTGGTGGCATCGATCGCGGCGATCGGGCCGTAGCCCGGCACGGTGCGGGCGATCAGCTGGCGCACGTAAACGGGATCCTGCAGGCGGCCCCAGTCGATTGGGTCGCTGCCCAGCAGCCGCCGCGCCAGTTCGGCCAGGAAGCCCACCTCGCTGATCAGGTCGGCGGCTTTGAGATGGGTGCTGCCGGGTTCATTGAGGCGCACGAAGTTGTTGCCCGATTCGGTGGTGGTGCGGTGGGGCGTCTCGAAGCGGTTGAACACCGGCAGCAGCAGGGTGTTCTTCGCCGCCAGACCGTGGAAATGGCCCTGGTTGGGCTTGGTGGCCAGATACGCGATCGTGTCGATCCGACCGAGGGCGCGGCGGGCCTGGCTGGAATCGGGATTCGCGCCCCAGAGGTTGCCGCCCAGGCACAGCAGCGTGTCGACCCGGCCGGCTTCGGCGGCCTCGATCAGGGCGCGGGTGTCGTAGCCGGGCACGGGGCTGAGCTGCCGGCCGAGCAGCTCCTCCAGGGCCTGCTGCATCGCGGCGCGCAGCTTCACGGTGACCCCCATCGAGCCGAAGCCCTGCACGTTGGAGTGGCCGCGGATCGGCATCGTGCCCGCCCCGGGCTTGCCCACGTTGCCCGTGAGCAGGGCGGTGTTGGCGATGGCATGCACGTTGGTGGTGCCGTTGGCGTGGTGGGTGATGCCCATCGCCCAGGCGAACACCACCCCTTGGGCGCGGCCGATCGCAGCGGCGGCGTGGGCCAGTTCCTCGCGGCAGAGGCCGCAGCAGTTGCTGATCGCCTCCCAGGAGGTGGCGCGGGCCTGCTCCAGCACCGCCTCCCAGCCCTCGGCGTGGGCCGAGAGGAACTCCCGGCGGATCTGATTGGCCTCCAGCAGGGCCTTCTGAATCCCCACGAACACGGCGGTGTCGCTGCCCGGGATCGGCTGCAGGAAGATCGAGGCGATCGGCGATCCCTTCAGCATCGAGCGGATCGGGAAGGCGGGCGAGCCGAACCTGAGCAGGCCCACCTCCAGCACCGGGTTGATCACGATCACCGTGCCGCCACGCTCCCGCAGCTGGATCAGCTCGTTCATCAGGCGCGGGTGGTTGGCGGGGGCGTTGGAGCCCACCAGCACCACACAGTCGGCCTGCTTGAGGCTCTCCAGGCTCACCATCGAGGTGCCCGAACCGAACACCTCACCCAGCCCCACGGTGGAGGGGGCGTGGCAGAGGTCGGAGCAGTCGGCCAGGTTGTTGGAGCCCAGGGCCCGCAGCAGCAGTTGCAGCAGGTAGGCGGCCTCGTTGGAGGAGCGACCGGAGCTGTAGGAGGCCAGCCGCTCGGGCGGGATGCGGAAGGCCGCTTCGGTGAGCTCGAAGACGTCGTCCCAGCCGAGGCGCTCGTAGTGGCTGCGGCCCTCCCGCAGGATCAGAGGGTGGCTCAATCGCCCCAGCCGGTCGGCCTCCAGGGAGCTGAGCTCCCGCAGCTGGCTGAGGCTGCGCTGGCCGAATACCCGCTCCGGCACGGCGGCCTGCAGTTCCGCCGAGATCGCTTCCACACTTTTGAGGCAGCGCTGCAGCGGTTCGCCCAGCTCGTCGACGAAGCCGCCGTTCTGGCCGCCGGTGCCCCAGGCGCAGGAGAGGCAGGCGCTCTTGTGCAGCAGCGTCTGCCAGAGCAGGGGCCCCTTCGGCGAAAGGCTGGCCTTGGCCCAGCCATCGATGACGGGCCAGCCGCCGCCCATGCCGGGGGTGCATGGCTCGGATGCCGGGTGGCTCGCCGACGTCGGGTCGTGGCTGTCCCCCATGGCACCGGTGTCACTGCGATCCACTCTGGCGCCACCCGTCCCTAACTGACTCAGTTGGCCCTGCTGAACAATGCCCCCAGGCGGTGCCACTCAAATCATGAGATGGCGGTCGGACGGCTCAACTGAAAGGCCCCGGCCATGGCCACGGAGACCTCGGCAACCTTCTGCTGGATGATGCCCGCTACAAACAGTGGCGTCGCAGCAACCATGGCAATCCGTAGAAAAGCATCATCGCCATTCTGCGTAGCTTGCGGCTGCTGGGCGAGGACATCGTCCAGATCAATCCCTGGCAGATCCAACCCTGGCCTTCACAAGATGTGTTCGCTCGTCGACGGCTGTAGTGACGACTCGACAGCATGATCTCCGTGATCCATTGATCACCCCATGGATGACTCCATGGCTGGAATGCATCGCTGGACGCATCAGAGCAGGCTTCCGCCGTAATCTCCACGCTCAACACCGCATTGATCCGCTGCCGTGACGCTCGCCACCATTCCCTTTCCGGTGATGCCGACGGCCGCTCGGGCCCTGACGCGTGGTCTGCGCGGATTGATGGAGGTCGACGGCGGACCGACAGCGGAGCAGCAACGGGTCTTCACGGTCCTGGCCACCCATCTGCTTGGGCAGCAGGCGAGCACGCTGGCGACGATGGAACCCCTCACCCCTGACCGGCTGGCTGAGGAGCTGGAGAATTCCCCCTGGCGCCGGCTGTTTCTCCAGATGGCCATCATCCTGGATCTTTGCCGACATCCCAAGAGCGAAGCTCAGCTGAAGCGACTGGAAATTTATGCGGAGGCCCTGCGGATCGATCCACCGCAACTCGAGATCGTGCGCGATTTTGCCCATCTCTCAGCAGCGGAGGCAACGGCCAAATTCGTTCGCATGTACGACAACTACATGCCCGAACTCTCCGAGCATCAGGATCATCAGACTGGCAGCGGCAAGCAGGACTACGACGATTCCTTCTTCGAAGCCATCGAACAATTGGCCGGGATGCCCTACGGCAGCCTGGGGTGGGCCTTCATCCAGCTCTATGAACGCAACGGCATGACCGTGCCGAGTCGCAACACGCCGAATCCCGGGTATTACGTCTGCCATGACATGAATCATGTGATCACCGGCTACGAACCCACGGGCCCCGGGGAAATCGCCCTGGGAGCGTTCAAGCTGGCCCTGAACAACAGCGATGCCAACTGGATGGCCTCACTCACGAACTTCCTGATCCATGAGGTGGGTCTCTTCAAGCACGGCACCGACCTGCAGTTCATCCCCTACGGCGGCGGCGGAGAGCCTTATCACGGCGTCGACGGCCGCCGGGGCGCTCTCGATCTTCCGGGCTCAGCGGAGCTCTTCGCGGAATCTCTCGTGCGGGGCGCGGCCTGCCGGGGTGACTTCAGCCAGTTGGATCATCTGTCCATCGCCGCGGAACCGCTGCTCGAGATCCGCCGCCGGTTTCACGTTCTGCCAATGCGGCAGCCCATGATCGATCAGCCCGATCTCTGGCCCAGCGACTACTGAGCAGATCTTCAGAAGTGGCGCTCTCCCCTCTGGCTTTTCCTGCCGCTGAGAGACCTGCAGGACGCTCCTGGCAGTCGATGAAGAGGGGGCCCCAGAGTGCCGGGCGGTGGGAGAGATCCAGAGACTGCATCCGCCGTGCTGAAGCCATGGCCGCGCAGGTTGGTATCCCAGTTCTCCCTGTCCCAACCCGTGCAAGGGGTCGAAGGCGGAGGCGTAACGCTGCGGATTGCTGCTGCGTCAGCCGCTGCCAGCAGGATGAGGATGAGGCTTAACGGAACCCAGGAATAGACAACCGAACGGTGATCCTCTTCGCCTGCCTGGGCGCGGTGCTGGGGCAGAGCGGACTGTTCATCGACCTGCCTTCGCTCCCCGATCTGGCCGCGGACTTCCGGATCGACGCCGCGGGCGCCCAGTCCACGATCGCCACCTACGCCCTGGGCTAGGGGTTCTCGCAGCTGCTCTGGGGCGCGCTGGCAGACCGCTTCGGACGGCGTCCCGTGGCCCTGGCGGGGATGGTCCTCTTCAGCGTCGCGCTCGTCGTCGTGCCCGGGTTCGCGCCCTTCCAGGCCCTGCGCCTGTGCAGGGGGTGGGGGCGGGCTGCGGCACCTCGGTGTCGCGGGCGACTCTGCGCGACGTGTTCAGCGACCGGCGGCTCGCAAAGGCGATGTCGTGGGTGAGCGTCTGCTTCGCTGGCGCCCTCGGTTTCGCCCCCTTCGTGGGGGGGCAGATCGCGCGGATCGCCTCCTGACGGGCGGACTTCATCCTGCTGGCCGATCCCCGTTTCCTGCTGCAGGCAGCCGTCTCCACGCTCGCCACCGGGATGATCGCCCTCTACGACACGGTGAGTCCCTTCGATCTCGAAACCAGGCTGGGACTGAGCCGCACCACCTTCGGCAATCTCTCGCTGAGCCTCACCGGCGCCTATCTCGTGGGGGCGATCCTGGTGAACCGCTTGGTGGTGCGGCTGGGGCAGGCGCGCCTGCTCGTCCTTGGCGCCGCCTGCGCGCTGGCCTGCGCTGCGGCGATGCTGCTGGCAGCTCTGGCGGGAGGGTTCAGCGTGGGCACCGTCCTGCTGCCGATGCTGCTGCTGGCCATTGCCCTGATCCTGGCGATGGTGGTGGGGGTCTATCGGAGACGCCTCCTGAGCCCGGCGCGATAGCAACAATCCATCGAACGGATCGACGGTTCAGTCGACAGCTCAGCGGTTTGGAATGATGCTGGCTGATCGATAATGACAACCGTTGCCAGCTGATTCACCCTCGAATCAGGGCTTCGGTTGCGCGCCCATGGAACCTGCCTCCCTTTCCACCTCCCAGCGGGTGCAGCTGCTGGTGAAGGCACTGAACGGTGCAAAGCGCACCAACGAAGCCCTGGCGGCCTGTGCCGATGGAGAGGCGATGGTGGAGGTGCTGCTCGCCGCCTCGTCCAAGCTCGGGCTGCGGCTGAGTCGCGCCGATCTGCTCGCCACGCCCCCGATCCGGGACTGGATCTGGTGGAAGAACAAGGAAGCCCTGTTGACGGTCGGCGATCAACGGCCGCGCCACCAGCAGGACGGCAGGGATGGGCCCGATCGGAAGCCCCCTGACGGCCGCCGCCGTTTTCTCGGCCTGTTCTGACTCCCGGCGGCGCCCACAGCTTTGGCAACTCTGCAGAAAGTCAACGGATTCAGGGCCCCTGGAGGGCCATGGAATCTGAGACGATGATCCATCTGGCGCGTCAGCAACCCAACACCTTGATTCCCACCCATCTCCACTGGCAGGCCAACGGTGAACTCCACCCGGAGGACGTTGAGCGTCTGAGCGAGCGCCTGCTGGCGGATCAGACCCTCGACGAAGTGCAGCTGCTGCTCATGGCGAGCTGGGTGATCGGAAAGCAGCAACAGGCGGCTTAGGAGTCCGAGGCGAGGGGATCGGGGATCGAAGCGCTTGGGGCCAGGAAACTGCCCTTGGCCACGAACTCGAGCCGCAGTTTCAGAAAGTCGATGAATTTGGGATCGGTGGACACCACGGCCGCGGCAGGCCTGGGAACGGTGCCTGCAACCGGTTGGAGCTCAGCAGCTGCCAGAAATGCGGGGGAGTGGATGAGCCAGAAATCGATCGGCTTGCCCACCTCTCCATAGTTGCGCACCCGCTCCCGCAACACTTCCTCCAGCGGTTCCTCGACGGTGAGAAACGCCTCGCTGGCGGCGACGAAGTAATAGGTGGTGGGGGAAGAGGCGCTCATGGGCTGATGCCACCGAACAGGGGGTCGTGGCGAGGATTCTGAACCAGCGTCTTCATCTGCCGCACCGCCTCTTGAAGGCCCACGGCCAGGGCCCGGGCCACGATCGTGTGGCCGATGTTCAACTCCTCGATCCCCTCGATCGCAGCGACCGGCTCCACGTTCTGGTACGTGAGCCCATGGCCCGCATTCACCCGCAGTCCGAGTTGGCAGGCCAGGGCGGTGCCCTCGGTGAGCCGGGCCAGTTCGCGCGGTTGGCCTGCCCAGCTCGCTTCGGCGTAGGCGCCGGTGTGGAGCTCCACCCAGCGGGCGTCACTGGCGCGGCTGGCCTCCAGCTGGCCGGGCTCCGGGTCCACGAACAGGCTCACGGGGATGCCGGCCGCCTGCAGCCGCCGCACCAGCGCCCCGATCGAATCGTGCTGGGCCGCCACATCCAGTCCCCCCTCGGTGGTCACCTCCTGGCGCTTCTCCGGCACCAGGGTGACCAGGTCGGGTCTGATCTCCAGGGCGATCGCCTCCATTTCGGCCGTGGCGGCCATCTCCAGGTTGAGGCGGCTGCGCACCGTGGCCCGCAGCAGCTCGAGATCGCGGAGCTGGATGTGGCGGCGGTCCTCGCGCAGATGCACGGTGATGCCATCGGCCCCGCCCAGCTCCGCCAGCAAGGCCAGGCTGACCGGATCGGGCTCCACGGCCCGGCGGGCCTGCCGCACCTGGGCGATGTGGTCGATGTTCACGCCAAGGCTGGCCATGGCAGAAACGCAGGCGTCTGGGGTGATCCTATGGATCGGCTCCAGGCCGCAGTGCCAACTGCCCGTCGTGCTGATCGATGCGGATGAAGGCCCCCTAGCTTGCCGATAGTTCAGCGCAGGCAGGTGGCAGTGCAATCGCGGCAGGATGCCATCCCCCCAATGGCGAGCCGCACCGAGCCGTGCCCCGCCGAACCCGCTCTGATGCTTCGGGAGCGCCGGATCTGTGCCGGGATCAGTCCGGCCCTGGCGCCGCTGGCCATGCTGGTCACCCAGGACCTTGCCCTGCCGTTCCAGTTCCGCCAGATCGAGGTGATCGGCTCCGAGCACCTGCCCAGCCAGGGCGCCGTGCTGTTGGCCCCCACCCACCGGGCCCGTTGGGACGCCCTGCTGATTCCCCGGGCCGCCGGCCGTCGCGTCAGCGGCCGGGATTGCCGCTTCATGGTCACCCGGACGGAGATGCAGGGGGTGCAGGGCTGGTTCCTGCATCGCCTCGGCTGTTTCCCCGTCGACCAGGGCAGGCCCGGCACCACCACCCTGCGCTACGCGGTGGATTTGCTGGCGGCAGGGCAGCAACTGGTCGTCTTCCCGGAAGGTCAGATCCGCCGCCAGGACGGACCGATCCGCCTGCATCAGGGATTGGCTCGCCTGGCTGTTCTGGCGTCCAGCCAGGGGGTGGCGGTGCAGGTGGTCCCAGTGGGAATCGGTTACGAACAGGAGCGCCCCCACCCCCGGAGCCGGGCGGCCCTCTGCTTCGGCTCCGTTCTGGGCGTGGAGGGCCAGGGGCGGGCCGCGGTGAAGGCACTGAATGAACGTCTGGCGGTGGCGATGCAAGCAGCCGAGCAGGCGGCCCGCCGGGCCGTGGGCCGCCCGATCGACGCCCCTTAGAGTCGTTCGGATCATTCGAACATTCACTGTGCGCCGGCCCCATGTCGCCCTCGGGCTTGCCCTGGCGGCAACCCTTGTTCCACTCTTCTCCGCTGCGGGGGCCTCGGCACAGAGCGAACCAGCCAAAGTGCTGGAGGGCTCCAGCATCGGCTTCAACCTGGCCTCGATCAATGGGTTGCTGGCCCGGGGCGATGCCGCCGTGGCCCGGGGTGATCTGGCTGCCGCCCGCAAGGATTACGACCTCGCCCGCGATGCCAGCCTGCGGTTGCTCGGTTTCTACCGCGACCTGAGTGGCTCCTTCCGGGGCCTCGATGCCAGGATTCCCAGGGAGATGGACCAGAAGGGCCGGGAGTCGCTGGAGGTGCTGGCCCAGGCCAACCTGCGGCTTGCGGCCCTGTTGCGCCGTCAGAATCAGCCGGAGGTGGCGGTGCCGCTGCTGGTGGAAGTGATCAAGATCATGACGCCGGCCCGCGAGGAGGGACGCAGGGCGTATCAGAGCCTGGTGGAGCTTGGCTTCGCCACCACCCCCTACACCGCTGGCGAGCCAGCTCCCTCCACAGGTTCGAAGTGAGCCGCTGATCAGCCAGAACGGGCGCACCAGCTTCTAGATTCCTGGCCAATGGACCACGAACCCAACCATGGTGCAAGCGGATCAGGTCAGAGCGGCGATCTGCGGCAGCCTGCCGGATGCCCAGGTGGAGGTGGATGACCTCACCGGTGGGGGCGACCATCTCCAGGTCAAGGTGACCTCCTCGGCTTTTGCCGGACTCTCCCGGATCAAACAGCACCAGTTGGTTTACGGAGCCCTGCGCCGTGAACTGGCCAGCGAGGCCATTCATGCCCTGGCCCTCCAGACTTCCATTCCATCCTGATTCCCATGGACACCGCCACCGAGCAACGCATCAAGACCCTGGTGAACAGTACCCCGGTGGTGGTGTTCATGAAGGGAACGAAGTTGATGCCGCAATGCGGCTTCTCCAACAACGTCGTGCAGATCCTCAATGCCCTGGGGGTGCCCTTCGAAACCTTCGATGTCCTCTCCGATCCTGAGATCCGCAATGGCATCAAGGAGTTCTCCGAATGGCCCACCATTCCCCAGGTTTACCTGAACGGAGAGTTCATCGGCGGCTCGGACATTCTCATCGAGCTGTACAACTCCGGTGAGCTTCGTGAAACCCTTGCCGTGGCGCTGGCCTCCTGAGGCGGCCTCTGGGTCCCATCCGTTCAGACCGCTGTTCGAACCGGCTGGGTCAAGCAGGCGTCGCGTTGAGGTGGATTGTCGCTGATCAGTTCCTGCCGCTGTGGTACAGGGTGCTGAGATCACCTTCGGGGCCGATGAAGCCGGAGGGATCAAGGATCCAACGATCGATGAGTTCCTCCAGCCTGTGTTGGGACTGGGCATCCAGCACCCCCGTGCGCCTCAAGGCGTGGAGGTATCCATCGGCGTAGAGGCGCAGTTCCGAAGGGCTGTGGTACCGGCTCACCAGGTCCTGGCAGGCGTCGCAGAGCGACTGGAAGTGGCGGATGGCTTCAGGGTTCTGCAGCGCAGTCATGGTGAGGCTTTGGCCTGGGGCAGGGGCTGGGGGCACCGAGCAGCCGGTGGCCGCTTCCCGGATAGCGAGTAGCCTAGGGAATCCTCAGGGACCCGATGTGGAGCTCAGGCCCAGCCAGAACCCTGACCATCCTCCCCAGTCTGATGGCCCCGGGGCTGGTGAACGTCGCAGCACCGCCGCTCCCCTGAAGCGAATCCTGGTGGTGGATCCGCACCCCACCCTGCGAACCGTCCTGGCCCAGCGGCTGCGCCAGGACGGCCATCTGGCAGCTGCCGTGGCGACGGCGGCCGAGGCTCTTCAGCTCTGTGAAGACCAGATGCCCGATCTTCTGGTGAGCGCCGAGTTGCTGGAGGAGAGCTCCGCTCTTCGTCTGGCCGCCCATCTGCGCTGTCCGGTGATGGTGCTCACGGCCCGAGCAGGGGCCGATCCCGTGGTGGCGATGCTGGATGCTGGCGCCGATGATGTGCTGCGCAAGCCCTTCGGACTGGAGGAGCTGGCGGCCCGTTGCCGCAGCCTGTTGCGGCGCAGCGGCAGTGGTCTGCAGGAACGGGTCTGCGTCGGCCCCCTGGAGGTGCATCTGCTGCTCCGCCAGGTGATGCTGCGGGACCAGCCGGTGGAACTCAGCCCCCGGGAATTCGCCCTGCTCTGCGCGCTGCTGATGCCCCCCGGAATCGTGCGCAGCCGCCAGGAGCTGCTGCGGATGGCCTGGCCCCCCTTCAGTGGTGGGCCCCGCTCCGTTGACACCCAGGTGCTCACCCTTCGCCGCAAGCTCGAGTTGGCCGGTCTTGGCGAGGGGGGCGGCATTGAAACCGTGCGGCAACAGGGCTATCGCTTCAGCCTTGAAACCCTTCCGGAAGCTGCGGGTGCCCTATCCGGCAACCTTTCGCTTCGGCCCGTTGCCAGCCCCAACTGATCAGCTGACCAGCCTGATCAGTTGACCTGCATCCATGGGGCTCTGCTGATTGCTCCCACTTCACCGATCAAGAGAAGCAAGCTGAGGACGGCAAGGGTCCAGTAGGTCCAGGGGGGCGTGATTCGCCCGATCCGCAGGGTGTCGAGTCCGCTGCCCTGCTGGAAGCGTTCCAGGAAATCCGGGAAGCGGCCCACCCGCTGGGGCAGGAGGTAGTGGCTTCCATGCCTGGATTTCACGTAGTGGACCGTGCCGCCCTGGCTGGTGGTGATCGGCACCAGGCCGGCAATCTCAGCCCAGCTCAGTTGCCAACCCCGGCGCAACAGCCAACCGCACCAAGCGGGATAACCCACGTGAATCCCATCGGCATCGAGAACGACCTGTTCGCTGAGCATGGCTCCCACCGGTAGGAGGCCGAGGGGCAAGGCGGCCCAGAGCCAAGGCTTCAGCTCGGGGGGAGCCACCATGGGGAGTGGCAGCACCAGGGCCAGATAGAGGGTCAACAAGGTGAAGCGGATCAGGGGAGCGATCGGGTAACGCATCGAACTGGCTGATTCTTGGCGAGGCCTCTCGTCAGCCATCTCAGAGGGCGGTGGGCCCAGCGGAGGCTCCAAAGGTCTCCCGCTCCTGGCCGCGCCAGAACTCCCCCATCCGCATCAGATCGGCGTGGGCGTCCTGAACCCGCAGAATGTATTCGTCCTGCCCCATGGCCTCCTTTTCTTCCTTGAGCTTGCTGAGCCGCAGTTGCATCAGCAGCCAGGGCTTGGTGAGGGCCCCCTTCTGCTCGAGGTAACGGGCCAGATCTTCGGAGCTGGGGGAGCTTCCCATCGGCCAATGTTTCGAATTGATTCGATCCTATGGGTCAAGGCCCGTTGCCGTGGTCGGAGTCTGAGCTGTTTGGGATCGATTTCCCGTCCCCGGGCCAAGCAATCAGTCGGGCAGGGCCCAGGGGTTGAGGCCCAGGTCGGCACCGACGCGGTGGGCGCAGGCAAATCCGCTGAAGGCCACGGC
Organism: Synechococcus sp. Tobar12-5m-g; assembly: GCF_024345415.1. Classification (GTDB taxonomy): domain Bacteria; phylum Cyanobacteriota; class Cyanobacteriia; order PCC-6307; family Cyanobiaceae; genus Regnicoccus. Next base: position 19,262 of record NZ_JAGQBB010000019.1, on the reverse strand, counting down.
GTTGAGCCCCTGGCCCGGGAAGCAGGAATCCCCCACGCAGTACAGGCCCGGGATGGCGGTGCGGTTGAACGGCATCGGCAGCAGCCCCGGCAGTCGCAGGGCCGGAACCGGCCCATAGCTTCCCTGGTGGCGGCCGAGGAAGCGGCGGTGGCTGCGGGGGGTGCCGACCTCCTTGTGGATGATCGCCCCGGCCAAGCCCGGCAGGACCGCTTCAAGGCGGCCGATCAGCCGGTCGGCATCGGCCTGTTTCTTCGCTGCGTAGGTGCTTGGGGAGAGCCCCTGCCACGCCTCCATCGAGGACGGGGTGAAGGCATGAACGATCTGGTGGCCGGCCGGTGCCAGGGAAGAATCCAACAGGGTGGGGATCGACACGAACACCGTTCCCTGCTCGGCTTCCATGTCCTCCCAGCGCTCCAGCAACAGGTGGTGCACATGGCTGCCTGGGGGGATTGCGGCGGTTTTCACCCCCAGATGGAGCGACAGGAACGACGGCGAGGGCTTGTAGCGCTTGCGCCAGGTGCGCTCGGCATCCGGGGTGTGGGCGGCGCCCACCAGCGTGCCGAAGGTGTCCCAGCGGGTGGCGTTGGAGATCACCCGGCGGGCGCGGATCTGCTCGCCACCGGCCAGCTCCACCCCCACCGCCTGACCGTGCTCGAGCACCACCCGGATGACGCGGGCGCGGTAGCGGATGGCGCCGCGGTGGCGCTCCAGGCCGCGCACAAGGTGCTGGGCGATCGTGCCGACGCCTCCCTTGGGGTAGTTGATGCCGCCGGCATGGCGATCCGAGAACACCATGCCGGCGTTGATCATCGGCGTGCGGTCGGCCGGCATCACCGACCAGCAGAAGCACTCCATGTCGATGAACTTCAGCAGCTGGGGATCGGTGATGTGCCGGCGCGCCACGTCGCCGGCGTTCACCGGCAGCCAACGGGCCAGGCCCAGGCAGGCCAGGGGCGCCTTGAAGAACACCTTTGCCAGGTAGGCGGGATCCTCCAGGGACAGCAGCGGCATCGCGTCGAGGCAGCGAAACACCTGAGCGCAGGTGTCGTAGAAGGCGCGGATGCCTTTCGCTTCGTGGGGGAAAAGGGCGGTGAGTTCGGCAAGGAAGATGTCGTAGTTCCGGTCCACCGCCAGGTTGAGCCCGCCCGGCAGGTGGTATTGGAGCTGGGCCGGATCGGGAATCGTGTCCTGGTGTTCGCCCACGCTGGCCAGGGCGCGGGTGAGCAGGTTGGTGTGGCCCTTCTCGCCGAAGCCGAAGATCATCGAGGCGCCCACATCGAAGGTGTACCCCTCGCGCCTGAAGCTGCCGCCTGAGCCGCCCGGGATCAGGTAGCGCTCCAGCACCAGCACCTTCGCCCCTTTGGCGGCCAGCTGGGTGGCGGTGACGAGGCCGCCGATGCCTGAACCGATCACCACCGCGTCCCAGTCGCGCTGGAGGGTTGCCGCGACGGGTGGGGCAGCGGAAAGGGAGAAAGGGCGGCTGGAAGGAGCGGTCAAACGATCGGGATAGCGCCGGAGATGACCCTAGGGAGTGCTGCCGCTGGGGGGCCGTCCCATGCCACTGATCCTTTGAATCATGATGATCAAGATGATCACCTTGTCGACCCGCCAGATTTCCGCGACGCTGGACAAGGATCTCGTTCGCTTCCTCGACGAGACCACGGCCAACCGCTCCGCGGCCATCAGCGAGGCCCTGGAGCAGTGGCGCGATCTGCAGTGGCAGCGTCGACTCGCTGCCGCCTATGCCGAGCTCAACGAGGCTGGGGCGCTGGCCCTGAGCCGCCGGCTGCCCCTGGTGACATTCGATCGCAACTTCCAGCGGTACACCGATCTGGATGCCCTGCTGCTGTCAGAGCGGAAGGGAGGCTGATTGATCAGGCGCCCAGCAGGGGAACGCACGAGTTATGACCATGGTCAGCACCATGGTTTGAAAGGACTACATTTTGAGGGCCTCTCAACCCGAGGGGCCATGACCCATCAGATCAGCGCCTCCCAGTTCAAGGCCCGCTGCCTGGGTCTGATGGATCAGGTGGCGGCCAGCGGTGAGGTGCTGGTGATCACCAAGAACGGCCGCCCCGTGGCCGAGCTGCACCCCTGCCCAGGCCCGCGGCGCGACACCACCTTCGGACTCCACCCCAGCCTTGTGATCCGCGGCGATGTGATCGCCCCGCTGGCCGAACCCTGGGACGTTCTGGGGTGATCCTGCTCGACACCCATGTGCTGCTCTGGCTGGATCGGGATGACCCGGCCCTAGGCGCCGGCAGCCGCGCTGCCATCGAGAGCGCCTGGAAGGCCGGTGCGGTGGCGGTGAGCGCCATCTCCTTCTGGGAGGTGGCGATGCTGGATATCACGGGGCGGATCGTGCTGCCCCAACCGCCAACCGGATGGCGTCGGGACTGGCTGGAGGCCGGGCTGCTCGAGCAGCCGCTCGATGGCCCCGCGGCACTGCATGCCGCAGCCCTCGACGCGTTTCATCCGGATCCGGCCGATCGGTTCATCGTGGGAACCGCCCTGGCCGCGGGCGCCACCCTGTTGACGGCTGATCAGGCCGTCCTGCGCTGGCCAGGCCCGTTGACTTGTGAGGACGCAAGGGCCTGAGCTCGCCCCGACCAAACCATGGCGATGAAGCCGCGACTCGGGCTGATCAGAACCTGAACTTCCAATCAGCCATGGCTGTCTGCATGACATGGATCCCGCCTTCGCCCTTGCCTGCCCTTCGTGAGCAGGCCCTCGATGACCCTAGAGTGCAGAAATCTGCATCGTGCCTGGTGCGTACGACGCTCGACATCAACGACTCCCTCCTGGCCGCAGCCAAGGCGCAGGCGGCACGGGAGCATGTGCCGCTGACGCGGCTGATCGAAGAGGGGTTGGCGTTGCGCCTGCGCCCCAGATCGGAGCGCTCCAACTCAAAGGGGGTGGCCGTTCCCGTCCATGCCGGTGTCGGGGGGCTGAATCCGGCCATTGGCGATCCCTCCAGCAATCGAGCCCTGCGGGATGCGGCCGATGGGCTCGTGGAGCCGTGACGCCGGATGTCAACGTGCTGGTGGCTGCCTCACGCACGGACCATCCGCACCATCGGCCAGCCCTGGCCTGGCTGCAGGAAGCCCTGCTGGCCTGTGACCGCGGCCAGCGGTTCAGCCTGTTGCCCATGGTCGCGGCCGGATTCCTGTGCCTGGTCACCCACCCGAAGGTCTTCCTTCAGCCCACGCCGTTGGCTCAGGCGCAGGACTTTCTTACGGCGATCGAGGACAACCCTGGTGTGGGGCTGATGCCCCTTGGGGACGAGTGGCCCCTGTTCGAGCATCTCTGCCAGCAGCATTCCCTGGCTGGCAATGCGATCCCCGATGCCTGGATCGCGGCGGCCGTGCTGGCCAACCACGAACACCTGGTGAGCTTCGATCAGGGCTTCCGCCAGCTTCTGCGACCCCACCAACTGACGCTGTTGCGGTCCTGATCCTTCAGCCCACCAGGGAAGCGACGGGGGCAAGGGCAGGTTCGGCGGAGTGGAACGGCTCCAGCGCTGCCAGGGCCCGGTCGCGGTAGGCGCCGTAGCGGCGCCGCTTGTCGCGGATGCGCTCCGCCAGCTCGGGCAGCAGGCCGAAGTTCGGCGGCATTGGCTGGAATTGTCGCTTGCTTCCACCGGTGCTGCTGGGGGCCGTGGCGATGAAGTGGGTGAGCGCGCCGATCATCGTGGTGGACGGCAGCACGAGCGGCTCCAGGCCCCGGGCCAGCCGGGCTGCGTTCGTGCCGGCCAGCCAGCCACCGGCCACTGCTGCGGCATACCCCTCAGTGCCGGTGATCTGGCCCGCCGCCAGCAGGGTGGGCCGCAGCCGGAACTGCAGGGTGGCCTCGAGCAGCTGGGGGGATTCCAGGAAGGTGTTGCGGTGCATCACCCCAAAGCGCACGAACTCTGCGTGCTCCAGCCCCGGGATCAGCCGCAGCACCCGCTTCTGCTCGCCCCATTTGAGGTTGGTCTGGAAGCCCACCAGGTTCCAGAGCCGGCCATCCCTGTCCTCCTGGCGGAGCTGCACCACGGCGTGGGCGCGCCTGGCCCGCCGCACGTCGGTGTCGTAAAGGTCGCCCCAGCGCGGATCCCAGAGTCCGATCGGCTTGAGCGGCCCATAGCGCATGGTGTCTTCGCCGCGGCGGGCCAGCTCCTCGATCGGCAGGCAGCCTTCGAAAAACAGGGCGCTCTGCGGATCGAAATCCTTGCGCTCGGCCTGTTCCGCCTCCAGCAGGGCCTGGCGAAAGGCGCCGTACTGCTCCAGGTCCATCGGGCAGTTGATGTAATCGGCGTCGCCCTTGTCGTAGCGGCTGGCGCGAAAGGCCCGCTCCATGTCGATGCTCTCCCCCTCCACGATCGGGCTGGCCGCATCGAAGAAGTGGCAATCGGCCCGGCCGGTGAAGGCGCGCAGGGCTTCGGCGAGGGGGTCGCTGGTCAGCGGGCCGGTGGCCAGCACGGTGATCTCAGCGGGCGGCGGCAGTTCGCACTGTTCCCGACGCTCCACGGTGACCAGCGGGTGCCGCTCCAGGGCGGCAGTGAGGGCGGCACTGAAGCGGCCCCTGTCCACGGCGAGGGCGCCACCGGCGGGAACGGCGTGGGCATCGGCGGCGATGATCACCAGGGAGCTCAGCTGACGCAGTTCCTCCTGCAGGAGGCCGGCGGCCCGGTCGCTGGAGAGGGCGCCGAAGCTGTTGCTGCAGACCAGCTCGGCGAAATCGCTGCTGTGGTGGGCGGGGGAGCGGCGGACGGGGCGCATTTCCACCAGCCGCACCGCCAGGCCCGCGCGGGCGATCTGCCAGGCCGCTTCAGTGCCGGCGAGGCCGGCACCGATCACCTGGATCATCAGGCGCGGGAGCGTTTGATCAGCAGTTGGAGCTGACCCACGGCCGCCCGGCCGATGTTGAACACCGCCCAGCCGACGGCCAGCAGGATCGGGGCGGAAACCAGCAGGAGCCGAGCGTCCATCGGGGCCAGAGCAGCGTTGATTGATCCTACGGAGGCAGATGGCCAGGCCAGGGACCACCGGTTTGGGTTGATCGAAATCGCAGCAATCGATCGCGCCGAGCCTGTCTGCACGTTCAGCCCTCGAAGCCAGTCCGCTCGCTGCGGCCGGCATGGGCCTCAGCGAGGATGCGGTAGCGGCGGGCATGGTGCCGTTGCTCCCTCACCTCCGCCTCGCTCAGCTCCCGGCGGGGCTTGGCGGGCACACCGGCCACCAGGGTGCGGGGCGGCACGTTGCCGGTGACGACGGCGCCGGCCGCCACCAAGGCGCCTTCTCCCACCGTCACCCCGTTGAGCACCACGGCGCCGATGCCGATCAGGCAGCCGTCCTCGATCACGGCCCCATGGACCACCGCCCGGTGGCCGATCGTGACTTCTGCGCCGATCAACACCGGCTGGTCGGGATCGCCGTGGAGCACGGCGCCGTCCTGCACGTTGCTGTCCTCACCCACCAGGATCGCGGCCAGATCGCCGCGGGCCACGGCCATCGGCCAGAGGCTGGCCCCGGCCGACAGGGTCACCGCCCCCACCACCAGGGCGCTGGGGGCCACCCAGGCCTCGGGGTGGATGCGGGGCTCGGGCCAGGGCAAACGGGGGGCGGACACGGCGAGGGGCCTGGCGAATGCACCCATTCTCACCGTGGTACGTTCATGGATCGCCTACAGGCACTGGGTCGCTAGCTCAGCGGTAGAGCAGTCGGCTCTTAACCGATCGGTCCTCGGTTCGAATCCGAGGCGGCCCACTCTCTTTTCCCCAATCCCAGCTTGGTGAATGCCAGCTTGGTGCCGGCTGACATAGGTCTCTCAGCGCCCATCGGTGGAAAGAGAGCCGCAGGCCAGCCCGCACCCCTGTGATACGTTCGCTCCTGGCCCAAAGGGGCGGGTCGCTAGCTCAGCGGTAGAGCATTCGGCTTTTAACCGACTGGTCCTGAGTTCGAATCTCAGGCGACCCATGCTTTGAATCAACCATTGATCGAAGGCTCAGCCGGCGCGTCGTGCCGATACCGGCCTTGAAGACTCTGCGCCTGCCGCGATGCCGCATCGCAGGCGAGAATCAGGCGCTTTTGCATGAAAGGGACGCAGACAGAGGAAACGACCAATCCTGTCGCGACAGCCAAAAGCGATACCAGTGAATGGTGGGAAGCGCCGGTTGGCTCTTGCAGCGCCTCGTCCTCCCCACGGCTGCGGCACTGCCCCCCTCTGGCTGCGTCTTGGTTCACTTCCCCGGTCCCCTCTCGCGCAGCGCCTCCCGCCGCAGCAGGTCGAAGATCGTCTCGCGCTCGAACAGGTCGGCCACGGCGATCGCCGTGAGGGTGGCGAAGCCGATCGGGAGCAGCAGGGCGTAGTCCTTGCTGAGTTCGAAGGTCAGCAGGATCGCCGTGAGCGGCGTGCGGGTGAGCGCCCCGAGGAAGGCGCCGCCGCCGGCGAACAGCAGGGTGGACGGGGCATCGTGGAACAGCAGCAGGCACACCTGCTCCAGCAGGGTGCCGAGGCAGGCGCCCACCACCAGGGCCGGGGCCAGGAAGCCGCCGGGGGCTTCCGCCGCCACTGCCACCGCCGTTCCGGCCGCCTGCACCGCCAGGGCGGCCAGGGCCTTGAGCGGGGTGTCCAGGCCAAGCAGGGCGTCGAAGCCGAGGCTGTCGGGGTCGTCGAAGGAGGGTGGCAGCAGCGACCAGCCCAGCCCGATCGCCAGTCCCACCAGGGGCAGCAACTGCCAGCTCGGCAGCCGCAGCCGGAAGAAGCCCTGTCGCATCCGCACGATCCAGCGCTGATACTGCATGGCCAGCAGCCCGGCGAGGGCCCCCAGCAGCAGCAGCACCGGCACATCCACCAGCCGGAATTCGTTCAGCCGGCTGGGGAAGCTGATGATCGGCGCCAGCTCCTTCAGCCAGGCAGGCCCGCCGCCATGGCCGGCCAGCAGCCGGGTCCAGGCCACGGTGGCAAAGGTGGCGAAGGCGACGATCGTGTTCGTCCGGATGTCGGCCCGCTTCAGCAGTTCCTCGAGGCTGTAGGCCAGGCCCCCCAGGGGCGCATGGAAGATGGCGGCCAGGCCGGCGCCGCTGCCGATCGCCACCGCCAGGCGGCGATCACCGCCATCGGCCTGGAGCGCGCCGGCGGATTCCTTGGCCAGCGAGGCGCCGATCTGGATCGAGGGTCCCTCCGGACCCACCGGAATGCCACCGCCGATTGCGATGCCGCTGGCCAGCAGCTTCACCACCGCCACCCGCCAGCCCATCGGGATCGGCACACCCCGCATCCAGAGCATCACCTGCACGATCCCCGAGCCCTTCGCCCCCGGCTCCAGGAAGGCGATCAGTCCGCCGGCGATGCCGCCTCCCAGCACCCCCATCAGGGGGAGCACCAGCGGCCGCGGCAGGTGGGTGGCCAGCTGCAGCCGCAGGGCATTCACCGCCTGGATCTCCCGGGCATAGATCCAGATCGCCCCGGCCACACCGAGACCGATCGCGTTCACCAGCAGAAACAGGCCCAGCAGGCGGCGCAGCTTGCGGCGTCGATCGAACGGTGTCACCGTCATCGGCTCAGACCAACGCCGGCAGCCGCGGCGAGGCGGCCACCAGCAGGCGGGTGATCGCCGCTTCGGGGTGCTCCAGCAGCCGATCGCCGGGGCCCTCCTCCACGATGCGGCCGCCGTCGAGCACGATCACCCGCTGGCAGAAGCCGCTCGCCACCGAGAGGTCGTGGGTGATGAACAGCATCCCCAGCCCCAGCCGCTCCTGCAGTTCCCGCAACAGGGCCAGCACCTCCGCCTGCACCTCGGCGTCGAGCATGCTGACGCTCTCGTCGCAGAGCAGCACGGCCGGCTCCAGGATCAGGGCCCGGGCAATCGCCACCCGTTGCTGCTGGCCGCCGGAGAGCTGGCGCGGCAGGCGGCTCTCGAAGGCCGTGGCGGGGCTCAACCCCACGGCCTCGAGCCGTTGCCGCGCCCGCTCCCGCGCAGCCGGGCGGCGGGCCAGGCCATGGATCAGCAGGGGATCGGCCACCGCTTCCCCCACGGTCATGGCGGGGTTGAGACAGGCGAGCGGGTCCTGAAAGACCATCTGGATCCGGCGCCTCGCCTGGCGCAGCTCGCGGCCGCCCAACTCCCGCAGGTTGCGACCCTGCAGCCGCACGGCCCCGCCGCGCACGGGGGTGAGGCCCATCAGGGCGCGGCAGAGGGTGCTCTTGCCACAGCCGGAGGCCCCCACAACCCCCACGGTTTCGCCCTCCCGCAGCTGAAGGCTCACCCCGTCCACGGCCTTCAGCCAGCGCGGTTGCCAGGGCAGCGAGGGCAGCGGGTGCCAGCAGCGCAACGTCTCCACCTCCAGCAGCAGCGGGGCCTCACGTGCCCGGGGGGTGCGGCCCCCTTCCCGCAAACGGGCCGCGGCCACCAACCTGCGGGTCAGGGGCGCCTGGGGCTGGGTGAGCAGTTCCGCGGAGGCTGCCTGCTCCACCAGACGGCCCTGATCCAGCACGGCGATCTGGTCGCACCACCGGCCGGCCATTGCCAGGTCGTGGCTGATCAGCAACAGTGCGCTGCCGCTGTCGCGGCAGAGGCCGGTGAGTTCGGCCATCACCTGGGCCGCCACCGCCACATCCAGGCTGGTGGTGGGTTCATCGGCGATCACCAGGGCGGGCTCCAGCGCCATCGCCAGGGCGATCGCCAGCCGTTGGCGCATGCCGCCGCTGAACTCGTGGGGGTAGCTGCGATAGCGCTCCGAGCTGATTCCCACCCGCTCCAGCAGCTCCACGGCCCGCTGCCGGATCCGCCGGCGCGCCCAAGCGGGCCGATGGGCCGCCAGGGTGTCGGTGAGGTGGTCCCCCACCCGCAGCAGGGGGTTGAGCCGGGTCATCGGGTCCTGGAACACCAGGCCCACCGCCTCCCCCCGCAGCCGCCGCAGGGCCGGGCGGTTCAGGCGGCGGGGATCCTGGCCGGCCAGCAGCAGATCACCGCTGCAGACGCTTCCGGTCGGCAGCAGCGCGAGCACGGCCCTGGCCACGGTGCTCTTGCCGCAGCCGGAGGGGCCCACCAGGGCCAGCCGGTCGCCCGGTTCCAGCTGCAAATCCAGACCCTGGAGGGTGGGCGCGACGGCAGGGCCTGGATAGCGCACGACCAGATCGTGGATCGCCAGCACCGGGCCGGCGCTGCGGGGGGCGGCCATGGGGCGGGCGAAGCGCTGGGAAACGGCAGGCCCAGCATGGTGGATGGGTCCTGTTCTTGCTCAATGACTGGCAGGATTGCCTACGATGGGTTGATCAGACCATTCTGATGACCGAATTCGCCGGCTCCCTGATCACCCGCGCCCGGGGCGAATCCCCAACGGTGATCAGCGCTGGCCTGGGTTCGGCGATCAACGCTCCACCGTTCGCCCTCGGCCGGAAGCGCATCAAGGTCGCGGCCGACTACGGCGTCGCCCTGCCGAACTGGTTGCGGGCCTGCATCGAGCGGGTGCCCCCCGGGGACGGCGAAACCTGCCCGAACGATGCCGACGCGCTGCTGGCCAGCGCCTTTGATTTCGCCTACCAGCTCCACGCCGGTCAGGTGAGAGCCACCGGCGAGCCGTACATCATCCATCCGATCGCCGTCGCCGATCTGCTCCGTGACATCGGCGCAAGTCCCTGCGTGATTGCCGCCGGTTTCCTCCACGACGTGGTCGAGGACACCGAAGTGAGCTCCGAGCAGCTGGAAGCCCATTTTGGCGCCGAGGTGCGGGCGCTGGTGGAGGGCGTCACCAAGCTGGGAGGCATTCATTTCACCAACCACACCGAGGCCCAGGCCGAGAATCTGCGCCGCATGTTTCTGGCCATGGCCAGTGACATCCGCGTCGTGCTGGTCAAGCTGGCCGACCGGCTCCACAACATGCGCACCCTGGGGGCGCTCAAGCCTGAGAAGCAGCAGCGGATTGCCCGCGAAACCCGCGAGATCTATGCGCCCCTGGCCAACCGGCTCGGCATCGGCCGCTTCAAATGGGAACTGGAGGATCTGGCCTTCAAGGTGCTTGAGCCCGAGTCCTACCGGGAGATCAAGCAGGAGGTGGCCAGCAAGCGCAGCGACCGCGAAGACCGGCTGGCGGTCACCGTGGCCCTGCTCAAGGAACGCCTTGGCGCGGCGGGCCTCACCCAGTGCGAGGTGACGGGCCGGCCGAAGCATCTCTATGGCATCTGGAGCAAGATGCGCCACCAGCAGAAGGCCTTCCACGAAATCTTCGATGTGGCGGCCCTGCGCATCCTCACTGCCAACGTGGAAGGGTGCTACCGGGCCCTCGCCGTGGTGCACGACACCTTCCGGCCGATCCCCGGCCGCTTCAAGGACTACATCGGCCTGCCCAAGCCGAACGGCTATCAGTCGCTGCACACCGCCGTGATCGGCCGCCACAGGCCGGTGGAAGTGCAGATCCGCACCACCGAGATGCACCAGGTGGCCGAGTACGGCATTGCCGCCCACTGGAAGTACAAGGAGGGGGGATCACCGGCCACCGGCGGCGACACCGACCGCTTCAACTGGCTGCGGCAGCTGGTCGACTGGCAGCAGGACGGCGGCGGCGAAGACAGCAGCGACTACCTGGCCTCGATCAAGGAAGACCTCTTCGATGAGGAGGTGTTCGTGTTCACGCCCAAGGGGGATGTGGTGGGGTTGCGCACCGGTTCCACCGCCGTTGATTTCGCCTACCGGATTCACTCGGAGGTGGGAAATCATTGCCAGGGGGTGCGCATCAACGACCGTCTCTGTCCCCTGGCCACGCCGCTGCAGAACGGCGATTTCGTCCAGGTCATCACCACCAAGACGGCCCGGCCCAGCCTCGACTGGCTCAATTTTGTGGCGACGCCGACGGCGCGCAACCGCATCCGCCAGTGGTACAAGCGCAGCCACCGCCAGGAGAACATCCTGCGGGGCCGCGAACTGCTGGAGCGGGAGCTGGGCCGCAACGGCTTCGATGCCCTGCTCAACGGCGAGGCCCTCGCCAAGGTGGCCCGCCGCTGCAACCTGGTGAGCACCGAGGATCTGCTGGCGTCGCTCGGCTTCGGCGGCGTCACCCTGCACCAGGTGCTCAACCGGCTGAGAGAAGAGGTGCGGCTGGCCAGTGCGGCCGCGGCCCCGGTGCTCTCCAACGAAGACCTGGCCCGCAGCGTGGCGGCCAAAGCCGGTGCCGCCCAGGCTGAGACGCCAGCCACGGCCGACACCAGCGGCGGCGCCATCCTCGGCCTGGAGGGGCTGGAGTATCGCCTGGGTGGCTGTTGCTGTCCTTTGCCGGGCGAAGCGATCGTGGGCAGCGTGGCCCTCGGCAACCATGGGATCACGATCCACCGCCAGGAGTGCGCCAACGTCAACCAGATGCCGGTGGAGCGTCGCCTGCCGGTGCGCTGGAACCCTCTGGCCGATCCGGCGCGGCGCCGCTATCCGGTTCAGATTCGCATCGAGGTGCTTGACCGGGTGGGGGTGCTCAAGGACATCCTCACCCGTCTCTCCGACAGCCGCATCAACGTGAGTGATGCAAGGGTGCGCACCGCCTATGGCAAACCGGCCTGCATCGACCTGAAGGTGGAACTGATCAACGCCGCCCAGTTGCGCACCACCATGGATCAGATCCGCTCCATGGCCGACGTGCTCAATCTCTGCAGAACCGGCATCGGCTGAGGGGGTGAAGTAGGGAAGTCAGGCGCCTCATGGTGGCAACGCCACCCAGGAATTGCAACTCCGGCGAGCATCTGCAGGCCCTCACGCTGCAGGGAAAGTGGGGCAAGACGAGCCGCTTCGCGCTGTCGGTCAGAGGGCATAAAGCTCTCTTCCGTATCGATAGGCCTCGGTCACCACATGCTGGCTGTACTGAGGTCGCTCCTGCACTTCTGTATCGGAATAGAGGAGCAGATCAAGTGGAATTCTGTGATGGGCCAACTTTCGACTCAGATCCCCCGTTTCCTCGAAGCGCGAGTGGGTCGACGACCATTCATCGGGCACGGTCACCAGCAGATCCAGATCGGAATCGGGGCGCTCGGTGCCGCGGGCGCGGGAGCCAAACAGGCGCACTTCGGCGCCGGGAATCGCCGCCTGGATCTCGGCCGCAATCGTGCGCAGCAGCGGCTCATCCACCACGTAGGAAGTGCTGGAGGGGCGGGCTGAGGCGGTCATGGGGCCAGTTTGGCGTGGGTCGCTGGGCTTTGCCTGCTTCAGCTGCGCGCATCCTGCTGCGGACAGCCATAGGCGGTAAACGCCGCATCGGCACTGAGCAGGGTGAAAGGGCCGCTGATGGCTTGGGCCACCAGCAGACGATCAAACGGATCGCGGTGGTGCAGGGGCAGTTGTTCGAGCACCAGCAGATGGGGAAGTTCGATCGGGAGGAACGCAAAGCCAGATTGCTCTGCCCAGGGGATGGCCTCGTGAGCCGACAGGGGCATGGCACTGCGGGCCAGGGCGTGCTTGATCGCGATCTCCCAGAGCCTCAAGGCCCCAGAGCCCCCACCGGCACCACCGGTATCGGCCGCCAGGGTGGCCAGGCTCACCTCGGTGGCCACGTTGCTGCCCAGGAAGCGCACCAGCGCCGCCAGCCCACCGCCAGCGCCTGGCGGCCACCGCTGTCCAAAATCCAGCAGCACCGTGGAAGCGGCCTGCCGCAGCCAGACATGGGTGTCCAGCAGGACCTTCACCGCAGGGCATCGAAGGCCTGGGCCTCCAGCACGGATTCCTCGGGTTCAGCGTGCAGCACAACGGAACAGCGCAGGGCCGCCCAGGGGTGGGGGCTCGCGCCAGAACTCGCCGCAGGCGGCGTAAGGCGTGCCACCAGCTTGCCGTGACGGGTGATCTCCACCACCTCGCCGCCGCTCTCCACCTGCCGGATCAACTCCAGGCAGTGGGCGCGGAACTCGGTCACGGAAATGTCTATTGGGCGATCGTAATGGGCCTATTGATTGAGGCCCTGTTCTCGGTTCAGGGCCGATCCCCACGCCGGTAGAACACCACCCCCGCTCGCTTGATGTGGTCAATCAACTCGGGGGATTGGAGCGAGACCTGCAACGACAGATCAAAGCGCCAGGGCAGCAGCAGATCATCGAGGGCCGCATCGAGGCGGGCAAGGGTGCGCGGATCGAGGTCGACGCCGGAGAGGGTGAGGTCAATGTCGGAGCCGGGGCGGTGGCGCCCGAGGGCCCTGGAGCCGTAGAGGGTGGCCTGCTCGATGGCCGGGAAGGCGGCGAGGGTGGCCTGGATCTTCGCCACCGCAGCGATGGGCAATCCATAGCTGGTGGTGGAGGCCTGGGCGGTCATGGCAGGGCCTCCTGTGCCTGGAGCCTGGATTCCAGCTCCTCGAAGGCTCCGAGATAGGTGGTCACAACCGCCGCCACGATCTCCATCACCGTCGCCTCGTCGTAGGTGTGGGCGCTGAGGTTGCGATGGCGGATCATCTCCATCCAGGCCTCGCCATCGCTGATCAACCCCTGGGCAAAGGCTTCACGGGTGGTGTCGCGGGGACCAAACAGGTCGGACACGCCGCGGGAGGCCAGGAAATCCTTGAGGGTTTTCCAGCTGAGTTCATGGGTGAACTCGAAGGCCTTGATCAACCCCTGACGCTCCAGGTCACTGAGGGGGCGCTGCTGGGAGAGCTCCACCGCTTGCTTCAACCGCGCAAGTGCCTGCCGGAAGTTGCCGAAGCGTTGCTGCCAGCGGATGTCTGCGCCTGTCATGGGGTCAGGCTAAGGAGTGGGGCCCAACCATGCCCTACCGCTGAACTCCTGCCACCAGCCCCCTGGGGACCACGATCCACCCGGTCTCCCGCTCCCCATAGCTGACGCACTCCCCACCGATGGCAACCTGGTGAGCCGTGAGGGCACAGAGGGCCGCATCGATCCAGTCGATGCTCGTGAGGGGGACGAGATCGATGCCCGCCTGCGCCAGCAGCTCGCGCCGCTGGATGCGCTTCTGGGCAGCCTGGGCCTGACCGCCGCGCAGGTGCCAGGTGATGGCGTGGGGGAAGGTTTCGAAGCAGCCGCGGTCGCTGTGGGGCAGGGTGTGCAGCAGGGGATAGGCCTGCTCCGGTGCGCCGCCCTCCAGGGCCAGATAGAGTACCTCCCCCTGCAGCATCCAGCCGTAGTAGTTGGTGCGATGGGGGGTGTGGGCCTTCTGATGGGTGGGGGAGGAAAAACACCAGATCCCCTTCTGCATGAGCTCTCGTTCGCAGGGTCGGGCGCGGCCGTCGCTGCTCCAGCGGCAGGGGGCATCGATGGCGATCACGCTGGCGCGCACCACCGAGCGGCACCAATGGGCGAGTTCCTGCGCGTCGCCGGTGGCCAGCTGGCAGGCGTAGGTGCCGCCGGTGAGGGCGACGGCGTGGAAGCCCTTGCGGGCGCCGCCCACGTCAATGCCGACCACAGTGATCTGGGAAGTGTTGGTCAAGGGATGTCGCTGAACGGCACCTCAACGGCCAAGGGAATCAGGATTCAGCAAAGTCCCCTGGAAGGAGTCCGGCGATTCCTGATAGCAAAGCCCAGGAGGAGGCCGTCGAGGCCTGAGGGGGACGTCTTCCAGGGTTCATTGATGCTCTTTGATCCAGTCCCTGAGCTGAGCATCAAGCACCGGCAGATCGTGGACAACGATCGTCCAGATGATGGGCAAGCTGAGGCCGAAGTATTCATGGACAATGCGATTGCGCAAGCCATTGAGCGCCGACCAATCAATTGCAGGACGCTCCTCCTTCATCTCAACAGGAATCGCCCGGGCAGCCTCGCCGATGATCTCCAGATTGCGCACCACGGCATCTACGGTGCGACTGTCTGCTTGGAACTCCTAAAAGTTCAACCCACTGATGTAGCCATTGATCTTGCCGGATGCTTCCAGCATGTCGGCAACGAACAGCCTCCATTCACGGCGCGACATGAATGCGGCTGCTCAGGATGAAGGAACGCCTGTTCTCCTTGATCCCATCGGACGCCACCAGGTCGACACGACGACCGAGAAGGGTTTCCAGATGGTCGGCCAGGTGGATGAAGGCAAACCCCACGGGCTCGGAGAAGCTCACCAGCAGATCCACATCACTGGCGGCCGTTTGCTCATCGCGAGCGAAGGATCCAAACAGCGCCAGGCTGCTCACCTTGAAGCGGGAGGCCAGATCCGGATAGTGCTGACGCAACCTCGCAACCACCTCAGAGCGACTGGTGGAGGGGGTGACCGCAGGGGCGGAGATGGGCTCGCTGAGCTGGCTGCTTCAGTCTAGGGGTGTCAACCAACGGCTCCAAAAGCCTGCGGTATCAGAGCTTGTCGTTGATTGGCAGCTCACCCCACCCGCTCATAGAGATACCGCTGAAACCCGGCAAACACCTGGCCGATCTCCGCTGCCGGCCCCAGATCAGCCAAGGCATCGGCGATTGAGTTCTGGTAGCGGAGCTGCAGCAGGGGGGTGAGCTTCTCGGTGGCCAGTTCCTGCACCCCCGTGCTCACGTAGTGCTGCAGCACGAAGTTGAGGAACACCTCCTGCTTGCTGGTGAATTTGGAGTGGATGTAGAGGCGGGCGTTCTTGGCGCGCTCCTGGCGGGGAACAGGCGGCAGGGCATAGGCCACATGGGCGAGCACATCGAACAGATCGCTGTTCTCGGCCTCGATGATCCGCTGCATCTCCGCCAGCTGATCGGCGCCGAAGCCCTTCTCCTCCAGGCCCTGCAGCAGCTTGCGGCGGGTGTCAGGTGCACTCCAGAGCTGCCGCAGCTCGGCCTCATCCTTCACGAACTCCGGCAGCTGGACGTAGAGCAGCTCGATGAACTGCTGGGAGCTCATGGGCCGGCCATCGGGATGCCAGAAGGAGGTGACCAGCATGTGCTGGATCGAGCGCTCCTTGCCATCGCCGTAGCGGCACGCAGATCGCGTTGCGCAATGCGCAGAAAGCCGGTCGACGAGTCAGCTGGCGCCATGCCGAGAATCTTCTGGCTCCAGTCGCCGTCCGTAACGGAAGGCCTCAGCAATCACATTGGTTCGTCCATGGCGCCGCTCCTCCCCTCACTGGCGGAGTAGACCAGCAACTCAATAGGCAGTCTGTGGTGGGCCAACTTCCATCCCAGGGCATCGGTTTCCACGAAGCGCGAATGGCTGGCCAACCATTCATCCGGCACGGTGACCAGCAGATCGAGCTCGGAATCGGGCCGCTCGGTGCCGCGGGCACGGGAGCCGAACAGGTGCACCTCGGCGCCCGGAATCGCCTCCTGGATCTCGGCCGCGATCGTGCGCAGCAGAGGCTCATCCACCACGTAGGTGTAGCTGGAGGGGCGTGCCGTCGGTGTCATGGGGCCAGTTTCGCGTGGGATGCTGGCTTTGCCTGCGGCCTGATCACAGCCCCAGTGCCCCCACCGGCACCACGGCGATGCCATCCGCCCGCCGGTATCCATAGCCGCTGCCGCAGACCACCGCCAGGAAGCCGGGTTCGCCGGTGCGGCGGGTGTCGATCTGCTGGCGAAAGCGCAGCAGGCCTTCGGCGGCGGCCTCCACCTGGCCCGGGCCGAGCTTGACCTCGATCGCGCCCCATCGGCCATCGCGCAGCTGCACGATCGCGTCCACCTCAACGCCGTACTGGTCGCGGTAGTGGAATACCTCGCCCTCCAGCGCCTGTGCCAGCACCCTCAGGTCGCGGATCACGAGCGACTCGAACAGCAACCCCAGCCACTCCAGATCCTTGAGCAGGCGATCGGGGCTGCCGCCGAGGGCCGCCACCGCCAGGGAGGGGTCGCAAAAGTGGCGCCGGGGTGCCTGGCGCAGGGCTGCTTTCGAACGCAGATGGGGCCGCCAGGCGGCCTGGTTCTCCAGCACCATCAACCGCTCCAGGGCCTGCAGGTGATCGGCCACGGTGCGCGGGTCGAGCGGCCCATCGGCGCCGCCGGCATCGGCCGCCAGGGTGGCCAGGCTCACCTCGGTGGCCACGTTGCGGCCGAGGGAACGCAGCAGGGCTCCCAGCCGCTGGGGATCCCGCCGCCGCCCATCCACCCGCTGCACATCCACCTGGCGCACCTGCTCCAGGTAGTCGCGGGCGGCCCGGGAGGCCGCCGCCAGGGGCCGCTCCAGCTGGGCCGGCCAACCGCCGCGGCAGACCAGCTCGGCCAGATCCGCCACCGCCAACCCCGGATCGGCGCAGCTCGGCGGCTCCCCCGCCAGCAGCGCTGCCAGCGAGACGCCACCCTGGCCGGCGCCACTTTCCACCAGGCTCATCGGCCGCAGCCGCAGAAACGAAAAGCGACCCGCCCCGGTGTGTCGCTCGGCGTCATCGGCCGGCACCGCCGAACCAGTGAGCAGAAATTGCCCAGGCGCCTCGACGGCATCCACGGCCCTCCGCACCTGGTTCCAGAGCGCCGGCTCCACCTGCCACTCATCCAGCAGGCGAGGCCGAGGACCCGCCAGCACCAGGGCCGGATCCACCGCCAGCGCCTGGCGGGCGGCGGTGTCCACATCCAGCAGCACCGTGGAGGCGGCCAGCTGCTGGGCCAGGCGGGTCTTGCCGCAGGCTTTCGGTCCTTCGATCACCACCGCGCCGGCGGAAGCCAGGCAGGCGCGCAGCTCGCCGTCAGCGATGCGGGGGCGGTAGCCGGAGGCCATGGCGGGCGTGCCGATGCAGCAGATGTCGGAACTCTAATGCTGGAAACGTCGAGCTGCTGATGCAGGAAAAGTTGGCCTGTCGATGCAGGAAAAACCGAGTACTGCCTGCCTCCCTCCTGCGCTTGATCGGGTCAATGCGGCAGGGCAGCAGCCGACCGTTGAAGGCGACCTTGAGGCTGGCCAGGGTGTGGGTGCTGAGGCTGCGCTGCTGCCAGCGGACGTCGGCGCCGGTCATGGAGTCAGGCTGGGAATCGGGGCCAGTTCATGCCCTTCCGCTGGACTCCTCACTCCGCCGCCACAGCCCGCCTCAAGTACTCGTTCAACTCGGGATCACAGGCAAACACAAAACACGCCTTCGTGCCCCGGCTCATCAGCGTGCGGTAGGTGTTGCGGATGATCGCGTCCGCCTTGCGGCGAATCCCCTGGGGATCGCGGGTCAGGCCCACCTTGTAGCCCTTGAGCGATTGGTCCGTGCGCGCCCGCGCTGATGGCACCGTGACCACCTCGCCATCGCGGACGGCCAGATCCGGCCCGATGATCACGCCGATGGTCTCCAGCTCCAGGCCCTGGCAGGTGTGGATGCAGCCCACCTGCTCCACCGTGCCCGGCGTCATGATCCAGAGGCTGCTGTCCTTGCTGAGGTTCCAGCGGGCCCGGTAGCCGTAGGGCTCGATCGTGATGTCCCAGGCGCTGGGGTGATGTTTGGACGCCCAGTTCCAGCAGTAGCCCGCCACCATGCGCGCCTGGTTGGAGCCGTTGCTCTCGCGGATCGCCTGGTGCAGGGCGACGGGATCGTCGAACACCCGAATGTCGTAGCTGCCAGGGTCCAGCTGGTCGTTGGCGGTGGAACGGATCCCCAGGGTCTGATCCAGCCAGGCCAGGTAGCCATCGGAGCCGCTGCAGCGGAACTGCGATGGCAGTTCATCGCGGTGCAGCTCGGCCTCGTGGTACTGACTCCACTTCTCGATCTCGGCGGTGCTGCCGATGTCGTCGAAGGTGACGCGCTGGTCTTCATCGAGGAAGAACACCGCCAGCTTGCTGGCGTGGATGATCTCCTTGATCTGGTTCTCGCCCTCCTTGTTGTAGATGGTCTTGGTCATCAGCCGGTGGCTCTCATCCACGATCAACGCGTCGTAGTAGCCCTCCGCAACGCCCACGAAACAGGCCGAACCGCTGAAGAGGTTGTCGTACTCGTTCTTCTGGAGTGATCCGGTGAGCTTGGCCCGGTACACCGCCCGCGGCGCCGCGTTCTTGCTCACGTAACGGGCGTTCAGGCCCAGGCCCAGCAGCTTGGCCAGCAGGTTCACGGCCACCACTGACTTTCCCGTTCCTGGCCCGCCCTGCACCAGCAGCACGCAATGGCGTCCCTCCCGCAGGTGCCGCGCCAGGGCCAGGGCCTTCTCGTAAACCACCTTCTGCTCATCGATCAGCACGAATTCGGTGTTTCCCTTGAGCATGCGCTCCACCGCATCGGCCAGTTGCTGGCTGGGTTTGGCCTTGCCATCGCGGATCTGCTCAATCGTGCGACCCCGGTCGCCCACCTCCAGGCAGCGCCGCAGAAAGGCGGCCATCTGTCTCGCGTCAAGCCCCTTGGCCGTTTGGCGTCAATCAAGTTGGCCGGTGAGGCCCCCTGAGCTGCTCTGCGGTTGCCTTTGACGACAACCTCTTTCCGGCGACACGAAATCTTGCCCATCTCCGG
>NZ_JAGQBB010000018.1 GCF_024345415.1 Synechococcus sp. Tobar12-5m-g | reverse complement strand
CGGTGACCCCGGTGTGATCGCCAACAACTACATCGACTACGCCATCAACGCCCTCGTCTGAGCCCCTCGGGGAACCAGATCGCCGTTCGGCAGCCAGGGGCCCCATCAGGGGCCCTTTTTTGTGGCGTGGTGCCCCTCAGGCGGCATCAAGAAGGCTGGTGTGCAGCGCCCGACGGCTGCCATCGGAGAGCAACGCTTCGACCTTGCTGAGCCATTGCCCCCAGCGTTCGGCCTTCTGCAGCTCGATCGCCTGGCAAAGGGCCGGAACCGCCTTGGTGAGATCGCGGTCGAGATGGTCGCTGAGCGCTTCGGAGAGCACCTGCAGATCATGCAGGTCGCCCAGGCAGTCCTGGGCGCGACGCAGTTCCGCCAGCCAGCCAGCCAGCGCTTCGGAGGCAAACGGTTCGAGGTACTCCAGGGAGTAGCGCACGCCCTTGATGGTCTTGCGCAGCTCATGCAGGGCCTGATCGTGGGGATCGGTGACGAACCAGCCCGTCTGCAGGAACAGGCTGCCGATCGCCTGCCCCTGCCACTCGAGCAGCCATCCGCGCAGGGGCCGCTGGCCGATCGCGGTGAACCGGGGCGCCTGTTGCCACTTGTGCAGCCGCGCCAGCAACTTGAGGTAGGGGCCCTCGCGGAGCGTGGCAGCCAGCCCCTCGAATGCCGCCTGACGATCCCTCGCCAGTTGCTTGAGAACAGGATTGAGCGCCTGTTGCTCCGGGCCCGGCAGCGCCGGCAGCCAGGTGGAGGTCAGCCGATCCCGCATCACATCGAGATCACGGGTCAGCCCAGTGCGGCGTGCCACCTTGGCGATGCGGCGGTCGCTGACCGCATCAGGCATTTCCAGGGCAGCGCCGAACTGACCCAGGGCCGTGCGAAGCCGCCTGAGGCTGACCCGCAGTTGATGCAGGCCTTCTGGATCCCGATCGGCCAGCACCTCGGCCTGGAGCTTGCCCAGCCGGCGGGTCTGGCGTTGGATCAACTCGGCGGCATAGTCACCGCTGCTCAGGAGGGGCGCGCTGAGGTCAAGCATGGATTGATTCTGCGCCGCCGCCGGGGGCTTGCCAGGGGCTACCCAAGCTCCTGATCCCCGATTGAGACTGGCCGTAATCAGCGGAACTGGGGTTGTTTGATCTCGTCGAAGCTGCGGGCGATCGCCTTGCCAATCGTGAGCCCCACGGGCAGATCACCACCGAAGGAGGTGCCGAGCACGTTGCGGTAGAGCTTGGACTCCACCAGGCGGTAGGTGGAATCCGGCAGGGGAATGAAGCGGGCCGCTTTCACGAAACGCGGGCCCTGCCGGACGTAGAAGCTGACGAAACGGCGCACGTTCTCCTGGCTGTGCAGCATGTCGTTGTTCACATAGATGAACAATGGCCGGGCTAGGGGGGTGTAGAGCTCGTCCTGCACTGTCTCAATGGAGGGGGTAACGGCCCCCTTCGGCCCCTTGATCGCCAGGGCACGTAGCTTGGTGGCGTTGGAGACATACCAGCCGAAGCCAACATAGCCGAGCGCCTGGGGATTGCCGGCCACGCAGTTCACCACCACGTTGTCGTCTTCGCTGCTGGTGAAATCGGTGCGGGAATTATCTGCTGAGCCGTTGATGGCCTTGTTGAAATACTCGAAGGTGCCGGAATCCTTGCCAGGACCACACAGCTTGATCGGGCTGGCCGGCCAGGCGCTGTTGACCTGATTCCAACGGTTGACCACACCCTGGGCCTTGCGATTCCAGAGGCGGGAAAGCTCCTCGGTGCTGATCGTTCTGGCCCAGCTGTTGCGGGGGTTGACGACAACGGTGACGGCGTCGAAGGCGATCGGTAATTCAATGAACTTGATGCCCTTGGCATCGCAGGCCTTGAGTTCCTTGCTGCTGATCGGTCGGGAGGCATTGCTGATCGGCACCTTGCCGGCACAGAAATCACGGAAGCCAGCGCTGGTGCCCGTTTCCTTGAGGTCAAAGCGCACCTCCTTGCCGGCGCGAGTCTCTTTGAATCCACGGATCGCTTCGCCGGTGATCGGGAAGACGGTGCTCGATCCGCTGATCTGGATCGCGGCCGGCTTGGACTGGGCCCGTGCGATCATCCCCGCGGTGAAGGCGAGCAGGGCTGCGGCGGCCATGGCAGCTGAGCCCAGCGAGATCCAATGCCGGTTGATGGGAAGATCGTGTCGAACCATGCCACAGTCGCGTTGCAGACACACTCTCGGCTGCCGGTGACGGGCTATTGGTTAAGGCGCGGTTAGGACTGCGTAGTGATTGGCACCAACGACCTGCTGCGTCATGACATCGGTCCAAGGCCCCATCCACCCCCACGACCGCGCTGATCAGTTGCCGCCGGATCGTCTGGCGGAGCTGGTTCGGGAACGCCGTCGCTGGCTCTGGAGTGAGGGCTACGGATTGCTCCAGCTCCTGGATCGGATGGCGGAGGAAGCCCCCCTGCTGGCCGAATCCCTTGGCTACGCCGATGCCGCCGCCCTCTTGATGGACGGCTACGGCCTCGATCTGGTGCTGGGAGAACGGGCCGGGCGCTGGATGCCCCTGCTCTTGCTGGAAAGGCCGGCCGAGCCGGTCCTGAAGCAGTGTGCGTGCTGCGGAACACCCTTCACGGCCCGTCGTCAGGACGCTCGCTATTGCTCCAGCACCTGTCGCTCGCGGATCAGCCGCTCACGCCACCGCCAGCGGGCTGAGCCGTAAAGTCCGCCCCAATCAATCGGGATCAGCGATGGGGCCAGGGCGGACGTGAGGATCCTCCGCAAGGTCTTCCGGTCTTTGGGTGTTGACGCAGGCGAAGAACGTCTGGTCATCGGGCTTTTTCTCCATTCGGGATTGATCGGCTGCGTTCTGATCCTGACGCTCACGTCAGCCAACGCCCTGTTCATCTCAACAATTGGCCCCCAGGGCCTCCCCTACGTCTATCTGTCAGTAGCGGTAGCGGCTCCCTTGAGCAGCGTTGGGTTCATGGGGCTGGCTCGCCGGGTTTCGGAACGGCGGGCATGGTGGCTCACGCTTTTTGTCATCACGGTTGTTTTTCTGGGCTTTCGGGTTCTGATCGGCGGTGGTAATCCCTGGGTTGCTGCCTTTGGTCTGCTGATCTGGTACCGGGTGGCGGAGGTGCTCCTGAACCTGGAGTTCTGGGGGTTGGTCGCTTCGCTTCTGGATGTGCGGCAGGCCAAGCGGCTCTACGGCTTGATCGGTTCAGGAGAAGTACTGGCCATGATGCTGGGGGGACTGGCCTTGCCATTGCTGGTTGCTCGCGTTGGCAGCGACGGCCTTGTGGTGCTGGCTGCGGCCGCCTCAGCGATCTGCCTGCCCGTGCTGTTCTGGGTCCTTCCCGATCGCCCCGGGCCCTTGGGGAGGGCCAGGTCGTCCTCTGGCGAGCGCCGAGCCACCCGACCGCTGTTGCAGCACACCCCGTTCGTTCGATTGATTCTTGGCCTGTTTCTCGCCTCGGTGCTGATGCGGTTCCTGGTGGATAAGAACTTCCTGGCCGTGGCGGTGGAACGCTTCAGCACGGCCGATGGGCTGGCAGCCTTTCTGGGGGTGTTCTACGCGGCCGCAGCCGCCATCACCCTCGTCCTGCGCAGCCTGGTGACCCGACCGTTGCTGGGGCGATTCGGACTGGGGCCAGGTCTGATGATCCTGCCGCTGAGCCTGGGCTTTGCTGCCCTGGTGACCGTTTCCCTGGCGGGCTCGAGCGCTTCCCTGCTGATCCTGTTCTGGCCCCTGGCTGCGGGGAAGTTCTTCGATCACGCCTTCCGGCATTCCATTGATCGCTCTTCTGTGCTGCTGCTGTTCCAGCCATTGCCGAGCCAGGAACGCATCCGTGCCCAGACCCTGGCGGAGGGGGTGGTCAGCCCCCTGGCGGCGGGATCTGCGGGTCTGTTGATCCTGGCCCTCGACACGTTCTTGAGTTCGGGCCCGCCCACGCTTGCCTGGTGGATGCTTGCTGTGGTTCTGATTTGGATCAGCATCGCCCTGGCCTTGAGGCGCGCCTTTCCGCGCACCCTGGCCATGGCGCTGCGGCGGCGCCAATGGGTCGGCGGGACTGTCTCCGCCGCCGACCGCGCCTCCCGCGATGTTCTTCGCCGGGCGGCCCTGGACCCCAGTTCCGCCTCTGAGGCGGTCTATGCCCTGGAGCTGCTGCAGGACTCCGATCCGACGTTCATCTCAACGCACCTCCCCACCTTGCTGAGCAATCCGAACGTTGATGTTCGGCTTCATGTTCTGGGGGTCGTGGAGCGCGGCGGAAACCCGCCGCCGTTGCCCTGGTTTCGCACGGTTGCCGACTCCGAGCGGAATCCCGAACTGCGTGGGGCGGCCCTTCGGGTTCTGGCGGCCCACGACGGCGATCGGGAGCTGCTGCGGCTGCCAATGCATCTCAACAGCGGGCACGATCCGGTGCGGGTCGGGGCGTTGGTCGGGTTCTTCCGCCATGGTCCTGCCGAAGCCGTCGATGCGGCCCATCAGGCCCTGAGCCGGTTGAGAGAATCCACAGAGCCTGCCCAGCGTCAACTGGCGGCGAAGGTCCTGGCCCAGAGCGGTCATCGTCGACTGACCAACGATCTAGAGGCGCTGCTCGATGATCGGGACATCGAGGTGCGCAGGGCAGCTCTGCGGGCGGCGGGCCCCTGGGCTCACCCGAGGATCTGGGGGCGGGTTGTGGAACAGCTGCAGGAGCGCGATTCGAGGCAGCCTGCCCTGCTGGCCCTTCTGGGGGCGGGGGATGCGGGGGTGGAGGCCTTGATCGCTCGATTGGATGGGGAGGCCCTGCTCCAGGGCGAGGAGCTCCGCATCCTCCGTCTGCTGGCTCGGCTCTGCCATCCCAGCAGCCAGGCAGCCCTGCTGGAGCGACTTTCCTCAAGCGATCCGGCCAGGCGCCGTGCAGTCCTGGTTGGACTGGTGCGCTGCGGTTATGGACCTGCGAAGGAGGAATCAGCCGCCGTGGAGGCCGAACTGCTGCGGGATGTCCGCCTGGGCGGCTGGTTGCTGCGCTCGCTCAGTGATCTTGGCGATCGGGAGCGTGGGTTGCTTGCCGAGGCGCTGAAAACCGAGCTGCACCGTTGCCGCGAACGAATCCTGCTGCTGCTGGAGTGTCTCCATGGCGGTTCTGCGATCCGGGAAGCCCGCCAGCGCTACTGGGCTGGGTCCGCCAGGGAACGGGCCATGGCCCTGGAACTGCTCGACTCGATCCTCTCCCCATCCCTTCAGGACATGTTGTTTCCACTGCTGGAGGGGCAGTCCATCGCTGTGGCCCTGGTGGGGATGCCCCAGAAGTTTGTCCCCCAACCGCTGACGGCCTCGGAGCGCTTGAAGGAAATCCTGGAGGGCCGATCCTATTCTTCCTCTCACCCTTGGCTGCGAACTTGTGCGCTGTACAGCGTTGACGCCGCTGGCCGGCTGTGCAGTCAGGATGCACCTCAGCTCAATGCTTTCACGGCCATGACGGATTCAGCCACGATGGAGAAGATTCTTGCTCTCAAGGGTGTTGAGATCTTCGCGAGCACGCCCAGTGATGTGCTGTTGCAGTTGGCGAATGCGGTGGACGAGGTTCATCTCACCCCAGGGGAAGAGCTTTTCAAGCAGGGGGATCTCGGAACCTCCATGTTCGTGATTGCGGCGGGGCTTGTCCGTGTCCACATGGGGGAACAAACGATTGTGGAACTGGGTCGGCGGGAGATCGTGGGCGAGCTTGCCGCGCTTGACCCGGAACCCAGGTCGGCCTCGGTGTCCGCGATCGAGCCCACCCTTCTCTACCGCATCGACCAGGAAACGCTTTCGGAGCTCATGGTGGATCACCCTGAAATCGTGCAGGGGGTGATTCACGAACTGGCCAAACGGCTTCGCAACACCACCGCCGCCTATGAAGCGATCTGATGTCCTGCCCACAGATTCCTGCCGGCTGGCTCAGCGCCGCGTCGCCGTCCAGTCCTGGAACCAGCCCCGTCGCCACAGAAAATAGGTCTGCAGCCCTGCGATCAGGGCCATGAAGGTCAGGGCGAAGTAATAGCCCAGGGGCAGATCGAGTTCGGGCATCACTTTGAAGTTCATGCCATAGATGCCGGCGATGAAGGTGAGGGGAGCGAAGATGCTCGCCACAATGGTCAGGGTTTTCATCACCTGATTCATCCTGTTGCTGGCGCTGGCCATGTAGGCATCGGAGACGGCATCGCATTGGTGCCGCAGCAGCTCGGCATTCTCGAAAATCAGTCCAACATGCTGGGCCATGTCCTCGAAGCCACTGCGAGCATCGGGTCCCAGGATGCGCTGGTTCTGGCGCAGGAGAATCAGAATCTGGTGCCGCAGGGGCCACACCAGGCTGCGGATCTTCCGCAGGCTGGCCCGGGCCATGTAGGCGCGGTTGAGCAGCTTCGGCTTGGGATCCCGCAGGGCGGATTCCTCCAGGCCATCAAGCAGCTCGGCGAGTTGCTCCAGCATCGGGAAGAGCTCATCGAGCATCTCGTCGATCAGGAAGTGGAGGATGTCGTCGAGGTCCTCACGGCCGGGTGGGGGTTCCAGGCGGTCCAGCCACTGGGTGAGCTGGGGAAAGGAGTGCGGTTCGGGGGATTCCTCGATGGTGAGCAGCAGGTTGGGCATCAGCAGCAGCCCCACCTGTTCACTGATCAGGTGGTCGGGTGAATCGGCAAAACTGAGGCGGTGCATCACCACCAGCACCGCGTCCCGCATCGAGTCGACCCGGGTGCGTTGGGGGGTTTCCATCAGCGGGGCATGGAAAATCTCCGGAACCCCCAGCTTCTGAAGCACCGCACTGATCAGTCTTGGATGCCCCAGACCTTTCAGCCGGACCCAGAGGGGATCGCCGCTGGCGATCAGCGCATCCAGGCCGTCCGGCCCCACCAGGGCGTGTTGGTGGTTCAACCCCGCGGGGTTGAAGCGAAGCACGGAGAGACTGGTTGGAGCCCTGCCGCCATGCACGAAGAGTTGGCCAGGCAACTCCCCGGGCCGTACCTTCAGCCGTCTGGAAACCGGCTGAGCCGGTGCGGTGCGGATCATCCACGCGTTCTAGCGAGGCCCAGTGTGTCTGGGGAGGGGGCGTGGTGGGGCATCAGCCGCTCCAGCCCCAGGCCCACGGTGAGGAGCACGCCCTGAATTAACAAGCAGCAACCGACCTGGGAACGGCGCTTCCAGAGCAGACCGGCCATCACGACATCAGCGGGGGCCACGATTTCAGGCGCCCCGCCCGCTTCGTTCTGCCATCCCGGCGACCGCGTCAGGCATGGCAGATCACGCCGTCAGCGGCTCCAGGCTCACGGGAAAGCCGACGCTGGCCGCCTCGCGGGCACTGAGACGCCGGCTCCAGGCCTTGGGAACGGGATCGTTCCAGCGAAATCCCGCCTGGCGGGCCCGATGCCGCTCCTCATAGGGGAGTTGGGCTCGATAGAGCTGGCGGGGCTCCAGGCCGGCGGCGAGCAAGCCCTCAAGGTCGTCGCAGCGCTCGAACACCTGGGCCAGGTAGATGCAGTCGGTCAGGGCCCGGTGCGCCGCCCAGACCGGCACGCCATAGGCCAGGGCCAGGTCCCGCACGGAGGGGGTGGCCCGCAGGTTCCGCTCCGACGGCCAGCGCAGGTCCTCCATGCTGCACAGCCAGGGCTTCTCGATGCTCGGCAGGTGGCCGTGGCCGAACCACTGGCGATCGAAGGCGGCATTGTGGGCGAGCACCACGTCGGCGCCGTCCACCAGGGTCTGGAAATAGGCCAGGGCCTGGGGCCAGGGCTGGCTCAGCCGGGTCACCGCCGCGGCGATGCCGTTGATGGCCTCGGCGTCATTGGTCTGGCAGGGCAGCAGAAAGGAGACCTGGCTGAGCACCGCCCGATGGGGCACGTCGAACAGCAGGGCCCCCACCTCGATGCACTGGTGGTGGCCCGGTTCAAGGCCGGTGGTTTCGGTGTCAACGATCAGCAGGCGGCCAGGAGCCCGCTGGCCGGAAGCCCGCTTGGCGGGAGCCGCGGCCAACGGCGCCGGCAGGTCAGGCAGCTGAACGTCCGGGGACGGCGGTGCAGCAACCAGGCTGAGCAGGCTGGTCTGCTGCCAGTCTGCTCGCCCCTCGCCTGCCCCCGCTTCCAGCTCCTTTGCCGGCCCCATTCCCCGCTCCATCGACACCCCATGATCCCAGCCGCGCAAGGGGGCGGCCCTGGCTCGGCCGTTCCTAGGCTCGTGGCCCAACGACAGAGCTCCGCGTGGCCAACCCCATCGCGCTGGGAGAGAAGGCCCCCCTGATCGCCCTGACCGACCAGAACGGCGTGGAGCGGCGCAGCGATCAGCTCCAGGGCAAACCGTTGGTGCTGTTCTTCTATCCCAAGGACGACACCCCCGGCTGCACCGCCGAAGCCTGCGCCTTTCGCGACAACCACGCCGCCCTGGAGGCCCTCGGCGCCCAGGTGTGGGGTGTCAGCGGCGATGACGCCGGCAGCCATGGCCGCTTCGCCTCCCGCCACCAACTTCCCTATCCATTGCTGGTCGACCGGGGCAATGCCCTGCGACAAGCCTTCGGGGTGCCCAAGGCGTTGCTGCTTCTGCCGGGCCGGGTCACCTACGTGATCGACGGCGAGGGGGTGGTGCGGCACATCTTCAGCGACCTGCTCGATGGCGCGGCCCATGCCCGTGAGGCCCTCGCTGCCCTGCAGCGGCTGCCGGCCTGAAGGCCATCGTTTCCCCGATGGCCCCTTCGCCATGAACCGCTGGCAGCAGCAGGGCAGCCTCTGGTGCCTGTCCCCCCCCTCCATGCCGTCCGCAGGGTCGAGGACCAGGCCTGCAGGGGATCCGATCGGGGTGGTCGAGTTCATCGGCGGCACCGTGCTGGCCGCCACCCCCCAGCTCAGCTACCGCCGCCTGCTGGAGGCCCTGGCGGCCCGCGGGCTGGCGATCCGCGCCTGGAGCTATGTGCCCGGCTTCGATCACCAGAGCCAGGCCACCGAGGCCTGGCGTCGCTTTCGGGCCGCTCGGGAGGCCTCCTCCGGCCAGGGGGGATCGCAGCCGGTGCTGCGGCTCGGCCACAGCCTGGGCTGCAAACTCCATCTGCTCGCCCCCGATGGCGGCCGGGGCTGCAGTGGTCTGGTGGCGATGAGCTTCAACAACTTCTCCGCCGACCGCTCCATTCCCCTGCTGGCCGACCTGGCCCCCCGGCTGGGCCTGCGCACCGAGTTCAGCCCGTCGCCGGAGGAAACCCTGCGGCTGGTGGGACTGCACTACCGCCAGCCCCGCAACCTGTTGATCCGCTTCGGCACCGACGCGCTCGATCAAAGCCGGCGGCTGATCGGGGTGCTGCAACAACGGCCGGATGACGCTTCGATCCTGCAGGAGCGACCCGGCGACCATCTCACCCCCGCCAGCGCCGGCCTGCGCCAGAACCTGCTGGGGGCCTGGGCCGATGACCCGGCTCGGCAGCGGCAGATCGATCGTCTGGCCGATCAAGTGGTGGATTGGTGGGGTGGGGTGCCGGAATACAACGGTTCCTTCGATCCCGGTTGACACCTCCGCAAATGGAGCCGATCTTTTGATCGGACTGATCGCGTCGCGGAACCCTTTCAATGCTCGCTGCCTACATCTCCGGCTGGCAACGTGCCTTTGATTACGGCGGGCGCTCCAACCGGGGCGCCTACTGGTGGTTTTTTCTCGCGAACCTGATCGTGGCCTTCTTGCTGGCCCTGCTTGCCTTGGCGGTGCGCCAACTGGGCACACTCTCCAATCTCTATGCAATCGCGGCGATTGTGCCGGGGTTGCCTCTTGTCATCCGGCGTCTGCGGGACGCCGGCAAAGCCTGGCCATGGATCTTCATCGGCCTGGTGCCAGTCATCGGTGCGATCTGGTTGATCGTGCTGCTGGTGCTCCCCTCTGTCCCCGGCTGAGCGGCACCAGCGACATCCCAAAGATGGAACCTGAGCCCAGCCGGTTCACACCCGCAGGGCGTCGAGCACGGAGCGGTCTTCCAGGGTGCTGGTGTCACCGCTCACCTCCTCGCCGGCCGCCAGGGCCCGCAGGATGCGGCGCATGATCTTGCCGCTGCGGGTTTTCGGCAGGGCGTCGGTGAAGCGGATCTCATCGGGACGGGCGATCGGGCCGATCTCGCTGCCCACATGCTTCTTCAGTGCGGCGATGAGGGCCTCGTCGCCGTTGCTGCCGGCATTGAGGGTGACGAAGGCAACAATCCCTTCGCCCTTGAGCTCATCGGGCCGGCCCACCACCGCCGCTTCGGAGACGGCCGGATGGCTCACCAGGGCCGATTCGACCTCCATGGTGCCGAGCCGGTGGCCCGAGACGTTGATCACATCGTCGACCCGGCCCATCACCCAGAAATAGCCGTCGGCGTCGCGGCGGGCGCCATCCCCGGCGAAGTAAAGCCAGCTGCCATCAGCGGGGCGAATCTCTTCCCAATAACTCTTGCGGAAGCGCTCAGGGTCGCCGTGCACGGTGCGCAGCATCCCCGGCCAGGGGCGGCGGATGGCGAGGTAGCCCCCCTGGTCGGCGCCCTTGGAGTTGCCGTCATGGTCGACCACGTCGGCGGCAATGCCGGGCAGCGGCAGGGTGCAGGAGCCAGGCTTGGTGGGGGTGGCGCCGGGCAGGGGGCTGATCATCACGCCGCCGGTTTCCGTCTGCCACCAGGTGTCCACCACCGGGCAGCGTCCGCCGCCGATCACCTCCCGGTACCACATCCAGGCCTCGGGATTGATCGGTTCCCCCACGGTGCCGAGGATGCGCACCGAGCCCATGTCGTACTGGTCGGGCACGGCGCGACCGTTTTTCATGAAGGCCCGGATCGCCGTGGGCGCCGTGTAGAAGATCGACACCTTGTGCTTCTCGATCACCTCCCAGAAGGCACCGGGTTTGCTCGGGCGCGGCGCCCCCTCGTACATCACCGTGGTGGCGCCGGCCGATAACGGCCCGTAGACGATGTAGCTGTGGCCGGTGATCCAGCCCACATCGGCGGTGCACCAGTGGATGTCGTCCTCGCGAATGTCGAAGATCCACTGGAAGGTGAGCTGGGCCCAGAGGTTGTAGCCGGCGGTGGTGTGCACCACCCCCTTGGGCTTGCCGGTGGAGCCGGAGGTGTAGAGCACGAACAGCCGGTCTTCGCTGGCCATCGGCTCGGCCGAGCACTCGGAGCTCTGGGCCTCCACCAGCTCGTGCCACCAGTGGTCGCGGCCCGCCGTCATCGCGGTGGGTTCGCCAGTGCGCTTCACCACCAGCACCAGCTCAACGCTGGGGCAGCCCTCGGCCAGGGCCTGATCCACGGCGGGCTTGAGGGCCACGGTCTTGCCCTTGCGGAAGCCGCCATCAGCGGTGATCACCGCCTTGACGGCGCCATCGATGAGGCGATCGCGCAGGGCCTCGGCCGAGAAGCCGCCGAACACCACCGAATGGGGCGCGCCGATGCGGGCACACGCCAACATGGCGATCGCCGCTTCGGGCACCATCGGCATGTAAAGGCCCACCAGGTCTCCCTTGCCGATGCCGAGCGCCTTGAGGGCATTGGCCGCTTTGCACACCTCGGCGTGCAGCTCTCGGTAGGTGAAGGTGCGCACATCACCGGGCTCACCCTCCCAGATCAGGGCCGTCTTTTCGGCGCGGGGGCCGCTCAGGTGGCGGTCCAGGCAGTTGTGGGCCACGTTGGTGGTGCCCCCCTCGAACCAGCGGGCGAAGGGGGGATCGCTCCAATCGAGCACCGTGTGGAACGGCTCGAACCAGTCCAGTTGTTCGCGGGCCTGCTTGCCCCAGAAGGCGTCCGGGTCTGCTTCGGCTTCGGCCACCAGGGCGCGGTAGGCCTCCAGGCTGCTGATGCGGGCGGTGGCGGCCAGGGCGGCAGGGGGCTCGAAGACCCGCGCTTCCTGCAGCACCGATTCGATCGTGGCCTCGCTCATCGCGGTGAAGAAAGGGTTGCCTCATTGTGAACGGAGACGATGCGGGCATCCGCGGATCGTGGTCTTTGTGCAGGAAGCATCTGAAGGCAGGGATCCGCTAGGAATGACACCTTCCCTAGGCCGAGGCTTGTCAAGGACCTGCCTGATCGCCGCACTTGTGTTCGCGGCTGGCGCCGTGCAGAACCATCCCCTTCCAGACGCTCCGCGTCCGACGCTTCCCATCGGGGCTCCCCTGGAACGCGCTCGCGGGACTCTGTTCACCACCCACCGGGACCGGCTTGTTGCGGGATGCTCCTGGAGTTTCTGGTACCTCCGGCACAGCAAGAAGGTTTGGTTCAGGCTCGCCGAACCCAGCGTCTCCGGTCTTCGTCCAGTGTTCACCTACGAGGGGCGGCCGATCCTGCACTCGAGTGAGGTCGCTGCCTCCCAGGGCCGAAGCCACTACTCCGGCCGCTCACCTGTGGTGTGGGGAGATTTCCCCGGTATGGGCCGGGGCCAGGGACCACGCGGTACCCAGGTGTATCTGGAACTGTGGACCCGCTGGACCTGGCTGCATCCGCAGGCCTGCGGCCATCCCGAGCGCTTCGGTATCGACTTCTTCCGCTCCGGTCAGACCTCGTCAGGACCGGGCTGATCTCCACTCCCGGGTGGCTCAGGTGAGCGCCCGCTTCAGCATCAGCTCATTGCCGCCCCCAGGGAGGGGGTCGTAGCGGATCACCCAGCCGAAATCCCGGCGGAGCCTGCTCAGCATGATCAGTCCCCAATGGGCTTCACGTTCGGGCAGTTCCGGCCGGCCATCCCCAAGCGGAGGATCTTCAGCGCCGGTCCAGGCGGCGCTGATGTCGAAGGGAGCGCCGCGATCCCGGATGTGGAGCTTCAAGTGCGCCGGCGTGATCTCCAGTGCCACCTCCACCGGCGGTGGGCAGGCGAGGTGAGCGTGGGCATGGCGTACGGCATTGGAGAATCCCTCCACCAGGGCCGTCTGGGCCTGGATCCATAGCATCGGGTCCATGTCGTGGGGCCTGCTGTGCTCAAACCAGTCGAGCAGGGCCCGAGTCTCCTCCAGGCGGCTGGGGAAACTGGCCTGCCCGCCACTCTCCGGGTGGGGGAGGGCCATTGTCAGGCGGCACCCGAGCGCCTGCTGAACATCACAGCGAGGGTCTTGAGAATGAGCCTGAGGTCGTAGTCGAAGCTCCAATTCTCTTGATAGCGCAGGTCAAGCCGGATCACATCCTCGAAGTCGATCACCCTGGAGCGTCCGTTCACCTGCCACTCGCCAGTGAGTCCGGGCCGAACATCCAGCCGTTGCCAGTTGGGAACGGCGTAGCGATCCACCTCATCCGGCGTGGGAGGCCGTGTGCCCACCAGGCTCATGTCGCCGATCAGCACATTCCAGAACTGGGGGAGTTCGTCAAGGCTGGTGCGGCGCAGGAACCTCCCCACCCGGGTGATGCGTGGGTCGTTGGCGTTCTTGAAGAAGGCCCCGGAGGCCTCATTCCGAACCGTCGTGCGCAGCGCTTCGCTGTTCACCACCATCGAGCGCAGTTTCCAGAGCCTGAAGCGCCGCCCCATCCATCCCAGCCGCACCTGGCAGAAAAAGATCGGCCCGGGACTGTCCAGCCGGATCGCCAGGGCGAGGAACGGAAACAGCACCAGGGTGATCGCTAGCCCCACCAGGGCCCCCATGATGTCCAGAAGGCGTTTGGGCAGCGATCGCACCGAGGGGTGAGTGATGGCGGGCCGCTCCTTGGTGTTCACCGCCTGGGCCGGATTCAGCCCCTCGCTGCCGGCCACCACCGGCAGCGCCTGGTCCAGTCCGATCAGCGAGAGGGCCAGTTTCACCTGGGCGCCGGCGCTCCAGGCCTCCATCGGAATCTTTCGGTCGCGAGCCAGCTTCAGGTTGGGGATCAAGGAGCCCAGGCCGCTGCTGTCGATCAGCTCGGTGCGGCTGAAATCCAGCACGATGCGCCGCGTGTCGGGGTGGCTGGGCAAAAGCTATTCCAGACACTGGCGGAAGGCCACGGCCTCCCCCACAGTGAAACGCCTCGGGAAGCCAAGCAGCAGGACACCCCTATGGACAGTCACCGTGACCCCACCGGGTTGGACGGGGATGCTGCCTGTGGTACTAGGGGCGCTCATCGGGTCATGGGAGGGAGGAACGCCGAGTCGGGAGCTGGGGATACGGCTGGAAAGAGTCGCTCCAGGCGGCTGCAGACGGCCTGGGCGGCCGTCACCGACAGCTCCCCGATCGACACCTTGGTGGGCGCCGCCAGGAAGCGCACCAGATCGGCCGGCCCCCAGGCGATCGGCACACCGATCGACGCGAGGGCCAGGGCGAGTTCGACCTGATGGTCGTCCACGTGCTCCTGGTAGCGCTGGCTGCGGGGCACCAGCAGGAACGGGGTCTCCATGCCGTCGAGCAGCAGCACCGTGCCCTCACCGCAGTGGGCAATCACCAGACGGGCCCTGCGTACCAAGTCCTGGAAGTCATGTTCTTTGAGCAGGCGATAGACCTTCGCCCCCCCCGGTAGATCGGTGCAGGTGCCGTACTGCACAACCACCTCCTCGTCCCCGATCAGATCGTCCTCGAGCAGCTGATCCACCCATCGCATCAGGCGGTTGAAGGGAAACTTCTCTGTGCCAACGGTGACGAGGATCATTGGGTAGACCCCTCGAGCTCGGCAGGACGCAGGTCAGCTGTCGCGCTGATCAGTTCCGCCCGTGGATAACGGGCCTGCAGCTGCGGCCAGTGCACGTAGAGAACATCGAGGAAGGGCAGGGCCAGACGGGCCGAGAGGCTGAGGGTTTCGATGCGGGTGATCGATTCGACGAACACGGTGCGGCAACCCAGGAGCTTGCCAAGGATCAAAAAGGGAACCGCCACACCAGCGCCGGTGGAGAGGATTACGTCCGGCCTGGGACGCCTCAGCACCTGCCAGGAAAGGAGGGCGTTGCGGATCAGGTTGGGCAGATTGCGGTTGGTGGGGCTGAAGGCCCAAGTGACCGACTCCCCCTCCAGACCAGCTC
This sequence comes from Synechococcus sp. Tobar12-5m-g, assembly GCF_024345415.1. Classification (GTDB taxonomy): domain Bacteria; phylum Cyanobacteriota; class Cyanobacteriia; order PCC-6307; family Cyanobiaceae; genus Regnicoccus. Next base: position 50,104 of record NZ_JAGQBB010000018.1, on the reverse strand, counting down.
GGGTGGTGGAGGTGTCGAAGGTCACCCAGGTGCGCTGGTGCAGGCTCCAGAAGTGTTGCAGCTGGAAAAGACCCTTGAAATGTCCACCTGAGGAGCAGACGAGCAGAAGCCGCATCGCATCAGCCCTCACGGGATCCAGAACCGGGGCAGGGAACCGTATCCTGCCGGTGCGCATGGAGCCCAAGGGTCAGACGCTGCATCAGCCCTGTGATCCGCATCATGGTGTTCTCCAGAAGCCTATAGACCGCCTGCGGCAGCAGCATGCCTAGATAGGCCGCCGCTAATGTGATGAGGGTGCGCCCCGGCTCTTCCCGCAGCAGCCTCGGGTAGCGGAGCAGTGCCTCGTGGACGAGTTTCGCCCCCTGGCGCGGTTGACGTTCGCGGATGCTGCGACGGGCCAGATAACGCAGCTGGTAGGCCCGGGCCCGGTCACCATGGCGGCTGATCAGTTCGGGCGCATAGCCGGCCGTCTTGTCGAGAACCCGCTGCCAACTGGCGAATTGCTTCTCGATGTTGGCCGAGAGACCCCCGCTGCTCACCCGATAGAGGGTGAGCGCCTCCGGGATGCCCTCGATCCGCCACTTCGTCTGCAGGGCGATGCGCAACCAGCATTCGATGTCTTCCGACTGGCGGAAGCTGTCGTCGAACCAGTAGCTCTCGGTGCTGCCGTAGAGGTTCGCCTCGAAGCGGATCCCGTCGAGCACTTCGCGGCGCATCACCACGCACGACCCGTTGCTGATCGGATTACGGCAGAGAATCAGCTCCGGGGTGATGGCGTGCAGCGGTGGGGTTTGGTAGATGCCCAGCGGCCGGCCGTCGGCATCGATGAAGGCGGATCGGGAATAGCTCACCCCCACCCCTGGCGCGGAGCGGAGATGCTCCACATGCCGCTCGATCTTCTGCGGCAGCCAGAGATCGTCGCTGTCGAGAAAGGCCAGGATGACACCCCGGGCCTGGCGGATCCCGGTGTTGCGTGCCCCGGCCAGCCCCCGGTTGCGCTGCTGGACGATCCGGATTCGGGAATCGTCGTAACTGCGGCAGATGGCAGCCCCCTCATCGGTGGAGCCGTCGTCCACCACCAGGATCTCAAGGTGGCGGTAGGTCTGGGCCAGCACCGACTCCAGGCTGGCCCTCACCGTGGTGGCAGAGTTGTACAGCGGCATCACGACCGCTACCAGGGGCGACCCGGCGGCAGAGCCGCTTGGTGCGGCGGAAGAGTGGTCGGCCCGGGTCATGAAGTTCGGCTCAGAAGTTCTGCTCAAGCGGTCTTCATGGGTTCGCATCCGGGTGCTGCCTCGGGAGGCGGCGTGCCGACGGATAGCAGTTCCTGCAGTTGTGCTCCAGCAGTCTGGCGAAGACCGCAAGAGCCGTCAGTCCTGTTCGGCGGGGCTCCCGGATCAGGAGACGCCAGTCCGATCGAAGGGCCCGCAGCAGAAAGTCGGCCCCGGCGGCTGGATCGTCTTGCAGACGAAGGGAGCGTCTTGCCAGGTAGCGAAGGTGAACGGCCTGGGCTGTTGCGAAGTTGCTCTCGACCAGCCCAGGGGCATAGCAGCGAGCTTTGGAGATCAGCCGAAGCCAGCCCTGCTCCATCCTCTGAAGGCTGGAAGAAAGTCCACCCGACGATGTGCGGTAGTAGGTGAGGACCCGATCAATCGGCGCGATCCGCCAGGCGCCGTAACAGGCGACCCGAAGCAGCCATTCCAGGTCTTCCGAATAACTCATCGCTTCATCGAAGCCCCCCACGGTTTCGAAGACCTCCCGCCGCAGGACCCAGTTCGACGTCGTCGTCGTCGGGTTTTCACAGATGAAGTCCACGGGCCTTAGAGCATGTTGCGGATGGGAAGCGACCAAACCGGTGGGCTTCCCATCAGGGGAAAGGAATCCCACCTTGGCAAAGCTCACCCCCAACTCGGCCTGGCGGGCATGACACTCCACATGGAAACGGAGCTTGTCAGGATGCCAGAGGTCATCGGCATCGAGGAAGGCGATGAGGGGAGAATGGGTCTCTGCCACACCGCGATTACGGGCAGCCGATACTCCCCGGTTCGGCACCGAAAGCAGGCGCAGTCGCGAATCTCTCGCCTGGAGTTCGCGAACCAGGGTCGCTGTGCCATCGGTGGAACCGTCGTCGATGATCAGGGCCTCCCAGTCGGTGCAGGTCTGGGCCTGAACGGAGGCGATGGTCTGGGCCAGGGAAGCGAAGGCATTGAAGGCGGGGATGACGACCGATACGGACGGAACAGACATGGTTCAACTGGCCCAGGAAGCAGGGTGAAGCAGAACGACCCGCCATGCCCAGAGGGCGTAAAGGGGTTGAAGCAGCAGATGGGTGGCCATCACGGCCACGGCAACACCGAAGATGCCGTAGTGAGTTCCGACGAAAACCGAGACCGCCAGGCAAAGGGTGAACCCCAGATTCCAGATGAGATCCACCTGGGGCAGGCCGATGGAGCGGAACAACATGGAAGCCGCATTGGCAAAAGGCCTGGAGAGCGCCGATAGGCAAATGACGATCAGGATGGGCACAGCTCCCCGATCGACCCACTTCTGCCCAAAGACGATAGGGACGTACAGCGGCGCAAGCGACGCTTGAAGTGTCACCAGTGGAATGATCACTTTGGCGATCGTGCTGAGATTCCGCTGAAAGCGCTGTTGGAGCAACAACCGGTCGTGGCTGACGTCACAGAGATCTGAATAAAGCGTCAATCCCATCGCATTCACGGCACTTAAGCTCATGCCAAGGCCGGCATTGAAAGCGAAGTAATAGATGCCCAGCTGGCTAACACCGATAAAGCGACCGATCAGCAGATAATCAATGTTCTCACGCAAAGTATTTAGAAGTTCGACGCCAAGAATACGAGATCCGAATCCTAGTATTCGGCGCCAGTGCAATAGCGTGGGTCGCCAGTTCGGCCGCCAGGGATGAAAGCGGTAGACCATGATGACCCAAATCGGAGCAACAAGAAATTTAGGTAGGATAATGGACCACATTCCAAAACCATTGAGGGCAAAGATTGCGATCAGGATATTGTCCGTCATGACGGAAGCCAATTGGGTCATGCCGAAAACATTCATGCGATTCTCCCTGAGAATCAGCGATGTCTGCACGGATCCAAGTGGATAGATCAGATAGGTCAATCCGATCAAGATGATCGGCCGAATCAGTTCGGACTGTCCATAGAAACTGGCAGCGGCGAAAGAGCCAAGGGTTTGGATGAAAAAAAGCAGGATTCCAAGCAGCCAGTTCAAGGTGAAGGCGGTGTTGCACATCTCCTCAACTTCAGAGGCTGGAGCCTGAACGAGTTTCTCGCCAATGCCGTTCCTGGTGAACACCCGGATGAACTCATGCGTCATCATGACCAGGGCGGCGATCCCGTAATCATTGGGACTCAGCAATCTGGCCAATATGACAGTGGCAAGAAGTCTCGAAATCCGAATGCCGAATTCTGAGAGCCCCATCCAGCCGATGTTCCTCAGGAAGCGGTCTTCCGATCGAAAACGCCTCAGGATGTTGAGACGCATCAAGCCAGCTCCCGCAGAAGACTGTCCCAGGAGCGGCAGAATTGATCCCAGCTGTTGAGACTCGACGCGCGAGCCCTGTCGGCCAGGCGGGAGCGATCATCGGCCGAAAGGGCGATGAGTTGCTGAATGGCCGCCGCCAGTTCTGTGGCCGAAGCGGGCGGCACCGCAAAGCCACATCCTTCGATCTGTTCGCTCAAGCCACCGACGGTGCTGACGATCACCGGGAGACCAGCGGCCCGCACTTCGAGACAGACATTCCCCCACGGTTCCCAGAGGGAAGGAATGGCCATGGCATCACAGTCATGGAGGAAGGCAGGCACGTTGGTGATCGGTCCAAGGAAGGTGATGGCTGGATGGCCCGCGGCCAGGCTGCGGAGTTCGGAATCCAACACCCCATCACCCCCCAGTAATAACTGCACGGAGCCGAGCGGCAGCAGCTGGACCGCCTTGATCAGGGTATCGAAACCCTTCTGTTTCACGAAACGACCGAAGGCCCCGAGACGGAGGGGGGTGTGGGGAGAGCGGCCGATGGGCAGCGCCAGAAACTCGTCCAGGGTACGGCTGAAGGGAATGACACGCAGCCTGGAAGCCCGCAGCAGCTTCGAATCCATCATCCAGCGGGCCTGACCGTATGAAACGGAAACGACACGATCGAAAAGTGAATACCCGAGCCGTAGCATCATTCGGAATCTCAGCCGATTGGGAACCTGGTACGTCTCAAATCCCTGGCAATAGTGATGTTCGACAAGGACACTCGGAATGCCGTTCAGTCTTAACTGATCAGGCAGCCCTCTCCAGGAGCAGGCCGGGTGCCAGATGACCACATCGGGACGCCAGCTGCGAAGGGTTTCCACCGCAAATTCGAGCGGCACCTGCCGGAAGGAAACCCACTGCAACTGGGGCGACTCGGCCAGGCTGAAGAGGGTGGCAGGAATGCCCCCACCCCAGGTTGTCCCGCCAGGTGGAAGCAGATGAAGGGCCTTCATGGGCGGAAGAACAGTGCTCGGCTGAGCATCAACGATGGCCCCCAGGCTGGCAGATCATGGTTGAGCGAGATCAGAAAGGAAGAAGATCTTCCACCCGTTCATGCGTCCATGAGAATAACCTATCGAGGATAGGCCTGTCAGCTTGTGCATGTTGCTGCACTGAACTGAGCATTACTGGAGACTCATCCTCTGGGAAGACTCCCAGGGCTGTGGAATCCCCATGGAGAGCCCTGCAGCGGAGGAGCTGGATCCCTGGTTCTCTCTGACGAAGATGTGAATCACGGATCCTTGCCGGAGTGAGGGGCTACGCTAAATTAGGTTTCACGTTAGACAACCCTGGAAAATGGCAGATCCCGGCAGGAATCTAATGGGAATCATTGGTGGCCTCAGCCTGGCATTGCTTCAGGTCGTTGTCTGCACGCCCTCTGCCAAGGCCTTGCCTTTATCACCGGGAGACCGGATACGGGTCACCATCCTGGACGGCGAAGAATTCAACGGCACATATGATGTAAATATAGATGGAAAGATCGATATTCCCTATCTTCCATCAGTTGAGGTGGTTGGCAAGGAGCCTGATGTCTTGCGCGCTGAACTGCGAAGCATGCTGATCAATGGCGGCTTTTTCCAGCCATCATTTTTGCAACTGAGCGTCAACGTCGTCAGCTGGGCACCGATCAATGTCTTTGTCGCCGGAGATGTCTTTTTCCCAGGACGAGTCTTGATTAATGAAAAGTCAGCAGATCGACCCGACGAAGCTCCAGTCACCGTATCGGGTCAATATCCACCTAATCGTTTTTTATCGGTCGCTCTCAAGTCGTCCGGAGGAGTAATGCCTACAGCTGATGTTTCCACTATTAAGCTGATCAGGGGTGGCAAGGAAAGTTTTCACGACTTCACAGGAATCTTCACTGGACAGCCATTGCAGGATGTCGCCTTGATCGCCGGCGATCAGGTCATCGTACAGGCTACTGAAAAGGTCAACCCCCTGATTGTTCGTCCCTCCCCTATCACCTTGGCGGGAGTCAAGGTATTCCTTTCCAACCTAACTGTTCCTGCCACGGGCAATGCCCCGTCAGGGATCAGTCGTGATGCCACGTCATTCACGTACGGAAACCGATTTTCACAGGCCGTGGTTGCCGCCAACTGTGCCGGAGGAACGCGCTTCACCAATGCGGGCCGAAAGGCGATTCTTGTACGCACTGATGAAAGCACAGGCAAGACAAACTATCTGGAGAGAAAGGTCGATGACCTGCTGATGAACTCCAACAATGATCGTGTCAATCCTTACCTGATGCCCAACGATGCAGTCGCCTGCTACGACTCCATTATTACAACTTTTCGAGATGTGATCAAGTCGATTTCCGACGTGCTGACACCAGCCGCGTTGATCCTTAACGTGTGGAATCCGTGACTAATCCACAACTTCTCTACTCAAAGCTGCGGAAGCAATACGCCAGCCTACCCGATCAGCTTCGGCTCCTCTCTAAGAAGAGATCGAATCGCTATTTCCTTCTAATGTTATTTGCCAATGGATTCATCTGGACTTCTGCGATTCTTTATCTTTTTGTCACCAAGCCAATCTACACCAGCAAGTGGGCATTGATCCTGCCAAGCACGAGCTCGGCCACGAATCTTAATTTACCAGAAATCGGCCAAGCCACCTCCTCCTCTGGTGCAGGAATAAGCGGATCTACCTATGACACCCGAGCGAATTATGAATATATCTTTATGAGCGATCAGGTGATCAGCGAAGCATCCAGGCTCAGCAATGTGGATCCCGCCAAGTTTGGTAAACCGAAAATCAAACTGATCGATAATACAACAATGATGCAGTTTGAAATTACGGGTCGATCGCCCGAAGAAGCTCAGCAGAAGTCGATTGCCCTCTACCGTTCAGCACAGAAGAGACTGAACGAACTGCGCGAAAAGGAAATGAGGGAACGGGAGATTCCAGCGGAGTCGATCCTCATGTCTGTTCAGAACAAGCTGCAGGAAGCTCAGCAGAAAGTCACGAATTTTAAATTCAGCTCAGGTTTGAGTTCATCTGATCAGGTGAGGGATCTCTCTGGGAACATTGAGCAACTGCGACGACAACGTGCGGAAGTATTGGCTAATGAACAGTCGGCAGCTAGGCGCCTTGCCCAGTTGAGCTTAAGCCTCGGGCTCTCGTCTTCCCAAGCCGCTGATGCCTTTCAGCTTCAGGTTGACCAGGTTTTTCAGCAGCATCTCAAAGACTACAGCGAAGCGACCAGTTCGCTTCGACTGCTTACAGGCAAGTTTGGACCACGGAATCCAAGGGTGATAAGGGAAAGTAACAAGCAGAACTCTGCCCTAAAAAACTTGCTGCAAAGAAGCAAGCAGATTCTTGGCAAAGATCTGCCCCTACTTGCTATCAGCAAGCTGGCACTTTCAACGGTGGCCAGCAACTCTGGCCGCGATTCATTGCTGCAGAATCTCGTCAACGTCCAGGCTGACCAGCGCGCCCTTGACGGCCAGGCCATTGCTCTCGAAACACAGATCAAGAGCCTGGAAAAGCGTCTCAGGGGCATTGCCAAACCGCTGTCCACACTGGAAGCGCTGTTGCGGAATGAACAGATCGCCCAGGCGGTCTTCGCCTCAACGCTGGCCAAGCTTGATCTGGGCCAGGGTGATCTGTTTTCGGCTTATCCACTGATTCAGATGGCCGTAGAACCTACGTTGCCCACCAAACCAAGTGCACCGAAAACCAGCTTTGTTCTCGCAGGCGCTGTGGCCGGCTCCATATTCTCGAGCCTCGGTCTCTGGATTCTGTGGATTCGCAAGCCCTGGATTAAGAAGATCTCGGCCCGGATCTCTCCATGAGCGATTCCCTGCAGTCGGCCCATGCGCCGAACGAAAAACGACCGTCTGACAAGATCTGTCCTGAAAACATTCCAGAACATATCGTCTGGTTGGCCATCACCTGGACATACCCCCTCTGGTTGATCGGTGGGCTTTACATTGTTGGCTCCATCCTGGGATGGGTACTTCTTGCGCTTCTGCTGGTTAAAATCCTCGCTCAGGATGCCTCCACCCCCAAAACAGACAGAATCAGCATCTCCTGGGTCATCTGGTTCTGGATCATCGGCATGGTGACCATGGAAGTTGCCCTGTTGGCGGGGCACCTTGACTACAATCTCGGCGTTGACATGATCGTTAAATCCAGCATCGGCTGGGCTAAAGGCTGGGCTGCTCTGGCACTGTATCCCCTGGCTGGAAACCTTCGAATCAGGCCAGAAATCATCATCCGGGCCGTCTGCATCATTGGCTTCCAGACCCTCCTGATTACGCCATTATTGTTGATCACGCCTTATCTGCACCTGCCTGAAATTCTTTACGTATCACCCCTGAAGGCCATCGGTGGACCAGGACCGGAGTTCTTCGATGTGAGGCTTTTTGAAATCGATCCAACCACTGATCAGTTGAGATGGCGGCTGTTTACGCCCTGGGCACCGGCCCTGGGATTTGTTGGAAATATCTACTTCATGCTTTCACTTCAGGAGAAGGACAAGAAATGGAAAGTCTTTGGGTTGGCAGGCGCTATCTTGTTGTGCCTTATATGTAAATCGCGACTTGCTCAGTTGTCTCTGTTTCTGATCCCACTCATTACCATGTTGCTAACCAGCCTTGGCCGTCCCATGGTGTTGATCGGTCTTGGCGTGATCAGTTATCTAAGCGGTCTTTTTGCACCTAGCGTGATCGCATTTCTCGACAACTTCTGGGAGTCCTTCAAATCGGCTCGCGCTGATTCCACCCGGGTACGAATGGCCTTGAAACGCATTGCCATTTATCGCTGGGAAACAGAGGCACCGATGTGGGGTCACGGAGTCGTCGAAAGGGGGAGCCATGTCGTGGAATGGATGCCGATCGGTTCCCATCACACCTGGGCAGGTCTTTTATTTGTTAAGGGGATTGTTGGTTTTCTTGCCTTGGCGGTGCCGATGCTGGCCACAGTAGTTACTCTGATGTGGCGTGCCTCGAATCCCAGATACCGACTTGGCTCCGTGGGCTTCAGCATGATCGTGATCCTATTCCTTTATACATTTGGTGAGAACCTGGAGATTCTTGTCTATCTTTATTGGCCTGGAATGATTATCTTAGGGTTGGCCTTGCAGGAGAAACAGTCTCCGAGGCTGGATGTCATGGTGGAGCCTGGACTCCTGCCACAGCCCCCCTGAGGCCGCATGCACCACTCTGAGTGTGCTTGACACGAGATCCAGGGGGCGAAGCTGGCGGTGAAAGCTGCGGATCAGTCGAAGGATCAGGGACCCTCAGACTCCGGCTGGGGCGATGGGCTGGTGGGATTAGATTCCTGGCAAAGCAGCTTTCGATGATGTACGGACTTGTCGACCGGGCAATCCATCAGATGGTGACCAACCATCACGGCGAAGATACGTGGCAGCGCAACAGGGAGAGAGCTGACCTCCAGGATCTTGACTTCTTCTCCGCATACCAGGCCTATTCCGATGACGTGACCCATCGACTGGTGGCGGCTGCTTCCGACGAACTCGACCTGTCGGGCGATCAGATCATGCATGCCTTCGGCGAATACTGGATCACCCACGCGGCTGTGAATGCAGCCAGGAGTCCAGGATGACTGGGGGGTGGCGCTGATGGCTCCTTCGGTTCAATTGCCTGCTGAGCACTTCGACCGGCTGTTTCCCTTTCATCTCGTTCTCGATGATGGTCTCAGGATCCAGGCTGCCGGCTCGGCCCTTCGCCGCATTCTCCCTGCTGGTGCCTCCCTGCTGGGAGAACCGCTGGACCAGCATTTTCTGCTGCGGCGACCTGAAGTCCCACTTAGCTTTGAAAGCCTGCAGCGATCCATCAACCAGCTGCTGATCCTGGAAGCTCGCTCGCTTCCTCTGCAATTGAAGGGCCAGATCTGCTCGCTGGTGAAACAGGAACTGCTGCTTTTTGTCGGAACACCCTGGGTGGTTCATCTGGAGGATTTGGATTCCCTAGGCCTGAAGATCAACGACTTCCCATTGCAGGACGCCCACGTTGACTATCTCTTTCTGCTTCAGGCCAGGAATGTCGCTCTCGAAGAAAGCCAGATGCTCAACGAGATCCTGATTTTGCAGCGATCTGAGCTGCGTGAATCCACCCAACGGCTGTCTGCCTTGAACGAGGAGCTCGTGGCCGCCAGGCAAGCGGCTGAAGCGGCCAACGCCGCCAAGGACGCCTTCCTGGCCACGATGAGTCATGAGATCAGAACGCCGATGAACGCGATCATCGGCATGGCTGGTCTCCTCCAGGAAGCACAGTTGGATCCGGTCGAGCGGGAGTATGTCGACATCATCAACAGCAGTACGGACTCACTTCTGGCCATCATCAATGACATCCTCGATTTCTCGAAGATCGAATCCGGTGCCATGCATCTGGATGAGCAACGCTTCGACCTCAGGATCTGCATCGAGGAGGCTCTCGATCTGATGGTTTCCCGCGTGATGGCCAAGGATGTGGAATTGATCCTGGAAATCGATGCCGGTCTTCCTACCGCCGTGATTGGCGATCTCACCCGTCTGCGCCAGATCCTCTGGAATCTGCTGAGCAATGCCGTCAAGTTCACGCCCGCCGGCCAGATCGTCGTCTCGGTTTCTGCGAAACCCCTGGGCACTGAATCCGGCCAACCCACTCCCTGCCGCTTTACGTTCCAGGTCTGTGACAGTGGCATCGGCATCCCCCATGAGTTGATTCCCCATCTCTTCGAGCCATTCCATCAGGCCGATCCATCCACGGCTCGGCGCTACGGGGGTACGGGCCTCGGTCTGGCGATCACTCGCCGGCTGTGTGAATTGATGGGGGGCACGATCGAGGTGGTCAGCACGGAAGGTGATGGCAGTGCCTTCACCTTCACCCTGCTGCTGCATCTCGATCCCGCGGCCTCCACGCACTCCCTCACATCAGATCTCCTGCCGCCCGCCCCGGTCGGCGCCACGACTCTGCTGCTGATCCCCAGTCCCGCGCTCCGCAGCAGCCTGGAGCGGCAACTGCGGCAGCTGGGACTCAACGTGAAGGCCCTGGACCCCGCTCAGGAGGGCTGGCTGTTCATGCTCCCCGACCCCGCTGCGGGCAGCCATGTTGTGGTCGTCATCGACGGCCAGCTGCTCGGCAGCTCCCGTGCGCCTGAGCATTCGCCACTTGCGCAGGACCCCGTTCTGAGCCGATTTCCCTGGATCGTTCTTGCTGACAGGAGCCAGGGGTCGGTGCTGGGTCCGCTGCCCGACACGCTTCCGGTGGTGATCAGCAAGCCCGTGAGGTTTGATCAGCTCCGATCGGCCCTGGTTCAGCAGCTGCAGCGCACATCGGATCGATTGGAGTTGAACGGCCCCTCTTCGACGACTCAGGCACCTCATCCCACCGGTATGCCCGCCTCCACTGCCGGCTCCACCGCCACGCACCGCCTCGCCGGCCGTCTTCCGCTCCGCATTCTTGTGGTCGACGACATACCGGTGAACCGCAAGCTGGCCCTCCAGCTGCTCCATCGCCTCGGCTACCGGGCCGACGTTGCCGCTTCCAGTGCAGACGCGGTTCGCGCTGTGCAGGAGAGCCACTACGACGTGATCTTCATGGACGTTCAGATGCCCGACCTTGACGGCTACGAGACCACGCGGGCCATCCGCAGGCTGTCCGCTCCGGTGGTTCAACCCTGGATCATCGCCATGACCGCTCATGTGCGTCCAGAGGACCGGCAGGCCTGTCAGCGTGCCGGCATGGACGACTTTCTCGGCAAGCCGATCGTGCCGGCGGAGCTGACCCACGCCCTGGAGCACTACCAACCCCGCGAGAATCTCAGGCATGTTGACGGTGTGGAGATGGCTACCCTTTCCGGTGCGGAATCCTGTGGGGACGAAGTGGATCCGATCGATGTCGCGGCCTGGGGGGAGTTGCAACAGGTGCTCGGTGACGAGGCCGATGCCATGCTCAGGGAGCTGATTGATCTCTATCTCGATGACGCGATGCGCCTGGTCTCAACGGTCGTGATGGCCCACCAATACCACGATTCGCAAGGGATGATCACGGCCTCCCATTCGCTGCGTTCTCCCAGTGCGAGCCTCGGTGCGCTTCGGCTGGCCTCGCTGTGCGGTCAGGTCGAGGAGGCCCTTCGCTCCGATCCGGGTCAGTGGCCGCAGGACACGGTCGATCACCTGCTTGTTGAGGCCGGAAGGGTGAGTCAGGCCCTGCGTCACCGCCGCCCCGTTGAGCGCTGATTCGCAGCTGCTTTCGCGATTCGCTCCTCCCTCACTCCCATGGACGTTGGTTCCGCCCAGATCACGATCCTGCTGGTGGATGACGACCGCATCCATTCCCGCATACTCGAGGCCCGACTTAAGTCGCAGGGCTATCACATCCTGGTGGTCGATTCGGGTGAGAGCGCTCTGCAGCAGGCACGCCTCAGCCCACCCACGGTGATCCTCTGCGACTGGCTGATGGAGGGCATGGATGGTCTGGAGGTCTGCCGGGCGGTCAAGGCTGATCCGGTCCTGGAGGCGGCCCATTTCATCCTGCTGACTTCACGCTCCCGGGTGGAGGATCGCGTGACCGGGCTGGATTGTGGCGCCGATGATTTCCTCAGCAAGCCGGTCGATCCCGAGGAGTTGCTGGCACGCGTTCGGTCTGGCATTCGCCTCCACCAGGCCAACGAACGCCTCAAGGACCTGGCCGATGAGCTGCAGCGCCAGAAGGCACGCCTGGATCAGGAGCTGGCCGAGGCGGCCAGCTATGTGCGCTCGTTGCTCCCGAAGGCGATCAGTGGTGCTGTGACTGTGGATTCCTGTTTCGTTCCTTCCCATGAGCTGGGCGGCGATTCGTTCGACTACTTCTGGCTCGACGAGGATCACTTCGTGGTTTACCTCGCTGATGCCTCCGGTCATGGACTGGCGGCGGCCTTCCCTTCGATCTCGGTGCACAACCAGCTGCGTTCCCGCTCGCTGCCCGTCGATCTCCGTGAGCCGGCTGCTGTGCTCAAGGCCCTCAACGCCGGCTTTCAGATGGAGCAGCACCAAGGCCGCTACCTGACCCTGTGGTACGGGGTGTATCAACCCTCAACCAGGACACTGCGCTTCGCCAGCGCGGGCCATCCCCCTGCCATGCTCTGGTCCAGAGGCGGCGCGTTCCCCGCTCGCTGGCTTCAAGGACAGGGAATGGGCATTGGTTTGTTCGAAGAGGCGACTTACATCACCGAGAGCCTTCCGGTGGGGGAGGGGGCCTGCTTGCTGGTCTACAGCGATGGGCTCTACGAAGTGCCCCTTCCCGGCGGAACGATGTGGTCGCTGCCCGAATTCATGGATGTGGTGGAGGAGTGCCGAGGCCTTCTGGGGGCCACAGATGGACTGGATCACTTACTGGGTCGGATTCAAGTCATCACGGCAGATGCACCCTTCACGGATGACTACTCGGTGATCCTGGCCCTCCTGTCCTGACCCGTTTCACAGCCCGGGCGGGATTCAGGAATCGGACTGGCGTTGTGACACAAAGGTGAAGCAATCGTGGCTGTTCGCAAAGATAGAGAATACCCGGTCAGTTCCGGTGAGCTCGAGAACGACGCGCAGCTGGCTGTTGAGGCTGCATAGGAACAACTGCTTGCCATGCTCTCTCACCCGTTTGAGCGCGGAGACCAAGGCGCCGAATCCACTGCTGTCCATAAACTCAACATCCTGGCAATCGATCAGGATGTCCCTTGGCTTCTCGGCGAGCACAGACCCGATTCTGTCCCGTAGGTCCCTGCCATTCTGAGCATCGATGAAACCAGTAGGCCTGAGGATGTAGAGATCATTCATTAGTGCGCCTCGTACGTTATTGATCGTACCATTGGTTGAGTGCGAGCTTGTGGCATCTGGCAATCCATACTGATCGGCCCGCACGCAAGGGCGATCAGGGATGGTTCCGCTTTCTTGATACGATCCACTCCTTGGGCCATGCACTGCGGCACCGAGGGCATCGACCCGCTGAGCCGTGCAAGGACCCAACGGCCGCTGCAGGCATGAACCGACACTGAGGCGAGGGTCCCGGGAGCGCGATCGTGGGTTAGGTCCTTGTGCCATGGCCAGCGGGTGGAACCACCCAGCTACAATCGATTAATCTGTTGGCGACATCAGGGATGAAGTCCATGGTCACAATTGAAGAGTTGCGTCAGCAAGCTCTGCCCTTCGTCGCTGCAGATCAGGAAGGGATGATCGAAGAGATCAACGACTTGTTCCAGTCTGTCTATGGATGGACTCTGGAAGACCTGAGGGGCCAGTCGCTTTCCATGATTCTCCCCGCCTCCTTTCAGGATGCTCACCACCTGGGATTCTCTCGCTTTCAGATCATTGGAGAATCCCAGATCCTCAACCATCCCCTGGAGTTGATGACGGTCTGCAAGGATCATCGGGAGATCAACTCAGAACATTTCATCGTGGCTGAACGCCGGGGAGCGAGCTGGGCCTTCGCGGCGACGCTGCGCCCGCTTCCGTGAGCTTCGGATGGCGGATCTGAATCTCGTCACCCAACTCCGAACCACCCTGGGGCGACTGGAGGCGGCGCTGGGAGTCGTTGAGGAAGGCCTTGCCTTCACTGATCTGGATGGGATCGTGGAGTGGACCAATGCGTCCTTCGATCGATTCGTTGGACGATCACGTTTACAGTGCCTGGGGAACTCCTTGACCAAGCTTCTACCCCAACGCTACCAAGCCGGACGCACCGAGCCTGCGGATTGTCTGTTGTTCTGGGCGAGAAGCGGCGCAGGAAAAGTCACATGGGAACTGACTCCCACCCGTCCGCGCAGGGTCATCGAAGTTTGCTGGGCTACGGTCAATATACCGAACAAGCCTTCACTGGTCTTCACTTTCAGGGATCAGAGCGCGATCGTGCAGGCTCAGGATAAGTTGATCGAGGCTCGTGATCAGTTAGAGATACAGGTGGGTGAAAGAACCCACGAGCTGCTGCTGGCACGAGATGTGGCCCAGTCTGCCAGTCAGTCAAAGACAAGATTCCTATCGAGCATGAGCCATGAGATCCGAACCCCATTGAATGCGGTTCTCGGAATGACTGAGCTGTTACTCGATAGCCCCTTGAGTGAGAACCAGAGGGAGATGGTCGATACCATTCACGACAGTGGCGAGCATCTGCTTGGCTTAATCAATGACATCCTCGACATTTCTCAGATCGAGACTGGTCGCCTGAAGCTTAATTCCAGGAAATTCGACCTTCATGCTTTACTCGATGACTGCTTGAGACTGTTTCAGCATCAAGCAGCCATCAGGAGCATCAAGCTGGAGTTTTCCGTCGCGCCAGACATGCCGAGATGGTTGGTTGGGGATGATCTGAAACTGCGTCAAATCCTCTTCAACTTACTTGGAAATGCCTGTAAGTATACAAATCAGGGAACGATCTGTCTCTCGATCGAGCTGGCACCGGCGGTGGGCAGCGAACAGGAGTTACTGTTTCGTGTCACCGATACGGGGATCGGCATTCCCGCCGATGTTCTGCCTTTCATTTTTGAGGAATTCATCCGGCACTCCAATCCAGCACAGACCTCACAGAGTGCCGGTCTCGGCCTTGCCATCTGCTTCCGGCTCTGCAAGCTGATGGGAGGGCATATCTCTGTTGAATCGATCCTTGGGGAAGGGAGCTGCTTTGCGGTGAAGTTACCTTTCGGGTTGACGATTCAGCCTCAGCGCGAGGATGCCAAGGCGCAATCCACAGGCGAATTCGGTGACTTGATCGGGATTCTAGTTGCCGATGATAGCCGCGTCAATCAACGGGTGCTGGAATTGATGCTGGCCAAGTTGGACCTGAAAGCGGAGTTGGTAGGCGACGGTCAGGCGGCCATCGATCGCATCGAGGCTGGCGACATTGATCTGGTCTTCATGGACATCGAAATGCCCAAGCTCGACGGAATGGCGGCGACACGTCGCTTGCGTTCCCAAGGGTATTCTGGGCTTTATGTGATTGCCCTCACAGCCTATTCGTTCAATTCCCATCGCCAGGACTGTCAAGCCGCCGGAATGAATGACTTTCTGTCCAAACCCCTTCGCCACGATGACCTCTGCGCTGCCTTGAGTCGTTTCCGAGAATGGCGTAGACACAGGGCTGCCGGAGAATTGACATGAGGCTTGGCATGCTTAATCCTGCGCACGCCACTGAGGAGGTCTCCATGCCGAAAGGCAAGCTGGTCCGAGAGGCGTGTTGCATGGCCTTGGCAGTCTTTGCAATCGCCAGTACGGCGCTGATCGTCACCTATCGGACGGCCAATCAGTCGCTCCATAGAAACATTCAGGATCGGTTGCGGGATCTTGCCGTGATCACGGCATCGGAAATGAGTCCTGAGCTTCACGGATCGATCACCACCCCAAAGCAGATGGGCAGTGAGGCCTATCGCCGGGCCGCCCAGCCCCTGCTCCAACTGCGGAAGGCGGTACCGGATGTCTATTACGCCTACACGCTCCGGGCCCGTCTGCAGGATCTCCTCTTCGTGCTGGATAGCTCCTACTACATCAGGAACCAGGGTGACGCCACCGTTGTGGCTTCGACAGGGCAGCGCTATGCCGATGCTCCTACTGCTGCCCTGACCGCCGTTCGGACCGGTCGTGTCGCCGTGAGCTCCACTCCCTACACCGACAAGTGGGGAACGTTTCTGAGCAGTTTCGCTCCCTTCCGCGACGAGGATGGCAAGACCATCGCTCTCGTGGGAGTCGACCTGTCCCTGGCCAGCCTCAACCGACAGCTTTTCCCCCTGCGCCTGGCCCTGGGACTGTCTCTTGCGGGGAGTGGCCTCCTCTCCGCTCTGATCGGTTTCCTCCATTGGCGTTCCTTGCAATCGCGCGCAATCGCCCTCGAAGACATCCGGAATGCGCGTGACCTGGCCCGCCAGGCGGCAGCCGAATCGGAGGCGGCCAACCTTGCCAAGAGCATCTTCCTGGCGACGATCAGCCATGAGATCCGCACACCGCTGAATGGGGTGATCGGGCTCACTGACATCCTGCTGAGTAGCCGCCTGACAACCCAGCAGCACTCGTGCTTGCAGACGGTTAAGAACTCAGCCGAATCCCTGCTTCTTCTGCTCAATCAACTTCTCGACTTCTCGACGATCGATAGTGGTAAACTGGTCGTGGAGGTAGCGCCCTGTCGGCTCCGCCCTCTGTTCGAGGATGTGCTGGGCCTTTTCGCCCAGCAGGCTCAATCGAAGGGTTTGCGTACAACACTCGAGATCGATGCCGGCGTTCCCGAGCTCTTGAGCACCGACCCCTTCCGCCTCCGGCAGATCCTCGTGAATCTGGTCAGTAACGCGATCAAGTTCACCTCCAGTGGCGGGGTGGGTGTGGCCGTTTCGGTTCAGCCTTGCCAACCCGATGGGATGGTTCCCCTGATTATCCGCGTTCGTGATTCCGGACCAGGGCTGAGCGAGACCGGGAGGGAGGCCCTGTTCCAGCCCTTCACGCAGGGTGACTCCTCCAGCACCCGTGTCCATGGCGGCACCGGTCTGGGTTTGGCCATCTGCCAGAGCCTCGCGAAGGCCCTGGGCGGCGGGATTCAGTTGGAAAGCGAACTCGGTCAGGGCAGCACCTTCACGGTCACGCTCCCGGTGGAGCTTCTGGAGGATGCCGCCATGACTCGCCTCGCGGCAGCGGCCACTCCCGAGGCGTCCACGTTTGCTGCACAGCATCCCTTGCGCATTCTCCTGGCCGAAGACAATCTTGTGAATGCCCGCGTCTGCGAGCTGATGTTGCAACGGCTCGGCTATGGCGTCAGCGTGGCCCGCGACGGGGAAGAGGCCCTGGTGCAGCAGCGCAGCCTCGATCCTGACATCATCCTGATGGATCTGCGGATGCCCAACCTTGATGGGCTCGAAGCCACGCGCAGAATCCGGCAGGATGGCGGGAGCGATCGTCGTCCGTGGATCGTGGCGGTCACGGCCAACATTCTGGAGAGCGATCGTGTCCAGGCTTTCGAGAGCGGTATGAACGACTTTCTCGGCAAACCCATCCAGGTGGAGACGCTTAGAGCGGCCCTTTCCCGGGCTTATGTCTCGGTTCAGAGAGGCTAGATCGTCGTTTGATGTCGTCCGTCTGGGCCCGTCCCGACAGCCTGGCCTGGTTCAGAGCCGAGTCAGCGCGACGGAACAGATCGATGAACCCACGGTCATCGGGGATGAGAGAGGCGACTCCGCAACTGAGGGTCAGAGGATGACGTGCTCCATCCACTACCCATCCATTCAGAGCGATCCCGGAGCGAATCCGCTCCGCCAGTCCCATGGCCTCCTGGCGTTCCAGACCCGTTAGCAACGCACCGAACTCATCTCCGGCCACCCGCCCCAGCAGGGCGCTCTCCCCCAGCACGGACCGGAGTGTTTCGGTCACCTCGCGAAGCACCCTTTCCCCTTGCCTGTTACCGAAACGCTCGTTCATCGCCGGGAAATCGTCGATGCCGAAGAGCAGAAGCGTCAGCGGCTCAGTCTTCTGGCTGACCCGCAGGAACTCCCGCAGGCCCGCTTCGAAGAAGGGCCGACGGTTCTGGAGGGCCGTGATCGGGCACAAGTAGCTGTTCCGCCGCGCCTCCAGGTGCTGGATCACCAGGCCGGCAAGGTCTGCCAGCAGCTGGTGCTCGCTTCCCGAGAGCCGCCTCGGTTCAGGACTGATCACGCACAGGGTACCGAGGTTGTGACCTTCGCGGGTCTGCAACAACGCGCCCGCATAGAACCGGATGTGGGGGTCGCCACTGACCAGCGGGTTGTCCTTGAAGCGATCGTCATGGAGCGCGTCTTCAACAACCATCAGCTCATCGCTGCAGATGGCATGGGCGCAGAAAGCCACATCCCGGTTCGTCTGCGTTGCGTCAAGGCCGACGCGGGAGAGGAACCACTGCCGGTCGTGGTCGACCAGGGAAATCAGAGCGATCGGCACCCCCAGCATTTGGCTGGCCAGTCGAGTGAGCCGATCGAAGTCGTCGTCCGGGTCCACGTCGAGAATGTGGAGGTCGTCAAGGGCCTGCTGACGTGCCACCTCGTCCTCCGGCACCGGATAGGCGGGGGACTCCGCCGGGGGAAGGGCAGGCATGGCGCTATGGCGAGTGGGGGCCTGGCCGGCCACTGAAAGGCCTTCACCCTAAGGAGTACCTCATGGCAGCTGGCCTGATCCCGCCCACTGAGAGGATGCCGCCATGATCCGCCCGGCCGCCTGCCTGTTCGATCTCGATGGCCTGCTGCTCGACACGGAGCCGCTGCACGGGCGAGCCTGGCGCCAGGCGGCCGATCGGTTCGGTGTGGCCCTGGACGATGCCCAACTTCTGCAGCTCAGGGGCCGCCGCCGCCTCGACAACGCCCGGCAGGTGATCGCCTGGATCGCGGCGGCGGGTGTGGTGGCCCCAACGGCCGAGCAGTTGCTGGCGGTGCAGCAGCCGATCGCCCGACGCTTGCTGCCATCGGCGGCCGCGATGGAGGGGGCGCCCGAGCTGCTGGCCCGCTGCCGCGAGTTGGCGATCCCGATGGCGCTGGTCACCAGCAGCAGCCGGGATGCGGTGGCGCTCAAGTGCGCCCCCCACCCCTGGATAGAGCTGCTGGAGATCCGGGTTCACGGCGATGATCCCGGATTGGTGAGCGGCAAGCCCGCCCCGGACGGATTCAAGCTGGCGGCCCGCCGCCTCGGCGTTGAACCCGCAGGCTGCTGGGCCTTCGAGGATTCCCAGGCCGGCACGGAGGCAGCCCTGGCGGCCGGTTGCCTGGTCTATGTGCTCCTGCCGAAGGGGGAGGGGTGCGAGAACTATCCGCCCCAGGCGCGTTGTCTGCGCTCCCTGCGGGAGGTTCGGCTTTGATGGGCTGAGGCCCTGGTAGAGCGAGCAGCCAAGGGCTTTCCCCAGCACCGTCCAGAACGGGACGAAGTGATCGGGAACCTTGGGCAGCTTGAGGTGGTTCATCGGAACGGATGACGAAGAAATGCCTTCGTCACAGCCCAAACGGCTGTTGCTTCCTACGGTGCAACCACGGGTGGGACCAAGCGATGCCCAGCGCGATTCCCAGCGCAATGCTGTCCAGCGCAACCTTCGAGGCCCTGGAGCCGATGCTGCGCCGGCATCACCGCAGCCCCGACAGCCTGATCGAGATCCTCAACCAGTCCCAGGAGCTCTACGGCTATCTCGGCGACGATCTGCTGCGCCACGTCGCCCGCAGCCTCGAGTTGCCGCTCAGCCGCGTTTATGGCACGGCTTCGTTTTATCACCTGTTCCGTTTCCGCCCGCCGGCGCGGCACAGCTGCGTCGTCTGCAACGGCACGGCCTGTGCGGTGAAGGGGGCGGCCCCCTTGATCGAGGCCCTGGAGCAGGAGTTGCAGATCGATCTGGGCGCCTGCCGGGCCGATGGCTGGGTGAGCCTGGGATCGGTGCGCTGCCTGGGCACCTGCAGCGCCGCGCCGGTGGTGGTGATCGACGGGGAGGTTCGCAAACACCAGACCGTCGGCTCCGTCCTGGCGGCGGTGCGTGGCCTCGATGCAGAGCACGAGCTTGAGCGCGGATCGGAACCACAGCCATGACCACCCACTCTCCGCCCCCCTCCTCCGTTCTGCGGGTGCGCTGCTGCAGCTCCGCCGGCTGCTTGGCCGGCGGCGCCGCCGAGCTGCGGCAGGCGCTGACCACCGCTGTGGCCCGGCGGGAGCTGCAGGAACGCCTGGCCATCACCGGGGTGGGCTGCCTCGGTCCCTGCAGCCAGGGCCCGCTGCTGGCGGTTGATCCCGATGGCGCCCTGTTCGCCGGCGTGACGGCCGCCGATGCCGACGGGCTGATCACGGCCCTGGCCCACCGTTTGCAGGCAGCCTCGTCCGCCGAGCGGGAGGCCCCCCTGGCCTGGACCCCTGCTGCGGGGGAGCAGGTCGACACCGAGCGGCCCTTCTTCACGCGCCAGCGGCGCATCGTTCTGGAGCACTGCGGCCTGATCGACCCGGAGCGGATCGAAGCGGCGATCGAGCGCGGCGCCTACGAGCAGCTGCGCCGCGCCGTGCAGGAGTGCACCCCGGCCGAGGTGGTGGAGACGATCCGCCGCAGCGGCCTGCGCGGCCGGGGTGGTGCGGGCTATCCCACCGGTCTGAAATGGGCGACGGTGGCCAAGATGCCTGGTGAGCGCAAGGTGGTGGTCTGCAACGCCGATGAGGGCGACCCCGGCGCCTTCATGGACCGCAGCGTGCTGGAGGGGGATCCCCACCGCGTGCTGGAGGGCATGGCGATCGCCGCCTACGCAGTGGGGGCCGATCGGGGCTTCATCTACATCCGCGCCGAATACAAGCTGGCGATCGTCAACCTGCGGCGGGCGATCGAGCAGGCCCGTCGCCGCCACCTGCTCGGAGCGGGGCTGTTCGGCTCCCCCTTCGGCTTCACGGTGGAGTTGCGGGTCGGCGCCGGTGCCTATGTCTGCGGCGAGGAAACGGCGTTGATCCACTCGATCGAGGGCCAGCGCGGCACACCGCGGCCGCGCCCCCCCTACCCCGCCGAAGCGGGGGTGTGGGGACTCCCGACCCTGATCAACAACGTGGAAACGTTCGCCAACGTGGTGCCGATCCTGCGGGAGGGCGCCGATTGGTTCGCCGCCATCGGCACGGAGGGCAGCAAGGGCACCAAGGTGTTTTGCCTCACCGGCAATGTCCGCCGTGGCGGGCTGGTGGAAGTGCCGATGGGCACCAGCCTGGCCACGATCGTGGCCGAGATGGGGGAGGGCTGCCCGGATGGAGCCGGGATCAAGGCCGTGCAGACCGGTGGCCCCTCCGGCGGCTGCGTGCCGGCCTCCCTGCTCGACACGTCGGTGGATTACGAGAGCCTGAAGGAGCTGGGCACGATCATGGGCTCCGGCGGCATGGTGGTGATGGACCACTCCACCGACATGGTGGCGATCGCCGCCTTCTTCATGGCCTTCTGCCGGGATGAATCCTGCGGCAAGTGCGTGCCCTGCCGCGCCGGCACCGTGCAGCTGCATGGTTTGCTGCAGAAGCACCTGGGCGGCGACGCCACGGCCGCCGATCTGGCCCAGCTCGAAGCCCTCTGCCACATGGTCGTGGACACCAGCCTCTGCGGTCTGGGCCAGAGCGCTCCCAAACCGGTGCTCAGCACCCTGCGCTTCTTCCGCGACGAGTACGTGGCTCGCTTGAGGCCCCAGCCCACGGCAGCGGCAGCCGGCCGATGAGCGTCCGCACCCTGACCATCGACGGCCGCGACGTGGCGATGGCCACGGGCGCCACCCTGCTGGCGGCGGCCCGGGAGGTGGGGGTGTCCATCCCCACCCTCTGCCACCTGGAGGGGCTGAGCCCGGTGGCCGCCTGCCGGCTCTGCCTGGTGGAGATCGAGGGCAGCGGCAAGCTGCAGCCCGCCTGCCTCACCCCGGTGGCGGAGGGGATGGTGGTGCACACCGACACCCCCAGGCTGCAGGACTACCGGCGCACGCTGATCGAGATGCTCTTCACCGAGGGGAACCACGTCTGCGCGGTGTGCGTGGCCAACGGCCACTGCGAGCTGCAGGACCGGGCCGTGGAGGTGGGTATGGACCATTCCCGGCTGCCCTACCGCCATCCGGATCGTCCCGTCGACCTGACCCATCACCTGTTCGGGCTCGACCACAACCGCTGCATCCTCTGCACCCGCTGCGTGCGGGTCTGTGACGAGGTGGAGGGGGCCCATGTCTGGGATGTGGGCTGGCGCGGCGAGCACTGCCGGATCATCGCCGGGCTGAATCAGCCCTGGGGGGCGGTGGACGCCTGCACTGACTGCGGCAAGTGCGTGCAGGTCTGCCCCACCGGCGCCCTGTTCGACAAGGCCGACACCACCGGCGAGAAGCACGCCGACCCCGCCCGGCTGTGGACGTTGGTGCGGGCCCGCGCCAGGGGGCAGCAGACGCCATGAAGCTGCGCCTTGCCACCGTCTGGCTGGCCGGCTGCTCCGGCTGCCACATGTCGTTCCTCGATCTCGACGAGTGGCTGATCGAGCTGGCCGAGCAGGTTGATGTGGTGTTCAGCCCGGTGGCGTCCGACATCAAGGGCTTCCCCGAGAACGTGGATGTCTGCCTGGTGGAGGGAGGCGTCGCCAACGGCGACAACCTGGAGCTGATCCTTCAGGTGCGCGCGCGCACCCGTTTGCTGGTGTCGTTCGGGGATTGCGCGATCACCGCGAACGTGCCGGGCATGCGCAACAGGCTGGATGGAGCGGAGCCGGTGCTGCGCCGCGGCTACCTGGAGCTGGCCGATGGCAGCGGCCAGCTGCCCCATGCCCCGGGCCTGGTGCCTGATCTGCTGGAGCGGGTGCTGCCGCTGCACGAGGTGGTGCCGGTGGATCTCTACCTGCCAGGCTGCCCGCCTTCGGCCGCGCGCATCCGCGCCTTCCTCGAGCCGCTGCTGCGGGGCGAGCGGCCGGTGATGGAGGGGGCGGCGATGATCCGCTTCGGCTGAGCCATGACCCGCACGATCCTGATCGATCCGGTGACGCGGATCGAGGGCCACGCCAAGATCACCATCCACCTGAACGGGGCCGGCGCCGTGGAGGGTGCCCGCTTCCACGTGGTCGAGTACCGGGGCTTCGAGAAGTTCTGCGAGGGGCGGCCGTTCACCGAGATGGCGGCGATCACCGCCCGCATCTGCGGCATCTGCCCGGTGAGCCACCTGCTGGCCTCGGCCAAGACGGGCGATCGGATCCTGGCGGTGACGATCCCGCCGGCAGCCGAGAAACTGCGGCGGCTGCTGAACCTGGCCCAGATCACCCAGTCCCATGCGCTGTCGTTCTTTCACCTGAGCAGCCCCGATTTCCTGCTGGGCTGGGACAGCGATCCGGCCAAGCGCAACATCTTCGGCCTGATTGCCGCCGACCCGGAGCTGGCCCGCGGCGGCATCCGCCTGCGCCAGTTCGGCCAGGACCTGATCGAGCGCCTGGGGGGCCGCAAGATCCACGCCGCCTGGGCCGTGCCGGGAGGGGTGCGTACCCCCCTGGATCCAGCGGATCGCGAGGCCATCCGTGCGCGTCTGCCGGAAGCCTTCGCCACCACCAACGCGGCGCTGGAACGGTTCAAGGGGCTGCTGGATGGCCCGCTGGCGACGGAGGCCAGCACGTTCGGCTGTTTCCCGTCGCTGTTCATGGGCCTGGTGGGGGCTGATGGCCGCTGGGAGCACTACGACGGCCAGCTGCGCCTGATCGACTCCGACGGCGCCGTGCTGGCCGAGGCGCTGCCACAGCAACAGATCAGCGAGGCGCTGGCGGAGGCGGTGGAACCCTGGACCTACCTGAAATTTCCCTACTACAAGCCGCTGGGGCCAGAAGCGGGCAGCTACCGGGTGGGGCCGCTGGCACGGCTGAACGTGTGCGAGCACATCGGCACCGAGCGGGCCGATGCCGAACTGCTGGAGCTGCGGGAGCGCGGCGGCCGTGTGGTGACCAGCTCCTTCCACTACCACCTGGCCCGCCTGATCGAAATCCTGGCGGCGCTCGAAGCGATCGAGCTGCTGTTGAACGACCCCGAGATCTGCGCAACCCACGTGCGCGCCCACGCCGGGGTGAACGCCTTCGAGGCGGTGGGCGTGAGCGAGGCGCCGCGCGGCACCCTGTTCCACCACTACAAGGTGGATGCCAACGGCCTGATCGAGGCGGTGAACCTGATCATCGCCACCGGCCAGAACAACCGGGCGATGAACCGCACCATCACCCAGATCGCCCGGCAATGGATCCCGCCGGGGGCGGCCGAGATCAGCGAGGGCCTGCTCAACCGGGTGGAGGCGGGCATCCGCTGCTTCGATCCCTGTCTGTCGTGCTCCACCCATGCGGCGGGCCAGATGCCCTTGCATGTGCAGCTGATCGGCCCCGACGGGGGAATGCTGCAGGAGCGGTGGCGGCAGTGAGCGGCGATCTGCTGATCGGCTGGGGCAACGGCCTGCGCCAGGACGATGGCGTGGGACGCGCCATCGCCGCCGAAGTGGAGCGCTGGGAGCTCCCCAGCCTGGCGGTGATCGAACGGACCCAGCTCACACCCGAGCTGGCGCCGCAGCTGGCCGCCGCCCGGCGTGTGCTCTTCGTGGATGCGGAAGCGGAAGCGGCGGCGGGCCCAGGCGGTTGGCGGCTGGAGCCGCTCCTGCCCCCGGAAAGCGGGGGAGCCGATGCGGCGGGCCCTGCTGGGCTGTTCAGCCACCACGCCAGCACGGGCACGCTGCTGCAGCTGGCCGAAACCCTCTATGGCCGCCGTCCGCCGGCCTGGCAACTGCTGGTGGCGGCCCACGGCTGCGGCTTCAGCACGCGGCTCACGCTCGCCACCAGGGCCGTGCTGCCCGAGGTGCTGGCGGCGGTGCGCCGCTGGTGCGGCGATGCATGAACTGGCGCTGATGGAGGAGCTGCACCGCATCGCCCTGGCGGCGGCGACGGCCCAGGGTGCCAACCGGATTCACGCCGTGAAGCTCCGGGTGGGGCGGCTCTCGGGCGTGGACCCCGACGCCCTCGCCTTCGCCTTCGAGGTGGTGATGGCGGGCGGAATCAGCCAAGGGGCAACGCTGGAGCTGGAGGTGGTGCCCACGGTGTGCCGCTGCGGAGGTTGCGGGCAGCGGTTCGAGCCGGTGGATGTGATCTTTGCCTGCCCGTGCTGTGGCGAGCTGTCGGCGGACGTGCTGGGGGGGCGGGAGTTGGAGATGACGGGGTTGGAGGTGTCGTGACGTGGGATGGTGGGTCGTACCTTGGTGATGGGCGGGGAGCACTCCAGGAGAGAAACGGGAAGACTGGATCTCGAAGTATCTGATGGGTTGAATGAACAACCCTGCTTGGTCTCAATACTCTGGATCAAACGAGATAAACCAGTTTCAGCATGCTTGAACGGCTGTAGCCTTATCATCATTATTACTATGTCAACGAGTCGGTCATTTCATGCCCCCGGGGAAATGGTGCCGGTGCCCTGGCGACCCTCAGGACGGCGCCCCTCAACCTGCTCCGGCTGGCTGGATTTCAGCAGATCCGCGCCGGCCTACAGACCGAGTCCCACGACATCAATGAGCTTCTGGTGATGGCGCGGCGAAAGCCGTAGCTAAGCCCTTGCTGACACTTTGAATCAACCCTGGCGTGCTGGCCAACAGCCTCTGTGACAACCCGCTGCCTGCTGACGCTCTCGGTGCAGGCCTTGCCGACCCATCGCCTCAAGTCGGATCGCGCGCGGGATCAAAGGCGCCGATCACCCCTTTGCCGTTCCAGGGAGTGAGTCGCAGCATCAACATAAATGCCGGCAGCGCCGCCGCCACGGTGAACAGGAAGAAGCTGGGCCAGCCCACCTGCTCGGCCACCACCCCCGCCGGCGCCGCCAGCACCGATCGGCTCAGGGCATACACCCCCGAGAGCAGGGCGTACTGGGTGGCGGAGAAGCGTGGGTTGCACAGGCTCATCAGCAGGGCCACGAACACAGCCCCCACCATCCCGCCGGCCAGGTTCTCCAGGCTCACCGCCACCAGCAGCCCCGCCACCCCGCCGCCGAACCGGGCCAGCGCCCAGTAACTCAGGTTGCCGATCGCCCCGGCAACGGCGAACAGCCAGAGCGAGCGGTTCATCCCCAGCCTTGGGAACAGCACGCCCCCCAGCACTGTGCCGGCGATGGTGGCAGCGATGCCCCAGCCGCCCTGCACCGTACCGATCAGCGCCGGCTCGAAGCCCTTCTGGATCAGAAACGGCACCGCCATCAGCCCCAGCAGCCCGTCGGGCCAGCGGTAGAGCAGCACCAGCAGGAGTATCAGCAGGGCCCGGCCGCCGCCGGTGCGGCGCAGAAACTCCTTCGCCGGCCCCACCACCGCCTGGCGCAGGCTCGTCACCGGATGGACGATCGGTGCCAACCGCGGTGCCGCCAGGGTGAACGGCACCACCGCCAGCAGCAGCACGGCGGCCGCTAGAAAGGCCATCGGCCAGCCGAAGCGTCCGGCCAGCATGAAGCCTCCGGCGCCGATCGCCAGCATCGCTCCCCGATAGCCCAGCGAGGCGGCGGCGGCACCGCCACCGCGCTCCCCAGCCGGCAGCAGGTCGGTGCGGTAGGCATCCACGGCGATGTCCTGGGTGGCGCTGACCACCGCCAGCAGCACGGCCATCGCTCCGATCGCCGTGAGGCTGGCCGGATCGGTGCTGGGCCGCAGCAGCGCCATCCCCCCGATCACTGCCACCAGGGTCAGCTGCAGCACCAGCAGCCAGCCCCGCCGCCGATCGGGCCAGGGCAGGGGCCAGCGGTCCAGCAGCGGCGCCCAGACCATCTTGAGGGTGTAGGGCAGCTCCGCCAGCCCCAGCAGTCCAATCAGCCCCAGGGGCACGGCGCTGGCGGTAAGCCAGCCCTGCAACAGCTTGCTGCCCACCATGTAGGGGGTGCCGCTGGCCACCCCCTGGGCCGCCACGGCCACCAGCCGGCGCCACCCTGCTGAATCCAGGCCAGCCTGGGGTGCGGAGCCAGGGAGGGTTTCGGGCGGCAAGGTCCGGCGGCGACTGGCCGAACCCTATGCCTTCAGAATGGCTCCCAAACCTGCAGGCGGTCCGTGTCCTTTCTTCGCTCCACCGTCCTGCCGGCCGCGATCGTGTTGTTGTTCGGCTTCGCGCTGTTCGTGGTGAGTGCCCGGCTCTGGCTGCCCGGCGACATGCTGGCCCCGGCGCCACTCCACTGAGCCGGAGAAGGGAGAAGCCCATGGCGGAGTCCATCCCCCCGTTTTCCTCCAGCCCGGCTGAGCTTGGTTTTGATCCGGAACTGCTGGCCGGCGAGCTGGCCGAGGAATTGGCCGTCGATCCCCTCGATGCCCTCGACGCCACCGAGCCCACCGACGCAGACATTGCCGTTGAATGCGATCTCGGCCTGGAACTGCTTGGCTCAGGCGGCAAGGACGATCGCCTCCAGGGTCTGCGGATTTTCTGTGAACACCGGGATCCCCGCGCCATCCCCCAGCTGCTCCCCTTGTTGGAGGCCAGCTGCCCGATCGTGCGGATGAGCGCCGTCTACGCCCTCGGCCGCAACCCCGATCGGCGGGCCGTGGAGCCGCTGCTCGCTCTGTTGCGGCAGGACAGCAATGGCTATGTGCGCAAGGCGGTGGCCTGGAGCCTGGGCAATTACCCGGACGCGCCTGTGCTGAACCCGTTGATCCGCTCGCTGCAGGTGGACATCGCGGCGGTTCGGCTCTGGGCGGCCGGCTCCCTGGCCGATGCGGGGGGCACCGGCCTGGCCAAGGCGGATCAGGCGGCCGGCCAGCTCCTGGTCAGCCTCCGCATCGACAGCGAGCCGGCGGTGCGCAGCAACTGCGCCTGGTCCCTGGGGAGGCTCTTCGACCATCTGGTGGAACCGCGTCAGCGGGATCTGGTTGAAGCCCTGGTGCTGGTGATGCTTCACGACATCGATGCCACCGTGCGCGATGAGGCGCGGGTGGCCCTCGAGCAGCTTGAAAGCCCCGCCGTTCTCGATCGGATCCAGACCCTGGTGGAAGAAGGCCTGGTCTGCTGAGCAGGACCGGGCCTCGGCAGCCAGTCAGGCCAGCTATTGTTGACATCCACGATTGATCTCGTGATGTCCCAGCACACCATTCGCTTTCGCATTCGGCCCGACGGCCGCGTGGAAGAGGTGGTGGAAGGGGTCCAAGGGACGGGCTGCTCGCAGCTCACCGAGCGGATCGAAGCCCGGCTTGGCACTGTCCAGCAGCGCCGCAACACGGCGGAAGCGTTCCAATCCGAGCCTCAGGTCGTGGTTCCAGCCCTGCATCTCCAGCAGTCCAGCTCCTGAATTCCGTTCGCTCTTCGCCTCGCATCCGATGTCCCACTTCAGCACTGTCAAAACCGAACTTCGCGACCGTGGGGCCCTGCTCGATGCCCTCCGCGACCTCGGGCATGAGCCCGAGCTGGGTGAGCGTCCGGTTCGGGGCTATCGCGGTCAGACGGTGATGGCCCAGCTGGCCCTGCCCCAGGCCCAGGGCGGGGATATCGGCTTCCGCTGGAATCAGGAGAGCGGCAGCTACGAACTGGTCACCGACCTGGACCTCTGGAAACAGCCGGTTCCGGTCGAGCGCTTTCTTGCCCAGCTCACCCAGCGGTACGCCCTGCACACCATCCTCTCGGCCTCGGCCCAGGAAGGCTTTCAGCTCAGCGCCCAGACCCAGCACAACGACGGAAGCATTGAACTGGTGGTCACCCGCTGGGACGGCTGAGCCGCCGATGGACCCATCCCTGGCCTACACCACACCGGTTCGGGCCGATCCCCGGCCCACCGGCTCGGAACCCCTGCTGGGCGGCAGCCTGCGGGAGCAGGCGGTGTGGGTCGATGAAGCCGTCTGCATCGGCTGCCGCTACTGCGCCCACGTGGCCTCCAACACCTTTCTGGTCGAGCCGCTCTGGGGCCGCTCCCGCGCCATCCGCCAGGACGGTGACAGCACCGAAACGATCCAGGAGGCGATCGACACCTGTCCGGTGGACTGCATCCATTGGGTGGCCTATGAAGACGTGGGGGCCCTGCAGGAGCGCCTGCAGACCCAGGAACTCCAGCCACTTGGCCTGCCCTCCCCCTCCCGGCTGAAGCGCACCCTGCCCCGCCGGTGATCCTGCCGACCCGGCGGTTCGGGCGCACGGGCCTGGCCATGCCCCTGCTCTCTCTGGGCGGCATGCGTTATCAGCAGAGTTGGAGTGACGTGCCCGCCGATCAGATCACCGCCGCGAGCCAGGCGACGGTGCGAGCCACCCTGGAGCGGGCCACTGCCGCCGGCCTGCACCACATCGAAACGGCCCGCTACTACGGCAGCTCCGAACGTCAGCTGGGCTGGCTGCTTCCCCAGGTCGCCGATCCGCGGCGGATCCTCCAGACCAAGGTTCCCCCCAACCCGGATTCAGCCCTGTTCGAGGCCGAACTGGAGCGCAGCTTCGAGAGGCTGGCGGTGGAGCGGATCGACCTGCTGGCCATCCATGGCCTGAACCTGGCGGAGCATCTGGAGCAGACCCTGCGGCCGGGCGGCTGCCTGGCGGTGGTGCGCCGCTGGCAGGCGCAGGGTCGCATCGGCCACGTGGGCTTCTCCACCCACGCGCCGCTTCCCCTGATCCTTGAGGCGATCGCATCCGACGCCTTCGATTACATCAACCTGCACTGGTACTTCATTCGGCAGCAGAACCGCCCGGCGATCGAGGCCGCCCGCGCCCATGACATGGGCGTGTTCGTGATCAGCCCCACCGACAAGGGCGGCCATCTGCACACTCCATCGGCACGCATCAGGGAGCTCTGCGCGCCGCTCCATCCGATTGTCTTCAACGACCTGTACTGCCTGACGGCACCGGGCATCCACACGATCAGCGTCGGGGCGGCGAACCCGGCCGATCTGGACCTGCACCTGGAGGCCGTGGCCCTGCTGCCCCAGGCCACCAGGTTGTTGCCGCCGATTCTCAAGCGGTTGGAGCGCGCCAGGGTTCAGAGCCTGGGGGAACCCTGGCTCAGCAGCTGGCAGCAGGGGTTGCCGGAGTGGCATCACACCCCAGGCGGCATCAACCTGCCGGTACTGCTCTGGCTCCACAACCTGCTGGAAGCCTGGGATCTGGAGGGCTATGGCCGGGCCCGCTATGGCCTGCTGGGCCAGGGCGACCACTGGTTCCCCGGGGCCAACGCCGATGCCCTCGACGACACGGTCAGCGAGGCCGACCTGCTCAAGGTGCTGGGGGGGAGCCCGTGGGCGGAGCGGATCCCTGACCTGCTGCGTCGCCTGCGCCAGCGGCTGGGGGGCGCAGCCTCCCAGAGACTGATGGCGGCCGACTGAGCGGCCCTGGCCGACGTTCTCAGGCCGCCCCCAGCGGCAGCTTGGCGGGCACCCCTACCGGCCGGGGATAGGCGGGCGGACAGGCGGCCAGGGGTTTGAGCACCACGGCATGGCGCACCCCCCGGCCAGTGGGAAGTTCCCGTCGCTCCACCCGCTCAACGGCACCCAGCAGTGGCCGCAGGGCCCGCTCCAGGGCCTGCTGATCCCCGGGCTCCCACTGGCCGCGGTAGAGCAGGGCTCTGCCGTCCGAGGGCCGCACCAGGGGCAGCAGGTACTCCGCCACCACCGGCGCGGCCGCGACCGCCCGTGCCAGGGCCCAGTCGAAGCGGCCGCGGCAGGCAGGATTTCGGCCGGTGCTCTCGACCCGCTCGCAGCGGACCGTGACCCGATGGCCCAGGCCAAGGTCCTGGGCCATTGCCCGCACGGCTTCGGCCTTGCGGCCCACGGAATCCACCAGGGTGATGTGCGCCTCGGGCAGGGCGATCGCCAGGGCCAGGCCGGGGAACCCACCGCCGGTTCCCACATCGATCAGGGAGTGGGCGGTGGGAGGCTGCCGCAGCAGCGGCTGCCAGGGCCACAGGCTGTCGAGCAGCTGGGCGATCCAGTAATCGTTTCCCTCCACCAGGCGGCTGAGGTTGAGGCGACCGTTCCAGTGGCGCAACGCCTCCTGGAGGGCCCGGAACTGGGCCAGCTGTCCGGGGGCCGGCCACCAGCCCAGGTCCTGCCAGACCGCCTCCGCCTGCCCCTGGGATGGTTCGGTTCCGATCCGGTCATCCGGTCCGATGGTGAAGTCCGGCTCAGCAGCCATCCACGCTGTCATTGAGGTCTGGGATCTCTAGGATCTCGCAACGTCCGTGCGTGGTTGGTGGCAGGTTGCGAAACGGCATCGACGGGCCCGAATCACTACCAATTGCTGCGCCTCCCCCCAACGGCCTCGGCCCAGGATCTGCGGCAGGCCTTTCGTTCGCTCAGCAAGCTGTACCACCCGGACACCACGCTCCTTCCGGCGCCGCAGGCCGAGGAGCAGTTCCGGCAGCTGCAGTTGGCTTACCTCACCCTCAACGACCCCGAGCGCCGCAGGGCCTACGACAGCCAGCTCCAGGCGGTGCCGCTCCAGCCCGCTCCGGTGCGGAGGCTGGAGCGCAGCCTGTCAGTGCGCCGGGCGCTCTCGGGCGGGGAATGGTTTGCCCTGGTGCTGCTGGGCGTGGCCCTGGTACTCAGCCTGGTGCTGGGGCTGAGCCTGGCCTGGTGGCGTGGTCTGGAGCTGGTCACGCCTCCGACGAGCTGGCTCGACGCCCCAGCCGTGCAGACTGCTGGTACCTCAGGAGCCGAAACCGGGCATGAACGCCCTGCCCCCTCAGCAGACCCCGCTCTACAACCATCCCTTGCCGTCTCTTGAGCAGTGGCTGGTCGAACTCGGCGCA
This sequence comes from Synechococcus sp. Tobar12-5m-g, assembly GCF_024345415.1. Classification (GTDB taxonomy): domain Bacteria; phylum Cyanobacteriota; class Cyanobacteriia; order PCC-6307; family Cyanobiaceae; genus Regnicoccus. The sequence continues at coordinate 18,442 of NZ_JAGQBB010000018.1, read as the reverse complement.
GCCAGGGACAAGGCCGATCCCTGCCGCTGGGATCTGCATCAAGCCTTCTGGAGTGCCCTGATCGAGCTGGACATCGAGGAGCTCAAGGTGAGCTGGCACCAGGAGGGCCGCACCACAGTGCGGCTGTTCTCCTACGGGCTCTCCAGGGCAGATGTGGAAGCTGCCATCTTCGCCGGCCCCTGAGCCGGATTGGTTGGACTACCGATTGGTTGGACTTCTGGTCAGAGCTGATCCAACCCGGCACGAATCACGCCATAGCAACGTTCCAGCTGGGCCTCGCTCAGGCAGAGCGGTGGCAGCAGGTAGACCACCTGGCCGAGGGGCCTGATGAACACGCCTTGGCTGAGGGCAAGGCGCTGCAGCTGCCGGCCTGCGCTGTTGAGGTAGCCCGGCGCGTCCACCACCAGATCGAAGGCGGCGATGGTGCCCATGAGCCGCGGCCGGCAGACTCGGGGGTGGCGGGCCAGCTCGGCGAGGTGGGGGCGATGGCGCGCCTCGAAGCCCTGATGGCGATCGGGGGTGGCGCCGAGCAGGGCCAGGCTGGCGTTGGCGGCGGCGCAGCCGAGGGGGTTCGCCGTGAAACTGTGGCCGTGATACAGGGTGTGGTCCGGGTTGTCGCTGATGAATCCCCGGTAGAGCGCCTCGCTGGCCAGGGTCACCCCCATCGGCAGAAAGCCGCCGGTGAGGCCCTTCGAGAGGGCGACCAGGTCTGGTTGGAGGCCGGCCCCCTGGCAGGCGAACAGGGAGCCGGTGCGGCCGAAGCCGGTCATCACCTCATCGGCGATCAACAGGGCACCGGCCTGCCGCACCCGCTCCTGAACCTGCCGCAGGAACTCAGGGCGCACCATCGCCATACCGCTGGCTCCCTGCACCAGCGGCTCCAGGATCACCGCGGCGGTCGGCACAGCCAGCAGAGCTTCGAGGTGGTTCAGGGCCACGGCCTCCTTCGCCTCCACGTCCCCGTCGTTCCACCAGGTGGAGGGCCAGGGAGCCCGGGCCACCGGGCAGAGCAGGGGCTCGAACGGGGCGGAGAAGAGCCCGCGTTCGCCCAGGGCCATGGCGCCGAAGGTGTCGCCGTGATAGGCCCCCTCGAAGGCGATCATCTGACGCCGGGGGCTGCCCTGGTTCCGCCACCACTGCCAGGCGATCTTGAGGGCCACCTCCACGGCGGTGGAGCCGTCATCGGAGAAGAACAGCCTCTCCAGCCCGCTGGCAGCACTGAGGCGCTCCGCCAGTCGCTCGGCCTGGGGATGGCGGAAGTTGGCGAAGATCACCTGCTCCAGTTCCATGGCCTGGGCGGCGATCGCCGCGGCGATGCTGGGCTCGCCGTGGCCATGCAGGGTGACCCACCAGCTGCTGATCGCGTCGATCAACTGGCGGCCATCGGCCAGCTCCAGCAGGGCGCCCTGGCCCCGCAGCACCTGCAGCGGGGGATCGCTGCGGGCCACCTGGGTGGTGGGATGCCAGAGGTTGGGATGCCAGGTCAAGGGCGGCAGCGCTTCTCGAGCCGGGCGGCCTCGGAGGCGAGGGGGCCGCAGTTCACCCAACGCACCAGCGTGATTTCGAGATCGGTGAACACCACCAGGATCACCCCGCAGATCAGGGCGACGACGGCGCTGACCACCAGGTTGGAGCGTGTCATTGGCCCAGGCTACGGGCCAGGCCATCGGCCAGGCCTGAGCCCTGCCAGGCGATGGCGAGGGTCCGGGCCGTGAGCTCGGGCAGGGGGGGCAGACAGGCCAGCACCGGGGCGTCGGTGAGGGTGGCCAGGGTGCCGGGGTTGTCGGCATGGGGCGGCCCGTTCAGCACCAGGCCGAGCAGGGGAATCTGGCGCCGACGCAGGGCCTCCACCGACAGCAGGGTGTGGTTCAAGGTGCCCAGGCCGCTGCGAGCCACCAGCAGCACCGGCAAGCCCCAGCGGCGGATCTGCTCGATCTGGAGCAGGTCGCGTCGCAGGGGCACCAGCAGCCCCCCCGCCGTTTCCACCACCAGGGGGCCATCCCCGCCGGGAAGCGTCAACCGATCCGGATCAAGCGGCCGTTCCTCCAGTTCGGCGGCCCAGTGGGGAGAAACCGGGTGGGTGTAGCGGTAGGCCTCGGGCAGGATCCGCGCTTCGGCCTCCGCAGCGCTCAGCCCCAGCATCCGGCGCACCCGGACGCTGTCCCCGCCACCGTCGAGTCCGCACTGGACCGGCTTCCAGTAGCGCGCGCCCAGGCCCAGCACCAACAGGGCGCTCAGCACCGTCTTGCCCACATCGGTGTCGGTGCCGCAGACCACGAGCTGCGGGCTCATCGCGGTTGTCCTCGGGTCATGGCGGCGGTTTCCGGCCCAGCAGCAGCAGCATCTCCCAACGCAGGAGCTTGCCGCCACCCCCCAGGCCGGGCTGGCTGGGCCAGTGGGCCTCAAGCCGCCGCCATTCCCCCGGCCTGAGCGGTGGGCTGGGGCTGGCCCCCGCCCCCAGGTCCCGCATCCGGCGCAGGAAGGAAAGCCCGGATTCAGCGTGTTGGCTGAAGCGGAGCCGCTCGGCCCGGTGCAGGTCGAGATGCTGCTCGGCGGCTGCCACCAGGGCGCTGGCCTCCGGCAGGGGCAGGGCGGTGCAGGCCACCCCGGCGCGCGCAGCGGCCTGGCGCCATTGCGGAAAGCTGCCGGCGGTGGGCAGGGCCAGGGCCAGCCAGCCGTCGGGTCGCAGTTCCTGGCACCAGTGCTCCATTTGCTCCACGGGATGATTCAGCCAGTGCAGGGCAAAACTCGAAGCCAGCAGGGATGCCTGCTGCAGCTCGGGAGGCAGACCCTGGTTCAGGTCCCAGATCAGGCTCGCAGGGGGCGTGGCTGCCATCGCCAGGGCAGCGGCCCCTTCCTGGCTCAGCAGGGCCGGGCAGGCATCAAGGCGGAGCAGGTCCAATTCCGGCCGTTGCTGGGCGATGGCGCGGCTGAGCAGGCCCGTTCCCGACCCCAGATCGGCGCAGGGTCCCTCCAGCAGCGGCAAGCTGCAGCAGTGGTGGGCCAGGCGCCAGGCCACGGAACGCTGCAGGGCCGCCCCCTGCTCATAGCTGGAGACGCGGCGCTCGAAGCCGCCCCGCACCAGCTCCAGGGAGGGACTCGAGATCATCGCTCAGCCTCCAGCCAATCCAGAACCGGCTCCACCAGGTTGGCGCTCAGCAGGCTGTGGCCAGCCGCTTCGATCCTCCAATGTTCGGCTGCCGGCAGGGCCTGCACCAACTGCCCCCGTGCCAGCGGGGCAACGATCCGGTCGGCGCCGGCTTCCACGATCAGCACCCTGGCGCCGGCTGGAAAGCCCGGCGGCAAGCCGGAGGTGCCCTCCAGCCGGAGAAGATCCTGCCGGAGGCGTTCCACCGCGCTTGCCGGCAGCGGCCCCTGGCCGGGACCTGGCGGCAGCAGGCCAGCCGGGTCCGGGGCGGCCGCCTCGCGCAGAAAGTCCGCAAGCATCGCCTCGCCATCCCCGGCTTCGAGTCGGGCCGCCATGCCCTGCAGGGCCGCCCGCCAGGGGCGCCCGGCGGCACCCTTCGGAACGAAACGGCCGAAACTGGCCAGAAGCACCACCGCATCGGCCCGCTCCAGCACGGCCGCCGGCAGCAGATGCAGGCCGAGGGAGTGGACGATCACGGCGCGGCGGCCCGGGCCCGGCGGCCAGGCGGGGGAGCGGGGTGCCAGGGTCCCGTAGCCACGCTCGCCGCTCTGCCAGTGCCAGCCCCGCTCCTGGGCGCTGGCCTGCCAGGGCTGCCAGGCGAGGCTGTCGCCGCCCCAGCCGTGCATGGCGATCACGTGCCAAGTGGGTGTTGGGTCCGTCATGCCACCGACGGGGCAGGGGGTGGGCCAAGGGCCACCAGGAGTCGGCTCAGGCTGCCTGGGGGGAGGTCACGGCGCAGCACCAACCGCAACCGGGCGCCGCCGGCCGGCACGGTGGGGGGGCGGATCGCCACGCTCAGCAAGCCGCCGTGCTCCAGCTGCCGCTGAAGGGCCATGGCGGCGGCCTCGCCCCCCACGGGCAGGGGCAGGATCGGGCCCGTCCCGGCAGGGCGGCACCAGCCCGCCTGCTCCAAGCGATCACGCCATCGCATCGCACGGAACTGCAGGCCCAGGCCCATCGCCGGATCGGCCTCGATCAGGTCGAGGGCCGCCAGGGCGGCGGCGGCCAGGGGCGGGGCCAGGGCGGTGGAGTAGCGAAAGGCGCCGGAGCTCTGCAGCAACCAGTCCCCCACCGGCCCATCCCCGGTCAGAAAGGCGCCGCCGCTCCCGAAGGCCTTACCAAAGGTGCCGCTGATCAGGCTGATCCCCTTGAGGCCAAAGGCCAGGCCCCGGCCGCCGGGGCCCAGCACCCCGAGGGCGTGGGCCTCGTCGACGAGCAACAGGGCCCCATGCGCTTGGCAGAGGGCAGCGATAGCAGTGAGGTCGGGGCTGGTGCCCTCCATGCTGAACAGGCTCTCGGTGATCACCAGCAACCGGCGCCTGGGATCCTGCCGGCGCTGGCGTTGCAGCCGCCGTTCCAGATCGGTGCTGTCGTTGTGGCGGAAGCGCTCCAGCGCGGCGCCGCTGGCCTGCACCCCCACCAGCAGGGAGTGGTGGATCAGCCGGTCGGCGAGCACCAGGCTGCGCCGATCGGCCAGGGCCACCACCGCCGCCAGGTTGGCCTGAAAGCCACTGGGGAAGAGCAACACCGTGTGCCGTCCCAGCCAGGCGGCCAGGCGCTCCTCCAGCTCGGCGTGCACAGGCCGACTTCCACTGATCAACCGCGAGGCGCCCGCTCCAACCCCAACCGCCTCGATCGCAGCCCGGGCCGCCGCCCGCACCCGGGCGTGGCCGCCCAGACCGAGGTAGTCGTTGCTGGCCAGATCGAGAAGAACGGCGGCACCGGCCGGATCCGTGGCCCTGAGCATCCCGGGACCGCAGGGGCTGAAGCCCCGCAGCCCGCGCCGGCGCTCCTTAGGAAGCCGGGCGAGGGCCTGGCTCAGGGGTGCGAGGGGATCGATGGGTTTGAGGGGATCGATGGGTTCGAGGGGATCCCCACTGACGCGGTGGGCCGCCATGCGCCGCTGGCCCCAGGACTCCCCCACTCTGCCCAATCGGCGCGCAACCCATAGGATTCGACCATGCTCACCGCCGGTCCAGACGCTCTTCCCACCGCGATGGCCGGTGCGAACGCCGTGGCGCCAGTTGATGACCCTCAACCAGATGATGCCCCTCTAACCGATGCGGAGCCACCCGAAGGCGGGACCGTGTCGGCCGTGCTTCCTTTGGAGGCGTTGTTTCCATTCCCGCTCGATCCGTTCCAGCTCGAAGCGATCGACGCCCTCAACCAGGGCCATTCGGTGGTGGTGAGCGCCCCCACCGGCTCGGGCAAGACCCTGGTGGGCGAATACGCCATTCACCGCGCCCTGGCCCATGGCCAGAAGGTGTTCTACACCACGCCGCTCAAGGCACTCTCCAACCAGAAGCTGCGTGATTTCCGCGAGCAGTTCGGCGCCGAGAAGGTGGGGCTGATGACCGGTGATCTCAGCGTCAACCGCGAGGCGCCGATCGTGGTGATGACCACCGAGATCTTCCGCAACATGCTCTACGCGGAGGCGGATCGGGGCGACGATCCTCTTGCCGGCGTGGAAGCGGTGGTGCTCGATGAGTGCCACTACATGAACGACAGCCAGCGGGGCACGGTCTGGGAGGAGTCGATCATCCATTGCCCGCCGCCCGTGCAGCTCGTGGCGCTCTCGGCCACGGTGGCCAATGCGGGCCAGCTCACCGACTGGATCGAGCGGGTGCACGGCCCCACCACTCTGGTGTTGAGCGACCACCGGCCCGTTCCGCTGGACTTCAGCTTCTGCAGTGCCAAGGGTCTCCATCCCCTGCTCAATGACGAGGGCACCGGGCTCCATCCCAACTGCAAGGTGTGGCGGGCTCCCAAGGGCGACCGTCGCAAGGGCAAGAGCCCGAAGCCGCCCCAGCCGGAGGCGGCGCCGCTGCCCTTCGTGGTGGCCCAGCTGGCGGAGCGGGACATGCTGCCGGCCATCTATTTCATCTTTTCCCGCCGGGCCTGTGACAAGGCGGTTCGTGACCTCGGCCGCATCTGCCTGGTGAACGAGCAGGAGCAGGCGGTGATCCGGGCCAGCCTCGACGCCTTCGTGGCGGCCACGCCTGAGGCCGTGCGGGAAGGGGGCCATGCCGATGCCCTGCTGCGAGGCATCGCCGCCCACCATGCCGGTGTGCTGCCTGCCTGGAAGGAGCTGATCGAGGGGCTGTTCCAGCAGGGGCTGGTGAAGGTGGTGTTCGCCACAGAAACCCTGGCGGCGGGCATCAACATGCCGGCCCGCACCACGGTGATCTCGGCCCTTTCCAAGCGCACCGAGCGGGGCCACCGGCCGCTGATGGGCAGCGAGTTCCTGCAGATGGCCGGCCGGGCCGGCCGCCGCGGCCTCGATGTGCAGGGCTACGTGGTGACGGTGCAGAGCCGATTCGAGGGGGTGCGGGAAGCGGGGCAACTGGCCACCAGCCCCGCCGATCCCCTGGTGAGCCAGTTCACGCCCAGCTACGGCATGGTGCTGAACCTGCTGCAGCGCTACGAGCTGCCCAAGGCGAAACAACTGGTGGAGCGCAGCTTCGGCCGCTATCTCGCCACCCTCGACCTGCTCGAGGATGAAACCCGCATCGCCGAGTTGCGCTGCCAGCTGGACACCCTCACCGGACCGGCGGCCGATGTGCCCTGGGACGATTTCGAGGTCTACGAGAAGCAGAGGGAGCGGCTGCGGGAAGAGCGGCGCTTGCTGCGGATCCTCCAGCAACAGGCCGAGGAAACCCTGGCCCATGAGCTCACCCTGGCCCTGCAGTTCGCCAGCGAGGGAAGCCTGGTGAGCCTCAAGGCGCCCCAGCTCAAGGGGCGGGTCACCCCGGCGGTGATCGTCGAGAAGCTTCCGGGCCCGGGCCAGTTCCCCCTGTTGCTCTGCCTCACCGATGAGAACCTCTGGATCCTGGTGCCCTGCCAGGGGGTGGTGAGCCTGCATGCCGAGCTCAGCTGCCTGCAGGTGGCTCAGCTCTCGGCGCCCGAGCTTCGCCATCCCGGCGAGCTGCGCCATGGCGATCAGCTCAGTGGCGGCCTGGCTCTGGCGGTGGGCTCGATGGCCAGCCGCCATGACATGGTCACCCCCCAGTACGACCTGGCCGGCGAGGTGCGGGGCCAGGCCGAGCTGGTGCGGCAGCTGGAAGAGGAGCTGGAGCTGCATCCGGCCCACCGCTGGGGGGACCGCCGCCAACTCAAGAAGCAACGGCGGCGCATGGAGGAGCTGGATCTGGAGATCGAGGAGCGTCAGCGGCTGCTGCACCACCGCTCCAACCGCCACTGGGACACGTTTCTTTCGCTGATCGAGATCCTGCGCTTCTTCGGTGCCCTCGATGGTCCCCAGGGGCTGGAGCCCACCGAGGTGGGCCGCACCGTGGCTGCCCTGCGCGGCGACAACGAGCTCTGGCTGGGCCTGGCCCTGATGAGCGGCCACCTCGATGGCCTCGATCCGGCCGAACTGGCCGCCGTGTTCGAGGCGATCAGCACCGAGGTGAACCGGCCGGATCTCTGGAGTGGCTTCCCGCCGCCCGCCAGGGCGGAGGAGGCCTTGCACGATCTGGGCGGCCTGCGGCGAGAGCTGCTGCGGCAGCAGGAAAGTGCTGGGGTGGTGGTGCCGGCCTGGTGGGAGCCGGAGCTGATGGGTCTGGTTCAGGCCTGGGCCAAGGGCACCGGCTGGAGCGATCTGATCGCCAACACCTCCCTCGATGAGGGCGATGTGGTGCGGATCCTGCGCCGCACCGTGGATCTGCTGGCCCAGGTGCCCTACGCCGAAGCGATCAGTGAACGGCTGCGGTCCACAGCCCGAGCGGCCCTCAAGGCGATCAACCGCTTTCCCGTGTGCGAGGTGCAGGATCTACTGGCGATGACGAGCGAAGCAACAAGCCATCAGCCGCAGGAGATCACCCCCCATTCTTGATCGCCGGCCTTTTCAAGCGCCTGGTTGCGGAGCTTTTAGACTCAAACGATGAGCAGCACGGTCAACCTGCACGCCATCGCCCCCGCCCAGGTGCTGCGGGGGGCCGGGGCCTGGCAGGAGTCCTTGCCAAGGATATCGGCTCTTTGCCAACGCCCCTTGGTGCTGGGCCGCAGTTCCAACACCGCCGCCTTGCGCGACAGGCTCCTGGCCGATCTGCGCCGCGGGGGACTGGCGCCGCTGGCTGGGGAGCTGCGCTTCGATTGTTGCGAGGCGGACCTCACCCGGTTGGCCGCAGAGGCTGCTGCAGGCGCAGGCACCGATGCCGTGGTTGCGATCGGTGGGGGCAAGGTGCTCGATGCCGGCAAGCTGCTGGCCCATCGCCTGGGTCTCGCCTGCATCACCGTTCCCACCAGTGCGGCCACCTGTGCCGGCTGGACCGCCCTGGCCAATCTGTACTCCCCCCAGGGCGCCTTTCAAGGGGATGTGGCCCTGGATCGCTGCCCCGATCTGCTGGTCTTCGACCATGGACTGGTGCGTCAGGCGCCGGCCCGCACCCTGGCCAGTGGGATCGCCGATGCCATGGCCAAGTGGTACGAAGCGTCGGTGAGCAGCGGCGGCAGCGGCGATGGGCTGGTCCAGCAGGCGGTCCAGCAGGCCCGGGTGCTCCGCGATCAGCTCCTGCTCGATGGGGTGGAGGCGATGGCTGCGCCCAGCAGCGAAGCCTGGGTGCGGGTTGCCGAAGCCTCCGCCCTCACGGCCGGACTGATCGGCGGTGTCGGCGGGGCCGGCTGCCGCACCGTTGCCGCCCATGCCGTCCACAACGGCCTCACCCAGTTGGCCGCCTGCCATGGGGCCCTCCACGGGGAGAAGGTGGGCTTCGGTGTGCTGGTGCAGCTGAGGCTGGAGGAACTGCTGCGTGCCAACCATCTAGCCGCCCAGGCCCGGCGCCAGCTGATCGCCTTGTTTCGCTCGCTGGCGCTGCCGGTCAACCTCGACGATCTTGGTCTGGCGGCCTCCAGCCTGGGCGAGTTGCGGCAGGTCTGCGCCTTTGCCTGCCGGCCTGGCTCCGACCTGCACCGCCTGCCCTTCCCCGTCAGTGAAACCGACCTGCTGGCTGCCCTGGTGAGCACAATGGCAGGAGTGCCGGTTCCCCCAGCGCTCTCCCCGTCCCGCGAGTCCGGTTCTTGAGCGGCGAAAACGGAACTGAGAGGCGCTCGGGCCGGCAACTGCTGGAGTGGGCGTCGCAATCCCTGCGAGATCGCCAGGGGCGGGAGCTGGCCGCCAGCGTGCAGTGGTGGGACCTGCTGGGCTACCCCGACCCATGGCCGGTGGCCGTGCTCGGCAGGGGGGAACCGCTGCTGCTTCTGCATGGCTTTGACAGCTCCCTGCTGGAGTTCCGGCGGCTGGCCCCGTTGCTGGCCGGGCGGGCCCAGCTGTTCATCCCCGATCTGTTCGGGTTTGGCTTCGGTCCCCGTCGCCTCGATGCGGCCTACAGCCCGGCCGGGGTGCTCGACCACCTCGCGGCCCTGCTGGAGGTCATCGCCAGCCGCAACGACCGGCCCGTGGGTGTGGTCGGAGCCTCGATGGGCGGTTCGGTGGCGATGGAACTTGCCCGACGCTTTCCCTGCCGGATCAACCGCCTGCTGCTGCTCTCTCCCGCTGGGCTGACCGGCCAGCCGATGCCCCTGCCACCGCTGCTGGATCGCCTGGGGGTGTGGTTCCTGGGCCTGGCGGCGGTGCGCCGCGGCCTCTGCCGCCAGGCCTTCGCCGATCCCGCCACCGATGTGGGGCCAGCAGAGGAGGAAATCGCCTCCTTGCATCTGCGGGTGCCCCTCTGGGGCGCTTCCTTGGCTCGGTTCGCCCGCAGCGGCGGCTTCGCTGGCTGTGGCTCCCCCTTGCCTTCCCAGCCGATCACCGTGCTGTGGGGGGAGAACGATCGCATTCTCAGGGCTTCCCAAAAAAAAGCGGCGGTCGCCCTGCTCGGCGACCGCCTGAACCTGCTCCCCAACTGTGGGCATCTGCCCCATCTCGATCAGGTGGAGCGGGTAGCCGCCGCCTGGTGAGTGGCCGCCCTGCCGGGCACAACGCCGCCGCGTCGAAGCTCGATCACCAGAGGCCGCGGATGGGTTCTACGGGCTGGGGAGCTGGCTGAGGTGTGAACACCTCGGGAGCGGGCCGGGGGGCGGGAGCAGGTACGGGTTGTTCCACAACCACCACCGGACGGGATCCGAAGCGATAGCGTAAGCCCAACTTGGCTCCGAAGTCGTTGTAGGAGTCGTAGCGGACGTTGCTGGTGCTGAAGCCCTCGGTACCGGAATAGGTGCCTTCAGCGTAGACGTCGAAGTTGTAGCTGGCGGCATAGCTCACGCCCACCTTGGCCTGCCAGCCGAACAGCCCCCTGTTGCTGCTACCGGTGCGGAATCCACCCACGCTGAAGCTGGGCGTGCTGAGGTTGGTGTAGCCGAGCCCACCACCGATGTAGGGGGTCCATCGTCCGGTGGGAATGATGTCCCAGTAGGCACTGGCGAAGATGTCGTTCTTGTTGATGATGCCCGAGGCTCCCGGATTGAAGTCGCTCACGGAAATCTCGTTAAGGCTGGCTGCGGTATAGCCATAGGTCAGTTCGGCACGGATCGCACCGAAGTCGTAGCCGAGGCCGCCATCAACGGAGAAGCCACCGCCGAACTGCAAGTCGCCATTGAGGTTGTCGTCGAAGTTGCGAGTGCGGAAACCTACATCAGAAGGCCAGGCAGCGCCCGCACCCACCGTGAGGTACCAGCCAGGTGCCTGCTCGAACTCGCCGGAGGCGTTCACCTCGATCGCCTGGGCCTGGGCGACCGGGGTTTGGGGGGCAGTCGGGGCGACCAGGGGTTCACCGGCGGCCAAGGTGAGGTCCGCTGCTTTTCCTTCTGTCGGTAATGATCCGGTGGCGGGGGCTTCGACAGCCCTGGCGGGGGTGATGAGGGTGGCACTGCCGAGGGCCGTTACGGTTGCTCCGGCCAGCAACAAGCGTTTGAAATTCATTTCGATGACCGATCAACTCTTTGATCCTAGCCAACAGAGATGGGCGTGAAACTCAAGAGTTAAGTCAGCTGGCGAACTGTCTGATTTTCTTCCGGTTGAATCTGTTAAAAGTTTCTGCGTTTTCTGACAATGCTGATCTCAAAATGATTAGAGTCTCACGATGACGGGCTCGGACCCAGCCGCCAGTGGTGGAGGACCGCTGCTGCAGTTGATCGCAGCGGGTCTCCAGCTCTGGATCCGCAGCCAGTGCGAAGCGGTGGAGAGCCTGGATCTGCAACTGCACGGCACGGCCCTGCAGATGCTGCGCGGCCAGCTGCAGGGCCTCACCCTGATGGCCCGCCGGGTGGTGTACCAGGACCTCCAGATCGAGCAGGTGCAGCTGAGCAGCGGAGCGTTGCAGGTCAGGGTCGGCAAGCTGCTCAGGGGTCAGTCGTTCCAGCTTGACCATCCTCTCCAGGTGCAAGGCCAGGTGGCCTTCACCGCCGACGGCCTGACCGGCTCACTGGCGCGGCCGCGCTGGCAGGGTCTGGCCGACACCCTTGGCGAGCAACTGCTGGGGCTGACCCCCCTGAAGGAGCTGCGCATCGTCGGAGATGCGCTGATCTTCGCGGCCCAGGCGGCAGGGGAAAGCCGGTTGATGGAGCTGGAAACCTGTCCCAGGGCTGTGGATGGCAGCCTCGGCCTCCTGTCCCCCGAAGGCGAACTGAGACTCCGTCTGCCGATGGATGGGGCTATCCACATCACCACGGCCAAACTCGAGGGGGGCATGCTTCAGCTCCATGGCGAAGCAAGGGTGACGCCCTGACCTCCCTCCCCTTCAGCTCACCAGGGGCAGCACCAAGGTCAGGTAATAGAACACCACCGCCGGGGTGAACAGATAGCTGTCAATGCGATCCAGGATGCCCCCATGGCCGGGGATGGCGTCGCCGGAGTCTTTAACGCCCGCATCCCGCTTCATCATCGATTCGGTGAGGTCCCCCACCAGGGCGAACACGGACACCAAACCGCCGAGCACCCCTCCCACGGCCCAGCCCCAGGGCCAGCCCAGCAGGACCCCGCCGAGGCCCCCCACCAGCAGGGAGCAGGCCAGCCCGCCCAGGGCGCCCTCGACGGTCTTGGCCGGTGAGATCGGCGAAAGCGGATGCCGTCCCAGGCGGCGACCGATCACATAGGAGCCGATGTCGGTGGCGACCACCAGCAGGCAGGCCAGCAGGGTGAGCACCATGCCTGGGCTGAACGGCCAGTCAGCGGTCCCCAGCTGGGGTGCCAGGGAGCTGGCGGTGAGGTCCCGCAGCCGCAGCCAATGGCTGGGCAGGAACCCCAGATAGAACAGGCCAAAGATGGAAGCGGCGATGTCGGCGATCGTGCCGGTGACCGGCTGCAGCAGCAGCCAGGCGCAGATGGCCGCACCCGACACCGGCAGCACGGCCGCCGCCAGCGCCGCGGCCGTGCCGCCGCCGCTGGCCCATTGGGTGGCGATCAGCAGCAGCTGACAGACCACCAGGGTGGTTTTTGTGGCGGGCCTGATGCCCTTGAACTGGGCAAGCCGAAAGAATTCCAGCAGGGCCAGGTGCACGATCACCCCGACCGCCAGGGTGAACCACCAGCCGCCCAGGCCCACCACCACCAGGCCGAAGCCCCCGGCCGCCAGACCGCTGGCCACCCGTGGCTGAGAGGTGGGCGCTCGGCTGGGTTCGTTCACCCGTGACGCTCGGCCGCGATCAGGAAGAGGGGTTCCGCCGCCGCCAACCGGGCCTGGCTGCCCCGGCGCTGCATCCTGTGCACCGTGGCCTGCACCACCTGCAGGTCCAGGGCCTCCAACTGACCCAGGGTGTTGGTGGCATCCACCAGGCCCTCCAGGTTCGCGGTACTGATCACCAGGCGGCCGCCGGGTTGGAGTGCGCTCCAGACGGCGTTCAACACGGTGGGCAAGGGGCGGCCCACCTCCAGCAGCACCCGGTCGGGTCGGGCCGGCAACAGGTGGAGGTCGTCGGGGGCCTGGCCGGCGTGGATGTGGAGATTGCCGATCGCGAAGCGCCGCCGATTCTTCTCCAGCAGCTCGATCGCCTCAGGATCCCGCTCCAGGGTGTGAACTGTGCCAGAAGGCATCAGCCGGGCGATTTCAAGGGCCAGGGCCCCGGTTCCCCCGCCCACGTCCCACACCACGGAATCCCTGCGGGGCCGCAGGTGCGCCAGCAGCATCACCCGCAGCTCCAACGGCGTCGGGCTGAATCCCGGTGCATCCTCGAAGGCGCCATCCGGCAGCCCTGGGGTCACGAAGTCCCATTCGAAGCTTGTTCCAGTCTTGGGACCACTTGACCAAGATCCAGAACTGCCGCCCTGCCCGGAAGCGCCCATTCGCAGCGCCAATCAGGCCACAACCTTCAAGCTATCAGCGATCTGATCGGGCCAGAGCTGCCGCTGCCGCGCCAGCCAGGCGGCCCGGGGTGGGTCGATCCGCTCGCCTGGGATCAGCAGGGGGATGCCCGGCGGATACGGGCAGATCGGCTCTGCCGCCAGCCGACCCGCCGCATCGGCCAGGGGCACAGCCTCGCTGGGCGCCCGCCACGCCTGTCCGACCGGTAGTTCCGGCTCGGCAACCAGGGGCAGAGGAGGCGGCTGAAAAGCCGGCAGGGCGGCCCCCCCGAGGGCGGCATCGAGTTGGCGCAAGCGGCGGCTCAGGCGCCAGGCCAAGGCGGGCGGCGGAACCAGGCCGAGGCAAAAGGTGAGGCAGCCGGGTTCCGGCAGTTCGGCGATCACGCCCCGCTCGATCAGCCAGGTGTCGGCCGCCAGGCCACTGATGCCGAGGGCCGCGGTGTTCAGCACCAGCCTCAGCGGATCCTGGTTGGCCACCAGCGGCACTCCCTCGGTGCTCAGTCGCTGGCGCAGCCGGGTCCCGATCCCAAGGGCGCGTTGCAGTTGCCGGGCGCCCCGGCGGCTGTGAAGGTGGGTGAGGGCCGCCGCCGCCGACGCCAGCAGCAAGGCGCTGGGGCTGGAGGTCTGCAACCAGAGCAGCCCCCGCTGCACGGCCTCGGCGTCGACCCGCTCACCTTGCTGCAGCAGAACGGCGCTCTGGCCCAGCCCACCGGCGGCCTTGTGCATCGACTGCACCACCAGGTCGGCTCCAGCCGCCAGGGCCGGGGCCGGCAGCAGACCTCTGGGCGGGGCGAAGGCGCCGAAATGGGCCCCATGGGCCTCATCGACCAGCACCGGCAGGCCCCGGCGGTGCACCAGCTCGATCAGCCCGCCCAGTTCACCGGCCAGCCCCTGGTAGGTCGGCCGGATGAGCACCACCGCCGCAAGGGGGCCGGCCTGCTCCAGAACCCGCTCCAGCCAGGCGGCCGTGGGCGGCAACCACAGACCGGTGGCGGCATCGAAGGGCAGATTGAACAGCACGGGCCTCAGCTGGCCCAGCACGCAGGCGTGCAGCAGGCTGCGGTGCAGGTTGCGCGGCAACAGGACCCGCGAGCCTGGCGGAGCCAGGCCCAGCAGGCCGGCCTGCAGCAAGCCACTGGCGCCATTCACCCCGAACCAGCAGCGGTCGGCGCCACAGAGCTGCGCCGCCTCGCCTTGGGCCTGGGCCACGGCCCCGTGGGGCTCCAGCGGCCCGCCGATGCCGGGAAGCTCGGGCAGGTCCCAGGAAGCGGGGGGGGCTGCCAGCAGCTGACGCAGCACCGGAGGCAGACCCCGTCCGCGGCCATGGGCCGGCAGGTGCAAGGCCAGGCCTGGTCCCGGGGCGCGCAGGGCTTGCAGCAGGCGCATGGCCGAGGCGGGAATCTCTTTAGAGTCTGGTCGCTTGACCTGTGGCAGCTCGGGAGTTTCCACCATCACCACCAGTGTTTCGGCCCCGTCGGCCCGCGTCGCCACCCCTGATGGGGAGCCCACCCTTCGCTACGACCCGCGGGCCGATCGCCGTTGGCTGTTGTTGCGGCCCTGGATCCTGATCGCCCGCTTCGTGGTTGTGGTCTGGCAACTGCTGGGTCTGGCGGTCCTGCTGGCGGTGCAGGGCGACAGCCAGGATCCGGCCGTGCAGCAACGGCTGGGCCAGCGCATCCTCACCACCCTCTCCGACCTGGGTCCCTGTTTCATCAAGGTGGGCCAGGCCCTTTCCACCCGCCCCGACCTGGTGCGCCGCGACTGGCTCGACCAGCTCAGCCAGCTCCAGGACAACCTCCCCCCCTTCCCCCACGCCGTGGCCCTGGCGGTGATCGAGGCGGAACTGGGGGCGCCGGCCGATCAGCTGTTCGAGCACTTTCCCGCCTATCCGGTGGCGGCAGCCAGCCTCGGCCAGGTATACAAAGCGGAAATCGCTGGCGGCCACTGGGTGGCAGTCAAGGTGCAGCGCCCGAACCTGGTTTTCCAGCTGCGACGGGATCTGGTGCTGATCCGCCTGATCGGGGTGGTCAGCGCCCCCTTCCTGCCGCTCAACCTCGGCTTCGGCCTCGGTGACATCATCGATGAGTTCGGCCGCAGCCTGTTCGAGGAAATTGACTACCTGCGCGAAGCCGACAACGCCGACCGCTTCGCCGCCCTGTTCGCCGCCAACCCCGCCGTCACCGTTCCATCCGTGGAGCGTCTGCTCTCCAGCCGCCGGGTGCTCACCACCACCTGGATCAACGGCATCAAGCTTCAGGACAGGCAGGAGCTGGAGGCCCATCACCTGGAGCCCGACGCCCTGATCCGCACCGGCGTGATGGCCGGGTTGCAGCAACTGCTGGAGTTCGGCTACTTCCATGCCGATCCCCATCCCGGCAACCTCTTCGCCCTGCCCGGCAAGACCGGTCCAATGGGGCATGTGGCCTATGTCGACTTCGGCATGATGGATTCGATCAGCGATGCCGATCGGCTCACCCTGACAGCGGCGGTGGTCCATCTTATCAATCGGGATTTCGAATCTCTGGCGCGAGACTTCCAGACCCTTGGTTTTCTGAGCAGAACCGCCGACCTCACCCCGATCGTGCCGGCCCTGGAGACGGTGCTGGGTGGACAGTTGGGCGAGAACGTCGGGTCGTTCAACTTCAAGGCGATCACCGACCGCTTCTCCGAGCTGATGTTCGATTACCCCTTCCGGGTGCCGGCCCGCTTCGCCCTGATCATTCGGGCGGTGGTGAGCCAGGAAGGCCTGGCGCTGCGGCTCGATCCCAGCTTCCGGATCATCCGGGTCGCCTACCCCTACGTGGCCCGGCGGCTGCTGGCGGGGGACACGGAGGAGCTACGCGAGAAGCTCCTTGAGGTGTTGTTCGATCGCCAGGGCCGCCTGCAGCTGGAGCGGCTGGAGAACCTGCTCGGGGTGGTCGAACAGGATGAGGCCAACGCCGACCTGCTGCCGGTGGCAGGTGCCGGCCTGCGCCTGCTGCTGGGCCGCCGCGGCGCCAGCCTGAGGCAGCGGCTGCTGCTGATGCTGGTTCGCGACAACCACCTGCACACCGACGATCTCCAGGCCCTGCTCCGGCTTCTGCGGCGCACTTTCTCGCCCCGCAAGCTGGCTGGCGACCTGCTGCAGCGCCTCAACCCCCTGGCCTCGGCCGCCTGAGGGCGGCGAAGCGATCGCTAGGGTCGCAGCCTCCACCGCCAGCCATCCCGTGACCTCCGAGCCGATCGACCTGAGCGAAGCATCCGGGCTGTTGGCTGGCGGCGGCTTCGGCGATCTCGACGCCCAGGAGATCCTGTTGCAGTACGTCCCGTTGGGACAACCGCCGTTTTTCCTGGCGGGCGTTGGCCTGCTGGTCAGCCTGCTTTGCGGACTGACCTTCTCCAGGCTGGTCCAGAACCGGTTGGATGGCTGGAAACAGGATCGGCTGGCCCTGCTGCCGCTCGGCTGCCTGGAAACCACTTCCTCCTATGGGGGAGTGATCCTCGGGGTGACGCTGTTCATCGGCGGCAGCCTGCAGGTGTTCGGCTTCGGTGGTGGCACCGCCCTGCTGGTGGCGCTGTTGCTGTCGCTGCTGACCGGTGGGGGTCTGTGGATGCAGCTGGAGCGGCTGATGGGCCAGGTGCAGGACGGCAGCTTCAGGGCCGTGGACTTCGACAACTTCGACCAGTTCTTTTAGGCGGGTCGGTCGTCAGGGGTTCTTGCGAATCCCCGAGAGAATGATTGCCTCCAGCCATTTCCGAGCAACCCAGGAGATGCGGAGGAGGCCGATTCCATTCCGTCCCAGTTTTGCTCCTAGGCGAATCAGCCAGGACTCTTTGGCTTCCTTCAATTGAAGGAAGCTTCCATGCTGCAGCATGGCCTGGTACTTATCGCAGGTCGCGCAGGGAATGTCTGGACGCGTTGGCACCTTCCCGAGAAGCATTTCCCGGGCATAGCGGATTCGGGTGTTGTTGAGTGCTTTCTGAAGAGGCTGGCCATAGGCGTTGCCGTAATCACCCCATGTATTCACGCAACAGCCAAGGATGCGACCGTCCCAGTTGATCTGTGGAGACTGGAAGAGTTGTTTGCAGATCTGCTCGCTCATGTAGTCGCGATTTGTTGTTGCAAGGTACTCGCTCTTGCTGGAAAAACCGCTGTTCACCTCTTTCCGTAGCTTGTCGGGATCCTTCAGCGGGGAGAATTGCTCATCCCAGGTGAGTTTCACGTAAAACTCCATTCCCAGTTCGGCTGCAAGGGTACGTGCCCTGGGAATCTCCTGCTGGTTGTGGCCGAAGGCGACGAACTGCCACAGCAGAATGGGGAACTGAGTTCGGTGAACCCTCTTGTGGTGGTTGATCGAGCGAATGTTGGCGATGACTCGATCAAAATCTCCATTGATTCGATATTGGCTATAGGTTTCCTGACTGGCACCATCGATAGAGCAGGTGATCTGCCGAACCCTGTATTTCACAATCGCTTCAAGGGCTTCTGGTTTGACGGTGTTGAGATTGGCGCCGTTGCTGATCGTGATGATCACATTGTGACGGTAGGCGACCTCCAGCATGAGGGGCAGCTGGGGATTAAGGAGGGACTCCCCCCAGTTGGAGAGCTCCACATGAAGAACATCCGGATTGTTCTCGATCAGATCTCGAAACTGATCCAAGCTCACAAAGCCAGATCCCAACTCGGTGTCAATCTTGCCCTGGGCCGTTGGGCAGGAAGGGCACTTGAGCTGGCAGTGCGTGGAAACATCCAGCCTGATCGAGTAAGGGGTGATCGCAGTCATGGCGAAAAGCCCCTTATTTCAACGATTCAGATGCTCAAGCTACTAGGTAACCCTCAAGCCTGCGGGACTGGGAGCGGATGCCGTCAAGGGCGCGGCGCTCCAGGTTGCGGGTCTTGTCGCGGCTCATGCCCAGGGTGCGGGCAATCGTGGTGAGGCTCATCGGTTCTTCGACATCGATGCCGTAGCGCATCTTCAGCACATCCCGCTGGAGGTCCGGCAGTTGCTCCAGCAGCGCCCGCATGTCGCCCCGCAGGCACTCGCTGTCCACGTTCTCCTCCGGCAGCGTCCCGTCCCCCT
>NZ_JAGQBB010000017.1 GCF_024345415.1 Synechococcus sp. Tobar12-5m-g | reverse complement strand
GCTTTTTGGCCGTGGACTGCTCGTAATCACCAAAGCCGAGCTGCTTGATGCCCATGAACCCTGTTCACGCCTGCGATCACACGGCCATTCTCGCGCAGGGTGGTGGGGTTTTCCAGAGTCTCCCTAACAAGTTTTGTGGAGTACCCTCCGCCTATTTCGATGACTTTGTGAGGCTTGATAGAGCGGATAAATTGATAAAGAAATTCAGCATCACCACTTTCAAAAAGGCCATTTCCCAAGCGAAAATGAAGAGGGCTGGCTGAACTCCTTTCCATGCCAAGCTGAACCACCTCGTCAACATATACCAATTTGTTCAGAAATGCTATCTGCTCGTTGGCACGGAGATCGATACCTGGCAGTTGTCGCTCTTGATTGCGATCAAAGTCTCCATCGTGAAAGAGCGGGAAGTAGTAATGACGTGGGATTGGGTAAATGCCAGCCTGGCGAAATGCGCGCCTGCTTCGCGGCATGTTCACAGCTCCGCATTGGTGATACCGTTTTCCCAGATAGCCAATGATTGGCGCCAGTGATGCAATTATATAATCCAGAACATTTACCCGGGCAGATTGAAGACTCATCATTTGGTTGATACTGCTGGCATGATGATGAATGATAGCGTCTTGAAATCGAGTTGCTTCAGCTGCCAAGATGAAGTATGAACAATGTTGCCCAAAGCATTCAACCACCTGAAACGCGATGTTATCCGCATTGATCAGGCCGGCGTGGAGCCAGACGGCTTCAACAACTGCTTCACCGCCTGATTGAACTGCTCGGCTATTTGCTGAGCCTGGAAGCCAGTGGTGATAGCCTTGGTAGGCGGCTGCTCAGCTAACCAGCGATTGGAGGTATGGAGCAGATCCGACGCTGTTCCGCTCGAGAAGCACAGAACCTGCGGTTGGCCTTGGCCCCACTTCACAGCACTGCTCAGGGGCGGCCCCCAGATCACGATCGGCCGGCCGCGGTTGGCGTACTCCACCAGCTTGCTCGGGAAGTGGGTGGCCAGATGGCGATGGTGGCGGCGGTCGAAGCTCAGCAGCACCAGCAGGGCATCGGCTTCATCGAAGGCCTGCTGCCACTCATACCCTTCAAGGAAGCCACTGCAGCGGATGCGGCCACCAGCTTCAGGGAATGTCAGCCCCTGCTGCTCCGATCCGGAGACATGCAGCTCGAAGCGGGAATCCGAAGCCACGGCTTCGATCAGGGCCTGCAACAGAGGCCGATAGAGGCCTCCGCAATAGCCGGAGTAGTAAATCCTCCAGGGGCCCGGGTGGGGTTTCCTCGGCGGCGAAACCTGCAAGCCGGGATCAGGCATCGGTGGCAACACCAGCAGGTTTGGATGGGGCCTGAGCTGGTCGGCCATCCCCTCAGACACAACCAAGACCAAATCACTGCGGGCGACCAATCCTCGGAAGGCTCGATCCCAGAGCCCCACACCCCAACGCGGACAACCACTGGCATCGGGATACCAGTCGTGCACAATCGTGATAAGTGGCAGATTGCAGCTGCGGGCGGCGATCAAGGCATCGACCCAGCGAAGGCCGTGGCCCACCGTGAGGATCGCTTCGGCCTCCCGACGCAGCAGAGTGCGAGTGGCCTCCGGTAGGTGCCCATCCAGGCGCCGAAGCCATGGCTGCAGGATGAGCACAAGGCGCCCGAGCCTGCACCTTCGCAGCGAGCGGGTGATCCAGGCCCCTAACCCTGGGCGGTAGCCGAGCCAGGAGGGGGCTTCTGTGAGTGCGGCGGAGTGAAGGAGTTGCTGATGGCGCCACAGCACCACACTGCCGCCGGAGCGGTCGGGGCGGATTGGAACGTCGCCGATGTAAAGGAGGTGAGGGTGGGCCATCCGGTGATCAGCTCAGCCGGGAGGGGATGGCATCGAACAACTCTTACGGGCCATTCTCCTGGAAGCGGTATCCGAAGCACTCCAGGAAGCGGCTCCAACCAGGTTGCAGCGTGGACAGAAGATCCTCTCTGCATTCGGCGAGGCGCTGGCGATCCCGTTACCAGCCATGAAAACCAACAAGCATGGATGGCTTGAGGCGTTCCAGATGCTCGCCGCTGTAGGCATCAAGGCCGAAGCGCAGGGCGGGGTACCTGGAGCCAACTCGCAGAGGGTTGAAGCAGTACAGATCGAGAAGGTGATCGTTCAGGTCCTCGAGGCATTCTCTATGAGACCAGTGATCTGGGTAGGAAGGAAGCTAGCCCATATAGCGGCCATTTGATGACCCCCTGCAGGTCAATGGCTCGCGCTCCATGGTTGTCGTCGCGATCAAAGGATTTTCAACACGTCACCACAGTAGATCCAGAGGTTGCTTCCTCCAGCCCGTGAGGGGAAGTCTTGGATCGGGACTTCTTGCAATGACGGCGACCTTGGCGATGGTTCTCGCTTAGTTCAATCATCCCAGATGATGATCAGGTTGATCTGGGTAACCTTCGAAATGTAGTATGGTATACATGTTCTTGCCGGGGTGCGGGTGCTCTGCTGATGTTGAAGGTCGGCAGCGCTCAGATCAGTTGGTGGGGCAGGGTCCCCGCTTCAACCTCCTAAAGATGCATCCTGAAAGCGTGCCTGGCCCATGGTCCTGCCCCGAAGTTCGCCGAACCATTGACGCATGGTTTCACCCCGCCCAGTTCTCCTCCAGTTGCCACTGCAGGCCAGGCATGCGAAAGCCACTGGAGCTGTCGAGCACCTTCCCGTCCCCGGCTCTCCAAGCAAACTGATTCAGCTGGTGGACCCGCTCACTGGTGCGGGCCTGCTGTCTCGCTGCCGGTTGGCGTCAACGTGATCAGCAGACTAACGGCGCTCAGTTTAAGCACTGCCTCAGAGTTCGGGGCGTCGAGTGCCGCAGTGGCGGCATCAGAAGATTGATGCTGGCGAGGCCGCAGCCACTGCCTGCCTGTACACCTCCGCATACAGCCCCGCGATCCGCGCCGGTTCCCATAGTCGCTCGGCACGTTGCCGGGCCGCGACGCCGAGCTTCCTGCGGCGCTGGGGATCGTCGAGCACCCAGGCGATGGCCGCTGCCAGTGATGCCGGATCAAACGGCTCAGCCAGAGCCCCAGTGATCCGGTCCTCCACGATGTCGACCAGTCCGCCGGTGCGAAAGGCCACCACGGGCGTGCCGCAGGCGTGGGCTTCGATGCCGGTGTTGGGAAGGTTGTCCTGGCGCGAGGGGATCACGAACACATCGGCGGCGGCATAGAGCAGCCGCAGGCTGATGTCGTCGTGGAGCTGGCCGCTGTAGTGAACGGGAAAGCCGAGATCAGGCAGTTCAGCTGGCCGGCTTTGGCCGAATATCACCAGCTCGAGCTGTTCCAGCGCGATGCCCGTGGCAGTGGCTTTGAGGTGGCCATGGGCCTTCAACAGCAGATCAGCACCCTTGCGCGGGTCGCCAGTGCCACCGATGGCACCGAACAGCACCAGGCGGCGATCCAACGGCAAACCGAGCAGCCTGCGGGCCTGAGCCTGATCGCATGGTGCCCAAACCTTGAGATCGATCGGATAGGGGATTACCGTGATCGGCCAACTGCGCATCAAGGCGCTGCGGCGGGCGCAGTCTGCCAGCCAGGTACTGGGGCAGACGATGTGCATGGGCCGCTGCCAGGAGCGGCGTTTGCGCTCCCAGGTATGGCGATTGAGATCGGGGCCGGATTCGTGAGACGGCCGGTTGGCGGCGGTATATCCCTCGGCGAATCGCTCATCCACGGCCGGCGGGGGAGTCACGTAGTGCTCGGCGCCGCAGAAGGCCCACTGATCGTGAAGGGTCCAGACCACAGGTTTGCTGAGGCGGCCGATCTCTTCGATAGAAAGTGAATCCACACCTAGGTAGTTACCAAGCCAATGAAGATGAAGAACATCGACAGAAGCTTGATTGATCTCAAAATTAAAAGCAGACTTGTTGATGCACAAATCAAGGGTGCTTGGATTTAGAGACTTAAACGGATCACCTTGAGATACTAAAAATCTGCGCCCAAGTCTTTCAGCCTTGGCGGCAATGCGTTTTGTTACCGAAACCGGAGGAGATCCACCAATCACGTCAATGCACTCTGAATACTTTCTAATCACACGCATAGAAGCTTCAATATCTGTAGCATTCGCACATGCTACTAGGGCTCTAACAATGCGAAATGCAGCTCGAGCTGCGCCCCCGTGGTTGTCGACAGGATTGTAGTGCTGAACTTTAATCACAGGCGGTAATTCACAATTGTTGGATCATTTAGAGTAGATTAGTGCATCTGGGGAGGAATACAGACTAGGCTCTCAGTGAGATAAACAATGTCAAGGAGACGTGGATCCAAGCTCTGCACGTATTGTTTTTGCAATGCAAAAGCACGTAATCGACATTTTAACCTCCGCACCGTTTCCCTAAGAGCACGAAGAGGTGTTGAGGCTCTCAAGTATCCATCAATCCACTTGCGAATGGGTGGTTCCATAACATTTCTTCTGACTGCTAAGTAAAAAAATCTAGAGGATTTCTTGCCAATAAGATTCCACCATTTTTCTTCCCAGCGATCAGAATGGCGGAAGTGGAGAAACTGAGTTGAATCAAGATGGTTCAGATTATGATTAGAGGCGACTAATGCAAGTGGCAGAAACAGATCCCACCATGGCAGCCCAAGTATCAAGTCACCGGATAAACAATCCAATGTTGTACTGAATGAGCAGGCTTTAGCTGCAACAAAATCAATTCCACTTCCAAAGAAAGATGGATTGCCTTCAGCTACAATAGACTGATCAGCAAGGGTTGGCTTATGGCCTAGAGAATCGATGTCAGTACGGTGCGCCACAAGACAATTCGCTTCGCCTAAAAGCCGCAAGGTTGTCAATCCCGATTCAGAAAGATTAAAGATTATGTCGGCATTTGTAACGGCAATTAAGGATTCTGGGAAAGCTGCAATAACTCTCAGTAGTGCTGCGCGCAAGGATGGAAGATAATCTGGATACGGCAATTTCGGTGCTTCAACGGAAAAACAATCAACCCCCATTCTGGCCAGCTCTTGGGCATGCTCAGGGTATCGATTGAGTTCAGCTATCGTATTAACGGATAAGGGAGTGAATCCTGAGTCCTTCCAGGACTGAATTGCAAGATTCTGAAGGCTATCATTATCCGCACTGGCATACTGAACGCACCGAAGTATAGGAGGGATGGAGACTATAAGGTACATTTTCATCATAGCCAAATGCGACCGACTAATTCTTTTGGCGAGAGGTTATCAACACAAATATCGAGGCTATGTGAATAGCTAGGCTTCAAAGAAGTTATCACTAATTCATATCCTGAAATAATCCACTGGACAAAGTAAATTGCACCATTTTGCAGCACTGTACAACGCAGAGCAGGCAAAAGTCTCTCAAGCCTTGATGATGAAAAAGAGTTAAACTTTAGGAATTCATTAAAATTAGCTGTCTTCAATGATGACTTATCAATTCGCTTGACCGCCGTTGCCAGGGCGAGGAGATGATGCCGCTTCCACTCCTTAAGAGGAAACGCGAGCCGTGAACGCCTCTCCATGCGGCGTAATCCTGACCAGTTGGGATCTAGGAAGCATGCACGCCGACAGAACACAACATGGCCGCCGGGAGATGCTCCCTCCACCACCAGACCCAGTTCCTGACAAAAACGATCGGGGCTGTAGCGGAAGTGAAATGTGCAGGAACGATGACAAGCAATCACGGGATGAATTCAGTTGGCGATCACCAGAATCCCGCCCCGGCTGACGGCACTCACCATTTGCTCAAGCAAAGCGAACGGATCCTGAACGTACTCAGTTTATCAGTGCAGACCAAAGCGTCGTAGGAGCTGGCAGGGAGTTCAGAAACGAAGTTAATGTTCGCAAAAGACCGGCAACTTTCGATGCCGTGGCGGGGATAAAGGCGGCGTCTGATTGGGCGCATCGCCAACGGCAGGCCTCCGGTCACGGTTGGGTCATCGGACTGCTGGCTGATCACGCGCATCTGTGATTGCAGGCCATGGGCAGCGCCGTGATTCACCAGGCTGCGGTGAATGCGGTAGGGGCACGGGCGGCGCCACCGCTGATATCTGATTGGTTGACGTGGAGGATGTTCAGCGGGAGAGCCTGATAACGTTGCGAAACTTGCGCGGATAGTGGAGTGGTTGGGCCACCGCCAGGCGAGCCCGCTGCCCCCAGGGGCTCAGGTGTTTCGCTTTCCACTCCTGCCAGGCAAACAGCCGCTGCGAGCGGTGCTCCATCGCCCGGAGCCCGGGCCAATCCGGCTCAACGACGCTGCTGCGCAGGTAGATGGTGGCGTGACTGCCCTCGCAGGGGCCCAGCAACTCCAGCCCCAAGGCCTGGCAGAAGTCATCGAACCTGTAGCGGAGGTGAAAGGTGCAGGGCAGGTGACAGGCGATCACCGGATAAAAGCAGTTGGCGATCAGCAGGTGGCCGCCGGGACGCACCGTATCCACCATCGCCGCCAGCAGGGCCAGCGGGTCGGTGACGTGTTCGAGCACATCGGTGCTCACCAGCACGTCGACGCTCTGGCTGGTGAGGTTTGGTACAAAGCGGATGTTGGTGAACGGCTTGCAGCTTTCGATCCCGTGGCGCGGCGGGTAGGGCTCGCAGATGCTGATCTCCGCCTCGGGCAGGGCTGCAGCCAGAAGGCGGGCGAGTGTACTGAAGCCACCGCCGAAATCGAGCACTCTCTGAGGTGCCAGGGCGGCAACAGCGGCGGTGATCTCCTGGCGATGGCCCATCGAGATGCTGTGCTGCTCGATGAACATCCCGTTCAGGAGCCAGATTGGGTGTCTGTAGAAAACAGCCAGCCGCCCAGGGTTGGGCTCACGGTTGTCGCAGCCACAATGCTGCCAAGCCTGATCCATCAGCTGCCAGATCTGTTCTAGGGATGGATCTGGCCCCACTTCAGCGAGGAGCTGTTCGATGGCAGTGCGTTCCTCGGAGGTGAGGCTGTAGCGGGATGGATCGATCACAGTTTTACTTTTTTATCAGCACTAGAAAGTGATTCTATAATAGATGTTAATTCGTATGATATGCTTAACAAGCATAGGTTGTCTTGATTTTTCAGGGCTGTTGACTTGCATTGTGATGGCTTCAAGAAATGTCGAATGATATAGAGTTTGGCTTACTTTGCTGGCAAGGCTCCTTCTACTACTTTTCTGAGATGTTGATCGTGAGAAAAGTGATTGTGAGCGGCTTCGCAATTTCTTTTATAGAAGCTGGGATCTAGTTTGATCTGTCTAATTGCGTCGCCCAAATCGTAAATTCTGTTGACTACAACCCCGATGCCAAGTTTTTCCACAATATCCCTCATTCCGGGTGAGTTTAAAGCGATAACAGGCTTGCCGGTTCGAATTGCGTCATAGAGTTTTCCTGCTGATCCTGCGGCTAGTTGATAATTAGGACTTTTAGATGAGAACCCGACAAACACGGCATCGCATTTCTCATAAATGCTCCATTTTTCGACTTCGTCTTTCAGGTCAGTTGATATACGCACAGACTCCTTGTTGTTGAATGCTATTTTCATGGCAGTTGATTTTACATCATCCGAGACAAACCAGCCATGCAATAGAAGTGAGCAACAAGCTTGATTGATTGAGTACCATGACAAGATCTCGTCTACTCTTGTTTCATAGCCTAGCGTGCCTATGCAGAGTAATACAAACTTGGCTGTGGATGTTTCATCCCAGCTTAATGAAAAGCTCTGTTGGTTTCCTAGGTAGGGGCCACGGGGAGAGTTTGGAACTATCCAAATATCTGTTCTGATGCCTTGACGTTTTAAAAATGCAGCACGCATGCCGGACTGAGTAATAGTGCCACTGCAGTTATTTGCCAATACTCTTTCAAGTTGTTTTCTTGATCTAGCAAATCTCTTTTTAGGTTCATAGAATTCCAGGGAATAGTATATAGTAGCGCTACTTCGTTTGCCGGGAATTGGCAGGAAGTTGAGAAGAGCTTCGGCATCGAACAGAAAAGTTAGACTGCTCTTCCTTGCTTCAGAAAAAAGACGCAATGCGGTTA
Organism: Synechococcus sp. Tobar12-5m-g; assembly: GCF_024345415.1. GTDB lineage: Bacteria > Cyanobacteriota > Cyanobacteriia > PCC-6307 > Cyanobiaceae > Regnicoccus. The sequence continues at coordinate 58,227 of NZ_JAGQBB010000017.1, read as the reverse complement.
AAATGTACCCAAGCTGAAGAGATCTTTTCGTTGGAAAAAATGCTATGATCTGAGCCCGTTTTTCAATGTCTTTTGGAAATGGGAAACGCCCAAAATCAGGGCATATGGCAAAAATCTTGACAGACCAGCCTTCATCAAGAAGAAACCCAGCGGTATTAATTAGTGGGGTTGATATACCAGCCCAGTTAAAATTAGCAACCAATAACGCTTGCATCATGAAATATAGTTGGTGATGAATCTTTGGTTTTGCCTGCTTGGTGGTTGGCTGAAGTGTTGATAAGGGGGCCTCTTAGTCAGGGTAGGGTGTGCATTGCTTGAGAAGCTGTGGTGCAATGACATTGATTTGTTGGGTTGTGAGTGCAAGGCCGCTAGGCAGGTAAAAACCCTGTGTTGATAGCATTTCAGCGATTGGAAGGATCTCATTGATGAATAGGCCATGGGCCAGGAAAACTGGTTGCTTATGTATAGGGAAAAAGAATGGGCGCGTTCCTATCCCGACAGTACCAAGTTTGCCCATTATTTCCCCGGCACTTGTGTTTGGGTTTTTAAGAATAACGCCAAAGACCCAGTAGAGATTTTGGGCGTAGACAGTATTTTCATGTGGCAGCTGCAGGGCGTCTTCTTTGCTTAGTAACTTAGTATATTCGTGACCAATGCTGCGTTTCTTTTCTAGTGCTTGGTCTAGGCTTTCCAGCTGCCCCAACCCAAGTGCCGCCTGCAGATTCGTCATCCGATAATTCCAGCCCAACTCCTCATGCACAAACCGCTGCTTAGGTTGAAAGCAGAGGTTTCGCAGTGATCGGCAGCGGTCGGCAAGGGCATGGTCGTCGGTGACGACCATGCCGCCTTCGCCAGTTGTGATGTGCTTGTTGGGGTAGAAGCTGAAGGTGCTGATGTGCCCGAAGGAGCCGCAGGGGCGGCCCTTGTAGGTGCCGCCGATCAGTTCGGCGGCGTCTTCGATCACGGCGAGCTGGTGGCGTTCGGCCAGCTCGAGAATTGGGTCCATATCCACGGGCAGGCCGTAGATGTGCACCACCATGATTGCGGCAGTGCGGGGGGTGACAGCGGCGGCCACCTGCTCGGGCACCATGTTCCAGGTGACGGGATCGGCGTCGACCACCACGGGGGTGGCGCCGGCGCGCACGATGGCGGCGGCGCAGGAGATGATCGTGAAGGTGGGCAGGATCACCTCATCGCCGGGGCCGAGGCGCAAGGCAGCTACGGCCAGGTCGAGGGCTGCGGTGCCGTTGGAGCAGGCCACGCCGTGTTTGCGGCCAACGCGGCGGCTGAATGATTCCTCGAACTGGCTCACGAACGGTCCTTCTGACGAGATCCAGCCGGTGTTGAGGCACGTCATCACCAGCTCTTTCTCACGATCGCCGATCACGGGCTCGTTGACTGGGATGAAATCGCTCATTGCTTGCGCAGCACCAGGCATACGCCCCAGGTGGCCGCCGAAGGCGGATCTCCCTCGAGCCATTCTTCGGCGCAGAGGCGATCAAATCCGGTCGCTTCGGCGAACAGGTCGAGTTCCGGCAAGGAGAAGTGGCGCATGGGGTGGGTTTCGTTGAAGGTGTGCAGCTCCCCGCTGCCGGTGTGCTGGGCGAAAAGGTGTAGTGCACGTCCACCCTGTTGTCGTTGGGGTGGATGGTGGGTTCGGCGATGCGGGTGATGGCCAGATCTGGGGTGGAGATGCGCTTGATGCGAACCTCGGGTTGCTGGGCTGCTACGGCGGGAGAGTACCAGACGTCAAACAGGAAGAGGCCACCTCTGGGGAGGTGGTGGGCGGCGTTGGCGAAGGTGGCCTGTACGGCGGCGTTGCTGGTTTGGTAGCTGAGCACATGGAACAGGGAGATCACCGCATCCACCGGCTGGCTCAGACGGGTGGTGGTGATGTCGCCCTGCTGGCAGGTGAAGCCGGGCGCCTGCTGGGCGGCCTGCACCATGGCGTCGCTGCGCTCGATCCCATGTACGCGGTAGCCGCGCTCGGCCAGCAGGCAGCCGTGGCGGCCGGTGCCAGAGCCGAATTCCAGCAGTGAGGTGCCGGGGATGCCATGGCGCCGCAACAGCTGGTCGACGTAGTTGACTTCGGCAGCGCTGTCTTTCTGCTGGTAGAGGAGGTCGTAGTAGAGAGTGCTGGCATCGAAGGGCTGGTTCATGGCTTGATCACGGTTTGATCGGCACGGACGCCTTCGAAGCGGGTTTTGTCCTGGTCGCCTACATAGGGACCTTGCTTCACTTCGATCATCTCGGTTGGTTCTAGCATCTCGAAGCCATGGCCGCCGTAGGCGAGCAAGATCACGTCGCCGGTTTCGAGGATGCGGCTTTCGAGGTAGGTCTGGTCGTCATTGTAGAAATCGACCCGCACCTTGCCGGATTTGATGAAGAGCACCTCCTTGGTGAACTGAGCCTCGCGAGCCACGGGGTTGTGAACGTGGGGGGGGATCACGTAGCCCTCGGGGCGGTTCATGTACCCGAGCTGCTGGGTGAAATCTCCAGGAGTAAAAAAACAAATTCCGTCGTCCTTAAACTGAGATCCAAGTATCAAAGCCAGGGTCCTCCCGCAATGTACAACCTGACTAAAATAGGGGGATTTCATAACAATGCCCAAAGGGGAGTGATTGCAACAGACAGAGTGTACTGCAAGCTACTTCTTTTGAAGAATGAAGTAAGTTGTGTTTATCCCATGATAGGGTGTATCAAAGCGATTAATGATCTCAAATCCGCATGAGTGAGCCGCACTTGTAATCCAATTTGAATGCATAAAAACAGGAAAATCATATCCATCAGGGTTGGAAAGACGAAACCTTTCGATAACCTCACAGATTGCTTTCTCTGCGATAAAAACGTCAAATATAAACAATCCTCCACTCTTAAGAACCCTCGAAGCCTCCATGAAGTATCCACATGTTCTTAAGGCAGTAGTATATACAAAAACCCCGTGTGCGTACACTTTGTCAATACTCTGGCTGGCCGTTCGATCTAGTGAGCGGCCATCCGAAGGCCAGGCATTGACCTTGATTCCCAGGCTTGAAATTGCTTGCTTTCCATATGAAAGCCACGGAATATCAGGTTCATACATATCTACAGATACGGGCTTATCCGACTTGATAAGCTTTTCAAGGAACATACAAGTCCCCGAGCCTATTTCTAGAATCGAATCCACATTACTTTGCAAATGACATTGCTCAATAAGTCCAACAACCAAGTCCCTTCTGCTTCCGACAGAACCTAAATTTGATTCTTCAAGATACTCGCATATGGATAATCCCCTCTTCTTCGCCTCCTCGATGACAGCTGCTGCATCAAAATAGCCGAGACCAGTAGGGACTACGCGATAGCCCATACGTCGCAAAATGTACTTGGTAATCCTTAGATAATGAATGCTAAGTTTCGAAAAAACTCTTGAGCGGAACTTCATGGGCAGCTAATTAAGTAGTTGAGCGACGAAATTAAAATGAATGTGGCCAAGAATCCAGTCTGGAAGCATGCCTACATTAGGGCACCTCAAGTATGAGGATTTCCGTCCGCTCCAGTCATGTAAAAACCACCATGCTGGGGTTTTCGGCGAGTGATTGATCCATACGATCCGGGGCACCGGCGGGCCTTGGAGCCGAGCAGCCACGCCTCGTATCCATCATCACCGGATCCATCAGCACTCGAAGCCGTGGCTGCCAGAGATGCCTGAACGCGCCTCTGAAATTCCGCCTCGAAGCGCTGATGCAGCACCTACCTCATCTCCTGGAGGGTGGACAGGTTTTGGTTGGCCATCGCCTCAGGCTAAATGAGCCTGGAACCATATCGGGTTCAACGTAAGGTCGAGTGCTGAACGTCCTCATCTTGTGCGGTGCGCATCACTTCCACCGCACAGTGCTCCAGGGCACAGAGCAGTGCCTGTCGTGTACTGGCAATTCGTTTAAGCTCAGTGGAATGGCCAGGAGATGGCTCTGCAGGATGGCTAGCAACTGGGCTGCCTCTTGAGACGATCAAGACATGAACGCCTTCCGATTCACACCGGGTATCAAGATCCGCCTCTAGAGCCACTGGATCAAGGCAAGTTCCGAGGGCTGATTGGCTCGGCAGATCTTAGGGGCAGAGCAGGGAAGAGGGAAAGCCTTGGCTCAAATTGATGATGATGGTAACTGGATACGTGGCGTCTCATTTTCAAGGCAGGCTTGCTGTTTCCAAAGAACGGAATAATGCCCATCCCGTTCAAGAAGCTCTTGATGGTGACCCCGTTCCAGGATCTTGCCATGGTCCATCACGCAGATTTGGTCAGCGTTCACGATCGTGCTTAAGCGGTGGGCGATCACTAAAACAGTGTGTTCCCTCTCGAAACGCTCGATGGCCTCCTGGACCAGCCGTTCGCTTTGGCTGTCGAGGGCGCTCGTGGCTTCATCAAGAATCAGCAATTCCGGGTTTCGCAGGATCGCCCGGGCCAGGGAAATCCGTTGCCGCTGGCCGCCACTGAGCTTGTAGCCCCGCTCTCCTACCAGGGTGTCGTATCCCTTCGGTAACAGGTTGATGAACCCTGCAGCCTGGGCCACTTCAGCGGCGACTTCGATGTCTTTATGGCTTGCCCGGGGGCAGCCAAAGGCGATATTCTTCGCTATAGAGGCATTAAAAAGGAAGGTGTCCTGGCTCACCACACCAATCTGTTGCTGCCAGCTTTGTAGGTTCAACGTGGCAAGATCAGTGCCATCAACCAGTATCCGACCCTCTGTGGGCTCGTAGAGCCCCACCAGCAGATCGGCGATCGAGCTCTTGCCAGCCCCGCTTGCTCCCACCAGCGCCACGGTGTGCCCCTTGGGAAGTTTCAAGGTGATCTGTTTGAGGGCTTGAGGCAAGTCTGGCGCATATTGCAGCCCCACTTCCTGCAGCCAAACTTCATTACGAAGCCCTTCAAAGGGAATCCCACCTTGGCGTCGGAACTGCTTGCCTTCGGGGGAAAGGATCTGGTTGAGCCGTTTGAATCTGCCGCTGTTCTCGGCGATGCTGTTGAAGGTGCTGGCGATGCCTGCAAGGCGCACATTCAATCGTTGCAGGGTCAACACGAAGGTGACCAGGCTGGGCAGCACGCCAGTGCCCCGTGCTCCGAACACGGACAGGCTCAGCCCGGCGATCAAGGCGATCGCGGCAATCGGCAAAAATGACGAAACGGGCCCGATGATGTTCATCAGTTGGCTCTGCCGTCGCATTCCTAACTCCATTTCCCACATCTGGTGTCGGACTGCCTGATCAGCAGCTTCCAGTTGACCGCTAGTATGCAACAGCCGCAGGCCCTGAAAGTCTTCGGTGATCAATGTGTTGATCGCCAGCTGGCTATCGGTGACCCGGTTTGCTTGCCTGCCGATACGAGGCAGCAACTGCTTCTGCAGCAGGGTGATGGCTAATGCCACGCCAGCTGCCAGCAGCAACAACCAAGGCGAAAGGGAAATCAGGACCGTGAGATAGACGCCCGTGAGCAGCATCTGCAACAGGAGTTGACTGCTCTGGGTGATCTGGACGCTGACCGCCTGGGAACCCACCGCGGCGTAATCCGTGAGATCACCCACCGTATAGCTGCTGGAGCATGGGTAGGTGAGGCTGAGGATCTGGCTGTGGATTTTTGCCGTGACCAAGGCAGTGCATCGGGCGCTGAAATAGGCCACGGTTACCCCATTCAAGTAACGGGTGAGGCTTTGGATGGCCTGCAGCAGCACAGCGAGGGCAAGCAGGGCCAGGATGATCGCAGTGTGCGGCATTCCCGCGAGCATTTCCACCAGTTTCGGGAAACGCCCAACAAGCGGATTTGCCAACCAGTTCATGCCCGTGCTTCCATCCGAAGCCATCGGGTTGCTCAGTAGGTCCACCGCCAGAAAGATCACCGCCAGGCTGGCCCCTTCGCTGAACGCTTCCAGCAGGCTGGTGCCGAAATTGAACATGATCAGCTTCCATTGCTCGCGGGCGGTTGCCCGGATCAACTTCGGTGCCGGTTGCGTTTCAATGAACGGCGCCAGCACCAAGGTGGCCTGGGTGCGAAGGGTCCTCCTCAGGCTGTTTGGCAGAAGACGGAACATCGCTTGCTTAAACATGGTGCAGACGCTCAATGGACCTTTGCAATGCTGTGCCTATGGTTACTATCAATGACCGGTAATCTTTAGACGAGGATGAGGTGATTTCGGCAATCCCTGTCCCATTGATTGGTGGATGAGCCAAGCGTTGGCGATGCTATTCTTTGACGTCATCTTCTCAGCGCGAATCAAATGAACAGGTAACAGTGCAATCAATTAGGCATAGGAATGGCTTGGGGCTGTGATTGGGCGCGAGCAGGGCTCAAGCAGCCTCTTTACCATCCTACAACTAGGGACTGTTTCTTGGGGAATTCATGGGAATGGATGGGCTGAACTTGGAAATCGGCCAAGCAGTGTTCATGATGATGCTTTTGGTACTGACTGGCTTGCTCTGTGGTGACTGGATCAGGCAGGCTGGCAATTCCTTCTATTTTTTCCGATCAGAACGATTCTTGTCCATTTCACCCCACCGCCAGGCCGTGGCGGCGCTGATGCCAGGCCCAGGCGTGCCGCAGGATCGTGCTCAACTCCGGGTAACACGGCTGCCAGCCCAGCTCCTCTTTGGCCTTGCGGGCGCTGGCCACCAGTTCCGGCGGGTCGCCCTCTCGGCGCGGCTGCACCGTCACCGTGAGATCCCGGCCCGTCACCGCCCGCGCGGCGGCGATCACCTGCCGCACCGAAGCGCCGGCGCCGTTGCCGAGGTTGTAGATGAGGGGTGCCTGGGGCCGAGGCGCCCCGGGGCTCCCCTGGCCCATCAGCCGCTCCAGGCCGAGCACATGGGCATCGGCGAGATCGCTGACGTGGATGTAGTCGCGGATGCAGCTGCCATCGGCGGTCGGGTAGTCGTCGCCGAGCAGCTTCACGTCGGGTCGGCGGCCGGCGAGGGCATCTAGCACCAGCGGAATCAGGTGGGTTTCCGGGGTGTGGTCCTCGCCGAGGTCGCCGGCTGGATCGGCGCCGGCCGCATTGAAGTAGCGGAAGATCACGCTCGGCAGCCCGTAGGCGCGGCCGAAGTCGGCGAGCAGCTGCTCCACCATCCACTTGCTGCGGCCGTAGGGATTGATCGGTCGCTGGGGTGTGTCCTCGGTGATCGGCACCTGGTCCGGCACCCCATAGGTGGCGCAGGTGGAGGAGAACACGATCGGAATCGGGGCCTCCCGCTCGGCGGAATCGCTGCCCGGGCTTGGGGCGATCAGAGCTTCGAGCAGGGTGAGGGTGTCCCCCAGGTTGTTGCGGTAGTAGCGGGCGGGGTCGAGCACCGATTCCCCCACGTAGGCGTAGGCGGCGAAGTGCAGCACCGCGTCGATCGATGCTCCGGCGGTGCTGCCATCGGCAAGGACAGGATGGGAGCCGCTGAGCACCTGATCGAGCAGGGCCCGATCGCCCACCTGGCCCACCACCAGCGGCACCCGCAGCACATCCTCCACCACAGCCCGGTGGCCGTACACCAGGTTGTCAAGCACCACCGGCTGGTGGCCGGCCCGCTGCAGGGCCCGCACCGCGTGGCTGCCGATGTAGCCCGCCCCGCCGGTGACCAGAACCCTCATTGCCGCTGCAGGCTGGCCAGCTCGGAGTCCCGGCCGTAGGCCTCGGCGGTGCGGCGCAACCCCTCGGCCAGGGGGATCTTCGCTGTCCAGCCCAGGGCGGCGAGACGGCTCACATCGAGCTGCTTCTTGGGAGTTCCATCCGGTTTGCTGCGGTCCCAGAGGATCTCGCCCCGATAGCCCACGGCCTCCGCTACCAGGGCGGCCAGCTCCCGGATCGGCAGATCGACGCCGGTGCCCACGTTGAGGAACTGCAGCGGATCGGGTTCCGCCGGGGTGATGGAGGGTTGCCAACGCTCCAGGCAGAACACCGCCGCATCGGCCAGGTCATCCACGTGCAGGAACTCCCGCAGCGGCGAGCCGCTGCCCCAGCAGGTGACGCTGGGGGCCCCAGCTTCCTTGGCTTCATGGAAGCGGCGGATCAGGGCCGGCAGCACATGGCTGTTGGTGGGGTGGTAATTGTCGCCCGGTCCGTAGAGGTTGGTGGGCATCAGGCTGATGGCGTCAAAGCCGTGCTGCTGACGCAGGGCCCTGCAGAGCTGGATGCCGGTGATTTTGGCGATCGCATACCAGGCGTTGGTGGGCTCCAGGGCGCCGGTGAGGAGGGCCTCCTCCCGGATCGGTTGCTCGGCGAACTTGGGATAGATGCAGCTGCTGCCCAGGAACAACAGCCGCCGTGCGCCCTGGCGCCAGGCGTTCTCGATCACATGGTTCTGGATCTTGATGTTCTCCAGCAGGAAGTCGGCCGGGTAGGTGGCGTTGGCCAGGATGCCGCCCACCTTGGCCGCCGCCAGCACCACCACCTCCGGCCGCTTGGCGGCGAACCAGGCCGCCACCGCCGCCGGGTCAAGCAGATCCAGCTCCTGGCGGGTAGCCGTGAGCAGGTTGGTGTAACCCCTGGCCTCCAGGGCCCGGCAGATGGCGCTGCCCGCCATGCCCCGGTGGCCTGCCACAAAGATCCGATCCGCTTTGGTGATCAGCACCATTCCCTGCCTCCCTGGCCTAAATGGCCGCTCACGGCCTCACCAATGCCGGCGGATTCTCCATCGAGCCCACCACCGTGAAGCCTTCGCGTCGCAGGGTGGCCTCCTTGGAGGCCTCTTCCACATCAGCCGCCACCATCTCCGCCACCAGCTCCTCAAGGGTGGTGGTGGGGGTCCAGCCCAGCTTCTCGCGGGCCTTGGTGGGATCCCCCAGCAGGGTTTCCACCTCGGCCGGGCGGAAGTAACGGGGGTCGATCCGCACCACCATGGCACCGGTATCGGCGCGCTGGCCGGTTTCTCCCAGGCCCTCGCCGCTCCACTCGATCCCCCCCCAGCCCAGTTCCAGGGCGCAGAGCTCGATGAAGCGCCGCACGCTCTCCTGGCGGCCGGTGGCGATCACGAAGTCCTCCGGTGCCTCCTGCTGCAGCATGCGCCACTGCATCTCCACATAATCCCGGGCATGGCCCCAGTCCCGCAGGGAATCGAGGTTGCCCATGAACAGGGCCTGGTCGAGGCCGGCATCGATGCGGGCCAGGCCGCGGCTGATCTTGCGGGTTACAAAGGTTTCGCCGCGCCTGGGGCTTTCGTGGTTGAACAGGATGCCGTTGCAGGCATACATGCCATAGGCCTCGCGGTAGTTCACCGTGATCCAGTAGGCGTAGAGCTTGGCCACCCCATACGGACTGCGCGGATAGAAGGGGGTGGTTTCCTTCTGGGGGATCTCCTGCACCAGGCCGTAGAGCTCGCTGGTGCTGGCCTGGTAGATGCGGGTTTTGTGGGTAAGGCCGAGGATGCGCACGGCTTCGAGGATGCGCAGGGTGCCGAGGGCATCACCGTTGGCGGTGTATTCCGGGCTTTCGAAGCTCACCGCCACATGGCTCTGGGCGCCGAGGTTGTAGATCTCATCGGGCTGCACCTGCTGCACGATCCGGATCAGATTGGTGGAGTCGGTGAGATCGCCGTAGTGGAGCACCAGGCGGGGATCGCTTTCGTGGGGATCCTGGTAGAGGTGGTCGATCCGGCTGGTGTTGAAGCTGCTGGCCCGCCGCTTGATGCCATGCACCTCATAGCCCTTCTCCAGCAGCAGCTCGGTGAGGTAACTGCCGTCCTGGCCGGTGATGCCTGTGATCAGGGCGATTTTGCTCATGGGATGCGGTTGGACCAGGACTGCCTGGAGTCCTGAGATGGGAGGCATTCCAACATGAAAAAGCCAGGGAACACTCCCTGGCCATGGCTGAGTCTGGAAGTGCTGGCCCGGTCCCGGTGTCTTGAGCCTTGACTCAGGCTTCAGTCCCTGCGACCGCCCCCGTTGAGGGCGATGATCAGGCGCAGGATGAAGATGAACAGGTTGATGTAGGTGAGATACATCCCCAGGGCGCCGGCCAGGTATTGATCGTCGTTGTAGGTGCGCGGCATCGTGTAGAAGTCCACGAAGGCCGCTCCCACGAACAGCACCGTGCCGAAGCCGGCGATCAGCAACTCGAAGCCGTTGCCGCCGAAGCCTGGAATGAAGATCCCGCCCACGATCTGCACCACCATGGCGATCAGCAGCCCGAGGATGCCGAGGCCGACCACGCCGCTGAGGGCTTGGCCGAGGCTGTCGCTCATGTTGCGCCCCACCACCGAGGCGATCACGAAGGTGATGCCGGTGGCCAGGGCGGCCGTGCCGATCGCCCCGATGCCGGCGGTCCCGATCGCCAGCGCCACGATGCCGCTGAGGGTGAAGCCGGTGATCAGGCTGTAGGCCGCCAGGATCGGCAGGGCGGTTCCGTTGTTGCCCTTCATCGCCGCGTTCTGGGCGACGAAGAAGAGGATGAAGTTGCCGATCAACGACACCCAGAACAGGGGCATGAAGATCGGGCTGCCGATCATCGACAGGCCACCGACCACGCCGGCTGCCGTGAGCACCATGCCGCCGCCCACGTAGGGCAGGGCCTTGTTGACCACATTGGGACCAACCAAGGCCCCCTGCTGGGCCTCGCGGATCGCTTCCTGGAAATTGCTGCTGGCCGGCATGGCTCTTGGATCGAACTTGCCCATCCTGACAGCGTGGCTGGGGGTGTGGAGTGTGGATCTCCCTATCTGTTGTCCGCCGCCGCCCGGTCCTGGTCAAAGCGGGCATAGGCCTGCACGACCCGCTGCACCACGGGGTGGCGCACCACATCGGCGTCGGTGAGCGGGCAGATCGCCACCCCCTCCACCCCCGCCAGCACCCGAACGGCTTCGGCCAGACCACTGACCTGGTGGCGGGGCAGGTCCACCTGGCTGGGATCGCCGGTGACCACCATGCGGGAGTGCTCCCCCAGCCGGGTGAGCACCATGCGCATCTGGGTGGCTGTCGTGTTCTGGGCCTCGTCGACGATCACGAAGGCGCCTTCCAGGGTGCGGCCGCGCATGTAGGCCAGGGGCGCCACTTCGATCACACCCCGCTCCAGCATCGCGCTGGTGCGCTCCGCCCCCAGCAGCTCATGCAGGGCGTCGTAGAGGGGCCGCAGGTAGGGGTCCACCTTCTGCTGCAGGTCGCCGGGCAGAAAGCCAAGGCGCTCGCCGGCCTCTACGGCGGGCCGGGTGAGCACCAGGCGCTCGACGCGGCGCTCCTGCAGCATCCGCACGGCCTGCACGGTGGCCAGCAGGGTTTTGCCGGTGCCGGCGGGCCCGATCGCCAGGGTGAGGTCATGGCGCTCGATTGCCTCCACGTAGGCCCGCTGGGCTTCGGTGCGGGGCCGCAGCAGCTTGCCCTTCGTGCTGCGAGCCAGCACCTGGCTGCTGAGTTCGCGGTGCTGATCGCCACGGCCTGTGTCGAGGGCCGCCAGGGCCGTCTGGAGGTCGGCCTGCGCCACCGCCTGGCCCTCCACCCAGAGCGGCCGGACCAGCTCCACCAGCGCGGCGGACCGCTCGAGTTGGGCCGGCGGCCCCTGGATCACCAACCGCAGCCCCCTCAGCACAAAGCTGGCGCCGGTGAGAGCTTCCAGCCGACGCAAGGTGGATTCGGCTTGGCCGGCCAGGGCGAGCGCGGCGGCCTGATCGGGGAGATTGATCGAGAAGGAAGCAATCCGCTCAGATCCGGCCATCGGCCGGACGCTCACGCTTCGGCGCTGACCGGTTCGGGTTCGGGGGCCGATTGGGCGGCTTCAGCGGCAGCAGCTTCAGCGGCAAGGGCCGCTGCCTTGGCCTCGGCGGCTTGCTTGGCCGCTTGCTGGATCAGGGCTTCCCGGGCAGCGGCCTGCTTGGCTTTGCCGACGGTTTCGCCGGGACGGATGGTTTTCTCGATCAGGCCACCTTTCTCCAGCAGGGAGCGCACGGTGTCGGTGGGTTGGGCACCCTGGCTGAGGCGCACCCGGATCGCTTCGGTATCAAGGCGGGTTTCCTTGGTGCGGGGGTTGTAGAAGCCCAGTTCCTCAAGCGGACGGCCATCCCGGCGGGAGGTGCTGTTGGTGACGACGAGGCGGAAGCTCGCTTCCCGCTTTTTGCCGAACCGCTTCAGGCGGAGCTTGATCATTGTGGCGTTGTCATTGGATTTCCAGCCCACGACTCTACAGGAGCCATCAGCGGCCAAGGGAACTCTTGGCATCCAGGCTGATGCCCGCCGTCAAAGCTGGCCGAAACCCTTGCGCTTCTTGGCCGGTCGGCTGGTCTTCCGGGGGCCGGCGCCCGCACCGCGCCCCGACGCCCCCGCCATGGCAGCTCCCTGGCCCATCATCCCCGGCATTCCGGGCATTCCGGGAAAACCACCACCGAGCCCTGGCAGTCCGCCCATGCCGGGCATGCCGCCGCCGCGGGTCATCTGCTGCATGAAGCCGCGCATCTTCTGGAAATCGGCGAGCACCTTGTCCACCTCCGCCGGGCTGTGGCCGCTGCCGGCGGCGATGCGCCGCCGGCGGGACGGTTGGGCGGCGAGCAGTTGGGGTTGCTTGCGCTCGGCCTCGGTCATCGAGCCGATCATCGCCTCGATCCGCTTCAGCTGAGCTTCGCCTTGCTTCAGCATGCCGTCATCGAGCTTGTTCATCCCCGGAATCAGCTTGATCAGCCCGCCCAGGGAGCCCATGCGCTTGATCATGCGCATCTGCTGAACGAAATCGGAGAAATCGAAGGAGGCCTCCTGCAGCTTCTGCTGCATGCGCTCCACATCGGCCAGCTCCACCTCCTTGCTGGCTTTCTCCACCAGGGTGAGCACATCGCCCATGCCGAGGATGCGGCTGGCCATCCGCTCCGGGTGGAAAGGCTGCAGCGCCTCCACCTTCTCGCCGGTGCCGATGAACTTGATCGGCGCCCCGCTCACCTGGCGGATCGAGAGGGCCGCACCTCCGCGGGAATCGCCATCGAGCTTGGTGAGCACGGCCCCGGTGAGTCCCACCTGGTCGTGGAAGGCGCGGGTGAGCTCGGCCGCCTCCTGGCCGATCATCGAATCCACCACCAGCAGCACCTCATCGGGCTGGGCTGCAGCGCGGATCCGCACCATCTCCTCCATCATCGCGGCATCGATCTGGAGCCGGCCGGCGGTGTCCACCAGCACGGTGTCGAAGCCCTCGGCGCGGGCTTTGGCCACGCCGGCGGCGGCGATGTCCTCCGGTTTGGCATCGGCCCCGAGGCTGAACACCTCCACGCCGATCTGGTTCCCCAGGGTCTGCAGCTGGTCAATCGCCGCGGGCCGGTAGACGTCGGCGGCCACCAGCAGGGCCCGGCGCCCCTGCTCCTTGAGGTGCAGGCCGAGCTTGGCGGTGGCGGTGGTTTTGCCCGCCCCCTGCAGGCCGGCCATCAGGATCACGGTGGGGGCGGTCTCGGCCCGGGCCAGGGGAGCGTTAGCACCCCCCATCACCTCCACCAGCGCCTGGTGCACCAGCTGGATGAACTGCTGATCCGGGCTGACCCCCCGCACCACCTCGGCTCCGATCGCCTTCTGACGCACATCGGCGATGAAGCCCTTGATCACCTCCAGGCTCACATCGGCTTCGAGCAGGGCGCGCCGCACCTGCTTGAGCGCCCCATCGACGTTGCCCTCGGTGATCGTGTCCTGTCCCCTCAGGCTCTTGACGGCGTCTTCAAAACGCTGGGAAAGCTCGTCGAACATGGGGGCGGACCGGGCGGTGGGGCGGAGGCTGGAGGGCCTGCCGCCTCTGGATCCTAAAAAGCGACCGCTCCGAGGGCCCTCAACGGCGGGGGCGCCAGGCCGCCAGCCGCCAGATGCCGTCGTCCCGGGCGAACACGTAACTGTTGCTCAGCTCGATCGGAGCGGTGCGGCTCACCACCGTGCCGGCTGCGTTGGTGGTCTGCTCGCTGTAGAGCAGCTTGGAGGTGGTTTCAATCCGTTTCGGGCTGCTGCTGATCACCGCGAGCTGCTCCACCTCGGCCTTCACCCTCTGCTGCTCCCGCCGGCTGGCGTTCCGGCGTGCCTCGGCCTGCAGGCCGTCCACCAGGGCCGGGCGGGCCAGCTCAGCCAGCGGCCGGCCGGGGGACTGGCCGGCCAGCACCTGCGCTTTGGCCTTCAACCAGGCCTCCAGCAGGCCCTTGATTTCGGCCTCGCTGGGGTCGATCGCCCGGAGGGGGCCGGTGGCGGGGATCACCGCCGCTGGTGGCGCGGAAGGGGGCTTGGCAGGCTGCGCTGCTGCGGGCTTGAGGGAAGCGGTGGCCTTGGGGGGCGCAGGGGGCTGGTTGAGCGGCCTGAAGGCAAACCAGGCGCCCCCGGCCACAGCGGCGCCAGCGAGGCCGAGGGCCGACGGGATCAGCCAGCCGGACTTGCGCCCAGGACGGCGTTGGGTCGCTGGCCTCGCCTTCGGTTGCGGTGATTTCGGTGCTGGATCCAGGCCAAGCGGATCGGGCGAATCCCCCTGGGCCCCGGGCGCCGGTCCCAGGGGGCCTGGCCAGTCGGTCGTGCCAGGGGATCGATCCTGCCCCTCCACATAGGACTGAATGTCGCGATCGGCGAAGTAGGCATCCAGGTCGGCATCGGTTTCGATGTCGCGGTAGCCCGGCAGAACCTCCCGCGACAGCCAATCCCGGCAGTAGGCGCAGAGCTGGGCGAGGGGATCGTCGCTTTGCTGCTCGGCCCAGCGGCGCAGGTCCTGGTCGGCCGTGCTCAAGAAGGTGGCCTGGGCCGCTTCGATCTGGCCGAGCAGCAGGTGCTGGCAGGCCAGGTAGGGGCCGACGCCGGGATGGCCGCTGTGGGTCAGCCGCTGATGGGCCGCGGCGATCCGCTCCGGCTTGCGCTGGGCGAAGCCGGAGGCGGTGAGGGCGTAGCTGGCCAGGAATTCCGCCGTGGCGGAGCCTTCCTTCGCCCAGCGGCCAAAGAGATCCACCTGCTCCTGCACGGTGAGGAACTGGCGAATCTGCTTGAAGAAAGCCTGGAACTCCTGGCGGGGCAGCTCCGGATCCCCGTCCCCCTCCAGGCCGCCGCGCTTCTTGACCAGCACCTCGAGCCAGCGGAGGCCCTCCTGCCGTTCCGCGGTGGCAGTGAGGTCACGGCTGAGCAGGTCCAGCACCCGGAAGGGCAGGAGGTTGTCGAGCTCGTGGTCGAGCTGGCGGCGTTGCTCCGGCGCCTGGCCCATGCGCTGCAGCAGTTGTCTGCCCTGCAGCAGCAGGGAAGCGGCGGCCTCGAAATGCCGCTCCCGCCGCAGATCGGTGGCGGCATGGAGGCAGGTGAGCCCCACCAGCAGGGTGAGATCGGCTTCACGGCTGCTGCCCAGGGCCGGGGTCTGGGGGGGTTGGAGGCTGTGGCGAGCGGTTTCGAACGCGTCCAGGGGCTGGCCGGCCTCCATCAGCAACAGCAAGCCTCCCACCTCCTTGGAGATGGGCACATCCAGGCCCGGCGCCCCGGCGCCGCCACTGCCCTCGAAGGCGATCAGATCGGCCTCGTAGGCGTTCCGCCGTTCCTCGTCGCTGAGCAGGTCGGCACTGGCCCGCAGCAGCTCGGCCCTGGCCTGGAGCGCCTCGTGGCTGAAGCCCTGGCCGGGGGGATTGTCCAGCCGTTGCTGCAGGGTGCGCAGCACGTTCTGGCCATCGGAGGAGGGGCTGACCCCGAGCAGGCGGTAGTGGTCGATCGGAAGTTCCAACCGCAGCGACTCCCAGTCCCGTCTCGGGTGATGTTGGAGGTGAGTGTAGGCAGCAGCATCGGTTTTGACTCCTTCCGATGGTTGGACCCCGTACAGTCGGCCCCTGAAGTCCAGGCCACTCCAGTCATGACCCAGGAGTTCGCGCTCAAGCTCCCCCCGGAAACGATGGCTGCCGAGGCCGCCGGCAGCCACGCCCAACGGCTGGCGGCCTTCACGGCCGCTCCGCTCACGGTGAGCCGTGAGGAGGGCCTGATGCTCTACCGCGACATGACCCTGGGCCGGCGCTTCGAAGACAAATGCGCCGAGATGTACTACCGGGGCAAGATGTTTGGCTTCGTGCATCTCTACAACGGCCAGGAAGCGGTGGCCACCGGCGTGATCAAGGCCATGAAGGCCCAGCACGACTGGTTCTGCAGCACCTACCGCGATCACGTGCACGCCCTCAGTGCCGGCGTGCCCGCCCGGGAGGTGATGAGCGAGCTGTTCGGCAAGGCCACCGGTTGCAGCAAGGGTCGCGGCGGCTCGATGCACCTTTTCTCCAGGGAGCACCACCTCCTGGGCGGCTACGCCTTCATCGGCGAGGGGATTCCGGTGGCCCTCGGCGCCGCCTTCACCAGCCGCTACAAGCGCGACGCCCTCGGTGATGCCAGCAGCGATTCCGTCACGGCGGCCTTCTTCGGCGACGGCACCTGCAACAACGGCCAGTTCTTCGAATGCCTGAACATGGCGGCGCTCTGGAAGCTGCCGATCCTGTTCGTGGTGGAGAACAACAAGTGGGCGATCGGCATGGCCCACGAACGGGCCACCAGCGAGCCGGAGATCTGGCGCAAGGCTGCCGCCTTCGGCATGGCGGGGGAGGAAGTCGACGGCATGGACGTGCTGGCGGTGCGCGCCGCCGCCCAGCGGGCGATCGAGCGGGCCCGGGCTGGTGATGGCCCCACGGTGCTGGAGTGCCTCACCTATCGGTTCCGCGGCCACTCCCTGGCCGATCCCGACGAACTGCGCAGCGAAGCGGAGAAGGCCTTCTGGGCCCAGCGGGATCCGATCAAGGCCCTGGCGGCCCAGCTGATCGGCGCCGGGTTGGCCAGCGCCGAGGAACTCAAGGCGATTGAAACCGAGATCGATGCCGAGGTGGCCGATTCAGTGAGCTTTGCCCTGGCGGCCCCCGAGCCCGATCCCACCGAACTCACCCGTTTCATCTGGGCAGAAGACTGATAAGCCGAGCACTGACCTCTCAGGGGCCCACTGAGCACAACTCGGACAGGCTGCGCAGTTTCTGCAGAGCCTTCAATTCCACCTGCCGCACCCGCTCACGGGACACGTCCATCAACCGACCGATCTCGGCCAGGGTGCTGCGCTGGGCTCCGTTGATGCCGAAGCGCAGGTCAAGCACCTGGCGCTCCTGGGCCGAGAGCTGGCCGAGCCACTGCTGCAGCTGGTCGTGGTCCATCGCCTGTTGCATCAGCTCGAGGGGCTCCTGGCTGGCTGGGCAGGCGATCAGATCACCCAGGGCGCTGCGGCCGTCCTGGCCATTCACGGGAGCATCCAGGCTGGAGGTGGTGAGAGATTGGCGTAACAGCCCGTCGAGCTCCTCGATCGGAATCGCCATCGCCTCGGCGATCTCCAGGCGGCTGGGCATCGCCCCGAGCTTCTGGGCCAGCTCCAGGCTGACGCGGCGAACGGCGTTCAATCGCTCACCGAGGTGGACGGGCAGCCGGATCGTGCGCGACTGGCAGGCGATCCCCCGGGTCATGCTCTGGCGGATCCACCAGAAGGCATAGGTGGAGAACTTGTAACCCCGGGTGGGGTCGAACTTCTCGACAGCCCGCTCGAGCCCCAGGGAACCCTCCTGGACGAGGTCGAGCAGCTCAAGCCCTTTGCCCTGGTACTTCTTGGCCACGCTGACCACCAGCCGGAGGTTGGCTTTGATCATGCGCTGCTTGGCCCGGCGGCCGACCCGCATCACCTGGTTGTGCTTGCCGGGGGCTTCGGCCGGTTCGTCGCCCTCCAGCAGGCGCATCATCGTCTGGACCTGGTTGCCGAGTTCGATTTCCTCAGCCGGGGTGAGCAGCGGCTCGCGGCCGATCGAGGTCAGGTACCAATGGATTGAATCCGTCCTGCGCCTGCGGCCGCTGTCCCGGGACTGAAGACTGGCGACAGCCATGAAAACCCGAAAAGTTTTGCCAATCTCCAGGCAATTGGCCTGGTGGGGTGTGTTTTCAACAACCTTTCACGGCCTTGCTTGCAAAACAGAACAGTTGCCGGGACAGCCGGGCGGCGATCGCCTGGGGCGTGGCGGCGCCGGCGCCGAACATCCGGCAGCACTGCAGGCCGGCCTGGGCATGCTCCAGGGCGGCGGCCGCCAGCAGCTCCCCATCCTGGCCACACTCCGGTTCGATACCACCGGTGGCTCCACGGCCTGCGGCATAGCCTGCCAGCACATCCCCCAGCCCGGCGCGGGCGGCCGGGGCGGCGGCCTCCAGCAGCTGCCAGCGGCGGCCATTGGCCGCGGCCACCACACTGCGGGCCCCCTTGAGCAGCACGGTGGCACCAGAGCGGGCGGCGGCGGCGGCGGCGGCTTCCAGCGGCGGCTCCCCCGCCAGGTCAGGGAAGAGCCGGGCGAACTCGCCGGCATGGGGCGTCAGCCAGGTGGCACCCCGGCGCCCCCGCAGCCAGGCCTCGCCAGGCCTGCCCGCCGCGCCGGCGGCCAGGCGGTTGAGTCCATCGGCATCGACTACCAGCAGGCCACCAAACGCCTGCAGCGCCTGCCAGGCCAGGGATTGATCGGCTGCATCCTCACCATCGCCGACGTTGGCGCCGCCGATGCCCGGGCCGAGCAGCACCGCGTCGAGGCGATCCAGGGCGCCCGCTTCCCCCAGAGCCGCCAGGCAGAGGCCCCCGGAGCCTGTGCTGGCCAGGGCACGGTGCGCCACCACGTGGGGTTGCACGGCCCAGAGGCCTTCAGCCACCGGGAGCGGCACGGCGGCCCGCAGGCTGCCGCAACCGCTGGCGCTTGCCCCCAGCAGGCTGAGCAGGGCAGCGCCGCGATAGGCGTTGCTGCCGGCCACCACCAGCAAACGGCCCCGCCCGTACTTCGCCGCCGCCGGGGGGGGCTTGGGCCAGGGGGCGGAAGCCAGATCCGCCGCCGTCAGGCCCAGGGGCTGGTCCGCCGGCAGGGCGTTGAGCCGGGCGGCCGGCAGTCCCAGGTCGAGACGCTCCAGCTCCCCCACCCAGGCCAGGGCGCTGTCCTGCACCAGCCCCTGCTTGCGCAGCCCCAGGCAGAAGGTGCGGCTGGCGCAGGCGGCAGCGCCCCCCAGCACCCGACCGCTGTCGGCGCAGAGGCCGGTGGGCGCATCGATCGCCACCAGGTGGCCGGGCCGCTCCAGCTGGCGGGCTGCCAGCAGGCGCTCGATCGCCTCCCCGGGGGGGCGGTGCTGGCCGATGCCGAACAGGGCATCGATCCAGAGGCGGGGGTCGGTTGGATCCGGGCTGGTGGTGCTCCACGCCAGGCCCAGCCAGAGGGCGTGGCGCCAGTGGGCGTCCGTGAGCGGTTTGCGGCGCTCGAAGGGGCACCAGAGCGTCACGTCGATGCCGGCCAGGTGCAGCTCCCGGGCCACCACCAGCCCATCGCCGCCGTTGTGACCGGGTCCCACCAGCACCACCACCCCCCCAGCCAGCAGGGCCGGCTCGGCGAGCAGCCGCCGGCTGATCTGCAGGGCAGCCTTCTCCATCAGGGCCTCGATGGGCAGCCCGCTGGCGAACAGCTCCGCCTCAAGGGCCGCCATCTGGTCGGAGTGCACCAGAAGGTGGGCGGCATCACGGGCGGGCCAGGGGGGCACGGCAAGGGCGGCGCGGGCTGGTTCCATGATGGGAGTTCTGTCGCAGGCCGCTTCGTTTCCGCGTCGAGGCCCTCCGCTGTGACCCGTTCCGTCTCCGCCCCCGCCCCTCCCGCCACGGCCGCGGCGATCGAGCGGTTGCGCGCCTGGCCGGGCGAGCATCGGGTGGCCGTGGGCCTCTCCGGCGGCGTCGACAGTTCCCTCAGCGCTGCCCTTCTGGTGGAAGCCGGCTGGCAGGTGGAGGGGATCACCCTCTGGCTGATGAGCGGCAAGGGCAGCTGCTGCGCCGAGGGGCTGGTGGATGCGGCCGGCCTTTGCGAGCAGTTGGCGGTTCCCCACCACGTGGTGGATTCCCGCGCACACTTCCAGGAGCAGATCGTCGATTTCCTGGTGGAGGGCTACGCCGGCGGCGTCACCCCCCTGCCCTGCTCCCGCTGCAACCGGGAGGTGAAGTTCACCCCGATGCTCGATTGGGCCAAGGCGGAACGAGGCATCGCGCGCGTGGCCACCGGTCACTACGCCCGGTTGCGCTCGGCAGAGCAGAGCCCCAACGGCCGCACCCAGCTCTTGCGGGGCCTCGATGCCAGCAAGGACCAGAGCTACTTCCTCTACGACCTGCCCCAGGATGTGCTGGGGCGGCTGGTGTTTCCGCTCGGGGAAATCACCAAGGCGGACACCCGCCTCGAGGCGGAGCGGCAGGGGCTGCGCACGGCCCACAAGCCGGAAAGCCAGGACCTTTGCCTGGCCGATCACCACGGCTCGATGAAGGCCTTTCTGGATGCCTACCTGCCCCCTCGGCAGGGGGAGATCGTGCTGGCGGACGGGACGGTGATCGGCCATCATGACGGCCTTGAGCACTTCACGATCGGCCAGCGCAAGGGGCTCGGGGTTGCCTGGCGCGAGCCGTTGCATGTGGTGCGGCTTGACGCCGCCCTGAACCGGGTGGTGGTGGCCCCCCGCGCCGAAGCCGCCCGCTCCAGCTGCGTTGTGGGAGCGATCAACTGGGTGTCGATCGATCCCCCCACCGAGCCTCTGGACCTGGAGGTGCAGGTGCGCTATCGCAGTGGGCCCGTGCGGGCCCTGCTCACACCCCTGCCGGCAACGGCCGCTGATCAGGCCGCAGAGCGGCCCTTTCGCGGCCGGCTGGAGTTCGAAGAGGAACAGTTCTCGATTGCACCGGGGCAGGCGGCGGTGTTCTACGCCAGTGACCTGCTGCTGGGGGGTGGGCTGATCCAGCAGGGTTGATCCAGCGAGGATCCGCTCGCGAGTTTTCCATGGCCCCTGGGCTCTACACCCTTCGATCCAGTGGAGTTCACCTGCGAGGTCAACGGAGGTCAACGGGTGATCACGCCTCTTTTCTGTGCCATGACGATGGGACGGTGCATCGCTTTCCCCGGGAGTCGTTCCTGGTGGAAGGGGAGCTGCCGCAGGCCGCAGCCTGAAGCCAGGGCGACGTGCTTCACCAGTAGGGATCACTGGCTAAATCCACTTGCAGCTGACCGCTGCGCGCCGGCGGCACGGCGCTGATGCAGGCGCGCACCACCTGGCCGTTCACCTCGATTTCACAGGCCCCACAACTTCCCCCCAGGCAGCCGGTGGGGATGGCCTGATCGGCTCTGCGGGCGGCCTCCAGCCAGGCCACACCGGTATCCACCCGGCTGGTCTGGCCGTTGGGCCACTGTATGAGCACCTCCTGCCCCATGCCGTTCAGGCCACCAGCTCGAAGGAGGAGGGGCCCAGCAGCGCGGCGGCATCGCTGCTCACCAAGGCAAGATCAGAACGATCAGTCAAGCCTGCTCCCCCAGCGTTTTCAATGCCGGAAAGGTGGTTTTGCTGAGCACGACCCGATCCTGGTTTGGCTGAAGTTGATCGGGTTGTCACGGCCGGGGTGCGCTGGGCCTGACTGGAAGGCTGCAGGCTGATGCTCGCGCCATTGAAAAAAGCGGTCTGGGGCAATGCCTGACACCCGGAGCTGCCGGTTCGATGCAGCCTAATCTCGGCCCAACAGGGGCAGCAGGTTCACATGGGCCTCGAACGCATCAGCGAGGCGATCCAGTAGCTGCTCGCGGTGATTGGCGTGATCGGGTACCAGCTCGTTGAGGGGGGCCAGGCCCAGGCCGGCACGCAGGTGATTGAGCCAGCCTCGGCGCCAGGGGCCATTGTCGAACACTCCATGCAGATAGGTGCCTGCCACGCTTCCGCACGGTTCCGTTCCCTCCATCTCGCACCGGCCGCTTCGCCACCAGCCCAGGCCATCTGCTTCCGCCAGCGGGTGGCAGGCCTGGGGATCGGTGCAGTTGCTTACCCCCCGGTGGAGCTCGAAGCCGGCCAGTTCGGCGGCGGCGATGCCAGGCCAAAGGGCCCTGCTGCGTCGTTGGCGCAAGGCTTTCGCGCCGCCGAAGCGGGTGTCCAAGGGCAGATAGCCCAGCCCTTTCTCCACGGCAGCGTCCGCACCGCTTCCTTCCAGGCGCTCTGGGTCGTGCAGCCTCTGCCCCAGCATCTGCAGGCCGCCACAGATTCCGAACAGATGGCCTCCCCCTTCGACGTGATGCCGCAATGCGTCGGCCAGCGGGCTGGCCTGCAGCGCCGACAGGTCCCGGAGGGTCTGCTTGCTGCCCGGCAGAATCACGGCGGCCGGTTGTCCAAGGGGCTCGCCCGGCCTGATCCAGCGCAGCCGAACGCTGGGTTCCGCTTCGAGCGGATCGAAATCGGAGAAGTTGCTGATCGACGGCAGGCGCACCACGGCGATCTCCAGCTCCGCGTCGGGTTTGCGGGCGCGCCGCTCCAGCAGATCGAGCGAATCCTCGGGGGGAAACAGCTCATCGAGCCAGGGCATCACCCCCAGCACCGGAATCCCCGTCTGCCGCTCCAGCCAGAGGCGGCCTTCATCGAAGAGCTCTCGCCGGCCGCGGAAGCGGTTAATCAGGATCCCTTTGATCAGGGGCCGCTCCACCGGCCGCAGCAGGGCCAGGGTGCCCACGATCTGGGCGAACACCCCGCCGCGCTCGATGTCGGCCACCAGCAGGCAGCGGGCCCGCAGGAACTGGGCGAGGCGCAGGTTGGTGAGATCGCGGGCCTGCAGGTTCACCTCCACCGGGCTGCCGGCCCCCTCCAGCACCAGCCGTCCGCTGGGATGGGAGGTCCTGAGGCTGCTCAATCCTGTGCGGATCGCCGCCCAGCCCGGCCGGAACCAGTCGCGGTAGTAGTGCTCGGCGCGGGCGATGCCCACCGAACGCCCCAGGTGGATCACCTCGCTGGTGTTGTCGCCCTGGGGCTTGAGCAGCACCGGGTTCATCGCCACTTCCGGCTCCAGCCCCGCCGCCCAGGACTGAAGGGCCTGGCTGTAGGCCATCTCGCCGCCGGCCGCATCCACCCAGGCGTTCAGGCTCATGTTCTGGCCCTTGAAGGGCAGCGGGACCTCGCCCCGTCGCCGCAGCACCCGACAGAGGGCCGCGGTCATCAGGGATTTGCCGGCGCCACTGCTGGTGCCGAGCACCATCAGCGCCCCAGGGTGCGTTGGCTGGCCGCTGTTCACAGACGGGGCCGGTGGCGGCGCAGATTCTGGTGGATCCGCTCGGCCAGGCCGGCCCGGGGGATTTCCTCGGGGAAGCCGGCGAGCAACTGGCGCCCCATCGGTGTCAGCCGAACCCGATCGGTCAGCCCCTGGCCGTCCACCTCACGGCGCAGCACCCCGAGCCGGATCAGCCAGATGAAGTGGTCTTCGACCCGCTGTGGACCCATCGACAGAAAGCAGAAGCTGCGCCAGTCGGGGCGGTCGCAGAGGGCCTCGCTGCTGATCGCCTCCCCTTGCACCAGGGCGTAGAAGGCCCGTCGGAACGGCAGGCAGCGCAGGGCGCTGGCGGCCCGGCTGAACGAACGGCCGTCGTTGGGGGGGGTCTCCAGGTCCATGGTTCTGATTCTCCCGGACGGTCAGGAGCGGACGCGACGCAGGATGGGAGCCACCGTTCAACCACTCGAGAGGCCATTCTGATGCAGCCCCTCCTGCTCGCCTCCGCTTCACCGGCACGCCGACGCCTGCTCCAGCAAGCGGCTATTCCCCACCGCGTCCAGGTGAGCGGCGTCGATGAGGAGGCGATCGCCGCTGCGGCGGCCTGCCGCGACCCCCGCCAGCTGGTGCAGCGGCTCGCCGAGGCGAAGGCGGCGGCCGTGGTTGCCCTCGGGGCCGCAGCCCCTGGCGGGCGGCCCGGGCACCCGGTGTTGGGTTGCGATTCGGTGCTGGAGTTCGAGGGGGAGGTGTTCGGCAAGCCCGGCGATGCTGCTCAGGCGAGCCGGCGCTGGCGACGGATGGCGGGCCGTTGGGGGGAGCTCCACACCGGCCATTGCCTGCTCAGGGGGGAGAACCCCCTGGCGGCACCCCTGCTTGCCACGGTGACCACCCGGGTGCTGTTCGCCGCCTTGACAGAGGTGGAGATCGAGGCCTATGTCGCCAGTGGTGAGCCCTTGCTCTGTGCCGGCGGCTTTGCCCTTGAGGGCCGCGGCGGTTTGATGGTGGAGCGGATTGAGGGTTGTTTCAGCAATGTGATCGGACTGAGCCTTCCGCTGGTGCGCCGTTGGCTGCTGGAGTGATCAGGCCAACCCCGTGGCGTTGACCATGAAAAAACCCCCGCAGGGCCGGGGGTTGGATCGATCCTCAGAGGAATCAATTCGAGGCACGACTCAGTCGAGATCGGGCATCGCCAGGGTTGGTTCGGCCTTGCGGTCGATGCCCTTCTCGAAACCGGCGGCCGCGGCGCGGGCCCGTCCCGCATGCCACAGGTGACCCACCAGGAAGAAGAAGGCCAGAACAAACTGGGTGGCCGAAAGCCACTGACGCACGTTCACGAAGTTCACCGAGTTGGGTTCGGTGATGATGCCGCCCACGGAATTGAGCGACGCGTTCGGGGCATGGGTCATGTATTCAGCGGCCCGGCGCACTTGCCAGGGCTGAATGTCATTTTGGAGCTTGTCGAGGCTGAGGCCATTGGGACCACGCAGGGGCTCGAGCCAGGGGCCGCGGAAGTCCCAGAAGCGCATGGTTTCTCCGCCAAAGATGATCTCACCGGTGGGTGAACGCATCAGGTATTTGCCCAGGCCGGTGGGGCCCATGGCCGATCCGATGTTGGCGCCGAGGCGCTGGTCACGCACCAGGAAGGTGAAACTCTGAGCCTGGGAGGATTCGGCGTTGGTGGGCCCGTAGAACTCAGAGGGGTAGGCGGTGTTGTTGAACCAGATGTAGGTGGAGGCGATGAAGCTCATCAGGCTCAGGGCCCCCAGGCTGTAGCTCAGGTAGGCCTCACCGTTCCAGATGAAGGCGCGTCGCACCCAGCCGAACGGCTTGGTGATCACGTGCCAGATGCCACCAAAGATGCAGATCAGGCCGATCCAGATGTGGCCACCGATGATGTCCTCCATCGAGTTCACCCCGATGATCCAGCCCTCGCCTCCGAAGGGTGCGGCGGTGAGGTAGCCGAAGATCACGGCCGGGCTCAAGGTGGGATTGGTGATCATCCGCACGTCGCCACCGCCAGGCGCCCAGGTGTCGTACACACCGCCGAAGAACATCGCCTTGAACACCAGCAGCAGGGCACCGACACCGAGCAAGATGAGGTGGTAGCCGATGATGTTGGTCATCTGGTTCTTGTCACGCCAGTCCTGGGAGAAGAAGGAGGAGTAGTTCTCCAGAATCTCCGGGCCGCGCAAGGCGTGATACAGGCCGCCCAGGCCGAGCACAGCCGAGCTGATCAGGTGCAACACCCCCACCACGAAGAAGGGGTAGAGGCTGGTGACCTCACCACCGGGGCCGACGCCATAGCCCAGGGTGGCCACGTGGGGGAACAGGATCAGGCCCTGTTCGTACATGGGCTTGTCGAAGCTGAAGTGACTCACTTCAAACAGCATCATCGCGCCGGCCCAGAAGACCATCAGGCCGGCGTGGGCCACGTGGGCCCCGAGCAGACGGCCGGAGAGATTGATCAGGCGGGCATTACCGGCCCACCAGGCATATCCGGTGGAGTCGAGGTCCTTGCCGCCGACGGCGACAAGGGAGGGACTAGAGAGCGTTACCACGGGGCAGGACCTCCTCAGGGAAGACGAAGTTTTCATGGGGCTGGTCGGCCGGTGCCATCCAGGCACGCAGACCTTCATTGAGAAGAATGTTCTTCGTGTAGAAGGTCTCGAACTCGGGGTCCTCGGCGGCGCGGATCTCCTGGCTCACGAAGTCGTAGGCCCGCAGGTTCAGCGCCAGGCCGATGATGCCGATGCTGCTGGTCCACAGACCCATCACCGGCACGAACAGCATGAAGAAGTGCAGCCAGCGCTTGTTGGAGAAGGCGATCCCGAAGATCTGGCTCCAGAAGCGGTTGGCTGTGACCATCGAATAGGTTTCCTCCTCCTGGGTGGGCTCGAACGCCTTGAAGGTGTTCGCCTGCTCGGAATCCTCGAACAGGGTGTTCTCCACCGTGGCGCCGTGGATGGCGCACAGCAGCGCACCGCCCAGGATGCCGGCCACCCCCATCATGTGGAAGGGGTTCAGCGTCCAGTTGTGGAAGCCCTGCAGGAACAGCAGGAAGCGGAAGATCGCCGCCACACCGAAGCTGGGAGCGAAGAACCAGCTGCTCTGGCCCAGCGGATAGATCAGGAACACGCTCACGAACACGGCGATCGGCCCGGAGAAGGCGATCGCGTTGTAAGGGCGGATTCCCACCAGCCGGGCGATCTCGAACTGGCGCAGCATGAAGCCGATCAAGGAGAAGGCACCGTGCAAGGCCACGAACGGCCAGAGACCGCCCAGTTGCACCCAGCGCACGAAGTCACCCTGGGCTTCCGGGCCCCAGAGCAGCAGCAGGCTGTGGCCCATCGCATCAGCGGGGGTGCTGACGGCGGCGGTGAGGAAGTTGCAGCCCTCCAGGTAGCTGCTGGCGATGCCGTGGGTGTACCAGGAGGTGGCGAAGGTGGTGCCGGTCAGCCAGCCGCCCAACGCCAGGTAAGCGGTGGGGAACAGCAACAGGCCGGACCAGCCGACAAAAACAAACCGGTCGCGCTTGAGCCAGTCGTCGAGGACATCGAACCATCCCCGTGTCGCCGGCGCGCGCCCTAGGGCAATCGTCATGGGTGCATAGGCAGGTGGAGAACCCGCTGCTTGATGTAAGACCCGGCGATCGTAACAACGTTCGAGGGGAGGCCGGGACTGGTCGCAACGGCCTGACATGGCTTCCCATGGCTGGGCTTTAAGCATTTCTTCCCATTCACCGCTGCGGGGTTGCAACGCCCCCGAGCACGGCCTCGCGGTGGGAAGGCGAAGATGGCAGAACATCGCTCCCCCATGCCCGCCATGGCTTCGGTCCCTTCCTCGGCCGCCTCGCCGCCCCGGCCCCCGGCCGGCAACACCTCCCAGCTGCTCGATCAACCCGTGCTGGGATCCCGGCGACCGTCGAACCTGGTGGTGGCGGCGGCGGTGAGCGCCGGTGGCGCAGGCTTCCTGCTCACCAGCCTTTCCAGCCGCCTGGGCATCGACCTGCTGCCGATCGGTCACCCCGCCGCCCTCGCCTGGGTTCCCCAGGGGCTGGTGATGGGGGCCTACGGCCTGGCGGCCCTGCTTTTGGCCTCCTATCTGTGGGGAGTGATCGCCATCGACCTGGGCTCGGGCAGCAACCGCTTCGACCAGGCCACGGGCACCGCCACGATCAGCCGCCGGGGCTTTCGCCAACGGATTTCCATCGACATCCCCCTGCGGGACATCCAGGCGGTGAAGGTGGACGTGCGCGACGGGCTCAATCCCCGCCGACGCCTGGCCCTGCGTCTTCAGGGGCGCCGCGATCTGCCGCTGACCCGGGTGGGTGAGCCCCTGCCCCTGGCCCAGCTGGAGCAGAGCGGCGCCGAGCTGGCCCGCTTCCTCAAGGTTCCCCTGGAGGGCGTTTGATCGGCATGGCCGTTCCCCTCACCCGCGTCCTCCTGCTGGCGCTGTTGCTGTTCGCGCCGGTTGGCCTCACCGCCTGCGCTGCCGATCCAGGCAAGGCCGGTGTCGGCTGTGCCACCGCCACCACCCCGTGCCTGAGCGGCAGGGCCCTGGTGGCCCTCAAGACCAGCCGTGGCGAGATTCAGGTGTCCCTGATCGGAGAGGCGGCCCCGCTGACCGCCGGCAACTTCGTCGATCTGGTGCGCCGCGGCACCTACAACAACACGGTGTTCCACCGGGTGGTGCGGGAGCCTTCCCCCTTCGTTGTTCAGGGTGGCGATCCCCAGAGCGCCGATCCGAAGGTGTCATCCAGCCTCTATGGAAGTGGCGGCTTCATCGACACAGCCACGGGCCAGCCACGCACCATCCCCCTGGAAATCGGGCTGAAGGGGGAGGCTGACCCCCGCTATGGCCAGGAGTTGCTCGATCCCACCCAGCTCGGCAAGTTGAAGCTGCTCCACGAACGGGGCGCGATTGCGATGGCCCGCTCGGCCGACCCCAATTCCGCCAGCGCCCAGTTCTATTTCGCCCTGCGGCCGCTGGTGGAGCTGGACGGCCGCTATGCGGTGTTCGGCCGGGTGGTGAAAGGCATGGAGGTGGTGGATCAGATCCGGCAGGGCGACCGGCTGATCACGGCCACCTTGGTGGAGGGCGGCACCCTGATCAAGGGCAAACCCTGAGTTCAAGGGCAAACCATTGGCGGAGCTTCAGGCCGGCACCCGCTTGTCGGAGGCGGTGACCTTCAGGAAGGCCGTGTTCACCCCGGAAGCCCGCTCCAGGGCAACCCGGCCCGTGCGAACGATCTCCAGGATGCCGTAGGCCTCGAGGATCTGCTCGATCGCCACGAGCTTGCCGGGGTCCCCCACCACTTCGAGGATCAGGGCGTTGTCGGCCACATCCACCACATTGGCGCGGAACACCTGGACCAGGTCGAGGATTTCCGAGCGCCGCTCCGGTGGCGCCGCCACTTTCAACAGCATCAACTCCCGCTCCACCGCCGGAATCGTGGTGAGGTCGATCACATTCAGCACATTGACCAGCTTGTTGAGCTGCTTGGTCATCTGCTGAAGGGTGGAGGCGTCGCCTTCGACCACCATCGTCAGCCGTGAGACCCCCTGGCGCTCGGCCGGGCCGACCGCCAGGCTCTCGATGTTGAAGCCGCGCCTTGCGAACAGCCCGGAGATCCGGCTGAGGGCACCGGATTCGTCTTCGACCAGCACCGAAAGGGTGTGCTTCATGCCCGCAGCGCTCGCCAGCACCCAAATTACGTGGCCGCCTTCAGGGGTGGCCGCGGCCCGGTTGGGGCCGGGGCCGGGAGGCGGCTCAGCCAGTCGAGCAGCAGCCCAACAAATGGGCCGGCGGCCTCATCCTGGGGGCAATGGCCGATGCCATCGAGCACCACCAGTTCCAGATCGGGCTTGTGCCTTGCCAGCTGCCGCGACACCTCGATCGGCACCAGCCGGTCGGCCCCGCCCCAGAGCACCAGCAGGGGTTGGCCCATGCGATCCAGCAGCGCCGCGGCGGTGGCAGCCCGCGGCCGAAGGGCCATGCCGATGCTCATGCCCCGCAAGGCCCAGGCGGCGGTGGGACGCCGGGCTGGTCTGGCGATCAGCTGATGCAGCTCCCGATCCCCGATCACCGGCCGGTTGTAGGCCGATTGAAGGCCCAGATCCAGCAGTGGGGTGCGGGCGATCAGCGGCACCAGCAGCTCCAGGGGCAACAGCCGGCAGAGCAGGGTCACCACCAGCCGTTTCAGGCGCCGCCGCCAGGGGGCGCGCCGCCGCGGCAGGGTGATCAACAGTGTGGGATCGGGCAGGGTGGCGGCCGCCACGGCCCGCACCCAGCCCGGGAAGAAGGTGGCGCAGCTGAGGGCCACCAGGCTGCCGAGCGAATGGCCCACCAGGACGGCGGGAGCCTGGACCACCTCTTCCAGGAAAGCCCGGGCCTGGCGGGCCCAGATCCGGTTGTCGAGCCTGAGTGCAGGTTGGGCTGAGCCGCCGAAGCCGATCAGATCCAGTCCGTATACGCACCAACCGGCCGCTGCCAGGGGCCCGGCCGTGTGGCGCCAGTGGCCGGAACCACAGGCGAAGCCGTGCAGCAGCAGCAGGGGCGGGTGGCCAGGATCCCCCAGCACCCGCCAGTGGCAGGCCAGGCCCCGCCAGTGCCAGATCGCCTGACGGCCCCAATCGGCGCCCATCGTTGCGACAGGCTGGAGCAGGGTCGTCACCAAGGGAGCAGAACCCACGCAGGACTCCACTCACTATTGCGAAGCATCAGCGCGACTGCGCCTCGGGGCTGGCTTCTTCCAGGCCGCCTCGCGGCCGGCCCGGGACCTGGGTGTGCTGCTGGCGCGCCACCTGGCGAGCCGGGGCCCGCTGCGGGTGCTGGATCTGATGGCCGGTTGCGGCATCCGCGCCCTGCGCTATGGCCAGGAGGCGGCAGCCGCATCCGTCTGGGCCAACGACGCCGATCCCGACCGCTTGCCCCTGCTGCAGGCCAACCTCGCCCCCCTGCGGCTGCGGCCGGTGGTGCCGTTGCGGGTGACCTGCCTCACCGCCCAGAAGTTGCTGGCCGATTGTCTGATTAGGGAGGAGCGGTTCGAGCTGGTCGACCTCGATGCCTTCGGTTGCCCCACCGCCCTCCTGCCCCTGGCCCTGGAGGCCGTCGGCTTCGGCGGCGTGCTCTACCTGGCCAGCACCGACGGTCGCTCCCCCACCGGCCATGACCGGCCGGCGGCGATCCGGCTGCTGGGGGCGGCGGCCCGGGCCCATCCGGCCAGCTGGGAGCTGGCCCTGCGGCTGCAGCTGGGCGTGATCGCCCGGACGGCCTGGGCCATGGGCCGGGGGGTGGAGCCCCTGTTCAGCTTCAGCGAGGGGCGCACCTTCCGGACGGCGGTGCGCCTGCGGCGTCGCCTTGAGCCCGGGGAGGAGAACCAGCTGGGGATGGTGGCCTACTGCCACCGCTGCGGTGATCAACAGGTGCAGCCGTTGGTGAACCTGCGCAGTTGGGCGGGCTGTTGCGGCCCGGATCGGCCCCTGGCGGTGAGCGGACCGCTCTGGATCGGGCCCCTGCAGCACGGCCCCACCCTGGTGGCGATGGCCGTCCCGGCTGAGGACCCCAGCCTCTGCCGGGCAGCGGCGCGGCTCCACGCCGCCCTGGCGGCGGATGGGGGCCTACCGGCCCGCAGCTGGCCCACGGCGGAGATCGGCCGGAGGCTGGGGCGTGGCCCCCCGGGGATGGCTGCTCTGGTGGAAGCGCTGCGGGCGGCGGGCTGGTCTGCCGCCGTCAGCGGCGTGATGCCGGGCCAGCTGCGCACGGAGGCCCCCTTGGCCGTGGTGCTGGAGGTGGCGGGGGCGCACAATGGGTAGCTCTTGCCGCCACCTGTCATGGCCTCTGAAATCTTCGGCATCGCAGCGATCTTCTGGGTGTTGATTCCGGTGGGCCTGGTCGGCGGCGCGGTTCTGCTCAAGCTCCAGAAAGACTGAGCAGCGCCCGCGTCGCCCCCGGCCGCAGCCCTAGGCTCCCCCTCCATGCCGGTGGTTCATGCAGGTTCTGGTCGTTGGCGCCACGGGAACCCTCGGTCGCCAGATCGCCCGCCGCGCCCTCGATCAGGGGCACCAGGTGCGCTGCATGGTTCGTTCACCCCGCAAGGCCGCGTTTCTGCAGGAATGGGGCTGCGAGCTCACCCGGGGCAACCTGCTCGAACCGGACAGCCTCCTCTATGCCCTGGAGGGCCAGGATGCGGTGATCGATGCGGCCACGGCTCGGGCGACCGACAGCGAAAGCATCTACACGATCGACTGGACCGGCAAGCTCAACCTGATCCAGGCCTGCCTGCAGGCGGGCGTCCAGCGCTTTGTCTTTGTTTCCCTGCTCGACGCCGAGAAGCACCGCAACGTGCCGCTGATGGACATCAAGTACTGCACCGAGCAGGCCCTGATCGGCTCGGGCCTCGACTACACGATCCTGCGCTGCGTGGCCTTCATGCAGGGGGTGATCGGCCAGTTCGCCATGCCGGTGCTGGAGAGCCAGACGGTGTGGGTGAGTGGCACGCCGACCCCCATCGCCTACATGAACACCCAGGACGTGGCCCGCTTTGCGGTGGCGGCCCTGGATCACCCGGCCACGATCCAGCACGCCTATCCCGTGGTTGGACCCAAGGCATGGAACACCGGCGAGCTCACCCAGCTCTGTGAGAAGTACAGCGGCAAGCCGGCCCGGGTGTTCCGGGTGCGGCCGGTCCTGATTCGGATGATGCAGGCCTTCGCCTCCTTCTTCGAGCCGGGTGTGAACGTGGCCGAGCGTCTGGCCTTCGCCGAGGTGACGGGCGGCGGCGTCAGCCTGGAGGCGCCGATGCAGGAGAGCTACGCGGCCTTCGATCTCGACCCGGCGGCCACGACCCACCTGGAGGACTACCTGAAGGAGTACTTCGGCACGATCCTCAAGCGGTTGCGGGAGATGGACGTGGACCTGGCCAAGGACGTCAAGAAGAAGCTCCCCTTCTGATCAGTTCAGATGTACTATGGCTCTCGCCCCGTGCGTTCGCCGGGCGACGTCCCCGCCGAGTTCCGATCCTTCCCTGCCCAGCCCTGCCATGTCCATTGCCCAGATCAAGAACCTGCAGCGCCGGCTCGCCAACCTCGAGCAGGAGGCGGTGGCGGAGCTGAACCGCATCTGCGGCCATGAACTCTGGCTCACCGTGGGCTTCGATGCCTTCGATTCCCTGGAGGATGCCGATCGGCGCTCCCGCGCCAACTACTACTACGGCCAACTCCAGACGGCGCGGGAGCTGCAGAAGGTGATCGGCTGACCCCTGGCCAAGCCTCCCTACCCGCCAGGGCCCGGGGAATGGGATTCTGATCGGCGCAACAGCGCTTGCAGCCGTTTGCTTTCCCGCTCGCTCGGCAGGCGCCACTGACCCGGCTCCAACCCGCTGAGGCTGAGGGCCGGTTCCCCGTCCATCAGGTCGATGGCGCTGCGGATCAGCCGCAGGGTGGGCAGGCCCACCGCCGCCGTCATGCGGCGCACCTGGCGGTTCCGTCCTTCGCATAGCTCCAGCTGCAACCAGCTGGTCGGAACCGTGAGACGGTGGCGAACCGGCGGATCCCGTGGTGTCTGGGGTGGATCCCTCAGGATGGCGGCCCGGGCCGGCAGGGTTCGCTTCCCTTGCACGATCAACCCGGAGCGGAGGGCCTCCAGGCTGCTGGCTCTGGGAGTCCCCTCCACCTGCACCCAGTAGCGGCGCCAGTGGCCCCGGCGGGGATCGGTGAGTCGCTGCTGCAGGGCGCCGTTGCTGGTGAGCAGCAACAGCCCTTCACTATCGGCGTCGAGGCGGCCGGCGGCGTAGACCCCGGGGATGGCGATGAAACCGGCGAGGCTGCTCCAGCGGCTGGCTGGTTCGGCCGTGAACTGGCTGAGCACGCCGTAGGGCTTGTGGAACAGGAGGGTGGTCAGGGCGGGAGGCCGGCAGCGTCAGCTGGCGCTGCCGTTCTGGCGGGCTTTCCAGAGGTTCACCACCCCGATGGAGATCAGCAGCAGGCCAAGGTCCAACGACAGGGGGGGGGCGATCAAAATGCTTTTGGTTCAGGCCGACGCTGACCCTAGTCGCCGCTGAGGTGGCGAGGCGCCAATTTATGGTGAAGGGATTGTCTGAATCGAGCACCAGCCGCGCATGATCGAAACCTCGGGTGTGATCGAGAAGGAACAGGGCAACGGCTTCTACCTGGTCACCCTCGATCAGCCCTCCGGTCACCAGTGTCTCTGCCGCGCCGCCGGCAAGCTCACCAAGTTCCGCATCAAGCTGCTGGCCGGGGACAAGGTGCTCGTTGAGATCAGCCCCTACGACCTCACCCGGGGACGCATCACCTACCGGGAGCGCAACGTGGGCACCACCGGCCCGCGCCCGGGCGGCAACCGCCCCGGCGGCCCGCGGCGACGCTGATCAACGCACCGGTGTCAGCAAGAGGGTGTCGATGGCGCTGCGGAATTCGCTGCGCTGCTTGACGCCCTTCCATTGCTGTTTCAGTTGCTTGTGGAAGAACAGCTGCACGGTGGGGGTGCCGTTCACTCCCGCTTGCACGGCGATCTCCTGGTCGGCCTCGATGTCGATCTCGACGCCGAGGGCGGTGCCACCCAGTTCGCCCAGCACACGCTTGAGCTGGGGCTTGAGCACGTGGCAGGGGCCGCAGCTCGGCGAGGTGTAGACCACCAACAGGGGCTTGTCGCTCTCGTGGTAGAGCTTGCGCAGGGCAAAGCCGCCTTTCTGCCAGAGCGCAGCCGGATCGAAATTCTCGGCATCGCTCACCAGCGTGGCGACCGGTTCGCCGGCCGGCTCGGGCTCCACCGCCGCGCGGGTCACGGTCACGGCCAGGTCGTGGTGGCTCAGCCAGCGCTCCGCCGCCAGGGCGGCCTGGCAGCCGCTGCCCGCCGCGGTGATCCCCTGGCGCCACTGGGCATCGGCCACATCGCCGGCGGCGAACACCCCTTCGCAGCTGGTGTCGGGCTGGCCGGGGGTGGTCACCAGATAGCCCTTGGCATCCACCTGCAGCTGGTCACGGACCAGGCGGGTGTTGGGGGTGTGGCCGATCGCGTAGAAGAGGCCGCGCACCGGCAACTCCAGGCTGGAGCCGCCGTTGAGATCGCCCAGGGTGAGGCTGCTGAGCCAGTCGTCACCGCTGACGTCGACCAGGGCCCGGTTCCAGTGCACCGTGATGGCGGGGTTGGCCAGCACCCGATCGGCCATGGCGGCGCTGGCCCGCAGGGAATCGCGCCGCACGATCAGGTGCACGTGGCTGCCGTACTTGGTGAGGTACACCGCCTCCTCGCAGGCGGAGTCGCCCCCACCCACCACGGCCAGTTCCTCGTTGCGGAACTGGGGGGTGGCCCCGTCGCAGATGGCGCAGGCGCTGATGCCATGGCTCCAGAACTTCTCCTCCTGGGGGAGGCCGAGCCGGTTGGCGCTCGCGCCGGTGGCCAGGATGAGGGCCTGGGTCTGTACCCATTCGCCCTCGACGCGCACCCGGTAGGGACGCTGGGACAGATCGATCGCCTCGGCATCGGCCTCCACCAGCCGGGTTCCCCAGCGTTCCGCCTGGGCCTTCATCCGGTCCATCAGGTCGGGGCCGAGGATGCCATCGGGAAAGCCGGGATAGTTCTCGACATGGGTGGTGGTCATCAGCTGACCCCCGGGGATGCCGCCATCCTGGAAACCGGTGATCAGCAGGGGGCTGAGATTGGCGCGGGCGGCGTAGATGGCAGCGGTGTATCCGGCCGGGCCGGAGCCGACGATCACCAGGTTTTCCACCGGCGGCTGGTCAGCGGTGGGATTCTCGACCGTCATCGGGCTTAAGCGGAGTGAGTATGAGTTGAGCCTAGGGCACCAAGGCCGCTGGCGGCGGGTGGCTGTCCAGCGGGGCGCGGGTCTGGGCTGGGCCTGACCTTCAGGGTGTGCCCTCAGGGTCAGGACTCGATGAATCCTTCCGGCTGGCGTGGCTCGCCCGGGGGCCACTCCGCTCGTCGCCGCAAGGGAGGCAAGGGAGCCAGGAGGGCTTCGAGCCGACCGGGATGGTCGTCCACACAGAGGATCCACTCGCGGAACTCCTCGGTGAGCGCAAAGCTGTCTTCGTAGCGTTCGTGGCCGTCGAGGGCGGCGATTCGAGCTGACGCCCAGCTCACCTGGGCCGCAAGCACGCGATGGAGAGACGCCTGGCCCATGGTCCTGCCCCGAGGGTGGATCAGGCTGGCGACAGCCTCGATCACCTGCCTGGTTGTTGCGCGCAACTTCGCATTTTTTCTTCAACGGCAATGGTGTGACCGCTGCCAGGGGGATCAGGCAGGGCGGCTCAGGAAGCGCGGCAGCTCCGGCCCCCGCAGCCGGATGACCTCGCCGACACCCTCGGCCAGGGCTTGGAGGGGAAGGCTGGTGCCGCCACTGGCGCCACCAGCAGCGACCGCGTCCGTGGGAATCGCCGCTGGCCGGATTTGGTAGGGCTCCGCCACCGACCAGGTGCGGGCAAAGGCGATCAGGCGCGGATCGGCGGGGGCGAACACGTAGGAGGCCTGGCGCGGGATTCCCTCCAGGCCGCAGCGACCGGCCTCCATCCGCACCGCCCTGGTGATGGCCTGGAGGAAGCGGCTGCGGGTCACCACCGTGGACAGGTAGGCCACCACCCGCAGGCGGGGGGCGTCGAACCCCTCGGCGCACATGTCGATGCTCACCAGCCACTTGGCTTCTCCCTGGCGGAACGCCTGCAGGCGGGTGGCCGCTTCGGGATCCTGGGAATGGACCAGAACGACCCGATCCCCCTCCTCCTCGAGCAGGCCGGTGATTCGCCTGGCATGGGCGATGTCGCGGGCGATCACCAGCCCGCCCGCCTCCGGGTGCTCGGTGGCGCGCAACCTGTCGAGGCGGCGCTGGGCCTGGAGCAGCACCCGCAGGGCGATGCTGCTGGCATCGCCAGGCTGGATGGCCCGCCGCAGGTTGCGGGCGCGCCAGCTCTCGCGCAGCTCCACCGAGAGTGCGGAGCGCTCGGTGTCGCCGAGGCGGCCGTGGTCGACCCAGCCATCCTGGAAGCGGAACTCCAGGGGGCGCACATCCCCGGCCGCGATCAACTGGCGTGGCTCCACGGTGAGATCGGCGGCGATCCGCTCCACCAGTTCTCCCCGCTCCCATTGGCTGTGGCGCCGGGCGGCGCGGAAGGCCAGGTTGTCGGCACGGAAGGGGGTGCCGCTCAGCCCGAGCCGCAGGACACAGCCCTGGCTGAGCAGCTGGAAGGCCTGGCCCCAGACGGCGGCCTCCGGTTCCTCCGGATCGATGCCGAGGTGGTGCACCTCATCGGCCACCGCCAGCACCCGGGCGCTGGCGGTCCAGCTCAGCTCCCGCTCGAGCCTCTCGATCTGGCGGGCCGCGCCCTGGTAGCTGAGCAGCAGTCCGGCGCCGCTGGCCGGATCGGCAGAGGCCAGGGGCCAATCGCCGAGGTTGAGGCCGAGCTGGCTGGCGGCGGCGCGCCACTGGGCGGCGATGGAGCTGCGGTGGCAGAACACCAGCAGGTGGCTGAGCCGTCCTTCCCCCTGCAGGCGCTGGAAGGCGAGCAGGGCTCCGAGCGTCTTGCCGGCTCCGGGTCCGGCATGGATCAGCACGTCCTCGCCATCGGCTCCGCTTCGCTCCAGCCGGCGCCGCAGCAGTTCGATCAGCCGCAGCTGCCACTGACGCGGCCTGGGGCCTGGCGGCGATCCCCCAAGTGGCGTTCCCCCCGTCGGTGAGCGGCGCGGGGCCAGGTCGAAGGAGGGGGAGGCCATGGCCAGGGATCCAGGCCGTCATTGTGCGGCCGAAACCGGGCCATGGGCAGCCTTTCCCCCCAGACTTTGCCTTGGCCCCTCAATTCAACTGTCTGAGGCCGTTGAATTCCTGCGCAAGGGTTTTTATCAATGACCTGAATCAGGCGCCCGATTGTGTGAGGAACCCGGCCAACCATCGGTCCTGTTCTGGGCAAGTGATTCAAGGACCCACCTGAACTTCCCTCGAATCGAGTACGATCAATTGCAAACGAATTGATCAGGCCTTTCGCCAGGTTCGTCTTCGATTGGTGGTCATGCGCCTAAAGTAGTTCCTCCTTGGAGGGTTCACGGGCTCGCCTCATAGCTTTTCGCGGCATAACGCTGCCGCCTCCTGTACGCCGAATCGATGGCCTACGGATCAACGACTGCATTCCGAACGTCGTCACTGCATCAGCGATTTATGCCATCCGTCCCTGACCTGCACCTCTGCCACTGTGCAGACGCGTCGGTCGAGCCCCATCTCCCATCCCTGTTCTGGTCCATTGCGCGCCACACTGCCCCACCGGCGCCAACGGTCCACTTCGTCTGCTTTGGCTCGGACAGCGGCTTTCCAGCGCGCGTGGCCAGTGAGGCTGCGCGCCACGGGCTGCCCTGTGTGACCTACTGGCTCGGCGAGCTATCCGCTTCCCGCTTCCCCCACTTGCAAACGTACAACGTGGGCTGCCAAGGCAACGCTGCGGCGTTCTACGGACGTTGGCTCTTGGCAGAGCTCCTGCCATCCAGCCTTGATCGAGTCATCTACCTTGATACGGACCTCATCATTCAAGATGACCTCCGTCTGCTAATTGACCAACTCCCGGAAGGAGTCGCCGTTGCTGCAGCGCCCGACATGCCATTCGCTGCCTGTCAGCCATCAACCTATTTCCTGTTCTATCGTCCCCACCTGAGGGCGTTAGGAGTTTCAACGCGCCGAGGCGAGGTTTTCAATACCGGTGTCCTCGTCTTGTCGCTGGAGGTTTGGCGACGTGAGGCGATTGCTGATCAATTGATTCGTGGGCGAGATAAAATTCTGGCCAAAGGCCTATCGTTGCGTCTCCAGGATCAGGATGTCATGAATGTCGTTCTCGCTGGTTCGATTCATTTTCTTTCCCCTCTCTGGAACGTGACGCCCCTCTATCTCCCTGCCAACTTTCTCTCCGACCCCGGCCTTGGCTTTGCAAAAATCTTGCACTTTGTTACAAGCCCGAAGCCTTGGATTGGCGATGCATGGACCAATCTTCCTGCCCAGGCCGTTGAGATCTTTCTGCGCACCAAGGCTGCAGGCGCTCCAAGTTCTGAGGAGTCCCAGAGTTGGTTGCAGGCGTTGGCCAGTTACCACGTTGTCACGGAAGACGGATCATTGATCCTGACGCCTCGTCGCAAGCGGCGCCTCCAGAAGCTTCTTGAGGTGAGCAAGGAGCCAGCCTGTGCCACAGATTAGGTTGGATGCGTGGGCCTGAGTTGGCCTAGGCAAGATCGGGCAAGGCGGCTCAGTTGTAAATCCGAAGGCAAGATGCCCATGACTGAGATGCCGGCAGTAGTTGCTCAGGAGGAAGGAAGGGGAAGGAAGGGGAAGGAAGGGCGGACCATCCGCGGCGGAGTTACGGGCCGATGCCATGATTGACACACCTGATTGATCCAAGGCAGATGGATTTGACGGTGAACCCTGAGAACTGGACCCTGTCTTCTGATCTTCCATGACCGATCCTTCCAATCCAGGCATGCTGGCCGTCACCGGCGCCTCGGGAAAGACCGGCTGGCGGGTGGTGCAGGAGGCCCTGGGACGGGGTTATCGGGTCAGGGCGATCGTGCGGCCCAGCTCCTTGGTTCCGGCTGGCCTGGAGGGGGCCGAGCTGATCCGCCTTGAGCTTGGCGACCAGCCAGCCCTGGAGCGGGCTTTGCAGGGGGTGGAGGTCCTGGTGATCGCCACCGGGGCGCGCCCTTCGATCGACCTGAGCGGCCCTCTGCAGGTGGACGCCCTGGCGATGCGCTCCCAGATCGACGCCTGCCGCGCCGCCGGGGTGGGCCGGGTGGTGCTGGTCAGTTCCCTGTGCAGCGGCCGCCTCTTCCATCCCCTCAACCTGTTCGGCCTGATCCTGCTCTGGAAGCGGCTGGGGGAGCGCTGGCTTCAGGAGAGTGGCCTGGCCTGGACGGTGGTGCGACCCGGCGGGCTCAAGGAAACGGAGCAGAACCTCGAGGCCGAAGGCATTCGCTTCAGCGGCCCGGATCAGCAGGAGAGCAACAGCATCCCGCGGCGCCTGGTGGCCCGGGTCTGCCTCGATGCCCTCCAGGTTCCCGCTGCGTCCGGCCGCATCATCGAGATCACCAGCGGCCCGGATGTGGCGCCGATCGGCCTGGCGGAGTGGCTGCAGGGGCAACCCCAGGCTGCTGCCCATGCCTGATGCGGTTGAGGTTCCGCCCTTTCGGCCCCGGCCCCCCTGGTGGGGCGCCGATCTGCAGACCCTGCGGGACACCTTGCAGGGACCCCGCTTCCCCGCCGATCGGGGGGTGGCCCATCGGATCCCGATCGGGAAGGGCGAACAGTTGCTGGCCTTGCTCGATCGTCCCGCGGGCGTTCAGCCCCACGCCCTGGTGGTGTTGCTTCATGGCCTGGGGGGCTCCAGCCAGGCCACCGGGGTGCGCCGCCTGGGCCTGGCCCTGCAGGCGGCGGGCTTTGCGGTGCTGCGCCTGAATCTGCGGGGGGCCGGCGCCGGCCGCTCCCTGGCCCCCGGCACCTACGCGGCCCGCTGCAACGGAGACCTGGCCCCGGCCCTGCGGCGAGCCCGGCAGCTGGCGGATGGGCGGCCGCTCTTCGGGGTTGGGTTCTCCCTGGGCGGGACCGTGTTCCTGAACGGGGTGCGAGCCGCCCAGCAGGGGGAACGGATGCTGGATGGGCTGGTCGCGATCAGCAGTCCGCTCGACCTGGCGGCGTGCTCGGCGGCGATCGGCCGGCCCCGCAACCGGCTTTATGAGCGCTGGTTGCTGCGCAGCCTGCGGCGCCAGACCCTTGCCGATCCCCAGGCTCTCGGCCCGGCCGAGCGGCGTGCCCTGGCCCAGGTGCGCAGCATCCGCGGCTTCGACGCCTTGATCACCGCGCCCCGCTGGGGCTTCGCCTCGGTGGATGACTACTACGCCCAGGCCAGTCCGCTGCCCGGACTGCTGGAGTCTGCGCCTTCCCTGCCGCCGAGCCTGCTGATCCACGCCCTCGATGACCCCTGGGTTCCGGCCGCCCCCGCCGTCGCCCTGGCCGGCCGGCGGGAGGGAGGGCGTGCGTTCGAGGCCCGGGAAGACGCGCTTGAGGTTGTGCTGACCCCCGGTGGCGGTCACAACGGTTTTCACGCCCCCGGTGGCAGCTGGTCGGACCAGCTCACGGCCCAGTGGCTGCGCCAGCAACTGGAACGGCAGCCTGGTCAAACGGCGTGCGCCTGAGAATCCAGGCTTCGATCGGGGTGCCGCCAAGGATGTGCTCCCGCACAATCCGCTCGATCCGCTCCGGCGTCACGCCCCCATACCAGATTCCCTCCGGCCAGACCAGCAGGACCGGGCCGCCGCCGCAGATCCGCAGGCAATCGGCCTTGCCCCGCAGCACGATTCCGCCGGCCCGGGCCGGATTTTCCAGGTCCAGCTCCCGCACCAGCTGTTTGAGCCGCTCCCAGCTGGCGGCCCCCACGGCGGGATCCCCACACAGTGGCTTGCTGGGCGTGGCGCAGAGCAGCAGGTGATGGGCGATCGCCATGGCTTAGCGGGGCAGGAGCTGGGCCGTGGCGCCAGAGGCAGGCACCATCGTGGCGGCAGCCTCGTGCACCGCCATCCGTGCCCAGCCATCGGCGGCCAGCACGTCGTCCAGGGCTGGATCGGCCTGCAGGTCGGGCCGGTGGCGATCGCAGACCCGCTCGATCAGCTCTGGAATCGCCAGGAAGGGAATGCGCTCCTCCAGGAAGAGGGCCACGGCCTGCTCGTTGGCGGCGTTGAGCACCGCCGGCATCGTGCCACCGGCGCGGCCGGCGGCGTAGGCCAGCTGCATGCAGGGGTACTTGGCCCGGTCGGGGGCACGGAAGCTGAGCGTGCCCACTTCGGTGAGATCGAGCCGGCGCCAGGGGGTGCCCAGGCGCTCGGGCCAGCTGAGGCAGTAGAGCAGGGGCAGCTTCATGTCGGGCCAGCCCAGTTGGGCCAGCACCGAGGAATCGGCCAGCTCCACCATCGAGTGGATGATGCTCTGGGGGTGGATGATGATCTCGATCTGGTCGAAGCCCAGGCCGAAAAGGTAATGGGCCTCGATCACCTCCAGCCCCTTGTTCATCAAGGTGGCGGAATCCACGGTGATCTTGCGGCCCATGCTCCAGTTGGGGTGGCTGGTGGCGTCGGCCACGGTGGCCTTGGCGAGATCAGCGGCGGGCCAGTCGCGGAAGGCGCCACCGGAGGCGGTGAGCTGGATGCGGCGCAGGCCCGGGGTGGGCACGCCGGTCGAGAGGCGGGCGGTGTCGGCCCAGGGGGTGCCCTGCAGGCACTGGAAGATGGCGGAGTGCTCGGAATCGGCGGGCAGCAGGCGGCTGCCGCTTTTTTTGAGCTCCGGCAACACCAC
Organism: Synechococcus sp. Tobar12-5m-g; assembly: GCF_024345415.1. Classification (GTDB taxonomy): domain Bacteria; phylum Cyanobacteriota; class Cyanobacteriia; order PCC-6307; family Cyanobiaceae; genus Regnicoccus. Next base: position 16,914 of record NZ_JAGQBB010000017.1, on the reverse strand, counting down.
CGGACCTGCGGCGATCAGGGTCTCCTTGTTGGCGAGAGCGAGGTCTTTGCCGGCGTGGATCGCCGCCAGGGTGGGCAGCAGGCCGGCGCAGCCGACGATGCCGGTCACCACCAGCTCCGCCGTGGGCCACGCGGCGGCGGCGCACAGACCCTCGCTGCCCCCCAGCAGCTCGGGCCGCCGGGTGGGCCGGGCGGCGGGCTCCAGGGCATCGAGGCGGGCGCGCAGCTCGGGCAGCAGGGCGGCATCGGCCAGCGCCACCACCTCGGGGGCGTGGCGCTGGATCTGCTCGGTGAGCAGGCTCAGGTTGCGGCCGGCGGTGAGGGCCACCACCTGGAAGCGATCCGGGAACTCCTCGGCCAGCTCCAGGGTCTGGGTGCCGATCGAGCCGGTGGAGCCCAGCACGCTGATCGCCTTCACCACGAAGCTCCGTCGATGGACGCCAGTCTCCCATCAGCGCCAGGCCCCCGCATGGGCCGGGGTGTGGGCGTCACACTGGAGGCCCCTGCCGGTCCGCCGTGCTCTGGCTGAAGCGCTGGAACTTCATCGAGCGGGCCCGGCTGGAGCGGGAACTCTGGGATGCCTTCGAACGGGGCGAGCCCATCGAGGCACTGGTGGAAGCCTGCCCCGCCGAGGAGTCCTTCCGCCGCGAGGTGTGGCAAACCACGGTCAAGCGCATCCGCCGGATCGAGACCCTGATGGCCGGCAAGGGCCCGACCGGTTCGCCGGGGGAGTGAGCTCCCGACGGACTCAGACGGCAAACCCCGGCTCAGAAGGCAAGCCCCGGATCGACCATCGCCTACCCCAGCTCGCCGTACTCCCGCAGCAAGGCGATCACGGCGCGCAGTCGCTGGCGGGAGTCGTCGGTGGGGTCGAGCTGGTGCTGGAGCTGGGCCAGAGCGCAGCGAGTTTGGCGTTGAGCTCTTTCAGTCGCGCGATCTCGTTCTCGATCCGCACGCAGTCGCTCTCGATCTGCATTCGCTCGCTCTTCAGCTGCTCTTGTTCGCTCTTGAGCTGCTGAATCCTGCTCTCGGCGATCTGTTCTCTCCGCTCTAAATCGGCGACGGGTCGCCAGTTGAGCATCGACAAGAAGGAGCGGAAGGGACCCAGCGATGAGCCAGACGCCGGCCAGCTGGGGTAGCTCGAGGCGCTGCTGGCGGAAGAGGTCGACATGGTCGTCGCTGGAGAAGAGTGCGATCAGGGCCAGGACTGTGCCGACCATCAGGGTGAGGACCCCAGGCAGATCGAGCAGCGGTGGCTGTTCCCGGCGGGTCTGACGTGGCTGGGTTGTGGTGGCTTCCACGCTATCGGCGTTGGGCAGCTGCTGGATCTGTTCCCCCGCTGTCTCAGGGCCAGCCTCAGCCCTACCTGCGGATCCAGTCGGTGCTGCCGCCGGGGCGGTCGATCAGCTCGATGCCATGGCCGCGCAGTTGGTCGCGGATCGCGTCGGCGGCGGCGTAGTTCCTGGCCTTTCGGGCCTCCAACCGCTGTTTGATCAGGGCGGCGATCTCCCGTTCCACCGGTCCGGCGGCGGCAGGGTCTTCCCGGGGCGGTGCCGTGGGGGAGGGCTCAGCCTTCAGCCCCAGCACCCCGGCCAGCTCCACCAGGAGCTGCCACTGGGCCAGGAGGTCGGATGGCGTGGCGCCGGGGAGGGGATCGGGTTCGTGGGGGTCCTCGCCCCGCTCCAGCCGGTTGGAGAGGGCCCGCAGCGGTCGGGCCAGCTTGAACAACACCGCCAGGGCGGCCGAGCTGTTGAGGTCATCGTCCATGGCGGCGATGAAGGCCTCCCGGGAGTCGCTGGTGTCGCTGCTCTCGGGGTTCGCTGACAGCGGCTCGGCCGGGTCGGGGGGCTCGAAGCCCAGCCGGTCGCCGAACCGCGCCACGAGCTCGAGGGCGGCGTTGAGGCCGCGCCACCCTGTGGCGGCCGCCTCGAGGGCCTCGGCGCTGAAATCGAGCGGCTTGCGGTAGTGGGCCTGGAGCACGAACAGCCGCAGGGTCATCGGGCTGACGCCGCTCTCCAGCAAGGCCCGGATCGTGGTGAAGTTGCCGAGCGACTTGCCCATCTTCTCGCCGCTGACATTGACCATGCCGTTGTGCAGCCAGTAACGGGCCAGGGGCTTGCCGGTGGCCGCTTCCGACTGGGCGATCTCGTTCTCGTGGTGGGGAAAGATCAGGTCGGCGCCGCCGAGGTGGATGTCGATCGAATCGCCGAGTTCCTGCCGCACCATCGCCGAGCACTCGATGTGCCAGCCCGGCCGGCCCGGTCCCCAGGGGGAAGGAAAGCTGGGTTCGCCGGGCTTGGCCCCTTTCCAGAGGGCGAAGTCGAAGGGGTGGTGCTTGCGCCGTTCCTCCTCGCCAGACACCCGGCCGTCGGCGTTGTCCTGCTGCTCGCTGAGATCGCGGCCCGACAATTTGCCGTAGCCCGCCGCCTTGGTCACGGCGAAATACACATCTCCGTCGGCGGAATAGGCCGCCCCCTTCGACTCCAGTTCACCAATCAACTGGCGGATGCCATCGAGGCAGCGGGTGGCCCGGGGCATGCGGTCGGGCGGCAGGATGTTCAAGGCCGCCATATCGGCCTGGAAGGCGGTGATGTTCCTCTCGCTCACCTCCTCCATGGAGCTGCCCTCGGCGGTGGCCCGCTGCAGGATCTTGTCGTCGATGTCGGTGACGTTCTGCACGAAGGTGACCGCAAAGCCGCTCCAAGTCAGGTACCGGCGCAGCACATCCCAGGCGATGTAGCTGCGGGCATGGCCCAGGTGGCAGAGGTCGTAGACCGTGACCCCGCAGCAGTAGATCGACACCTGAGCGGGCACCAGCGGGACGAAGGGTTCGCTGCGCCGGGTGAGCGTGTTGGTGAGCCTGAGGGTCAAGGGGGAGCGGAGGTGTCCGTTCCGGCACCGTAGGGCGCGACCTTTGCTGGTACCTAGGATCCGGCCCCGTGGGAAGCGCCTGCTTTGCCCAATGCCTTCACCATCCTCTGGGCAGGTCAGCTGGTCTCGAACTTCGGAACCCAGACCAGCCTCTATGCGCTCGGGCTGTGGTTGTTCCAGCGGGATGGCCAACTCTCCAGCTTTGCGACGGTGGCGATCGTCATCCTGCTGGCCAAGCTGCTCGCCCTTCCCTTGCTGGGTCGAAGGCTGGCCGGCTGGCCCCGGCGCCGCGTGATGCTGATCGCCAACGGCCTTGGCGGAACCGTCACGCTGCTGTTGGCCGTTGCCCTGATGCGCCAGGCTGTTCCGCTGGCGTTCATCCTGGCTCTGCTGTCCCTGGCAGCGGTGGCGGAAGCCACGCTGGTGCTTTGCTTCGCGAGCCTCATCCCCCAGATGGTTCCGACGCAGCAACTGGGCAGGGCCAACGGCCTGTTTGCCAATGGCGAGGGACTGGTGATGGCCACTGCCCCTATCTTTGGCGCGACCCTGGCGGGGATCGGCGGCCTCCCGGGGGCGCTGGTCCTCGACGGCGCCACCTGCTTGGTGGCCCTGGCGTGTGTGGCCCTGGTCCGTTGGCCCCGGGTGGCCCTCGCCCCGCTTCGGCCTCGTCAGGTCTGGGTGCCTGGCCTGCGGGCTGGAGTAGCGGAGCTCTGGGCAAGCTCCTCGACCCGGCCACTCCTCTTGCTTGGCACCACCGTGGCCTTCGCGTTGGCGGCCTGCGACCTTCTATTCCCCGCCTGGGTGGTCACGGCCATGGGTGCATCACGACTCAGTGTTGCCCTCGCGGTTGGGGCAGGGGGGTATGGACTCGGGATGATCGCTTGGCAAGCGGTGCAACATCGCCGCTGGGCCTTGCTGCTTCTTTCAGCTCTGGCGGTTCAGAGCGTGATCCTGATCGGGGCTGGGTTGGTGGTGTTCGAGGAGCTCCCCATGATCTGGTTTGCTGGCCTTGCCCTTTTCTCAGCAGGCGTTCCCATCGTCGGGGCCGCCCTCCAGTGCCTCTGGCAAGCGGCGATCACCCTTGACCAGCAGCCGCGACTGTTCGCGGCGCGTTTCGCCCTGGAATGGGGCGCCCGGCTGTCGGCGTTTTTCAGCAGCGCCGTTGTCGTCGATCGCCTGGTGCAGCCGGCGATGTCCTGGAGCCTCTGGCCCATCTGGATCAAGGAAACGATGGGTTTCTCCGCCGGTCGAGCGATGGCGATTGGAATCTTTGTGGTGGGTTGGCTGTTGCTGGTGGTTCTTGTGTGGCAGTCGGAAAAAATCAAGCGGCAGGGAAGCCTTCCTGCGACGCTTGTATGATGGGCGTTCTGATTCTCACCTCCAGGGCAGGCACCGCTCATCAGGCGGCCGCGAATGCCCTGGTTGAGTGGTTTGGTCTTCAGACTCCCCGCGTGGATGTAGCGGTCCTCTTCCACGAAGACACCTGTGCCTACTATGACGACGCGACCAATCTCTATAATTGGATTCAGACGAAAGCTCCCTGGCTCCACAAGATCTACTGGCGAATCCTGGAAACCGAAGATTTCACCAAGCCCGGCACCGTCCTGATCGGCCGTGGCCATTTCGTTCAGGAGCTGCGCCGATTCCGTCCGGATCTGCTGATCTCCACCCATCCCCACACCAACCGCGGTCATTTCGATCTGGCAAAGCACATCGTCGGGCCGCACCTACGCTGCGTCGTCTGTTGCACGGAAGTCGATGGTGGCTTCGGCTTCACCCGCAACTGGGTAACCCGCGCGGCCGATGGCTTCTGGGCTATCACCGAGGCTGTGGCTCTTGAGGCAAAGAAGCGGAGATATCCCCAGGAGCGCATCAACGTGCTGGGCCCGCTCCTCCCGGTGCCTTTCCATGGGGGTGGCCCAGCACCGCTTACCCTTGATGGGTCTCCTCTCCTTGTGCTCGGGTCAGGTTCGAACGGCGCGAACAGTCATCTGGCCCTTCTGGAGCAGCTGCTCCCCTGGGCGGGTCAACTGGAGGTGGTGGCCCTGTGCGGACGCCGCAGGGAAGTGAAGGAAGCCGTGGAGGAGTGGACCGCTCGCCACCCAGACCTGGCTGTCACGGCCATGGATTTCCAGGAACCCAAGGCCATGGCTGCCCTCTATCGCCGCTGCTGGGCGATGGTCAGCCGGCCTGGAGCCCGCACCGCCACAGAAGCTCTGATGCTGGGCTGTCCCCTGATCTTTCACCACCTAGGGGGCACCATGCCCCAGGAGCTTTTGGCCCTGCGGTTCTTCCGCGACCGAGGGCTCGAAACCACCATCCATAGCGCCAGTGACCTGGCGGCGGTTGTGGGAGCCTGGCTGGCCGATCCTGACCGTTATCAGCTGTTGCGGCATCGCTACCGGGAGTGCGCCCTGCATTCCGATCCCCAGAAGGTCATGGAATACTTGCTCCATGGTTAAGGGTCTCTCTGCGCTTCAACTGGCACTGCTGGCCCAGAAGGCCCACGATCAGCGTCAACTTCTCCAGGCTGAACCCATTGCCGTCATTGGGGTGGGCTGCCGTTTCCCCGGTGGTGAAGGGAAGCCGAACCTGGAGAGTCCGGAGGCGTTCTGGACGTTTCTCTGTGAAGGCGGCGATGGGCTCAGTGAGGTGCCCCCCAGCCGTTGGCCGATTGACGATTTTTTCGATCCCAGCCCCGGCCGCCCCGGAAAGATGCATTTCCGGCGGGGTGGGTTCCTGGCCAATGTCGACCAGTTCGATCCCGCCAGCTTCGGCGTCTCCCCCCGGGAGGCCCAGGCCATGGATCCCCAGCACAGGCTCATCCTCGAGGTGGCCCAAGACGCTCTGGAGTCGGCGGCCATCGCCACCGATCGGTTGAAGGGCACGGCCACGGGGGTGTTCATGGGCATCTGCACCAGCGATTACTCCTGGCGCCAGTTGCGCAGCGAGGTTGGGGATGAACGCTTCGACCTCTATTTCGCCTCCGGCTCCAGCCTCAGCATGGCGCCGGGCCGGCTCTCCTACCTGTTGGGCTTGACCGGGCCCTCCCTGGCGGTTGATACCGCCTGCTCCTCCTCCCTGGTGACGGTGGACCTGGCCTGCCGCTCCCTGCGGGATCGGGGCTCCAACCTGGCCATCGCCGGTGGCGTGAGCCTGATTCTTTCGCCGGTGAACAGCCTTTGCCTGGCAAAGAGCGGAATGATGGCCGCCGATGGCCGCTGCAAATCCTTCGATGCGGCTGCCGACGGGTATGTGCGCAGCGAAGGCTGCGGCGTGGTGGTGCTGAAGCGGTTGGCCGATGCGATGGCGGCCGGCGATCCGATCTGGGCGGTGCTGCGCGGCAGTGGCGTGAACCAGGACGGTGCCACGGCGGGGCTCACCGTTCCCAGTGGCGAAGCTCAGGCCGCCCTGATGCGCCAGACCCTGGCCCTGGCCCAACTGGAGGGTGATCAGATCGATGTGCTGGAGGCCCATGGCACCGGCACCGCCCTGGGTGATCCGATCGAGCTCAAGGCCCTGGCCCCGATCTACGCCACAGCCGATAGGGATGCTCCCCTCTTGCTGGGCTCGGTCAAGACCAACATCGGCCACCTGGAGGGGGCTTCCGGAATCGCCGGCCTGATCAAGGGCATCCTGATGGTCCAGAAGGGGCTGGTGCCGCCGCACCTGCATCTGCGCCAACCCACCCCTCTGATGGACTGGGATCAGTGGGCGCTCCGGCTTCCCGAGGTCCTGGAACCCTGGCCACGCCAGGAGGGCCCCAGGCGGGCGGCGGTGAGTTCGTTCGGCTGGAACGGCACCAATGCCCATGTGATCCTCGAGCAGGCGCCGGTGGAGTCGATCATCGAGCCGCCTGCGGCGCCCCCAGCTGACGACTGGCTGCTGCTGTCGGCCTCCAGCGAGGACAACCTCCACAGGCTGGTAGTGCGGTATGCAGGCTGGTTGCCCGAACGGCCCCAGTCGAGCTGGCAGGTTCTGTGTGCCACCAGCCGGGAGGGCCGCCGCAGCCTTCGCTGGCGGTTGGCCCTGAATGCCTCGTCGCCGATGGCGGCCGCCGCCGCCCTCGCTGACTGGCTGGATGGGGCCGAGTCGCCCGCGGTGATTTGCAGGGAGGCTCTGCCCACCGCTCCTCGCCTGGCCTGGGACCTGCTGGTCCCGCTGCCGCGGGAGGGGAGCGATTGGGTGGAGGCCTGGCAGCAACTCGGGGTGGAGCCCTCTGCGGTGGTGTATGGCCCCGAGTCGGCGGACCTGGCCCACATGCTCGCGGCGTTCCCGTCACGGCCCCGCCTGGTGGCTGCCTCCGAGGCCAGCGAGGAACTCACGGCCCATGGGTATGACGTGCAGCTTCCCCTCGAAGCTCCCGGCATCGCCCGGGCGGTGGAACTCTGGTTGGCGGGCTGCCAGCTCGACTGGCGTCCGCTTTCCCCTCGGCAACTCTGGCCTCGCCAGGTGCTCCCCACCGTGCCGTTCGAGCGTGGATCGTTCTGGATTGAGGAGCACCACCGGATCCAGCCCAACCAGGCTTTTCACCTCGACCGTTGGCGCTGCTGGATGCCCCTGGAGGTCCTCGAGCACGGTGCCCTTCCTGGGACCGCTCCCTTGATGTTGCTCGGGGGAAAGGCCGACCTCGGATCAGGCTTGGCCAAAGCGATCGGGGCCGGAGCCTGCTGGAGTGCCGATCTCAACGGCCTCGATGCCTGGCTCGATGGCCCCCGGGCGGACGGGGATGGCGCCAGCCCGCCGGTGGTCGTGCTGTTGGCGGGCCTGGAACCTCCCGCGGCCGAAGCCCTGGCTGGAGAGCCCTTCTGGGCGGAATGGCTGCCCTTGCTGCGGGGCCTGCTGGAGCGCAGCGGCCGCCTCGAAGCGGTGCACTGGGCCCTGAGCGGCCTGGACCAGGCCGGCGGCGAAGCTTTGGCGGCCCTGGCCCGCTGCTGGATTCGGGAAGCGGGGCCCCAGGGGGGAGCTCTGTTGTGGTGCGATTCCTGCGGATCCGAGCTGGCCGCCCTGCTCCACCAGGCACCGGCCCTGAAGGCCCTCGAAGAACGGCGGCTCAGGGGCGGAAGGGTGGAACGGGTGAGCCTGGATCCGGCGCCGCCGGCGTTGCTCGAGGCCCCTGGCCCGGCGCTGCGGGCCGCCGCCACGGTGCTGATCAGCGGAGGGCTGGGGGCCCTGGGCCTCGCCACGGCCCGCTGGCTCGTGGGCGCCGGCAGCCGGCATCTGGTGCTGCTGGCCCGCCGGCCCGCCAACCCCGCCCAGCTCGGCGTCGTCGCCGAACTCGAAGCCCTCGGGGCCACCGTGACGGTGGAGAGTGCCGACGTGGCTGATGGCGCCGCCCTTGAAGCCGTCTTCGCCCGCATCGCCGCCAGCGGACTGCCCCTGCAGGGCATCATCCACGCCGCCGGTGTGCTGGATGATGGCCTGCTGATCAACCAGACACCGGAGCGTTGTGCCGCCGTTGCCGCCGCCAAGGTGCTGGGGGCTCTGCAGCTTGACCGGCTCAGCCGGGGCCTGCCGCTCGATTTTTTCCTCTGTTACTCCTCCGTGGCGGGTCTGCTCGGCTCGCCTGGCCAGGCCGCCTATGGCGCCGCCAATGGGGCCCTTGACGGGCTGATGGCCGAGCGAAAGGCCCAGGGCCTGCCGGCGTTGAGCATCAACTGGGGCCCCTGGGCGGGAGAGGGCATGGCGGCAGGGACGGCTGATTTTCTTCGCAAGATCAAGCCAAATCAGGCCCTGGCCAGCCTGGAGCGCTGGATGGGGAGCGGCGCGGCCCGGGCCGTGGTCGTGGAGCTGGAGGAGCAGGCCCATGATCGCTTCTTGCCCCGGTTCAAGGCCTTGACCCTGGAGCTCGCGGAGATCAGGGAGCACGAGGGCAACACAGACGGCACCACGGCCGAGGCGGCCATGGTGCGCTGCCTGGCTGATGTGCTCGCTGAGCTGGGGGGTTATGACGTGGCCGATCTTCAGGCCAGCACCGACCTCCAGTTGCTCGGGATGGATTCGATGATGGCCGTCGAGCTGGCCACGGCGGTGCAGTCAGGCCTGGGCGTGAGCCTGGGACTCGGGGCCATGGCGGGGGATCCCTCGCTGGGAAGCCTGGCCAGCCACGTGCTGCTGCTGCTGGGAGGGGGAAGCCAGTCGGCCAACGGCGCTGGAGCGGGCACCGACCTGTCCAGAGACGCCGTCTTGCCAGCTGACTGGCCAGGGTCCTTCAGCGCCACGGGCACTTCGCCGGATGGCCCTGGCCAGGCGGTGCTCATGACCGGGGCCACCGGCTTCCTTGGTGCCCACCTGCTGGCCGACCAGCTCGAGCGTTGGCCCTATCTCACGGTCCATTGCCTGGCCCGCGCCGATTCCAACCCGGGGGCCCGTGAGCGGGTGCGGGCCAATCTGAGCAGCTACGGGCTCTGGAGGGAGTCCTATGGCGAGCGGATCGTCGGCGTGGCGGGTGACCTCTCCGAGCCCCGCTTCGGCCTGGACGCCGCCAGCTTCAATGTCTTGGCTGAAGGGCTGGGCGGCATTCTTCACAACGGGGCCCGGCTCAGCTACACGCTGCCCTACAGCCAGCTCCGCCCCACCAATGTGGGGGGCACCCTCGAGGTGCTGCGCCTGGCGGTGGCTGGCCCCCGTCCCTTGCCCGTCCAGTTCATCTCCAGCACCGCGGTGGCCGAAGCCACCGCCTACCGCGACCGCGAGATCCTCGAATCCGATGACCTCACCGAATGGCAGGGAATCGTGCTCGGCTACTCCCAGACCAAGTGGGTCAGCGAGCGTCTGGTGCTGGCCGCGGCCGCCCGGGGCCTGCCGGTGACGGTGTTCCGGCCTTCCCTGATCGGCGGCCATTCCCGCAGCGGCGCCTGGAACGCTGACGACTACATCCATCGCCTGGTGCGGGGCTGCCTTGAGCTGGGCCAGACCCTCGATGTCATGGCAGAGCTGGATCTGGTGCCGGTGGATTACGTGACTGCTGCCATCGGCGCCCTGGCCTGGAAGAGCGAACATGCCGGTCAGGTCTTCCATCTCAGCCATCCCCAGCCGGTGCTGTGGAGTGACCTGCTGGACGGATTCAGCGACCAGAGCCCGCAGCAGGTTCCGCTTGAGGATTGGCTGCGGGCGTTGTCGGAGCAGCCCGCCAATCCGCTCTATCCCCTCATCCCGTTCTTCTCCCAGCGCTGGGGGATCGAACAACTCACCTACTCCCAGCTGATGACGCCGGGCCTGCGCTCCAGGACCAGTTGTCGCCGGACCTTGGCGGTCCTTGAAGAACTCGGTGTTGGGTGCCCCACCCCGGAGGAATTGATCGAACGGTATTCAAGCCTGTTCCTGCGGGCGTTATCCGGTCGGGCTGCATAGATGCGCATGAGCAACGGCGATTCCTTGGCTCAACGTTCACCTGAGCCGATTGCCATCGTGGGGATGGGTTGCCGCCTGCCGGGAGGCGTGGATTCACCTGGGGATTTCTGGGACTTGCTGATCCAGGGCCGGGATGCGATCACCGAGGTGCCACCGGAGCGCTGGGACCTGGCCCTCCATTTCGATCCTGATCCCCAGCGGCCCCTGCATCAGCACGTGCGGCACGGCGGCTTCATTGAGGGCATCGACCAGTTCGACGCGGCTTTCTTCGGCATCTCGCCCCGGGAGGCAATCTCCATGGATCCGCAGCAACGGCTGTTGCTGGAGGTGGCCTGGCGGGCCCTCGAAGACGGGGGCCAGCCCCTGGAGGCGGTTCGCGGTCAGGCGGTGGGGGTGTTCATCGGGATTTCCACATCGGATTATAGGGAATTTATGTGGGTTTCCAAGGAAGGCTATGCCGTTCCCGACAACGAGCCCTTCCTGCTGCCTGGCAATACCGGCTCAATCGCGGCGAACCGTCTCTCCTATTTCTTCGACTTCAAGGGTCCGAGCTTCACGGTCGACACCGCCTGCTCCTCTTCAATGGTGGCGGTGCATCTGGCCTGCGAGAGCCTGTGGCGCGGCGAGTCGGTGGCGGCCCTGGCCGGGGGGGTGCAGGCCCTGATCAGCCCCGCCATCCAGATGGGCTTCTGCAAGGCCGGTCTGCTCTCCCCCGATGGTCGCTGCAAGAGTTTCGATGCCAGCGCCAATGGCTATGTGCGCTCCGAAGGGGCCGGGGCGGTGCTGCTGAAACCCCTCTCGGCGGCCCGGGCCAACGGTGACTTGATCTACGCCCTGATCCACGGCACGGCGATCAATTCCGACGGCCGCAGCAACGGCATGGTGGCCCCCAACCTGCGCGCCCAGGTGGATTGTGTACGCCAGGCGTTCCAGCGGGCCGGCATCGATCCGGCCACTGCGCAGTACGTCGAAGCCCATGGCACTGGAACACGCCAGGGGGACCCGGTGGAACTGCGGGCACTTGGCACCGTGCTCGGTGAAGGCCGGCCGGAGGAGGAGCCCTGCAGGGTGGGCTCGGTGAAGAGCAACCTGGGCCACGGCGAAACCGCCGCAGGGATCACGGGGCTGATCAAGGCCGCCCTCTGCGTCCATCACCGGCAGCTTCCCGCCAGCCTCCATTGCCACAGCCCCAATCCCGCGATCGATTTCAAGGGGCTGAAGCTCAGGGTCCAGACCTGCCTGGAGCCGTTCCCGCAAGCGGATCGCCCGGCCGTGGTGGGGGTCAGTTCCTTCGGTTTCGGCGGCACCAACGCCCACGTGGTGCTCGGCGAAGCCACCCAGGCGGCAGCGGAGCAGTCCGGCGGGAAGCCGCCCCGGGCCTTGAAGCCGTTGCCCCTTCAGCTGCTGTGCCTCTCGGCCCGCACCGACGCGGCCCTGCGGCAGCAGGCCGCGTCGCTGGGCCAGTGGATGCGGCAGCCGGGTCGTCCGCCCTTGGCGGATGTCTGCGCCACGGCCAACCAGCGGCGCAGCCAGCTCCCGCGCCGGCTGGTCTGCCTTGCCCAGGATCCGGCCGTCCTGCTGAAGCAGCTCGATGGCTTCGCTGCGGGTGAAGAGCCCCAGGGGATCACCTGGGGTCAGGCCGCCCGCCGCCCCGGCAAGCTCGCCTTCCTGTTCACCGGCCAGGGATCCCAGACCCTGGGCATGGCCGAAGGGCTGATCCGACACCATCCCGTTTTTCGGGAGGCTTTCGAGTCCTGCACCCGCCTGCTCGACCCGCTCCTGCCCCAGCCCCTGGCTGAGGTGCTCTATCCGCCAGCAGGCGCGGAGGCCGCCGCCGCCCACGCCCTCAACCAGACCCGCTACACCCAACCGGCCCTGTTCGTGGTGGGCTACGCCCTCGCCCAGCTCTGGCAAAGCTGGGGAATCCGGCCTGATCTGCTGATGGGCCACAGCGTCGGCGAAGTGGTGGCCGCCCATCTGGCGGGGGTGTTCAGCCTCGAAGACGGCCTGCGGCTGGTGGTGGCCCGGGGCCGCCTCATGCAGGAGCTGCCCTCTGGCGGCGGCATGGTGGCCCTGCTGGCCACGGCCGACCAGGTCGATCGGTTGCTGCAACAGCATCCGCAGCTCACGGTGGCCGCCCGCAACGGTCCCGCCAACACCGTGGTGTCCGGGCCGCTCAAGGAGCTCGATCGCCTCGAGCTCCAGGCCCAGTCCCAGGGGTATGCGGTCCATCGCCTGGCGGTGAGCCATGCCTTCCACTCCCCCGCCATGGCGGCGATGCGAGGGGCCTTCGAGCGGGAGCTCAGCCAGCTTCACTTCCAGCCCCCCCGCCAAGCCCTGGTCAGCAACCTCACCGGCCGGCTGGCGGGGGAGGAGATCGTCCAGCCCTCCTATTGGTGCGATCACCTGATTCGTCCCGTGCTGTTCGCCCGGGGCATCGACACCCTGGCGGCCCAGGGCGCCCAGACCTTTCTGGAGATCGGAGCGCGTCCCACCCTGACCGGCATGGGGCGTCAGTGCCTCCCGGATCCGGCCCTGGCCTGGTGGCCCAGCCTGCGCCCCGGCCAAGAGGATGTCCGCGTCATGCTCACCAGCCTGGCCCATCTGCATTGCCAGGGCCACCGGGTCGATTGGCGTGGCTTCCACCGGCCCTTCCCCCACCGCTCCGTTGGTTTGCCGGGCTATCCATTCCAGAAGCAGCGTTACTGGTGGCCGGTGCTGGGGGAGTCGAAGGAACCGGCCAGCCTCTGGCTCCACCATGTCTTTGGGTCCGCCGCGCAGGTGGTAGCGCGCATCGGAGCTGGCGGCGCTGCGGCTGGAGCAGGGCTCGCTGCGGAGGAGCCAGCACGGCTGCAGCGGCTCGACCTTCCGGGTGGCCGTGAGCAGCGCTTCGAGATCCTCCTGCGCGCCGATCGACCGGCCGACCTGGCCGACCACGCCCTCCGCCATCAGGTGGTGTTCCCCGCCGCTGGCTTCCTGGTTCTGGCCTTGCAGGAGCTCCAGGAGCAGGGGCGCCCTCTTGCCATCGAAGGGCTGGAGCTGGAGCGCCCCCTCAAGCTTGGCCAGAACCCGGTGCGGTTGCAGCTGGTGATGGGCGAAGGGCCTGGGTCCCAGGGCCATGGGAACCAGGGGCTGGTGAGCCAGTGCCTGGAATTTCACAGCCTGGAGTTGACCGATGCCGCCGGCGCGGCCGGTTCAAGTGCCCCCCAGTGGAGCTTCCACGGCCGTGGTCGCTCACCCGCTTCCGCGGAAGAGCCGATTCAGCCGCCGTTCGAGCCCAGCGCTTGTCCCACCACGGCCCCAGCCGTGGAGCTGGCGGGTTTCTACGCGGCCCTGGAGCGCATCGGTCTGGTGTACGGACCCACCTTCCGGGGGGTGGTTGGCCTCCGTCAGGAGCAGGGCCTGGCCTGGGCCGAGCTTGAGCGCCCCCAGGGGGCCAAAGACTGGGCCCTGCTCGACGCTTGCCTGCAGGCGGTGGCGGCCACCCTTGATCCCAGCGCGGCAGCCGGCCAGGTCTTCCTTCCCGTTGGCTTCGATCGCCTCTGGTTGGCCCGGCTGCCGTTGCCCGATCGGTTGCAGGTCCAGGTGCGGCTCGTTGCCAACGACGAAGCCGCCTTCGTGGAAGCCGACCTGCTGGTGCTGGATCCGTCCATGGCCCCCCAGGAGGCTCTGATCGGCTGGATCGGTGGCTTCCGGCTGCGGCGTCTTCCCCGCCAGGCCCTGGATTGGCTGTTCCCCCTGCCGGAGGAAGCGAGTTCTCGTGATGACAATCCGGCGGACTGGTTGTTCCATAGCGTCTGGACCGGCTTGCCGACGGAGCCCCAGCCGGTGCCGGTTCGCCCGCCCCAGGCCCCCTGGCTGGTGGGGGCCAGCGACGACCAGGCCGCCTCCTTCCTGGCCTGGACGGCCCAGGAGGGCCCGATGGCTCGCCGGCTTGGCCTGGGGGAGCTGGTGCCTGGTCCTGGTCCGGTGGTGTTCTGGCCAGATCTGGGCAGGATCTCCCTGCAGGAGGCGCTGGAGGCCCTGCTGGCCCTGGCCCAGCAGCTCGGCAGCGACCCAAAGCGCTCCCCCCAGCCCCGTCGGATCTGGCTGGTGCTGGAGGGGGATGGTCCGGTCCAGGGTGCCCTCGAGGCATTCAGCAAAACCGCGGCCCTGGAGCAGGGCCAGCTGAGCTGGAGCCGGCTGTGGCTGCCGCAGGATCGGACCCTGGCTCCCGGCCCGGCGGATTGGCCCCTGCTCTGGGCCCTGGCGGAGCAGGAAGGGTCGATCGCCTGGCAAAACGGCACCGCCCGCTGCGAGCGCATGATGCCCCTGCCTCCCGATCGTTTCCGCTGGACCACGGCGTCCATCGGGATGCTGGAGAGCCTGCGGCCCGAACCCCTGGCCGCCCAGGAGCCGGCCCCGGGGGAAGTGGCGATCGCGGTGGCGGCCACCGGCCTGAATTTCCGCGACGTGCTCAATGCCCTTGGCTTGTTGCGGGCCTACAGCCGCCAACTGGGGATCGATGCCCAGGCCCAGGTGCCCTTCGGTGGCGAGTGTGTCGGCCAGGTGGTGGCCGTTGGCGCGGGGGTGCCGCATGAGCTGGTCGGCCAGACGGTGGTGGCGGCCCTGGCGGTGGGAAGCCTGGCCAGCCATGTCTGCTGCCGCGCCGAGCTGGTGGTGCCGCTGCCGGCGGCCATGGACCCGGTGGTGGGCGCCAGCGTGACCACCGCCTTCCTCACCGCCCAGTACGGGCTGGTGGAACTGGCGGAGTTGCAGCCGGGCCAAACCGTGCTGATCCATGCGGCCGCCGGCGGTGTGGGCCAGGCCGCCCTGCAGGTGGCTCGCCGCTGCGGCGCCCGCATTTTGGCCACCGCCAGCGCCGCGAAGCATCCGGGCCTTTTGGAGCAGGGGGTGGAGGCGGTGTTCGATTCCCGCAGCCTGGAGTTTGCCGATCAGGTGCTGGCCCACACCGGCGGCCGCGGCGTCGATGTGGTGCTCAACAGCCTCAAGGGCGAGGCGGTGGATGCCGGCTTCCGCGCCCTGGCTCAGGGGGGGCGCTTCATCGAGCTTGGCAAGATCGAGATCTGGAGCCGCCAGGAGGCCCGGGAACGGCGCCCCGATGCCCGCTACCTGCCCTTCGACCTGCTGGAGGTGGCGGCCGCCACGCCGGGATTGGTGCGGGAGCTCCTGGTGCGGCTGATCGACGAGCTGGGCGACGGCCGGCTCACCCCCTTGCCGGTCGCCGTTTTTCCGATCGAGCGCAGCGTCGAGGCCTTCCGGCTGATGGCCCAGGCCCGCCACACCGGCAAGGTGGTGATCACCCAGCCACCCCGGCCCGCGGCGCTGGGGGTCGACGCCGAGGGGGCTTACCTGGTGAGTGGAGCCCTGGGCGGGATCGGCCGGCAGTTGCTGCCCTGGTTGGTGGACCAGGGAGCGAAGGAGCTGGTGCTGGTGTCCCGTTCCCTGGAGGACCCCTCAGCGACGGCCCTTGACCTGCTGGAGAGCCTGGAGCAGCGGGGGGTGCGCCTGCATCGCCTGGCGATCGATCTGGCGGCGGCGGATGCCGCTGATCGGTTGCGGCTTGGCCTCAGCGGTGTGGAGCGCCCTGTTCGGGGCTTCTTCCATGCAGCGGGCCAGCTCGATGATGGCCTGATGGATGGCCAGACGCCGGCACGCCTGGCGGCGGCCCTGGCCGTCAAGGTCAACGGCTGGATGGCGATCGAGGCGGCCCTGGCGCAGCAGCCGCTCGGTTTCGGCGTGGCGTTCTCCTCGATGGCCTCCTTGCTGGGCTCGCCTGGCCAGAGCGGCTATGGCGCCGCCAATGGGGCGCTCGATGGCGCCTGCCGGACTGCCGCTGGCCACCGCCTGGCGATCCAGTGGGGCCCCTGGCAGGGGGAGGGCATGGCCGCGGCCATGGGTGGTCGGGATCGCCAGCGGCTCTCGGCGCTGGGCGTGGGTTTGCTGCCACCGGAGGGCTGCCTGGTGGCGCTGGAGAGTCTGTTGGGCAGGAGCTCTCGCGGCTGCGTGGCCGTGCTGCGCAACGACTGGAAGCGCCTGGCCCGTCAGGCTCCCCGGGGCCAGAGGGCCTTCCTGGCCGACCTGCTGGCAGGCGGCGAATCCGGTGCTTCACCCGGCGGGGATTCTGGCCCTCCCGCCTTTCTTGCCGTCCTGCAGGCCACCCCGACCATGGAACGCCGAGCCGTGCTCCGAACGTTCGTGCAGGAGCAGCTGGCCAAGGTGCTGGGCCTTGCCGAGGCTGATCAGATTGATGCGTCAGAGCCGCTCTTCAACATGGGGCTCGATTCGCTGATGGCGCTCGAGTTCAATGTGCTGTTGGAGAAGAACATTGGCGTGTCGCTATCCGAATCGCTTGTTTTCGAGAAGCCCACGGTGGATGACTTGGTGGATCACTTCCTCTCCGAGGTGCTTTTCCTGAGTGAGCCGTCGCTGGCACAGACAGAACAGCGGTCTTCGGTGGCTTCGTTTGCAGGGGTTGACGCCAAGGACGACTGGAATCAGAAGCTCTCGGAGGTTGAGGCTATGCCGGTGGAAGACTTGGTACGTCAACTGCGGGAAAGCTAGGGAAGCTCTGGACAACACGTCCGCATAGCCAGTCGCGGTCCACCAATTGTTCGGATTGGACTATTTCAGCAGAGATCAGGCTGGAATGAGCCTGATCTCACCATGTTTGGGGACTGGCCCGCTTCCA
>NZ_JAGQBB010000016.1 GCF_024345415.1 Synechococcus sp. Tobar12-5m-g | reverse complement strand
TGCTGCCACCGCGCATCTCCAGCTCCTGTTCCGCCTCCTCGAGCCGCATCAGCTCCTGCACCTGGCGGCCCAGGGTGATCTCCTGCTCATGGCTGAGCAGGGGCACCCGGCCGATGTCACGAAGGTAGGAGCGAACCAGGTCGGCGCTGGGAAGGATCCCCTGGGAGGAATCGGCTGCGGCCATGGGGAGCGAGGGCATGGTGCCGGTTCGGGAGTTAGGAAACTCTTGTGTTTCGTAAATTACCATTATTTGAGCGCCCCACGGCGCCGAGGGCAGGGTCAGAATGGGCAAGGGCGATGGTGGCTGAGCGTCTGCAGAAACTGCTTGCCACCGCAGGACTCTGCTCGAGGCGCAGGGCCGAGCAGCTGATCAGCGAAGGCCGGGTTCTGGTCAACGGCAGGGTGGGGCAGCTGGGCGACCGCGCCGATCCCCGCCTTGACCGGGTGGAGCTCGACGGCCGCCCGTTGCCAGTCCGTCCAGCCCCGATCCGGCTGCTTCTCCACAAGCCCATGGGGGTGCTTAGCAGTTGTCACGATCCCCGGGGGCGCCCCACCGTGCTCGACCTCCTTCCCAGGGAGCTGAGCAAACAGACCGGCCTCCATCCGGTCGGCCGGCTCGACGCCGACAGCCGCGGCGCCCTGCTGCTCACCAACGACGGTGCCCTCACCCTGCGCCTCAGCCATCCGCGCTACGCCCACGCCAAGACCTACCGCGTCCGTCTGGCGGGCCATCCGACGCAGGCCTGTCTGGAGCGCTGGCGGCGGGGCGTTCCGCTCGATGGCCAGCCCGCCCTGCCGGTGGCGATTCAGGCGCTTCGCCACGGCGCCGAGAGCTGCTGGTTGGAGCTGACGATGCAGGAGGGGCGGAACCGCCAGATCCGGCGCACGGCCAGCCTCCTGGGTCATCCCGTTCTGGATCTGCAGCGGGTGGCGATCGGTGCCATCCAGCTGGGTGATCTGCCAGAGGGGCACTGGCGCCACCTTGCTGACCAAGAATGGCGGGATCAGGCCTGACCCCGCTGCGCCGATCGAAGCTCCATGCCCCGCCCCCGGATCGTTTCCCTGCTGCCGGCCCCACTCAGGCTTTGGCTGCAGCGCAACCGTGGCAGAAAGCCCACCCATGCCGAGCCCGTGCTCGACCCCCTCGTGCAGGTTGGAACGTTGTTGCGGCGTCAGCGTGAAGATCGGTCTTTAAGCCTGCGCCAGCTGGCGATCGACACCCGGATCAGCACACCGGTGCTGGAGGCCCTGGAGCGCGGCTGGCGCGACAGGTTGCCCGAGACGGCCTATCTCCGCACGATGCTGCCCCTGCTGGAGCGTCACCTGGAGTTGCCGGTGGGCTCCCTGGCGCCTGCCTTGCCGGCGAAGTCCGACCCGCTCCAGGAGGCCTGGCGCTCGGGCCGTCCGTCCCTGCTGGCAAGGTTCACGCCCGGTTCGATCGATGTCTTCACCACCTGGCAGGGCACCGTGCTCTATGCCGCGGTCACCCTGGCCCTGATCTATGGGGTGAACCTCCAGCAGCAGCGGCTCGCCGCCGCCAACCAGTTGACCCTGCGGCCGGTCTCCCCCCTGCCGATGGCGGAGCAGGCCACCCCGGCTGATGCCGGCTCCGAGCTCCTCAAGGCCTACCCCGATCTGCGCCCACTGCAACAGGCCGAGCAAGGCGTTGCGATGCAGCAGCTCCACGGCGCCGACGCTGGCGACGCCCTCAAGCCAGGGGTGCTTCGCTTGGAGCTGAGCGGTCCCACCCGGATCAGCCTGAGCAGTGAAACCGGCGAACGGAGTGAGCTGCAGGCCGCCAGCGGAGAGCTGGTGCTGCAGATGCAGCCGCCCATCCAGCTGAATCTGGACCCCGCTCCCTCTCGCCCGGCGGTGTTCTGGGACGGCCAGCCGCTCAGCCCCCGGGCTGGTCAGGGGGGCAGCTTCCGGATTCCGGCCAGCTCTTCCCCGGCCCCATCGGCGCCGCGGCCATAGCGCCGGGCCAGTCCGTCCAGTCCCTGCAGCGCACCGCGCAGGGCCTCAATCGGCTCGGTGAGACGCCAGCTCCAGTTGCCCTCGGTGGTGCCCGGGGTGTTGAAACGGGCCTGGTCGTCGAGGTGGAGGAGGTCTTGAAGGGGCACGATAGCGAGCTCCGCCGACGAGCCCAGGGCCAGCTCCAGCAGCTGCCAGCCCGGGGCATCGATCGTCTGGCCGATCCGCTCTCCCACCTGGCGCCGCTGGTCTTCGGCAAGCTCTCGCCACCAGCTGAGGCAGGTGGCGTTGTCGTGGGTGCCGGTGTACACCACCCAGCGATCACCGCGGTAGTTCTCGGGCAGGTAGGCGTTGTCGGCGTTGCCGTCGAAGGCGAACTGGAGAATCTTCATGCCCGGCAGCGCGAAGCGATCCCGCAGCTCCTCCACCGGCGGGGTGATCACCCCCAGGTCTTCGGCGATCAAGGGGAGTCCGCCGCCGCAGCGGTGCTGCAGGGCCCGCAGCAAGGGCACCCCCGGCGAGCGATGCCAGACCCCGTTCTCCGCCGTGGTGTCGCCGGCCGGCACCCGCCAGTAGGACTCGAGGGCACGGAAGTGATCGAGCCGAAGCAGATCGAGCCGCTCCAGCTGACCCCGCAGGCGCCGCAGCCACCAGCGGAAGCCGGTGAGCCTGTGCAGGGGCCAGCGGTATACCGGTGTTCCCCAGAGTTGGCCGGTGGCCGAGAAGTAATCCGGCGGGACGCCACTCTGGGCGGCCAGGGAGCCATCCCCGCGCACCGAGAACAGGCAACGGTGCGCCCAGACATCGGCGCTGTCGTGGGCCACGTAGAACGGCAGATCGCCGATCAGTTGCACGCCCCGCTGGCGGGCGTGATCGCGGATCCCCTGCCATTGACGCTGCAGTTGCCACTGCAGCAGGGCTTCCTGTCGCAGCGCTCCGCCCTCCTCGCGCTCCAGGCGGCGCAGGGCCCTGCGCTGGCGCCCCGCCAGGGGAGCGGGCCACTCCCACCAGGGCCGCTCGCCCTGGTGGGCCCGCAGCACCATGAACCGGCAGTGATCGCTGAGCCAGGGGGCCTGCTGCTGGCACCAGCTCTCGAAGGCCTGTCGATGGCTGGCCGACTGGCGCTCCCAGCGCTGCAGCAGGAGCTGGCCCAGGGCCGCCGCCCTCACCGGGCAGGCCTCCAGATCAAGGCGGTCGAGCCGACCACCGGGAAGGGTGGCCAGGTCAGCGGGATCGAGGAAGCCCTCGTCCACCAGCTGGGCGGCATCGAGGAACCAGGGGTTGAGGGCGAAGCCGCTGGGGGAGCTGTAGGGGGAGCCGGTGCCATCGGTGGGGGCCAGGGGAAGCAACTGCCAGGCGCCGATCCCCTCATCGGCCAGCAGGTCGAGCCACTCCCGGGCCGCCGCACCGAAGCTGCCGCAGCCCGGTGTACCAGGCAGGGCGGAGGGATGGAGCAGAACACCGCAGCGCCGGGGCCGCCCGGGGAGGGTCACGCGGCGGGCAGCCGGTAGCGACCGATGATTTTTTTGGCGAAGGCGGGGATGTGCTGCTCGGCGATCTCTGGGTGGTGGCGCCGCACCCACAGGGCGTTGCGAGTGAAGTGGGAATCGATCGAGAAGCGGCCGTACTCCAGGCCCTTGGGTCCGAAGCGCTGCACGAACACGCCCACCAGCTCGGCCAGCCAGCCTGGCAGCCGGATCGCCTTGTCGTAGGCCTCGATACCCTGCTGCACGGCGGCGCGCCGGTCGCCGCCGCTGCTGACGGGCGCCAGATCCAGCTCCGCCTCCACCAGATCGAGCAGTTGCTGGCCCTTGGGATTGCGCACCACCAGCCACTGGCGGCCGAAGCTGGCCCCCATGTAGCCCACCACCAGGTCGGCGCCGGCGTTGGTGTAATCGAAGCAGCTCAGGCAGCTGGGGGCGAAGACGCCCTTGAGCTTCGGCGTGTCGAGCGCAAAGAAGGGCACGGTCTCGGCGCTGCCGTCGCTGTGGCGGAAGTGGATGCGGAAGTCCTGCATGAACTCGTAGTGCACCACGGTGGCCGGTGAGCGGCTGGCGCTCTCCAGGAAGGTCTGCAGCCCGGAGCGGCTGACGTTGTCGACGCAGGGAAGGCCTAGCACGTAGAGGGCATCGAGGGGCAGGGTGTCCTGCACGGCCCGCAGGGCCTGGATCTGGCAGCCCACCCCGATCGCCAACAGGCGGCGGATGCCGCTGCCTGGCAGTTGCTCCAGCACCTGCAGATTCGGTGAAAGGGTGGGCTTGTTCACCCGCGCCGCCAGCACCTGCTCGGGGGTACGGGCCAGCACGGGCACCGGCGTGAAGCGATCGTCCGGGCTCTGCTGCACGCACAGCACCGCATCCACCAGCCCCGATTCCAGGGCGCGCACGCCAAGGCGCGACACGATCCCGGTCCACTGGGCGCCCTCGATCGGAGCGGCGAGCCGGGCCGTCGTCATGCGCTGATGGACACCGAAATAGAGCTCGTCGGCGTTGTCGAGGTCGCGGCTGCGGCCGTGGGCCTTCTCCTCCAAACGCTCGAACTGCTGGTTGAGGAAGGCGCAGGCGGTGCGGACGTAGGCCACCCAGCGGCTGTCGCAGAGGCCGCAGTCGCTGCAGAGGTCCCGGGCCGGCTTGACCCTTCCCTTGGCCAGGGGCCTGGCCCGTTCGTGGGGAGGGAGGGAAGCGGTGGTCACGGTCGAGCCCTGCCGTGGAGGATTTCGGCGCGACCAACCTATCGGCCCCCGCAGTCGCCCTGGTGCGGCTCATGGTTGGGGCTGACCCGCTGGGGCTGAGCGAGAGTGAGACAACCGTTCGCGCTTTCAGCAACGCCCATGGCCGGCAGGGAGGGTGAAATCAACACTGCCAAAGGAGGTGGTCGCACCCTGCTGGTGGCGCTGGCGGCAGCCCTCGGCCTGACCGGCGGGATCGGCCTGATCAACCTGCTCTGGACGCCGGCGGATCCCGACCAGCTCAGCGGCAGCTCCGACGGCGGCATGGCCCGACTGGCCGATCCCCCCAGCCGCCCGATCACCCTGCTGCTGATCGGCAGCGATGCCGACAAGCTCGGAGCGGCCCAGAACGGGGCCGCTCCAGCGGGCCCCGCCAACAGCGACGCCTTGATGCTGGTGCGGATCAAACCTGACGGTGCGCTGCGCCTGCTCAACCTGCCCACAGATCTGGCTGTTCAGCTCCCCGGCGCCCAAGGGGTGCAGTCGCTGGGGTCGCTGTACCGGCAGGGAGGCGCCGCCCTCACCGGCACGGCCGTGGCGGCGCTGCTGGGGCTGGAATCCGGCCAGCCCGAGCGCTACCTGGTGCTGCCGCGGGGCGCCCTGCGGGAGCTGGTCGACGGGCTGGGCGGCGTCGAGGTGAACCCGCAGACGGCGATGCGCTCCACCGACAAGGCCCAGCAGTTCACCGTTGATCTCCAGGCCGGTCTGCAGGAGTTCAGCGGCCGGCAGGTGGAGCAGATGGTGCGCTTCAAGGAACCCGCCCTCGGCGAGCAGGGGCGACGGATCCGCCAGCAGCTGGTGCTCGATGCCCTGCTTGAGCAGATCGCCAGGGCCGATCAATGGCCGAAGCTCCCGGAGCTCCTGGTACGGTTGACGCCCCAGGTCGAGACCAACCTGTCCAAGGGGGAAGCCCTGAGCCTGCTGACCGTGGCGATGCAGAAGCCCGGCTCGATTCGCTTCGATCAACTGCCCCTGTCTCCGCCCACCAAGCCGAATCAGCCGTTGCGCCAACTCCAGGCGACGGCTTCGATGCCCCTCTGGCCCCGTGACTGAAGCGGCCCTGGTCCTTCAGTCATTCACCAGCTGCTCCCAGCACAGCATCAGTGCCCGCGCCAAGGCCAGCTCCTGCTCCTCCTGGCTGGAACCTGCGGTCGGTTCGGTGAGGCCCGACAGGGCACCCAGCCAGGCGAGCCCCTCGCGGCTCCGGGCCTGCCAATTCCACGATCCGCCCCACTGCACGAGGCCCACCAGGGGCGCCCTGCTCGCCGTCAGCAGGGCGCTGTAGGCGGCCGCTGCCCCCCCATCCACCACCGCCTCCTCGACCAACAGAACGGTGGGCTGTCGCCAGGCGCCGAGCAGATCGGCCCAGCGGCCGTCGGCTTCAAGCCAGCGCCCCGGGTCCTCAAGCAGGGGCGCCAGCCAGGGGCCACCTCGCCCGGCCTGGGCCGCCAGGCGGGAGGTGGCGGTGCCGGTTTCCGGCCAGGGCACCAGCGGCAGAGCCAGCAGGGCGGCGAGCCGTCGGCTGGCGGCGAGGGTGCTGGCGGGTTCGCCACCCGCGCTTGCCACCACCAGCTGAGGCGCCAACCCGGCAGCGAACTCCATCGTTTTTTGATGTTCTAGTGGCCCCTGGCTTCTACCATCAGGTCCCAGCCGTGCTCCATCGCCCCCGCCGTGAGCAGTTTCTTGACCGCTGACCAGGTGGAGCAGGGCCAGGCTCTCCATGAAACACGGCGTCTGCGGCTGTTCAGCGGCACCTCCAATCCGGCCCTGGCCCAGGAGATCGGCGCCTACCTGGGCGTGCCCGACGGCCCGCGGGTGATCAAGCGCTTCGCCGATGGGGAGCTCTACATCCAGATCCAGGAATCGATCCGTGGCTGCGATGTCTTCCTGATCCAGCCCACCTGCGCTCCGGTGAACGATCACCTGATGGAGCTGCTGATCATGGTGGATGCCTGCCGCCGTGCCTCGGCCCGCCAGATCACCGCCGTGATCCCCTACTACGGCTACGCCCGCGCCGACCGCAAGACCGCGGGCCGCGAATCGATCACCGCCAAGCTGGTCGCCAACCTGCTGGTGAAATCCGGCGTCGATCGGGTGCTGGCCATGGACCTGCACTCCTCCCAGATCCAGGGCTACTTCGACATTCCCTGCGACCACATCTACGGCTCGCCTGTGCTGGTGGATTACCTGCGCACCCGTGATCTCGGCGAGGTGGTGGTGGTGTCGCCGGATGTGGGGGGGGTGGCCCGGGCCCGGGCCTTCGCCAAGCAGATGAGCGACGCCCCCCTGGCGATCATCGACAAGCGGCGCTCCGGACACAACGTGGCCGAAAGCCTCACCGTGATCGGCGATGTGGCAGGCAAGACCGCGATCCTGATCGACGACATGATCGACACCGGCGGAACGATCTGCCAGGGGGCCCGGCTGCTGCGGGATCGGGGCGCCAGTCGGGTGCTGGCCTGCGCCACCCACCCGGTGTTCTCGCCGCCGGCCTTCGAGCGGCTGGCCGAGCCGGGCCTGTTCGAGGAGGTGCTGGTCACCAACAGCATCCCGATCTCCACCGAGAGCGCCTTCCCCCAGCTCCAGGTGCTCTCGGTGGCGAACATGCTGGGCGAGGCGATCTGGCGCATCCATGAAGAGAGCTCCGTAAGCTCGATGTTCCGTTAGCGCCAGCGCCGCTAACCGGATACGCTCCGGCCCAGATCACTCCCTTCACCATCAACGCCTTCCCGCTCAAGGTGCGGCTCAAGCGAGCCCTCCCTGCCCTGCTCACGACCCTGATGACCGCCGCGCTGCAAGGCCTCGGCGCCCGCCCCGCCCTGGCCGCCAGTGAGCGGGTGGGGGTGTGGCTGACCAACAGCCCCAGCCCCCTCTATTACGACCGCCGCCGGCTGGAGAGGGCCGTCGACGAGCTGGCCGACGCTGGCTTCAACACCCTGTACCCCAATGTGTGGAGCCGGGGTGCCACCTTCCACCGCAGCCGCTTCGCGCCGATCGAGCCTGCCCTGCAGAAGGCCGATCCCGCCCTCGATCCGATCTGTCACCTCACCCGTTCCGCCCACCGCCGCGGCATGAAGGTGATCCCCTGGTTCGAATACGGACTGATGGAACCCGCCGATGCGGAGGTGGTGCGGCGCAACCCGGACTGGCTGCTGCAACGCAGCGATGGCAGCACGCTCTATGCCATGCATGGGGCCAACCTCAAGACATCGCCGCTCAAGGACCTGCGGGTGTGGCTGAACCCGGCCCATCCAGGCGTGCGGGCCCGCTTCATCGGCCTGATCGGCGAGATCGTGCGGCGCTGCGGCGTGGATGGCATCCAGCTGGATGATCACTTCGCCTGGCCGGTGGAACTGGGTTACGACCCCTACACCAGCACCCTGTTCCGCAACGACACCGGCCGCGAACCGCCGAAGGATTACACCAACCGGGAATGGATGAGCTGGCGTCGTCACCGGCTCACCGACCTGCTGCGGGATCTGCGCAGCGAAATGAAGCGATCCCAGAGCGCCGCGGTGATCAGCCTCTCGCCGGGCCCTTTCCGTTTCGCCTACAACCACTGGCTGCAGGACTGGGAAATCTGGGCCCTCGGCCAGCTGGTGGATGAACTGGTGGTGCAGAACTACGCCTATTCCGTGCCTGGCTTCGCCAAGGACCTCCGGCAATCGGCTCTGGTCAAGGCGCGCCGCTGGGGGATGCCGGTCCAGATCGGCCTGCTGGCGGGCTTCGGTGGCCGCACCACCCCGATGCCGGTGCTGAGCCAGAAAGTGAAGCTGGTGGCCGAAGCGGGACTGGGCGTGATCTATTTCTACTGGGAAGGTCTCTGGGGGCTCTACGCCGGGCCGGAAGGAGCCGCCGCCCGCCAAGCCGCATTCCGCAGCCTGCACGACGCCACCTTCCCGGACCCCTACCCCCGCTCCAAGCCGAGGCACTGATCCACCACCTCCCGGGTGTTGGGGGAGAGATCAGCCGCCGCGAGTTGCAGGGCGGCCTCGTGCATCCGCTCGCCCCGAACCGGCCCGTAGCTCTGCCATCGGCTGAACAGCTTGGCCAGGCGGGAGGCCGTGATCGGATTGCGGCCATCCAGCTCCGCGATCTGATCGGCCATGAACCGGTAGCCCGCTCCATCGATCGCATGGAACACGGGGGCATTGCCGGCCAGGCCCCCCAGCACGGCCCGGATCGAATTGGGGGCGGCGGGATCGAAGCGGGGATGGCGCAGCAGGCCCCGCACCCGCTCCAGACCATCGCCGAACGGCGCGCTGGCCTCCAGGGCGAACCAGGCATCCAGGATCACCGGCTTCTCCCGCCAGCGGTCGTGGAAGGAGGCCATCGCCGTGGCTCGCTCGGTTGTTTGGAACGGCTGCAAGGCCCGCAACCCGGCGCGGGCCAGGGTCATCGAAGGCCCCGCCACCGCGGCTGCCGCGGCCGCCATCACGGGGCGATCACCGGCCGCCGCCCGCCAGCACCAGGCTGTGGCCGTGAGCATTCGCTCGCCATTGCCCGCCGGCCAGGGCCGCTCCCACTGGGCCCTGCAACGCTCCAGCGCCCGCTGCAGGGGGGTGGCCAGGGCCTGGCCAAAGTGCTGCTGCAGCCCCGCTAAAGAGGCGTAGAGCCTGGGGGGATCGGGTTCGGCCATCGCCTGCTCCAGTTCGGCGATCCCCGGCAGGGCCATCAGGCAGGCACGGCTGGCATCGGGCAGCTCAAGGTCCTCGAGGATGCGCGCAAAGGAGCTGACCAGGCCGGCTTCGAGCTCGGCATCGGCCGTGCCGCCGGCCCGCTCCAGCACCGCCTGGCGCAGCAGGGCCTGGCCGGCATCCCAGCGGGCGAAGGGATCCGGATCGCCGGCGAACAGCAGGAGCAGTTCGCGGCGTGAGCGGCTGATCTCCACCTGCACCGGGGCGGAAAAGCCCCGCAGCAGCGAGAGGGCAGGCGGTTCAGCCGCCGGGGGCAACCCCTCGAAGCGGATCCGCTGCTCCGGCTGGTCGATCACCAGCATCCCCTGCTCTCCGAGGGGGAGCTCCTCTCCGGCGGCATTCAGCAAGCCTAGGGCCAGCGGGATCACCAAGGGCTGCTTGAGCGGCTGGCCAGGGGTGGGCGGCGTCCGCTGCCGCACGACCAGGTCCAGCACCCCGGCGGTGCCATCCCAATGGCGCTCCACTTGGAGCACCGGGGTGCCGGCCTGGTGGTACCAGCGCCGGAAGTGGTCAAAATCGAAGCGAACGGCCCCGGAATCGCCGGCTCGCCAGGCCTCGGTAGCCGCCTCCTCCATCGCCTGCACGAAGTCCTCGCAGGTGGCGGCGGTGCCGTCGTGGCGACGCACGTAGAGCGCCATGCCCGCCATGAAGGTGGGCTGGCCCAGCAGGGTGTGGAGCATGCGGATCAGCTCCGCCCCCTTCTCGTAGATGGTGGTGGTGTAGAAGTTGTCGATTGCCTGATAGTGATCCGGCTGCACGGAATGGGCGGTTGGTCCTGCATCTTCGCGGAACTGGGTGTTGCGCAGCATCGAAACATCCTCGATGCGCTTGAGGGCGGCGGAATGGAGATCAGCTGTGAAGCACTGATCCCTGAACACGGTGAGGCCCTCTTTCAGGGAGAGCTGAAACCAGTCTCGGCAGGTGATGCGGTTGCCGGTCCAGTTGTGGAAATACTCATGGGCAATCACACTCTCGATCCGCTCGAGCTCACCGTCGGTGGCGGTGACGGCATCGGCCAGCACCAGCTTTGAGTTGAAGATGTTGAGGCTTTTGTTCTCCATTGCGCCCATATTGAAATGGCGCACTGCCACGATGTTGAACTCATCGAGGTCGTACTCCAGCCCATACACCCGCTCGTCCCAAGCCATCGAGCGCTTCAGGGATTCCATGGCGTGGGCGGTGTAGGGGCGATCGCCCGGCTCCACGTGCAGGCGGAGCAGCACCGGGCGGCCGGAAGCGGTGGTGAAGCTGCCTGTCACCTCCTCCAGCCGGCCGGCCACCAGCGCGAAGAGGTAACTCGGCTTGGGGAAGGGGTCATCCCAGATGGCGTAGTGGCGGCCGTCCGGCAGGGGTCCGCGCTCGAGGCAGTTGCCGTTGGAGAGCAGCACCGGGCAGCTGGCCTGGTCGGCCTCGATGCGAACCTGGAAGCGGCTGAGCAGGTCCGGCCGGTCGGGATGGAAGCTGATCCGCCGGAAGCCCTCCGCTTCGCACTGGGTGGTGAACATCCCACCGCTGGCATAGAGCCCCTCCAGGGTGGTGTTGGTCTGCGGCTGGATCCGCACCAGGCTGGTCATCACAAAGGGCCCTGGCGGCGGTGCCTGGATCCAGAGACGGTCGCCTTCCTGCCGGTAGGCGTCCGCGGCGAGCGGCTCCCCATCGATCGCCAGCTCGAGCAGTTCGAGGTCGACACCACGCAACTCCAGGGGTTCCGGCGTTCCCGAACCGGTGGAGGTGGCGATGCCCTTGCCCGGAGACCAGGAGAGGGCGGCCTCCACCTGGGCGTGGTCGTGGAACAACCGCACGGTCAGGTCGGTGCGATCGAGCTGGTACGGGAACGGCCGGTAATCGGCCAGTCGCACGACGTTGCGGGGGGGCACGGCCATGGGGGCCAGGGGGGAGCGGGTGCCTGATCCTGGCCCCCCAGCGCGTCACCAGGGCAGGGGGTCGCGGCCCTGGCCGGCATTGCAGCCCACCTGGGAGCCGAGCAAGGCTCCGAGCGGAACGGCCCAGCTGCGGCCGTCCTGGCGGGAGGCGGCGTAGCCGATGCCACCGCCCATGACCCCGCCGACCAGGCGACCGATCGAGCAGCGGCGCTGCAGGGCCTGGGCCTCCTCCCAGGTGCTGGGGGCTGGCTGGTAGCGGGGGGTGGCGATGGGCTGGTTCGGGAAGTCCTGGTAGGCGGGAGGCTGAACGTACTGGGTCCGAACGACAGGCACCTGGCCGTAAACGGGCACCTGGCGATATCCCACAACCTGCTGTTCCATGGTCTGCACTTGAACCGGGATGGGGCTGGAACCGTAGTAAGGCTGGGCCATGGCGGCAGCGGGGATGGCGATGGCCAAACCCACCAGGCCGGCGGCCAGGGTTGCCGGGGATTGGGGACGGAGCGAATGGGCGAACAGCATGGCGACAGTGGCGATGGACATCCCCTAAGGGATGCCATCAGCAAAGCCGCCAGATCTGAACAAGCCGCAACCAGGCAGGCCCTCGTTTGCGTCTGAATGCGACTCCGGGCTCGCGCTGAAGCGGGCGGGCTGGGTTACTTCGCCGGAGGCTTGGTAGCGCCTCCCTGCTTCTTGATGGCGTCCTCCACCTTCTTCACCACATCGGGGGGAACCTGCTTCGGGCAGATCTCAACGGCGCCGATCACCGCCGAGTTAACCGACCCGCGCCGCAGTTCCTCAATCGTGAGTGGCTTGGTGCCCACCTGCTTGATCAAGCCACCATGGACACCCTGAATCACCTGGGCGATGGTCTCACCGGCGATCCCCACGGCTTTGTCGAACTCCACGGACGCACCGCGGGCAATGCAGACGTTGACGGCCGCAATGCGGGTGTAGAGGGACATCTCGGCCTCCGTGGCCGGGGCGGCCTGGGCCTCGGCAGCCAACAGGGAGAACGGAACGATCAACAGGGATGCCACCAGCAGGCGGTGGCTCCAGCGGGGCAGGAGGCGCAAGGGGGAACGGATTCATCAGGCCCCATGCTGAACCATCGCTGGCCGATCATCAATCGGGCCAGGCTGCTTCAGCCGTCCCTTCCCATAGTCTGGTTGCCACGTTTCGGTTTCGTGACAGGGTGCCCGCCAAGGGGGAGTCCAGCCTCACCAGCACTGCCCCGGAGGTCGCCCTCCCCTCCCCCAGGCGGGTTCTGTCCCTCCTGGTGGTGGCGGCACCTCACCATCTGGCTTCTCCCGACCTGCAGGCGGTGTTCCGGTTCCTCGAAAGCTCCGATTACGGCTTCGAGGTGAGCCTCCAGGTCGCTGATCCGGCCCAACGCCCCGAACTGCTGGAGCTCTATCGCCTGGTGGCCACCCCCGCCCTGGTCAAGCTGCTGCCGGACCCGAGACAGGTTTTCGCCGGCACCACGATCCTGGAGCAGCTGAAGGGCTGGTTGCCGCGTTGGCAGCAGCTGGAGGTGGTCAGTGGCCTGGGCATGAGCCTGCGGCCGGCGGAAAGTGATGGCAGCCGCAGCCAGCGGGAGCTCCAGCTCGAAGACCAGTTGCTGGTGCTGCGCCAGGAAAACGACACCCTGATCGAGCGCCTGGGGGTTCAGGAGCGTTTGCTGCGGATGGTGGCCCATGAGTTGCGCACCCCCCTGACGGCGGCCAAGCTCGCCCTCCAGAGCCTGCAGCTGGGTCATATCGGCGCCAACCGCTGCCGCGATGTGCTCGACCGCCGCCTCGGCGACATCGAGCATCTCTCCCAGGACCTGCTCGAGGTGGGAACGACGCGTTGGGAGGCCCTGTTCAACCCCCAGCGGCTCGACCTGGGCTCGGTGGCGGCCGAGGCGCTGCTGGAGCTGGAGAAACTCTGGCTGGGCAGGGATCTGGAGATTCTGGCCGACATTCCCGCTGATCTGCCGAATGTGTTCGCTGATCACCGGCGCATGCACCAGGTGATGCTCAACCTGTTGGAAAATGCCCTGAAGTTCACCCCCGATGGCGGCCGGGTGGAGCTCTCGATGCTGCACCGCACCGCCCAATGGGTTCAGGTGAGCGTCTGCGATAGCGGCCCGGGCATCCCCAGGGCTGAACAGGAGCGAATCTTTCTGGATTCCGTTCGGCTTCCCCAGACCTCCGGCACCACATCGGGGTTCGGGGTTGGCCTATCGGTGTGCCGCCGGATTGCCGAGGTCCACGGTGGCAGGATCTGGGTGGTGTCGCAGCCCGGCGAGGGGGCCTGCTTCCATTTCACCGTGCCGATGTGGAGCGGCCAGCATGCGCCGGGCCAGAACCCTCCTTGACGAAGGGCCTCTCTGAACCGTAGCTTCCACCTATCGGTTCGCCTGGCTTCCAACGCTGTGCCCCGTGGCCTCGCCCCCATCGTCTAGAGGCCTAGGACACCTCCCTTTCACGGAGGCGACAGGGGTTCGAATCCCCTTGGGGGTATGCAAATGATGAAGCTCTCCTGCGTTCAAGGTTGTTGATGGATCGTTCATCAGAAGGCTTCGCTTCAATCACTTGTCCTGAATCTTCTGCCAGGTCTTGTTTGCTTGAAGCCCCGCTCAGTTAATCCTGCTCCATGGCATGAAACCGGCTGGAGATTGTTATTTGGTCGATTCAATCTTCGTTGCTCCTTGAATCCAGGGCTGGATCCCGTGGGTTGAGCCTGGATCCGAAGTTTCACTCATCCGGCCTCCGTCCGATCGGCTCGTTGCCTGCTGAAGCGCTGCAGCGCTTCCTGCTGCACGGCACGCAAGTTGGCGGCGAGATCCTCGCGGAGGCGTTGCTCGATCAGGCCGATCGGCATGCCGGGCCGTCCCTGCACGGTGAGCTCGTAGAGCAGCCGTGCCCCCATCGGATCCCGGCTGACCGTCCAGGCCCCCTCGAAGCGACGGAAATCCCCCTGGGTCATCCGGAAGCGCAGAACCCCGTCCTCCCGCTGCTCCACCAGCTCCAGTTCGACGCGGGCACTGAAGCGAAGCCCGCAGAACTGCTGACACCCCACCTGCTCGAGTCCCACCTGCCTGCCGCGGCGCCAGAGCAGGCGCGAGGAGGCGAGGTTGGGGATGAAACAGCTGAGATTTTCGTAATCCGTGATCACCGTCCAGATCAGATCGTGGTCCAGCTCCAGGCGCAACTGAACGGCGAGCCGACGCGCCCCCTGGGGCAGCCGCTCCATGTCCTGCTGAATCGTGTCGAGGGCACAGGCCTCAAGCCCCTGGGCGACGCCTGCATGCGGAGCGATGTCAAGGGCTGAAGGGTGCGCCAAATGGGGAACCGCAGGATTCAGGGAAAGCAGGGTGAGGGCCACGACACCCCGATGTCAGCATCCCAACCTAACCCTGCTCTTCAGGCCCTCCCTGGGTGTCTTTGCGGCAGTTCAGGCGAAGGGCCTTCCCTATGATCACAACGCATTTTCGGGATTCGTGGCCGATGCGCACCTCAACCGCGGCGCTTCGCCAGAGCGATGCCCGCATGTTCACCCTGGTGGTTCAGGGTCTGCGTGCCCCCGGCGAGCGCTCCGCTGAGCGGCGCTTCACCCTCTCCCTTACCCAGATGCAGGCCACCCTGCGCATGATCAACCAGCAGGGCGGCCGGATCATCTCCGTCACCCCGATCGATGACTCCGGATCCGCGGTGCCATCCGCTTCGGCGGACCCCACCCCGGCACCCCCCGCCAACCCAGCCCCTGCCATGACCAGCGCCCCCAGCCACGCGGCTCCGCCCGTCAACCTCTACAAGCCAAAGGATCCCTACGTCGGCACGGTGCTGGGGAACTACTCCCTGCTGGCGGACGGAGCGATCGGCCGGGTGAACCACATCACCTTCGACCTTTCGGAAGGCAACCTCCACTACGTGGAAGGCCAGAGCATCGGCATCATTCCCGATGGGGTCGATGCCAACGGCA
Organism: Synechococcus sp. Tobar12-5m-g; assembly: GCF_024345415.1. GTDB lineage: Bacteria > Cyanobacteriota > Cyanobacteriia > PCC-6307 > Cyanobiaceae > Regnicoccus. Next base: position 54,345 of record NZ_JAGQBB010000016.1, on the reverse strand, counting down.
AGCCCAACAAGCTGCGGCTCTATTCGATCGCCAGCACCCGGCACGGCGACAATCTCGAGGACAAGACCGTCTCCCTGTGCGTCCGCCAGCTTCAGTACGAGAAAGATGGCGACACCATCTTCGGCGTGTGCTCCACCTTCCTCTGCGACATCGAGCCCGGCGCCAAGGTGAAGATCACCGGACCGGTGGGCAAAGAGATGCTCCTGCCCACCGATCAAGAGGCCAACGTGATCATGCTGGCCACCGGCACCGGCATCGCCCCGATGCGGGCCTACCTGCGGCGCATGTTCGACCCGGGCGAGCGGGCCAAGAACCCCGACTACGCCTTCCGGGGCAAGGCCTGGCTGATCATGGGAGTGCCCACCACGGCCAACCTGCTCTACGAAGACGACTTCCAGAGCTACCTCGCCGAGTACCCCGACAACTTCCGCTACACCAAGGCGATCAGCCGCGAAGAAAAAAACCCAAGCGGCGGACGGATGTACATCCAGGACCGGGTCGCCGAACACGGTGAGGAGATCTTCAACCTGATCGAAGATCCCGCGACCCACGTCTACATGTGTGGCCTGCGGGGGATGGAGCCCGGCATCGACGAGGCGATGACCACGGCCGCCGCGGCGAAGGGTCTGGACTGGACGGTGCTGCGTCCCCAGCTCAAGAAGGAGGAACGCTGGCATGTGGAAACCTATTGAGCCCCATTGGCGGGGCCGACTTTTTGCCGAAACCACCACATAGCCGAAGCACGCACACCGGAGTCGGGGGGTTCCCGGCTTCTCTGGTTAGCTGAGCCCGATCGCTGCTTCGTCCCATGACCGCCACCCTGACGAATCCGCTGAGGGTCGGGCTGCGCCAGGAACGGGTGATCTCGCCCCAGTGCCTGGTGATCTTCGGGGCCAGCGGGGATCTCACCCACCGGAAGCTGGTCCCCGCCCTGTTCGAGCTGTTCCGCCAGCGGCGGCTGCCCAGCGAGTTCGCGATCCTCGGTTGCGCCCGCCGCCCCTGGAGCGACGATGAGTTCCGCGCCAAGATGGCGGCGGCCCTGGCGCCTGTGATCCGCGACCATCCCACCGCCTGGGAGCAGTTCGCCAGCGGGCTGTTCTACGAACCGGTCGATCTTCAGCAGAGCGAACACCTGGTGCGGCTGGCCCATCGGCTGGAGGCCATCGACCGGTTGCGGGCCACCCGGGCTAACCGCACCTTCTATCTCTCGGTGTCACCGGATTTCTATGGCAGCGGCTGCCGCGCCCTGGCCGACGCTGGCCTGCTGAGCGATCCAAAGCGCAGCCGGGTGGTGATCGAGAAGCCCTTCGGCCGCGATTACGGCAGCGCCGAGCAGCTCAATCGGATCGTCCAGGCCTGCGCCCAGGAGAACCAGGTCTTCCGGATCGACCACTACCTGGGCAAGGAAACGGTCCAGAACATTCTTGTGCTGCGCTTCGCTAACACGATCTTCGAGCCGATCTGGAACCGCAACTTCATCTCCAGCGTGCAGATCACCGCCGCTGAAACGGTGGGGGTGGAGGAGCGGGCCGGCTACTACGAGAGCTCCGGCGCCCTGCGGGACATGGTGCAGAACCACCTCACCCAGATGCTGGCCCTCACCACGATGGAGGCGCCCGGCCGCTTCGATCCCGAAGCGATCCGCAACGAGAAGGCCAAGGTGCTGCAGGCGGCCCGGCTGGCCAATGAGGACGAGCCGTGGAAATGCTGCGTGCGCGGCCAGTACGCGGCCGGCGGCAGCGCCAATGATCCCCTGCGGGGCTACCGCGAGGAGCCAGGGGTGAACCCGAACAGCACCACGGAAACCTATGTGGCGATGAAGCTTTTCATCGACAACTGGCGGTGGCAGGGGGTGCCCTTCTACCTGCGCACCGGCAAGCGGCTGCCCAAACGGCTCTCCGAGGTGGTGCTCACCTTTCGTGAGGCGCCGGTGCACCTCTTCGATGCCGCCGGCGGCAGCCCCACCGCCAACCAGCTGATCCTGCGCATCCAGCCCGATGAGGGGGCGGGCTTTGTGTTCGAGGTCAAGGCGCCGGGATCTGGCATGCGCAGCCGCCCCGTGGACATGCATTTCTCCTACGACGAATCCTTCGGGGAACCGTCGGATGAGGGCTACGTTCGCCTGCTGGCGGACGCCATGCTGGGGGACCCCACCCTCTACACCCGGGCTGATGAGGTGGAGGCCGCCTGGCGGCTGTACACGCCGTTGCTGGAGCTGATCGAGGACAGCCCCTGGCAGTTGCCGGTCCATCCGTATGAAGCCAGCACCTGGGGGCCCGGCGCCTCCGACAGCCTTCTGGCCAGCGACGACCTGATGTGGCGCCGGCCCTAGGGCCCGGCTCCCCGGCTCCGCTTCGAACCCCTGCCCGCCGACCTATCCCGCGCCCGCCCCGATGTCCCCCCAGCTCACCCTTCAGGCTCCCCTCGCCCTCTCCCCCAACGAGGTGTCCGGCTATCTGGATCGCCTCTGGGAGAAGGATCTGGAGGCTTCGACCGGTGCTTCCACCTTCACCCTGGTGGTGTGGGAGCCTTCCTGGCTGCAGCAGCAGCTGATCCGCACCGGCCACATCGACGGCCCGATCAGCGGCCTGCTCAATGAGCAGCTCTTCGAGGTGGCCCGCGCGGTCACCGCCGACTGCGGCCTGCCGCCCTGCACGTCCCCGATGGCCCCCGAGCTGGCCTGGGCCCTGGGGCAGCAACCGGGTAGCCACACCGCCGAGGATCTGCGCGGCCAGTTCGTGGACCAGGCGATCAGCGCCCATCGTCCGCGCCGGCTGATCACCCTGGCCCCCACCCTGCGCGACGACCACCCCCTCGAAACGCTGGTGGCCGCCTACTGCCCGCTGCCGGAGGAGCGCAGCGGCAGTGCACCGGCCTGCGGCGATGTGGTGGTGTTGCGGGGGGGCAAGGGCGCGATCGAGCAGGGTCTCGGCATGGTCAACCCCCTGGTGGCTGACGACCTGCCCTGCTGGGTGTGGTGGAACGGCTCCCTGGATGAGTCCCCCAACCTGCTTGAAGCCCTGGCCCTGCCGTCGCGGCGGCTGGTGCTGGACAGCTCGATCGGCGATCCGCGCCGCTGCCTCGATGTGCTGGTGGAGCGGATCGCCGCCGGCCAGGCGGTCAATGACCTCAACTGGTTGCGCCAGCGCACCTGGACCGAATCCCTGGCGATGGTGTTCGATCCACCCGGCCGGCGCGATGCCCTCACCCATGTGGTTCAACTGGACATCGATGTGGAAGGTGATCACCCGGTGCAGGGACTCCTGCTGGCGGCCTGGATCGCCGACCGGCTCGGCTGGCACCTGCTGAGCAGCTACCGCATCCCGGCCAACGGAACCGAAGCCGGGATCGGCGCGGAGTTCCAGCGCAATGACGGCCAGATCGTTCAGTTCCGGCTGATGTCGGTGCCGGTGGGAGTTCCAAAGAGCCATCCCGGCGCCCTGGTGGGGCTGCGGCTGATCTGTTGCCCGGAAGGACGGAAACCCCTGTGCGTGATCCTCTGCTCCGAATCGGGCGGCTGCATGCGGTTGGAGGCCGGGGGGGTGGCCACGATGGAGCTGGCCGAGGAAGTGGTGAGCCTCTCCAATGAGAGCGAGGAGATGGAGATGGCCCGCCTGCTCAGCGGCGGCCACGATTCCACCAACCCCTTGCTTGCCGCCGCCGCCCCCGTGGCGGCCAAGCTGCTGCCGCACTGAAAGGGTTCGCAAGGGGCGCGCCGCCATGGCCTGTTTGATTGCGGCCCCCTGCAGCGGCAGCGGCAAGACCCTGCTCAGCCTCTGCCTGGCGGCCCTGGTGCGCCAGCGGGGCGAGACGATCCAGACCTTCAAGGTGGGGCCGGACTACCTCGACCCCCAGCTGCTGAGCCGGGTCAGCGGCCAGCCCTGCCGCAACCTGGACACCCTGCTCTGCGGAAAGGGCTGGGTGGGGCGGAGCTTCCCATGGTGGGGGGGGCGGGCCGACCACTGCCTGGTGGAAGGGGTGATGGGCCTGTTTGACGGCCGCGGGCCCGGCCTGGAGGGCAGCTCGGCCGAGCTGGCCCAGCTGCTCGAGCTGCCCGTGGTCCTGGTGGTGGAGGCCAGCCGTCAGGCCGGTTCGGTGGCGGCCCTGGTGCGGGGGTTCCGGGATCACCAACCCGGCCTGGCCTTCGCCGGCGTGGTCTTGAACGGGGTGAGGACCGAGCGGCATCAGGCCCTGCTCAGCGAAGCTTTGGCCGCCATCGCCATGCCGCTGCTGGGGATGCTGCCGCGTCACCCGTGCCTGGAGCTGCCGTCGCGGCACCTGGGCCTACTGCCTGCCCACGAGCTCGCTGATCTTGAGCGCAGCCTGGGGGAGTGGGCCGCCCTGGCCGAGCGCCATCTCGCCCTCGATCGGCTGTTGCCGCTGCTGGCTCCACCGGCTTCGCCGCCAGCCGGCAGCACCGATCCGATCCGTTGGTGCCTGGAGCGGGGCCAGGCCAGGCCGGTCCAGGGGGCAGCGGCGGGGCTGCCCGCGCCGGTCACCCTGGCGATCGCCAGCGACGCGGCCTTCCACTTCCGCTACCCCGAGGCCAGTGAGTTGCTGGAGGGTCTCGGTGTGGTGGTGCGGCCCTGGCAGCCCCTGGCCGATGAACCGCTGCCTCCTGGCAGCCAGGGGGTGATCCTGCCCGGGGGCTTCCCGGAATTGCATGCGGCCGGGCTGGCCGCCAGCGCCCGCAGCCTGGCGGACCTGGGCCGTGCCGCCGCCGCGGGCCTGCCGATCTACGCCGAATGCGGCGGGCTGCTGCTGCTGGGAGAGCAGCTGGTGGATCCCGGCGGGGTGCCGTATCCCATGGCGGGATTGCTGCCCTTCTCGGCGCGGCGGGGTGCCCTACAGCTGGGCTACCGCCAGGCCTCGCCCCTGACCGACGGGTTGGTGGTGCGCCGGGGGGAGGCCCTCTGCGGCCATGAGTTTCACCGCTGGGAACTGGAACCACTGGAGCCGAAACCGTTCGGATTGGAGTGCGGCGAACCGCTCTGGCAGCTCGAAGGCTGGGGCTGGCCCACCCGGCCGGAAGGCTGGGCCGGGCCGACCCTGCATGCCACCTGGCTGCACCTGCACTGGGCTGGCTGTCCACAGATCTGCCATCGCCTGCGCGATGCGGCCGCCTTGGCGCGCCCCCTGGCGGGCGCCGCCGCCGTTTGATGGTTCAATCCAACCCGTAACCGCTCCCCTCGAACCGTGACGTCCACGAATCCAGCCCCGGAACTCTGGTTGCTGCGCCACGGCGCCACCGCCTGGGCCCGCGACGGCCGCCACACCGGCAACACCGACCTGGCCCTCCTGCCGGAAGGGGAGGCGGAGGCGAGGGCCCTGGCGCCCCTGCTGACGGCGCTCCCCTTCGCGGCGGTACTCTGCAGCCCGCTCCAACGGGCTCGACACACCTGTGAACTGGCGGGATTGGCTTCCGGCGCCCTCCTCTGCGAGGACCTGCGGGAATGGGATTACGGCGCCTATGAGGGCCTGACCACCCCGGAGATCCGCCAGGATGTCCCGGGGTGGACCGTCTGGACCCATGGTTGTGTGGGCGGCGAAAGTGTTCAGCAGGTGGAGCACCGCTGCCAGCGGGTGATCGAGCAGGCGATGGCTCTGCTGCAGTCCGCGGCGACCATCTCTGGCGAGGCGGAGGGGCCGCACCGGGTGGCCCTTTTCGCCCACGGCCACATCCTGCGGGCCCTGGGCGCCACCTGGCTGGGGCTGGGGGGCGGGAGTGGCAGCCTGCTGGCCCTTAACACCGGCACCGTCAGCGTGCTGGGCCACGAGCGGGAGCGGCGCGTCATCCTGCGCTGGAATGCCCCGAGCTGGCAGGCCCCGACCGGTAAGCCCCCGACCGGTGCGACAGCCTGATGGGCGACCCCATTCTCTGGACCGAGCTGATCGCCTACGGCAGCGGCATCAGCCTCAGCCCAATCCACATCGGCCTGCTGCTGCTGCTCCTGCTCGGCCCCGACCCCTTGCGGCGCGGCGGCCTCTTCGTGCTGAGCTGGATGGTGACGATCGCCGTGATGGTGGCCCTGCTGCTGACCGTGGGCCATGGTCTGCTGCTGAGCATGGAGCAGGGCAGCAGCCACCGCACCGGCCTGGACCTGATGGGCGCTGGCGCCTTGCTGGCCCTGGGGATCCGGGATCTGCTGCCCACCAAGGAGGCCCGCAGCGAACCGGCCGGCTGGGTCCGCCAGCTGGATCGGTTCTGCGCCCTGCCCCTGCCCCTGCTGATCGGCGCCAGCTCGGCGATCGAGGTGATCAGCCCCGACGACCTGTTCCTGCTGGCCAAGGGGGCCTCCGCCCTGCTGGCCGCCGACCTGAACCGCAGCCAGGAGCTGCTGCTGGCAGGCGGCTTCACCCTGGCGGCCAGCCTGCTGTTGTTGGTGCCCTTCCTGGCGGTGGCCCTGGGCCGCAGCCAGGTTCTGCCCTTGCTGCAGCGGGGCAAGGATGCCCTTTACGCCAACGGCGAACTTGTGGTGGGTGGTCTGAGTCTGGCGTTGGCGGCCTATCTGGCCTGGCAGGGAATCGAGGGGTTGCGGCTGGCTTGAGGGAGCTCCACCCACTCTGCAAAGAACATCGACGCCTGGACCAGAATGGTTTTCACAGCTTCTTTCTGCAGATCGGACGGGGAGCCAGATGTGCTGAGGATGCGTTTCACCATTGTGGGGATAGTGGCGCGGGCGCATTCGCGCAGAGTCCGGTCAATCGTCACGCTTTTCTTCTCCTTGCGGCATCGAGGTCATTGGGCTGATTGATCAGCTCGATCACCTGCATCGTGAAGATGGCGTGGTTGTGGTATGCGTTGAGAGTTTGACTGAGCGTTTCGCTGAAGATCTGGCTCTGCGAGCGGTTGCACCTGGAGCACACCTTGCGTTCATCTTTGAGCAGTTTCTCCAGAAGTTCAGCGGCCCGGTTCTTGTGTTGGAGGCCGCGCACCTAACCGCCTTCAGGGCACCTTCGGCAACAGGCGCTTGGAGGGCCTCAGCCTGAGCACGTCATGAAGCTTGCGAAGGTTCCTGGTTCTTCAAGAAAGGGAAAGGGCCCGGATCACTCCGGGCCCCTGGGGCGGCAGGCGGCGGGTTGCCGTCGTCAACGCTGAAGCGGCTGGATGGGAGTCAAAGGCCCACTAACCGATCGCCGGCGCACTGAGCGCCACAGGAGTCAGCTCAACTGCCGCCAGATCGAGCGGGAAGTTGTGCACGTTGCGCTCGTGCATCGCCTCGATGCCCAGGCCGCCGCGGTTGAGCACATCAGCCCAGGTGTTGATCACCCGGCCCTGGTGATCCATCACCGAGTGGTTGAAATTCAGTCCGTTGAGGTTGAACGAGAAGCTGGCCACCGCCAGGGAGGCGAACCAGATACCAACCACGGGCCAGGCGGCCAGCAGAAAGTGAAGGCTGCGGCTGTTGTTGAAGCTGGCGTACTGGAAGATCAGACGACCGAAGTAGCCGTGGGCGGCCACGATGTTGTAGGTCTCTTCCTCTTGGCCGAACTTGTAGCCCCTGTTGAGAGATTCGGTTTCGGTGCTCTCCCGCACCAGCGAACTGGTGACGAGCGACCCGTGCATGGCGGCGAACAGGGCGCCACCGAACACCCCGGCCACCCCGAGCATGTGGAAGGGGTGCATCAGCACGTTGTGCTCTGCCTGGAGCACCAGCATGAAGTTGAAGGTGCCGGAGATCCCCAGCGGCATGCCGTCGGAGAAGGAGCCCTGCCCCACGGAATAGACCAGCAGCACGGCGGTGGCGGCAGCCACCGGAGCGGAATAGGCCACGGCGATCCAGGGGCGCATCCCCAGGCGATAGCTCAGTTCCCACTCCCGGCCCATCCAGCAGAAGATGCCGATCAGGAAGTGGAAGATGATCAGCTGGTAGGGGCCGCCGTTGTAGAGCCACTCATCGAGGCTGGAGGCAGCCCAGATCGGGTAGAAGTGCAGGCCGATGGCGTTGGAGCTCGGCACTACCGCGGCGGTGATGATGTTGTTGCCGTAGAGCAGGCCGCCTGAGACGGGCTCGCGGATGCCGTCGATGTCGACGGGGGGAGCGCCCACGAAGGCAATCAGGAAGCAGACGGTGGCGGTCAGCAGGGTGGGGATCATCAGCACGCCGAACCAGCCCACGTAGAGGCGGTTGTCGGTGCTGGTCACCCAGTCCTTGAAGCTGTTCCATGGGTTGCCCCGGGAACGGCTGACGGTGGTTGTCGTCATGGTGAGGAGGGCATGGGACGTTGGGCTCGGTGGTGGGTTGACCCGGCGGAGCATTCAGCCGGGGCAGAACTACCTCCTTCCCCTCTACAACGATACCGGAATACCTGCATAAAGCCGGAGCGTTGCTATGAGTGGTATTGCCTTAGTTTTGGCTGCACGATCCCATGGCAAAAGACTCCGCCCATCGTCGTTGGCAGGTCCGCGTGCTGGCCGGCCTGTTCGCCTCCCTGCTCACCCTCTCCGGCCTTGCCCTGTTGGCACCGGCACCGGCCCAGGCAGCAGCCCCAATCCAGCGCTGGTCGCAGGCGGACACCAGCGGTGAGCGCTGGGCAATCAGCCTGTTCGAGCAGCCCGACCCGGATTTTGAGCCAGGCTGGCGCCTGCGCCTCAACGCCCTGGGCCTGGATCAGCGGCTGGACCATCAACGCCCGATGGAGGTCCAAGGGACCACGGGAGCCCACTGGCAACTCGCCAATCGCAGCGAGGAGCAGGTGCCCGCCGGGGAAGCGGCCATCCCCGCTGGCTCGGCTCAGTTCGATCTTGCCGGCCTGGTGCCCAGGCCCAGCAACGCCCTTCCCCTGAGGATTTCCATCCCCCTACAAGACGCCCCGGATCGGGATCTGATGCTGTCACCGGAGATTGTGGCCGCCATCAGCACCGCAGGGGAGGGCTAAGCGGAATCGAGCCGGGCCCCTCCCAACAAGGCCCCGTCCAGCACGGCCCCATCGAGTTGGGTGTCGCGCAGGTCGCAGCCACGCAGGTCGGCCTGGCGAAGATCGGCCTGGCGCAGGTCGGCCCCGTAGAGGCAGGCCCCGCGAAGCTGGGCCCCGTGCATCTGGGTGCCGCCGAGGCTGGCGAAGCTCAGATCGGCGCCGCTGAAATCGGCTCCGCCCAAGTCAGTGAGCTGGTCGAGGCCGGAGCGGAAATCGGCTTCCACCAGGCGGGCCTCCTGCCAGTGGCTGCCGGCGGCCACCACGCCCCGCAGGCAGCAGCGGTGCAGCAGCGCCCGACGGAAGTCGGCCTGCTGCAGCCGGCAGCCTGAGAGATCGGCCTCATGCCAGAACGAACCGGCGGCCCGCACCCCGGAGAGATCCGCGCCCCAGATCAGGGAACGCTGAAAGCGGCAGCCCGCCAGCAGGGCACCGCTGAGGTTGGCGTGGCCGAAGCGGGATTCCTGGAACGAGCTGCCGCTGAGGTCGCAGTCGGCCAGATCCAGATCACCGCCATCGATCCCGTGGAGCCAAAGCGCGGGAAAGGAACGCTCTCCCGACGCCAGGGCCTGTCGCAGCTCGGCGAGAGAAACCGGGGGCACTCAGAGGATGGCAACCAGGGCATCGAGCTGCTGGCGCCGGGTAGCCAGCAGCAGCTTGTCGGCCTGCTGGATCAGCCTGAACACGTTCTTGTCGATCACCTCGTAGAACACCAGGCTGCCCTCGGGTCGCCGCCTCACCACCCCGGCGATCGTGAGCAACTTGAGGTGCTTGGAGACAAGCGCCTGGCTCAGGCCGGTCCGTTCCACCACGGCGGTGACGTTGAGGGCGCCGCCGCGCAGGGCGTCCAGAACAGCCAAGCGGTTGGGCTCGGAGAAGACCTTGAAGTAGTCGGCGAGGGCCTCCATCGGCACGGAGCGAACGGAATCAACGAAGCAACGTTCGGACTTTAGCCCCTTCGTCGCCAGCCTGGCACCAAGCCACCGTGATAACGCAGTATCACGGTGGCTTGGTGATCACGAGCCTCAAGCCATGACTGGGGCCAGGCTGACAAGACCAAGCCCAGAAGAGATCATGTGATGCAATGCATGTACTATCACACTGTCGTTATGTCGATGAGACATGCCTGCCCTGCTCCTGACGCCGCCTGCGCCGCACCCAAGCGCCTCGGCCATTCCCTGGCCGCGGCGTTGGCCCGACCAACGGAACCTGCTGGAGCAGCAGCATGACCGGCTTGAGGGCCTGCTGGCGCAGGCGATCGAATGCCATTGCCGTCACGAGAAGGACCTCGGCCCCGCCGAATTCGCCACTGAGCAGGCCAGCTGCGCCCGGTTGCTGCGGCTGCTGATCCTGCATCTGCGGCTTGAGGAGCGCTGGCTGGCCCGCTGGGGAAGCCTCTGCGACAGCCATGGGGCCTCCCATCGCCAGGTGGCTCGTGACGTCACCGAGGACTGGCAGCGGGACGGCCAGCACCACACAGCCCGGCTCCAGTGGCTGATGGACCTGCAGGCCTGGTTCAATCACCACCGCCACAGCGCCGATGCCATCGCCTACGCCTGTGCCGCTTCAGCCACCACCCCTTCCATGAAGGTTCACCGATGACTGTCACCACCACCTCCGCCGTCAATGCCGGCTCCGCTCCCACCGCCGCGCCTCACCTGCGGGAAGACCTGCTGACGCCCCGCTTTTACACCACCGAAATCGAGAAGGCCGCCCGCACCGATCTGGAGCCGCAACGGCCGGCCTTCGAGGCGATGCTCGCCGAGATGGAGGCCGACCACAACCGCGACCACTTCGACCGCAAGGCCCCGCTCGATCGCCTCCGCGACCTGAGCCTGGAGGAGAAGACGGCCTACGAGAGTTACCTGGTGCGCTCCTGTGTGTCGGAATTCTCCGGTTTTCTGCTGTTCAAGGAGCTCTCCCGCCGTTTGTTCCAGGCCGACCGGACGGAGCTGGGTCGGCTGTTCCAGTTGATGGCCCGTGATGAGGCCCGCCATGCAGGTTTCCTCAACCGGGCGCTGGTGGCGGAAGGGATCGAGCTCGATCTGCCGAAACTGAGTACGAAGCGGCCGATCACCTGGTTCCCGCTCAGCTGGGTGCTGTATTCGGTGTTTCTGTCCGAGAAGATCGGCTACTGGCGGTACATCCTCATCGACCGGCACCTCAAGGCCCACCCCGACAATGCCTTCGCGCCGCTGTTCGATTTCTTCGAGCCCTGGTGCCAGGACGAGAACCGCCACGGCGACATCTTCAATCTGCTGATTCGCTGCTGGCCCGCCCTGAAGCAGGGTATGCGCGGCAAGTTGCTCAGCCGCTTCTTCCTCTGGTCGGTGTTTCTCACCCACAGCCTCACCGTGTGTGAGCGGGGGGATTTCTACCGGATCCTGGGAATGGATCCCCACCGCTTTGACGCCGAAGTGATGCGCAACACCAACCGCACCGCCCGCCGGGCCTTCCCCTGGGTGTTCAACCTGGAGAACAGCCACTTCCTTGCGCTGCGTGACCGGCTGGTGGCCTGCTTCCAGGAGTGGCAGGCGGCCAAGGCGGAAGGAGCCTCGCTGCTGCGGCTGCTGGGGCTGAAGCTTCGTTTCGCTGCTTTGCTGCTCCGCCAGTTCTGCCAACCCATGGTGCCGGCGGAGGGCGGATGAGCAGCGCGCCCGATGGCCTTGAGATGCCACGCGTGTTCGTCGGCTACGACCCGCGGGAGCGGGTGGCGGTGAACGTGCTCGCCGATTCGTTTCAGGCCCGCTCCAGCCTGCCGCTGCTGATCGGCCAGGTGCGGCTCGATCAGCTGGCAGGCGTGTACCAGCGGGAGCGCGATGCGCGCCAGAGCACCGATTTCTCTTTCAGCCGCTTCCTGGTGCCCTGGTTGGCGGGCTACGAGGGCTGGGCCCTGTTCATCGACGCCGACATGCTGTGCCTGGCGGATCTCGCCGAGCTCTGGGCCCTGCGCGACGACCGCTTTGCGGTGCAGGTGGTCAAGCACCAGCACGCCTGCGAGGAGGGTCTGAAGTTCCAGGGCATGCCCCAGACGCCCTACGGCCGCAAGAACTGGTCGTCGGTGATGCTGTTTAACTGCGAGCGCTGCGCGGCGCTCACGCCGGAGTTCGTCAACACCGCCTCGGGCCTGGAGCTGCACCAGTTCCACTGGCTGGCGGACGAGCAGATCGGCGCGCTGCCGCCGGAATGGAACGTGCTGGTGGGGGTGCAGCCGCTGCCGGCCGCCCCGAAGATCCTGCATTACACCCTCGGCGGCCCCTGGTTCGACGACTGCCAGACCATGCCCGCCTCAGACCGCTGGCTGGCGGCCCGCGCCGCCATGAACGAGCCGTTGCGGCTGGAGCCGGTTCCTGCTGTTGCCAATCCTGTTCCCGTTTCCATCACCTGAGGTCCCCATGCCCGTTCCTGAGCTCACCCCCGCCTACCGCGACGCCTACGCACGGATCAACGGCCTCGCGATCGTGGGCGAGGGGCTGGCCGACCGCCACTTCCGAAAGCTGGCGAAATTGGTGCCTGAAGATGGCGACGAGCTTTGGCGCCTGGCGGCGATGGAAGGCGGCCACGCCGTGGATTTCGTGGGCTGCGGCCGCCAGCTGGCCATTCGCCCCGATCTGCCCCTGGCGAGCCGGCTGTTCGCGCCGCTGCACGGGCTCTTCAATGAGGCGCTCAGCGCCGCAGACCCGGTTGGGGCGCTGGTGATCCAGTGCCTGATCGTGGAAAGCTTCGCCGTGGCCGCCTACCGCTGCTATCTACCGGTGGCCGATGCCCATGCTGCGCCGATCACGGCGACGGTGCTGGCCGATGAGGCCGACCGGGGCTAGGAGATTGGCCGCCGGGCCTCCAGGCGGCAGAGGGCGCGGAAGCGGAGCGCCATCAGCTCGTCGAACAGAGGGTTAATCCTGCACAGCGGCGGGATGTGCAGCAGTTTGCGACCGGCGATCACCACGTCGCGCTCGAAGGGGCAGCGGGCGGGGATCAGCCGCACCAGCAGGCGGGCCACGGCGGCATGGCGCGGGCCGATGCCATCAAGACAGCGGCGGAGCCGATTGATCAGAACCCCATGGCGGGGGCCCAGGAGAGGGCTGATGGTCATGGGGTGACGCTCTGGGGCTCAGGGGATGGGCAAAGAGGGGGGGTGTGGCGATCGACGAGGTCCGCTCGCTGATCCCAGCAGAGAAAAGAACTTTCGAGGGCTCAAGGGGTCCCGGCTGTCGTCCCGGACACAACGGTGCGGCGGCCCTGACGCCCCCGCCGCCTGGCGGCCTTTAGAGCGCCAGCGCCGGCAGCGGTGCCCGGGGGGGCAGGCCGTCGGCCTGGGCATGGAGCCGTTGTGGATCCAGCAGGGCAATGCTCACCATGCCCCCGAAACGCAGCTGCAGCCAGGTGATCACCGCCGGATCTCCAGCCACCACCCCTTCCTGGCCCGGTGCTCCATCCGGCAGTACCCGGGCGAGCGCCGCCGGTGGCAAGTACCAGAGCTCCACATCGGTGCCGCGGCGATCACGCCGCTCGGCGATCAGTTCCCGCAGCTGGCCATCGGCGCTGAGCTGGCCCGAGGCTGCCAGCAGCAGATGCAGGCAGCGGGGCGCAGAGGACGGGACAAAGGGGGCGGAAGCCATGGGCAGGGACGTTGCAACAAAACCGCAACGATGAAACAACGGAATAACGGTAGCGCGATACCATTGAAATGCTTGATTCCACTCGAGTCCCTTCGCCTCCGGTCGCCTTCGCCATGATCACCACGCTCCCCTCGCCCCTTCCCGCTCCGATCTCAGACCATGCCCTCCCCGCCGACACGGACGCCCGAAAGGGTTTCGGCCCGCGGGTGCGCCGCCTGCATGCCCGCATTGGTGCCGCCCACCACGCCGCCGAAGGCATGGCCTTCTCGCGCTCCCTGCTCGATGGCCAGGCCAGCCCGCTGCAGCTGGCGGCCCTGATCCGTGCCCTTGGGCCGGGCTACGCCCTGATTGAAGAGCGGGGCCCCGAGCTGGCCGCCGCCCTCGGCGCCGCCGATCTCCCCTGGGCGGATCTGGCCCGCAGCGCTGGCCTGGCCGCCGACACGGCCGCCCTGGCGGTGGCCCCGGCCACGCCGCCCTCCGCCGCCGCGGCCATCTGGCTCGAGCACCTCGGCACCCTGGCCCAGCAGGCCCCGCATCGCTTCCTGGCCCACGTTTATGTGCGCTACGGCGGCGACCTCTCCGGCGGCCAGCAGCTGGCGGAGCAGGCCAACGCGATCCTGGCCGCCCACGGACTGCCGGCGGTGCGCTTCTGGGCGTTCGATCGGCCGATTCCCGTGCTCAAGGCCGCCCTGCACAACGCCTTCGAGCAGCTTGAACTAAGTGAGGCGGAAGAGGCCGAGCTGCTCGATGAAGCCGTGCTCGCCTTCGGCGATACCCAGCGGCTGCTGGGAGAACTGGGCGAACTGGACGCACCGGCTGGCTCCTGACATCCCCCAGTCCCTGAATCCCCTCCAGCTCCCAGCTCGTCCACCCCCAATCTTCGGTCTCCATGCCCGCCACCGCACCCGCGCGCCTTGATCCACTGCAGCTGCTGCTCAAGTACGACAAGCCCGTCCCCCGCTACACCAGCTACCCCACCGCCGCCAGTTTTCACCCCGCTGTGGGTGCCGCCGACCTGGCGGCCGAGCTGGCCCGGCCCTCCGCAGAGGCTCTCTCCCTCTACGTGCACCTCCCCTTCTGCCGCCATGCCTGCTGGTACTGCGGCTGCAACCGGATCACCACCCAGGCCGGATCGAAGGTGGTGGAACCCTATCTTCGGGCCCTGGGCATGGAGCTGGAGCTGATCCGGCACTCCTCCGGCCAGCGCCGTCGCCTTGGCCAACTGCACTGGGGAGGCGGCACCCCCAACTACCTGAGCATCGCGGAGCAGGCCGAGCTCTGGGTCTTGATCGAGCGCCATTTCGACCTGGCCCCCGATCTGGAAGCCTCGATCGAGGTGAACCCGGAGTTTCTCAGTCGCCAGGAGGTGCTGGGGCTGTGCCGGCTGGGCTTCAACCGGATCAGCTTCGGCATCCAGGACGCCGACCCTGAGGTGCAGGCGGCGGTGAACCGGATCGTGCCGGCCGACCAGCTGCAGCGGGCGATGGGCTGGATGCGGGAGGCGGGCTTCGAGAGTGTGAACGTGGATCTGATCTGCGGCCTGCCGCTGCAGACCCCGGAGCGCTTTGCCACCACGATCGCCCTGGTGGAGGAGCTGCGGCCCGATCGGGTGTCCCTGTTCAGCTTCGCCTACCTGCCCCAGCAGCTGCCCCTGCAGCGCAAGATCGCCGCCGACGATCTGCCCAGCCAGCGGGAGCGGGTGCAGATGTTGCAGGCCGCCTACAACGCCTTCACCGGCGACGGCTACGACGCGATCGGCATGGACCATTTCGCCCTGGCGGGAGACAGCCTGGCGGTGGCGGCCCGGGAAGGCCGGCTGCACCGCAATTTCCAGGGTTACACCACCGGTGGTGAGCTGGATCTGCTGGCGATCGGCGTCACGGCGATCAGCCAGTTCCCCGCCCTGTTCAGCCAGAATCAGCGGACCCTCAAGGCCTATGGGGCCGCCCTCGAAGCCGGCGAGCTGCCGGTGGAGCGCGGGCTGGTGGTGCGCGATCCCGATGTGCTGCTGCGCCGCCGCATCATCCAGCGGTTGATGTGTCGTTTCGCCGTGGACTTTGCTGACCCCGAGCTGGGCCTTCCCCTTTCAGCCCGCATCAGGTTCAAGCCCGAATGGCGTGCCCTGGAGGCGATGGAGCGGGATGGTCTGGTGCGCCTGGCCGACCAGCGGCTCGAGGTGACCGAACCCGGCCGCTGGTTGATCCGTTCGATCGCCGCCGTGTTCGATCCTGACCAGCGGCTTCAGGCGAGCGGCTCAAGGCTTGTCTGAGCGTCGTCACAGTAGAACCGTTGCTGAGCGCCCAATTTCTCGGCAAGGGCAGGAGCCTCGGAGCTCCGTTCGTCACCGGGTGCTCTTGCTTCGGGCAGCCAACTCCCCCAGCGAGGTCCCTTCCCAGGCGGTGGATCCGGGCATCGAGCGACCCGCGCCGCGATCGGGCAGCAGGGCCTTGAGTCGTACGAAGAGCTCCTCGAAATCGCAGGGGGTGGGGAGGTAGGCATCCGCCCCGGCCCGGAAGCCGTCCAGGCGGTCGGCCATGGCTCCGAGGGTGGAGACGATCAGGATGGGGATGGCGGTGGTCCGTCGGTCGGCCCGCAGGTCCTGGCAGATTCCGAGTCCGTTGGGCATCGGTGCTGGGCTCGACTGAATCAGGATCAGGCAGGGCTGCCGCTCCCGGGCCAGGTCCAGGGCCTGGAGCCCATCGCTGGGCCCATGAACCAGCCAGCCAGCTGCCTCCAGAAAGGGAAGCATTTGGCATTGAGGCTCCGCTTCGAGGCCGATCAGGAGGAGCGCTGGTTTCAAGGAAGATCCCGATCCGGCTCAGGATGTGAGCCCTTACCATCAAATCCTAGTCAACATTTGATCAGCTTTTTCTTGGTTTTCCCCTCTTTAGGAGATCTCAAGGATTGTCCGGCATGGTCACAAATTCCTCGGCCACGGTGGGGTGCAGCGCCATGGTGCGATCGAAATCGGCCTTGGTGGCCCCCATGCCGATGGCGATCGCCGCCATCTGAATGATCTCGGCAGCATGGTCCCCCACCATGTGACAACCCAGCACCTTGCCGGTGGCCTGCTCCACCACCAGCTTGAGCAGACAACGGGGACCGCGTTGCGGCAGGGCCTGGCTCATCGCCCGGAAGCGGGCGCGATGCACGCGGATGGCTTCACGGCCGAGCCGTTCCACCGCAGCCTCCTCGCTCAGCCCCACCGTGGCCAGCTCCGGCTGGCTGAACACGGCGCTGGCGATCAGGCCATGATCCACCTGGCGTGGCTGCTGGCCATAGACCGTATCGGCGAAGGCGCGCCCCTCATCCACGGCGACGGGGGTGAGATTGATCCGATCGGTGACATCTCCCACGGCGTAGATGTGGGGGATGTTGGTGCATTGATCGGCATCCACCGGAATTCTCTCCTGCTCGATCGCCACCCCGGCGGCCTCCAGGTTGAGCGGGGTGAGCCAGGGCTTGCGGCCCGTTGCCAGCAGCACACCGCCGCAGGGCAGGGCATCGCCGCTTTGGCTGGTCAGCACCAGTGCGCCGGCCTTGCCGCTGATCGCGGCTGGGCTGTGGCAGAAGCGGATCTCGATTCCGTCGGCTTCCATGGCTTCGCGGACAGTCTCGGAGAGCTCCCGGTCGAAGCCCCGCAGCAGGTGGTCGCCGCGCACCAGCTGGGTGACCCCCACGCCGAGACCGTTGAGGATCCCGGCGAATTCGCAGGCGATGAAGCCCGCCCCCACGATCACCACCCGCTCGGGCAGGGTTTCGAGCAGGAAAAGGTCGTCGCTCACCCAGGCCAGCTCGGCGCCGGGAAGATCGGGCCGCTGGGGCCGCCCGCCCACGGCAATCAACAGGCGCTCGCCCCGCAGGACCCGTGGCGGCGCCGGGTCGGTGGTGGTGACCTGGAGGTGATGGGGATCCAGGAACCGCCCCCAGCCCCGCACCAGTTCCACTCCCGCCGCGTCGAGGAAACCGAGATGCAGTTGGTTGAGCCGGTCCACCTCGGAGCGCACCTGGGCCAGCAGGCGGGCCGGATCACAGTGGGGGGAGCCGATCGACCAGCCGTAGCTGGCGGCGTCTTCGAGCAGGTGCCGGTAGGTGGATCCGTAGACCAGCAGTTTCTTGGGGACACAGCCGCGGATCACGCAGGTGCCGCCGACCCGGTCGCCTTCGACGATGGCCACCCGGGCGCCGTGGGAGGCGGCGCGTTTGGCGGCTGCCAGCCCCCCCGATCCAGCACCGATCACCACCAGGTCGAAGGCCTCCACCGCGGCGGAGAGCGTTGGGGTCATGGGGGGTCAACGGCTGGATCCAGAATGGCCGATCCCCTCTCCATTACACCATTTTTGCCATCACCGTTCTGTTGGCCAACTCTGTTTCCGCCTGAAGACCCTGTCGCAACTGCCGGGTCAGTTGCGACATCAAGCCCTTGAAATAGGGCTGCTCTTCCGCATAACTGGCGCTGTAGACAATGCCGATCACGTCATGGTCGATGGGGGTGGTATCCAGCAGGCTGAACTGATCCGGGATCGGCTGATGATTCAGCTGCAGATGGCTGATCACCTCTGCGGTTTCGGGCCCATCGATCTCTCGGCGCTCCCGAGCCGTGGTTTCAATCCGATAGCCGAGAGTCTTGAGCCGGCTGATCAACCTTGGATGCTGAAGCCGTTGATGCAGCGTCAGGATCGGCTCCCGGTGGTGGCCGATTGCCCCCCTCGGCTTCGGCCCGACACGCCAGAGGGGGGTGCGGATCAGGGCTTCAGCCACCAGCGGCTTGCCCTGAAAATGGAGCAGCTTCCTGCTGCGCTCCAGCTCCAGTTCGTAGAGTGATCCAACGAACACATCGGATATTCGCTCACCGAGCAGCTGCAGGCTGGTGGAGAGATCGGCCTTGTGGCGCAGCCAGCGCTCGATCCGCAGATCGCCGCCGTTGGTGGTGACAGGTAGGAAAGGATCAACCTCGATCCGGCAGAAGCCCTCAGCCGTTCTCAGCTTCTGGGCGGTGAGGCGAAGGGTTGGCAGCAGATCGCGAAGCTTCTTGTCCTCGGCCTCCTCAAGCAGCTCCACAATGGCGCGGTGGGCTCGGTTCAAGGTGGCCTGGGAAAAATCGCAGGAGCCGGCGGCTCGGTTGCAGCTGCCTGAATAGAGGCAAAGTTCGTACAGTGGCAACCAACGCATCACGAGCCGACTGTCGATGCGCTTCTCCATGCTTTGCTTTTTCCTTCGAGCCATGGAGCGATTGGAATATCTAATCTCAGATTTCTACGGTTCAGAGCCTTCTCCTCACGGTATGATCAATATCGATCAATTTTGATACTTTATGGCGAGCCAGGCAAAAGCTGCAGAGGCGCTGTACTTCTTAAGGATATCTTCCTTTTCCATTGCATCGCTGAAGATCGGGCTCGCCAGCGGCGGCGGCAGGCAGGTTCCCTAGCCTCAAAGGCGCTCTTTTGGCCCCGCCAACGTGTCCACAGCTCCCATCGAACCGCTCAGCTGGCAGGGGCTGGAGGCACTGGCTTCGCCCGAGCCCGACCGGGTCACTGGTCCCACCAATGCCCAGGCCACGCTACGGCTCTTCGGCCAGGGCGAATCTGACCTGCGGGTCACCCTGTTCCGGGATCACCATGCCTGGTGTCCCTACTGCCAGAAGGTGTGGCTGTGGCTGGAGGAAAAGCGAATCCCCTACCGGATCCGCAAGGTCACGATGGTCTGCTACGGCGAGAAGGAGCCCTGGTTCAAGCGTCTGGTGCCCTCCGGCATGCTGCCCGCCTTGGACCTCGATGGCCGCCTGATCACCGAGAGCGACGACATCCTGTTGGCCCTCGAATCGGCCTTCGGGCCCCTCGGCGCGGCCATGGAGGATCCGCGGGTGCTGCCGTTGCGCCAGCTGGAGCGCACCCTGTTCCGGGCCTGGTGCCAGTGGTTGTGCGTGCCCCGCCGTTCGGAGCGGGAGGAAGCTGCCGCCGAGAGGGCCTTCGACCGGGTGGCGGCGATGGTGGATCAGGCCCTGCAGGCCACGCCCGGCCCCTTCTTCCTGGCGGAATTCAGCACGGCCGATCTGGTCTTCACCCCGTACATCGAGCGAATGAACGCCAGCCTCTACTACTACAAGGGCTATGGGCTCAAGGAGCGCCATCCCTCCATCGCCGCCTGGTTCACGGCGATGGAGGGGCGATCCACCTACCTGGGAACCCAGGGCGACTTCCACACCCACGCCCATGATCTTCCTCCCCAGATGGGGGGCTGCTTCGCGAGTGGCTCGCCGCGCCAGCTGGCCTGCCGCCAGCGGGTCGATCAGGGCCCGTGGCCCCTGGAGGAACCGCTGGATCCGGAAACCTCCCAGCCCGCCGTTGCGGGCGCCGCGGCGGAGGCCCTGCGGCGGGTGCTCAGGCACCGCGATGCGATTCAGGCCGTGAATCCCGTGCCGCCCGAGCGCTTCGGCCTGGCCCTGCGTTGCGCCCTGACCCGTTTGATCGAGGGCTGGCCCTGCCAGCCGCCGCCAGGCTCCGCCCTTGGGCTCCTGTACCTGCGGGATCGCATCAGCGTTCCGCGCGACATGTCGCTGCAGGCGGCCAGGGCCCTGCGCCAGGCCTTGACCCAGACGGCGGCGGATCAGGCAACCGGAAGTCAGGCTATGGAGGTTCAGGCCATGGGGCGCCAGGCTGGTGGGGAACCGATTCCCCTGCCGAATCACCATCGCCGCGACCAAGACCCCCGCCCGTTTCAACGGGCCGTGGGATCGTCGAGCCCCCAGACAAATCCACCGTAATGCCCCAGCCGATGAGCCAGTCCGCCAACCCCCACCGCACCAGGCGGTTCACCGGCCTCCGGAGCCTGGGCCTGATCACCGCCCTTGCTCTGCTGGTGCCGGCGTTGCAATCGCTGCAGCCGCTGCGTGCCCTTGAGCTGCGCGGCATGACCGTCTTCCAGACGCCCCCCTGGAAACTCACGTTCCGCAACTATTACACCACCGTGATGGACAACGGTGCGGAGTACTACTTCACGATTGAGATGCCCGAGCAGGCCGGGGCGGATCTGGGGCGGGTGGAGATTCAGCAGACCAGCGGGGTGGACTGGACCTTCCCCTTCGATGAGGGCCGCACCCGCGCCTTCCTCGGCGAGCCTCGCCGGGAGGGAGCCAGCCTGCCGATCGAAACCAGCTTCGACCAGCAGCGCCGCCTGTTCAGCATCCGCTTCGAGGCGCCGCCTGGTCCTGGCCAGACGGTCACAGTGGTGCTCAAGCCCTACAACAACCCAGCCCAGTCGGGGATCACCCTGTTTGCGGTGCGGGCCTATCCAGCCGGCCCCAACCCCGTCGGTGGGCAGGTGGGTTTCGCCCGGCTCTCGATCTACAGCAACACCCTGTTCTGAGCGTCGTCGTTCTGAGCGTCGCCCTGGTCGTCCTCGCAGGTGAAGTCGGCGAAGTCGAAACCGGGGGCCACGCAACAGTTCACCAGGGTCCAGGCG
This sequence comes from Synechococcus sp. Tobar12-5m-g, assembly GCF_024345415.1. Taxonomy (GTDB): domain Bacteria; phylum Cyanobacteriota; class Cyanobacteriia; order PCC-6307; family Cyanobiaceae; genus Regnicoccus. Next base: position 33,349 of record NZ_JAGQBB010000016.1, on the reverse strand, counting down.
CCCAGGCTGCGCGCCGCTTGCCACCAGTTGGGGGGGATCACCTGGACGGGATACTGCTCCGGAACGGCCGGATCCAGGGGACCCAGCCGCATCGCCAGGGCCTCGCCACCATCGGGGTGCCGGCTCCACAGCTCCAGGGGGGCACCGGCGGCATGGTGCCAGCTCTCCTCCGCCCCGCCCAGCCGGTGCCAGCGGCTCATCACTCCGGCGGGCAGCAGGAAGTCGATCAACGTGAAGGCCGAGCGCTCCAGGCCATCGGCCCGCCGCACGATCAGCGTCGAGCGATGCCGTTCCCGGTAGAACCCCCCCTCTGGGTGCGGTGTGAGCTGGAGCCGCTCGATCAGATCTGGCATCACGGCAGGAGGGAGGGATCGGTGCGCTCCCCTACCAGGGTCAGCTCTCCAAGGCCGAGCACCGCTTCGGGATGGCGGTAGTGCTTGAACTCCAGCCAGTTGGCGGAGGGATCGATCAGAAAGAAACTGCGGTGCTCCAGCGGGGAATCCGGATAGCGAAGCCGGCAGGCCACGCCAAAGCGGAGCTCCTGCTGCTTCGCCCGTTGCTCGATCGCCTCGAAATCCGCCGGCTCGGTGAACACCAGGCCGAAGTGGCGGGGATAGAGGCCCCGCTGGATTGGCCCCGGATCCCGCTCCAGATGGGCCACCAACTGATGGCCGCCGAGCCCGAGCACCATCGCCTCTTGGCTGCGCCGCCCCCTCAGGCAGCCGAGCCCATCGACGTACCAGCGTTCCGTGGCCTCCAGGTCAGAGACGGGAAAGGACAGGTGAAACAGTGCGGGGGACGCCATGGTGGCAGGGTCGCAGTGATACAGAAAAGCCCCCGTGCGGCTGACGGGGGCTTTTCCGGAGCGCAGGGACGCCGGTCGAAGCTGTCTGCCTGTGCTCTGGGCCGACGGTGTGGAGGGCGCGCCGGTAGGTCCTTGATAGCGCCGCTGGAGCGGCTGCCGCCCCAGGCGGCACACAATCGCAACACTCGGTCAGAGCGGGGCGGCAGTCCGGGGATCAGAGGCGCCGGCGGAACCCTTCGCTGAACCCCGTGCTGGCGGCCTCCCGGTCCTCGCCGCGGGAGCGCCGCAGCTGCCAGACATTGCGGCCGATCCGCTCGGCCACCACCCCGGCCCTCCTCACCTTGGCGTTGCCCGGCCGGGCGCCGATCAGAAGACTGACCTCCTGGGTGCTGAGCGGGGCGCCGGTTTCGATCGCCAGGGCAATGGCTTCCAGCCGTGCCTTGATCCCCTGAACCAGAAGCGGCCCGTCCTGGGGGCTCGATTCGGGATCGAACAGCGGCAGTCCGTAGTCGGAGCCCCCCATGCCCCTCATCAGACCCAGCCCCACCACAGCCAGGGCCTGCTCCGGTTTGACGCCCTGGTCGATGGCGCCGGCGATCCAGTCGGAGAAAGATTGTTCGCCCGCCTGGGTGGGAACGGCCTGGGCCGCGGTGGCGGGGCTGCTGCGTTTCGAGACCACGGCGGCAATGGCAGGGCTTCTGAGCCGAAAGGTATCGGCTCAGCCCGCTGCCGCAAGGGGCACCCCGTCGACGCTGATGGCCGGTCAGTGTCGAACGGTAGGATCCGCTCAATTCCTCGAAATCCCAGTCCCTGGGGAACAGTCCTGCGCTTGCAGGCCAAGACGCTCCCCGGTCCCGCAGGTCTGGCACGATGCCCCGTTCGCCACGGTTTGATCCTCGATTTCCGGTTGATCCCCGTCCGCAGAACGCCAATCCTCGATCCAGGCCCACACCCCTGACCGGCAGCCACAGTTCCTCCATCCAGCTGGGAGCGGACATCGAGCTGCGGGCCTACGTGTTCCTCGATTCGCTCCAGCCCCAGCTGGCGGCCTACATGGGCACGGTGTCCCAGGGCTTCCTGCCGATCCCCGGCGATGCCTGCCTCTGGCTGGAGGTGGCTCCGGGCATGGCGGTGCACCGCCTCACCGATATCGCCCTCAAGGCCAGCACGGTGCGGCTCGGCCAGAAGGTGGTGGAGCGCGCCTTCGGATCGCTGGCGCTCTATCACCGCGACCAGAGCAGCGTGCTGCTCTCCGGCCAGGCCGTGATGGATGCGATGGGCACCACGGTGGAGCGGCGCGGCCACTGCGAGGTCACCTGGTCGGAGATCATTCGCGCCATCACCCCCGACCATGCCGTGCTGATCAACCGCCAGAACCGGCGCGGCTCGATGATCCAGGCCGGCATGAGCATGTTCATCCTCGAAACCGAACCCGCCGGCTACGTGCTGATCGCCGCCAACGAGGCGGAGAAATCGTCGAACATCACCGTGGTGGACGTGAAGGCGGTGGGGGCCTACGGGCGCCTCACCCTTGCCGGCCGCGAGGGGGACATCGACGAGGCGGCGGGGGCGGCGATGCGGGCGATCGAGATCATCAACCGTCGTTAGGGGTTGGCCGCAGGCTGCGATCCAGGGGAATGCGCCCCTACCCCACCCCCAGCAGGGCCCGCAGACCCGGGGCGAGCTGCCGGGCGGCCTTGGCACGGCTGCCGAACTTCCCCCATTGGTGGTCGGTCATCTCGGCGACGGTACAACCCGCCTCCCGCACATGAAGGAGCGTGTTGTAGCCATAGCTTCTGATGCCTTTCACTGGTTCTCTCAGGATCTCGCCACGGCAGATCCCCTCCGCTTCCAGCACGGTGTGGCCGCCGGGATCGGCCAGGGCCAGGGCGGAATGGAAGGCGGCGCTGCGGTAGGGGTGGTCGCCCAGTTCAGCCAGCAGCCTGGCGATCCGCTCGGCATCGGTGGCGGCATAGCGGGCCGAGAACACCCCCGGGGCGCCTCCCAGGGCATCCACGGCCAGCCCCGAGTCGTCGGCCAGGGTCCAGCGACCGGTGAGCTTCGCCACGGTTTCGGCCTTCAACCGGGCATTCTCGGCGAAGCTGGCGCCGCTTTCCTCAATCTCCAACCCATCGGGCTGGGCCAGCACCGTGAGCTCCACGGCGTCGAGCATCGTGGTGAGCTCCTCGATCTTGTGCGGATTGCCGCTGGCAATCACCAGCTCCTGACCCTGTGCCAAGGTCCTGCTCTCAACTCCTGGCCTGCAGCGGCGTCCGCTCCCTGCGCGGCAGCGGGCCGTCTCGGTCGGAGCGGAAGGTGAGTTCCAGATCAGCGGCGTGCTCGGGCAGGAGCGCGATCAGGCTGAGAAGGGCCTGGTGGGTCTGGGGGGCTCCTCGGGTCATCGCTTCCGCGCTCATCAGCACCACATCGAGTTCCGGGCCATCGGCCTGGGGCTGCACATCGGCAAACAGCTGCACGGCCAATCCCTGGGGGGGGACCCGCAGCAGCCCGCTGAGGTGAAGTTTGCCCTGATGGTCGATCTCGGTGTCGAGCAGGGCGAGGGTCGGCAGCAGGCGTGGAATCAGCTCCTCCCCGGACGTGGTCCCCTTGGGCTTCAAGACCACCATCAAACGCGCCATGCTTTCAGCCGGAGTAGGCCATCCTCGCCCAGAGGCTGCCCCCACGGCAGCCATGACGCCGTCGTCGATCTTCAGCCCGTTCCAGCAGACCCTGCCTCCTGGTCGGGCTTGGGCACGGTGCTGCGATTGCCATTGCGAATGGCGTGATAGCCGGGTGAGAGGATCTCCACATCGGCGGCGGCGAACTGGTCCTGCAGGGCAGCCAGGAGGGCGGAGAGGCACTGGCGGTAGCTGTCCGCGTCACGAATGAACACGGTCAGCTCGTAGCTGATGTGAAAGTCGTTGAGGGAGGTCTGCAGCACATAGGGCCTGAGCTCATTGGATGCCCCCTCGATGCTGCTCGCTGCCTTAAGCATCAGGCCATGGACCTGGCGCCAGGGAACCTCGTAGCCGATCGTGATCGTTGTGGCCAGGGCCACCGGCTGCTGGATCTCCCGCCTGGAGAAGCTGTAGTTCACGACGGAGGCGCCGATCACCGTGGCGTTGGGGATGCTGACCAACTCGTTGCGGGGGGTTTGCAACCGGGTGACGAGCAGGGCCCGGTCCTGGACCACGCCCACAATCCCGTTGATCTCCACCCGGTCACCTTCCTTGTAGGCGCGGGTGTAGATCAGCATCAAGCCACTGATGATGTTGGTGGCCACGGCGCTGGAGCCCAGGGCGGCCAGAAGCCCCAGCAGCAGGCCCGCCCCCTGGAACGCCTTGCTGTCCGATCCAGGCAGGTAGGGAAAGGCCACCGCCAGGCCGATCAGGGTGATGAAGATCGAAACCAGCCTCGAGGTGGGCAGGGCCCACTCCGCGTAGAACCCCGGGAACCGCAAGCTTCCCCGGTCGAGGGCCTTGAACCAGGCGTGGCTGGCCCGGATCGTCAGCAGGGTGATCATCAGGATCACCGCGATCGACAACAGGTTGGGAATGGCGCCGATCAAGCCACCGATCAGGCGCCCGACCAGGCCCAGAACCTGGCCCCGCAAACCCGCGGCGATCGCCTGGGTGGGCGGGAAGAAGCCCAGCAGCAGGGGGATCAGCAAGTAGCTGACCAGCAGGAGCAGGGCCCATTGCAGGACCTGCCGCGCCACCTGGAGCACCGCCGCCACCTGGGTGGAATCGAGCACCTTGCTTCCGCCAAGCCTCAGCCCGAGCCGTCGCTCGTTGGTCCTGCTGATCAGCCAGCCCTTGATCGATCGGTTCAGGCCCAGCTGAAACCGCAACCAGAGGATGTAGATGCCGAGAACGAGCAGGGCCAGGGCCGTGCCCCGGAGCCAGGAGGCCAGGGAGTTCTCGTCCCGAAAGCGAAGGATGCCGCGCTGAAAGCTGTCGCGGTAATCGGCCGCCAGAGCCTGGCGGCTCTTGCCGAAACAGGCGGCGGTTCGATCATCGATCGCCATTCCCTGGCTGAACACCCCTTGATGCTCGACGCCGATGATCGTGTAGGGCGGGTCTTCGCGCAGAACGAAGGCCTGCGGATGAAAGCTGTAATCGTTGGCGAGCTTGGCCAGCTTGTCCGTCGCCCGCTCCGCCACCGTTCCGGCGCTCTGGACCCCGGGCCCGCCGCGCACCTCGGCGACGCGGCGACCGCCGATCGTGATCCATTCCGGCTTGGCGCTGCAGCCGAATTTGGCCTGAGCGCTTGCAGATTCGTTCGCAACGAAGGGTGCTCCGATCGCCGCCAGAATCCCCAGCCCCAACAGCAGGGCGATCAGTTGGCGCCGCCATCCTCCTCGGGAAGGAACGGCGCCAAAGATGGGGCGGGACGGACGTTCAGGAGCAGCCATTCCGGTAGCCGGTCGCAAGGGTTTGGATCAGCCGCTCACCCTATGGCGCACAGCTTCAGCAACAGCAACCGATGGACGGCCAGCCGGCGGCAGACATCCTGAATGTGGGTGTGCACCCCGAAGATCTCCTGCACCACCAACACCACCGGCCACCGCTGGCCCGAACTGGGCCTGGGGCGATAGGCAGGAATCGGGCGTTACCCAACCGGAATCGTTACGAAACCTGCGGTCAGATCCGTCTCTGGTATGGGCAGAGTGGCGGCTGAGAGCGGACCTGCCGCCAGGGTGAGCCCGTTAGCCAGGCTGCCCAACAACACCTCCGGGCGATTGATCGTCATGGGTGAAACCTCCACCGACGGGCATGGGTTCAACGTTGGGGCCGTGGCAGCGAAGCGAGATAACGCTTTCGTTGACCGGAGGCCCAAGGCTCGTCGATGGGGGGGATTGAAAGAGTGGGCGGATCGATCAAGACTCCTTCTCCATCACTCGACGCCGTTTTGCTCTGATCGCTATGTTCCATGAAGTCAGTCTAAGGAACCCGACCCATGGAAGCGTGTTGCAGATGTCCTGAACGTGTGACAGCCGCCCTTTCCATGCCGTCTAAGAGTGGCCGTCTAAAACTGGCCGCCTAAAAACGTGGCCGCCAAGAAAGAGGGTTAAGGAAGGGCGGGAGGGGGATCAGGCGCTGGCGCCGGCAAGGGCAGGTTCGGGGGTGATGGATTCGATGCTGGAGCGAATCACCACCTTCTTGTCCTCGTCGATATCGACGACGGCCGAATCGCCGTCCTTGATTCGGCCGGAGAGGAACTCTTCGGCCAAGCTGTCTTCGAGCAGGCGCATCACGGCACGGCGCAGGGGGCGGGCCCCGTAGCTGGGGTTGTAGCCCTCCTCGACAAGCCGTTCCTTGAAGGCTTCGGTGACCGAAAGTTCGATGCCCTTCTCGCGGATGCGACTGAACACCTCCCGCAGCATGATTTCGGCAATCTGCTTGACCTCATCCCGGCTGAGTTGCCGGAAGACGATGATCTCATCGAGACGGTTGAGGAACTCGGGGCGGAAGTACTGCTTCAACTCCTCGTTGACCAACGAACGGATGCGGTTGTACTGGGTTTCTTCGGCGGCGGCACCGGAGAACTCAAAACCAAGGCCTCCACCCCCTTTCTCGATCACCTTCGAACCGATGTTCGAGGTCATGATGATCAGGGTGTTCTTGAAGTCGACCGTGCGGCCCTTGGAGTCGGTCAGGCGACCGTCTTCGAGGAGCTGGAGCAGCAGGTTGAACACGTCCGGGTGGGCCTTCTCGATTTCATCGAACAGCACCACGGTGTAGGGGCGCCGACGCACGGCTTCGGTGAGCTGGCCGCCTTCGTTGAAGCCCACATAGCCGGGAGGCGATCCGATCAGTTTGCTGACGGTGTGCCGCTCCATGAACTCCGACATGTCGAGCCGGATCATGGCGTCTTCGCTGCCGAAGAAATAGGCGGCGAGGGATTTAGTGAGTTCCGTCTTGCCGACGCCGGTGGGGCCGGAGAAGATGAAACTGGCAATCGGTCGATTGGGATTCTGCAGGCCGACCCTGGCCCGGCGAATCGCCTTGGACACGGCCTTGACCGCCTCGTCCTGGCCGATCAGGCGTTGGTGGAGGGTTTCCTCCATGTTCAGCAGCTTCACCGATTCGCTCTCGGTGAGCTTCTGCACTGGCACCCCGGTCCAGGAGGCGACGATCTGGGCGATGTCTTCCTCGGTGACCACGGGGCTGCGTTCGTTGCCGGCGCCGGCCAGGGGCAGTTCAAGCGCTCCGGCACTGTCCGGCACGGTGCTCTCAGCCGTGTTGTTGGAGGGTTCCTCCTCGCGGCGGTTCTGGAGAATCAGGCGAATCTGCTCCCGCAGCTCCACCTCCTTGTCGCGCAATTCACCGGCCTTGCCGAAATCCTGCTGGCGTACGGAGTCTTCCTTCTGTTTCTGAACACCTCGGAGCTGCTTGTCGAGTTCCTTGGCGGCAGGTGGCAGCTTGGAATTCATCAGCCGCACCCGGCTGCCCGCCTCGTCGACCAGGTCGATGGCCTTGTCGGGCAGGAAGCGATCACTGATGTAGCGATCGCCGAGGGTGGCGGCGGCCACCAGGGCTTCGTCGCTGATGCGCAGGCGGTGGTGCTGCTCATAGCGTTCCCGCAGTCCCCGCAGGATCTCGATCGTGTCGAGAACAGTGGGCTCGCCCACCATCACCGGCTGGAAGCGGCGCTCCAGGGCGGCATCCCGCTCGATGTGCTTGCGGTACTCATCCAGGGTGGTGGCGCCGATGCATTGCAGCTCGCCGCGGGCCAGGGCAGGCTTGAGGATGTTGGCGGCATCGATCGCACCCTCGGCGGCTCCGGCTCCGATCAAGGTGTGCACCTCGTCGATCACCAGGATCACGTTGCCGGCGCTGCGGATCTCCTCCATGATCTTCTTGAGGCGTTCCTCGAATTCGCCTCGGTACTTGGTGCCGGCCACCAGCAGGCCGATGTCGAGGGTGAGGACCCGTTTGTCCTCGAGAATGTCGGGGATTTCCCCCTGGGTGATGCGCTGGGCCAGGCCCTCGGCGATCGCGGTTTTGCCGACGCCGGGCTCGCCGATCAGCACCGGGTTGTTCTTGGTGCGGCGACCCAGGATCTGCACCACCCGTTCGATCTCGTTCTGGCGGCCCACCACCGGGTCGAGTTTTCCCTCGGCGGCGAGCTGGGTGAGGTTGCTGCCGAACTCGTCGAGGGTGGGGGTCTTGGTGGAACCCTTGCTGCCGCTGCCGGCGGCCACTTCGGCCGTTTCGCCCAGCATGCGGATCACCTGGGTGCGCACCTTGGCCAGGTCGACGCCGAGGTTTTCGAGCACCCGGGCGGCGACACCTTCGCCTTCACGGATCAGGCCCAGCAGCAGATGCTCGGTGCCGATGTAGTTGTGTCCGAGTTGCCGGGCCTCCTCCAGGGACAGCTCCAGCACCCGCTTGGCGCGGGGAGTGAAGGGAATTTCCACCGCCACGAAGCCGGAGCCGCGCCCGATGATCTTCTCCACCTCGACGCGGGCATCCTTGAGGTTGACCCCCATCGACTTGAGCACCTTGGCGGCGACTCCGGTGCCCTCGCCGATCAGGCCCAGCAGAATCTGCTCGGTGCCAACAAAATTGTGGCCGAGCCGGCGGGCCTCTTCCTGGGCCAGCATGATGACCTTGATGGCCTTCTCGGTGAACCGCTCGAACATGGGCGGTGCCTGTGCAAGTGCTCCCAACTTATCAGGGCTGGGAGGGTGATGGAGAATCCCCGGGCACAACGGGGAAATCCATTGCGAATACAGGGGGTTGGCGGGTGCCTATTGATACATGTCGAGCCTGATCTTTGCGGCCTTCCGTATCAAGATAGGGCGGCAATCCGAACCTTCCGAATCCACCGGCCTCGGCGGGTTGCTGGATCCGATCAGCCGGCGTCCAGCCCGGGGCCCAACGGTGCCCATTGGATCAGAGCATCGTCGCCATTGCGGTAGTAACTGCGACGCCGCCCAGCGGTGCGGAAGCCCAGGGAGGCGTAGAGGCTGAGGGCTGCCCTGTTGGCCTCGGCCACTTCCAGGGTGGCCCGCCTGCAGCCCAGGAGGTGGGCTTGCCAAACCAGGGCCTCCAGCACCCGCCGGCCCAGGCCCAGGCGCTGCCGCTCGGGATGCACCGCCACGACAGACACATGGAGTTCGTCGTGGATCACTGAGCCGGTGGCCAGGGCCTCCAGGACCTCGCCCTGACGGGGGCCCTGACGGGGGCCCTGACTGAGGCCCAGGCAGAGGCGGTCCGGGTCCTCCAGCTCACGCCTCCACTGAAGCGGGGTCCAGAGACCACCGAGGGCCAGCCGATCGAGGTCACAGCAGGAGGCCAGATCGTCGATCGACAGCCGCCGCGGCCCGAGTGCCTCCATGCAGCCCCGATCCGCAGCCCCAGCAGCGGAATGCACCCCCATCTTTACGATTGGCTCCCCAGGGCTTCGGTTCAACACAATGACGACCTTCCGTGTGGCCAGCGCCCCCGATGGGATCCGCGCCGATCCGGCCCTCGCCCCTTTGCTGGAGGCGAACCAGGATCCGCACAGCCCCAACCGCAATCTGACACCCCTGTCCACCCGGCTCGACCCCCTGGGGCGCCTGGAGGTGGGAGGGTGCGGGCTGAGCGAGTTGGCCCGCAGCTACGGCACACCGTTGTATGTCCTCGACGAGGACACCCTGCGGGCCAGCTGCCGGGCCTACCGGGAGGCCCTCTCCGCCCACTACCCCGGCCCGGCCCTGGCGCTTTACGCCTCCAAGGCCAACAGCAGTCTGATGCTGAGCGCCCTGGTCGCCTCCGAGGGCCTGGGTCTCGATGCTGTGTCCACCGGCGAACTGCTCACAGCGCTGCAGGGCGGCATGCCCGCCGGTCGAATCGTCCTGCATGGCAACAACAAATCGCGCGACGAGCTCGCCCTGGCGGTGGAGCGGGGCGTGACCGTGGTGGTGGACAACGAACACGACCTGGAGCTGCTGGCTGAGGTGGCTCCGGCCAGCGGAGCACCGGTGCGGCTGATGCTGCGCTTTACCCCGGGCATCGAGTGCCACACCCATGAGTACATCCGCACCGGCCACCTCGACAGCAAGTTCGGCTTCGGTCCCGACCAACTGGAGCCGGCGCTGCGGAGGCTGGCCAGCTGCCCCTGGGCCAGGCTCGATGGCCTCCACGCCCACATCGGCTCCCAGGTCTTCGAGCTCCAGCCCCACCGCGACCTCGCTGGCGTGATGGCCGATGCCCTGGGCTTGGCCCGCTCGCTCGGCCACCCCTGCACCGACCTCAATGTGGGCGGTGGCCTCGGCATCCGTTACGTGGTCAGTGATGATCCCCCCTCCATTCAGGACTGGGTCCAGGGGGTGGCTGAGGCGGTGGTGGCCTCCTGCCGGCAGCGGGGCCTGGCGCTGCCCAGGCTTCTTTGTGAACCGGGGCGCTCCCTGGTGGCCACCGCCGGCCTCACCCTCTACGCGATCGGCAGCCGCAAGCAGATCCCTGGCCTGCACACCTATCTCTCCGTCGATGGCGGCATGAGCGACAACCCCCGGCCGATCACCTATCAGTCCCAGTACACGGCGGTGCTGGCGGACCAGCCCACCGCGGCTCCCACCGAAACGGTGACCATCGCCGGCAAGCACTGCGAATCCGGCGATGTGCTGCTCCATGACCTGCCTTTGCCGGCCAGCCACAGCGGTGATGTGATCGCCGTCTTCGCCACCGGCGCCTACAACGCCTCGATGGCATCCAACTACAACCGCATCCCGCGGCCGGCAACGGTTCTGGTCCAGGGCGGCGAGGCCGAACTGGTGCAGCGCCGGGAGCGGCCGGAGGAACTGCTGCGCTACGACCTTTTACCGGGACGGTTCACGCCGGTACCCTGAACCCAGCCACCTCTTGAAGCGCTGTTGTGATCTGGCCTGGGTTCCTGGACATCCGCCTGGTTCTGGACCTGCTGTTCGCTTCGGCTCTTGGCGTGTTGCTGCTGGCCCGGGTCCGGGAGCCCCGCACCCTTTGGCTGTTGCGGGGGTGGCTGTTCCTGGTCGCCCTGGTTTGGGTGGTGCAGCGATTCGCCAACTTGCCGCTCACCACCCGTCTGCTCGAAGCCGTGGTTCTGGGTTGCAGCCTCGCCTTGGCGATTCTCTGGCAGGGGGAACTGCGCCGGCTGATGGAGCTGCTCGGCACGGGCCGCCTCGATGTCCTGCTGGGTAGCCAGAAGGAGGATCAGGGGCTCTCCGGTTCCGTGGCGTTGCTGACCGAAGCTGCCGGGCTCCTCTCCAAAAGCCGTCGAGGGGCGCTGATCCTGCTGGACATTGGCAGTGATCTTCGCCCGGAGGACTTCCTCAACCCCGGCATCGAGCTCGACGCCCTGCTCTCCGTGGACCTGCTGCTCAATCTGTTTGCGGCCGACACCCCCCTGCACGACGGGGCGCTGTTGGTGAAGGGCAACCGGATCCTTTCGGCCGGCGTGATCCTGCCCCTGTCGCGCCAGGGCATCGCCCGCTACGGCACCCGTCACCTGGCCGCCATGGGGATCACCGAGCGATTCGACCGCTGCCTTTGCATCGTGGTCTCCGAGGAGACCGGAACCCTTTCGCTGGCCCGTCAGGGGAGGCTGGAGAGGCCGATCACCAGCAGCCGCCTGCGCGAGCTGCTCAGCGCGGCCCTCGCCCTGCCCACGCCGAAACCACCCGCCAAGCCAGGCCACGGTTCTGTGGTGTCGCTTCCCACGGGGCGTAACGTGACCCAGGACACGCCCGAATCCCGCGCATGAGTCGCTCCCTGGCGACCACCGACCTGATCCAGGCGTCTCGGCAACCGTTGGCCCCCCTGCCGGAGCTGCTGGACCCCGCCCGCCTGCCCGCCCACGTGGCGGTGATCATGGACGGCAACGGCCGCTGGGCCAAACAGCGGAATCTGCCTCGGGTGATGGGGCATCGGGAAGGGGTGGAGGCGTTGAAGCGCACCCTGCGCCTCTGCAGCGACTGGGGCATCGGCGCCCTCACCACCTATGCCTTCTCCACCGAAAACTGGAACCGGCCCGGGGAGGAGGTGAGCTTCCTGATGACCCTGTTCGAGCGGGTGCTGGCGCGGGAGCTGGAGGCCCTGGAGCGCGAGCAGGTGCGCATCCGTTTTCTTGGCGATCTGGAGCAGCTGCCGGCCGGGCTGCAGCGGCTGATCGAAGCCGCAACGGCCCGCACCGCCGCCAACACCGGCATCCACTTCAACGTCTGCACCAACTACGGCGGTCGGCGGGAGCTGGTGCAGGCGGCGCGGCAGCTGGCCGCCCAGGTGGCCACAGGAACCCTGGATCCGGAGGCGATCGACGAAGCGGCCTTCGCCGCCCAGCTCCAGACCGCGGGGGAGGTGGATCCCGATCTGTTGATCCGCACCAGCGGTGAATACCGGATCAGCAACTTTCTGCTGTGGCAACTGGCCTATGCAGAGATCCACATCACCGATGTGCTCTGGCCGGATTTCGACGAAGCGGCCCTGGTGCGGGCCCTGCTGGATTATCAGAACCGCCAGCGGCGCTTCGGTGGCGTCGAGCCCGTCGAGGCTTGATCTGGTCGCCTTGTTCCCTGTGTTTTTCCCGTTCCCGTTGTGATCGCCCCTTCCGCCCTCCCCAGCAGCGCCACGGCCATGCCGGTCTCCCCACGCCATGACTGGAGCAGGGATGAGATTCAAGAGCTGCTGGAGCTCCCCCTGCTGGAGCTGCTCTGGCGGGCCCAGCAGGTGCACCGCGTTGCCAACCCAGGCTACCGGGTGCAGCTTGCCTCGCTGCTGAGCGTGAAAACGGGCGGCTGCGAGGAGGACTGCGCCTACTGCCCCCAGTCGATGCACCACAGCGCCGATGTGGCGGGCCGGCCGGAGCTGGTGGTGGCTCTAGTGCTGGAGCGGGCCCGGGCGGCCAAAGAGGCTGGTGCCCACCGCTTCTGCATGGGCTGGGCCTGGCGCGACATCCGCGATGGCGCCCCCTTTGAGGCCATGCTCGCCATGGTGCGGGGGGTGCGGGAGCTGGGCCTGGAGGCCTGCGTCACCGCCGGCATGCTCACCGACGGCCAGGCCGACCGGCTGGCCGCAGCGGGGCTGACCGCCTATAACCACAACCTGGACACCAGCCCCGAGTACTACGGGCGGATCATCAGCACCCGCAGTTACCAGGAGCGGCTCGAAACCCTGGCGCGGGTGCGCCGGGCCGGCCTGGCGGTCTGCAGCGGCGGCATCATCGGCCTGGGCGAAAGCCTCGCCGACCGGGCAGGGTTGTTGCAGGTGCTTGCCAACCTGGATCCCCACCCCGAGAGCGTGCCGATCAATGGCCTGGTGGCGGTGGAGGGCACCCCGCTGGAGCAGCAGGCGCCGCTGGATCCGCTGGAGCTGGTGCGGATGGTGGCCAGCGCCCGCATCCTGATGCCGTTCAGCCGGGTGCGCCTGAGTGCCGGCCGCCAGCAGCTCAGCCGGGAGGCCCAGATCCTCTGCCTGCAGGCGGGGGCCGATTCGATTTTCTACGGCGACACCCTGCTCACCACCGGCAACCCCAACGTGGAGGCCGACCGGGAGCTGCTGGCGGCGGCCGGAGTGCAGGTGGAGCCGGTGAATGGCCGCTGAGGCTGCAGCCTTTCGGGTGGCGGCCTTCTACCGCTTCGTGGCCCTCGACGGGCTCGAGGCCCTCCAGGGCGGGATCCGGGACCGGGGGGTGGTCGGCGGGCTGAGCGGCACCGTGCTGCTGGCCGAGGAAGGTCTCAACGGCACGGTCTGCGGACCGGCCGCGGGGGTGGAGGATCTGCTGGTCTGGTTGCAGGGGCAGCCTGGTCTGGCCGATCTGGCGGTGAAGACCAGCTGGAGTTCAGAGCCCTGCTTCCACCGCCTCAAGGTGCGGCTGAAGCGGGAGATCGTCACGCTCGACTGCCCCACAGTCCGCCCAGCTGATGGGGGCGGCCGCCGGGTGCCGCCCGTGGAATGGAACGGCCTGGTGGACGATCCCGACACCCTGGTGATCGATGCGCGCAATGGCTACGAAGTGGCGGTGGGCAGCTTCGAGGGGGCCATCGATCCCGGCACCGAGCGCTTCGGTGATTTCCCAGCCTGGGTTGAGCGGGAGCTCAGACCCCTGGTGGCCGAACGCCAACCCCGCCGCCTGGCCCTGTTCTGCACCGGTGGCATCCGTTGCGAAAAGGCCACGGCCTATCTCCTGCAGCAGGGATTCGAAGGTGTGAACCAGCTGGAGGGGGGCATTCTTCGCTACTTGGAGGAGATCCCTGCCGCCACCAGCCGTTGGCAGGGGGAGTGTTTCGTCTTCGACCAGCGGGTGGCTCTCAACCACCGGCTGGAGCCCGGCGAGCACAGCCTCTGCCATGCCTGCGGGCTGCCGGTTGCCAAGGCGGATCGCCAGCTGGCCAGCCACGAGGAAGGGGTGAGCTGTCACCACTGCATCGGCCGCTACACCGACGCCGATCGCCAGCGCTTCCGCGAGCGTCAGCGCCAGATCGGCCTGGCCCGCGGGCGGGGCCGGACCCACCTGGGTGGGGTGACGGCCCCATGAGCCTCAAGCCAAAGGCCGGCAGCCAGAGCTGGAATGCTCAGAGCTATGCGGCCAATGCCCGCTTCGTTTCTGATCTGGCCGGTGTGGTGTTGGCGTGGCTCGATCCCCAGCCCGGCGAGCGGATCCTCGATCTGGGTTGCGGCGATGGGGCCCTCACCCGGGGGCTCCAGGAGCACGGCTGTGCCGTGATCGGTGTGGATGCCAGCGCGGCGATGGTGGCGGCGGCCCGGGACCTGGGGCTTGATGCCCGCCAGATCGAGGGACAGGCCCTGCCGTTTGAGGCGTGCTTCGAGGCTGTGTTCTCCAACGCCGCCCTGCACTGGATGCTGCCGCCTGAAGCCGTGATCGCGGGGGTTGCCCGAGCCCTGGTTCCGGGCGGGCGGTTCGTGGCCGAACTCGGGGGGCAGGGCAATGTGGCGGCCATCCATGGTGCCCTCAAGGCTGCGCTTGCCAGGCGGGACCTGGCGGTGGAGAGCGACACCTATTTCCCGAGCCCCGACACCTACCGCACGCTGCTGGAGGCAGCTGGCTTCACGGTGGAGCGCCTCGAGCTGATTCCACGGCCCACCCCCCTGCCTGGCTCGGTGGGGGCCTGGATCGAAACCTTCGGCCACACCTACACCTTTGCCGTGCCTGCCGACCAGCGGCCGGCCCTGATCGAGGAGGTGGTCGAGGTGCTGCGCCCTGCCCTGCAGCGAGCCGATGGAGTCTGGATCGCCGACTACGTGCGTTTGCGGGTTTGGGCCTTCAAGCCCCGGGGCTGAAGCGCTTCCGTTCAGGCTTGGGGGACGGCGCCCTGCTCTCTCCACGTACTGTTGCAACATTGCTGCCGAAAGGTCATTGGCTCGCCACCCCGGCCGTTCCGCCCGGCTGGCGGTCGGCATCCTGCTGCTGGCTGCCGTCGCCATCGCAGGGGCCTTGGTGCCAGCCGCGGCTGAGACCGTGCGGGGGGTCGAGGTGGAAGCCGAGGCCAAGGGCGGCCTGCCCGGCTATGCCCCTGGCAGTGGCGTCGATGCGGCCGCCGCCCGCCGGATCAGCCGCTGGGCCCTGGCGGAGTACGGCGTTCCCGGCGCAGCCGTGGCCCTGGTGCAGGACGGTCGCGTGGTGCTGGCCGAGGGCTTCGGGGTGCGGGATCAATCCACGGGCGCCCCCACGACAGCCGACACGGTCTTCCAGCTGGCGAGCGTGTCGAAGACCTTCACCGCCGCCACGGTGGCGGCCCTGGTGGAGCGCAAGCGGCTCGGCTGGGAGCAGCCGATGGTGGCGCTGCTGCCGGCGTTCCGCCTCGCCGATGCCTATGCCGGCCGGTGGGTGAACGCCCGCGACCTGCTCACCCACCGTGCCGGTTTCCCCGCCTTCTTCGGCGATCTCTTCGACCACCTCGGCTACAACCGCGTCGACGTCCTGCGTCGGATTCGCTACGTGCAGCCCGCCACGTCTTTCCGCGACCGGCCCGCCTACTCCAACATCGGCTTCTTCCTGGCCGGCGAGCTGGCGGCGAAGGCTGGCGGCCTGCCCTTTGCGGAGCTGGCCCGCAGCCTGATTTTCACGCCCCTGGCCATGACCCGCACGGGTATCGCCCGCTCCCTGATCGGCGACGGGGCCGGCCCTGGCGCCCTTGAGGACGTCAGCCGTTCCCACGCCGTGGTGAACGGCCGCCTGCAGGTGGTGCCCCCCAACCTCAGTGCCCTGTTCATCGCCGCCGGGGGCTTCGCCTCCAGCGCCAGCGACCTCAGCCGCTTCGTGGCCCTGCTGACCCGGGGAGGCGAGCTCGATGGCCGGCGCGTGCTCTCGGAGGTGGCGGTGAAGGAGCTGTTTGAACCGGTGATCGCCGAGGAGCCGGGTTTCGCCGAGTTTCCCCCGATCGATGCCAACTCTGGCTTCGACTACTCCCCCGGCTGGGGGGTGTACCACTACAACGGCCTCAAGGTGCTGGAGAAGGGTGGTGCCCTCGATGGCGTCCGCACCCTGTTGCTGCTGTTGCCCCAGAAGCGCTTCGGCGTGGTGGTCCTGGCCAACCGCAACCTCACCGCCCTGCCGGAGGCGGTGCGGGCGGCGTTGTTGCAGCAGGCCTTCGGCCGGCCTGGCGAGGCGGATCTGCAGCCGCAGATCCGGGTCCGGTCCCGGCAGCTGGAGGGGATGCTGCTGGCGGTGGCTCCGCGCCCGGCCAACCCCAAGCCACCGGCCAGGCCCCTGGCGGCCTATGCCGGCAGCTTCAGCAACGACCTGTTCGGCCGCTGGACGATCGCTGAGCAGGGCGGCGCCCTGGAGGTGCTGGCGGGTCCGGCCCGCTACAGGGCGGCGCTCACGCCCTGGAACGGCGAAACCTTTCACCTGCTCTGGCCCGGGGTGATCTCCTCGCCGGTGGAGGTGCCGTTCCAGGCCGATCGAAGCGGTCGGGTGGTGTCCTTCGACTACCTGGGGTATCGCTTCAGCCGCGAGGCTGCGCCAGGACCAGGCGCCCCCTGACCGTCTTGGAGAGCCTCCCTACAGTTGGCCGACCTCGCTACCTGTCGGCATGACCTTCCAGGGCACCCTCGACGAGCTCAAGGTTCTGATCGAGAGCCTCGGCTGCTCCGGGCACTGGGAGCACAAGGGACAGTTCGAGCTGTTCGTCTGCGACCGGGCGGAGACGAACCTGCGGCTCAACTGGTGGCCCGAGAGCGGCACCCTCACGGTCGTGGGGGATCCGGCCGAACGGGAGGTTCTGCAGGAGTCCCTGCAGCGCCATCTGGCGGCGCAGTGAGCCCGGGCTTACCCATTCTCTGGAGCTTCCGGCGGTGTCCGTACGCGATCCGGGCGCGGCTGGCTCTGCGGACCGCCGGGGTGGCGGTGGAAGTGCGGGAGGTGAGCCTCCAGGCCAAGCCGGAGGAGCTGTTGGAGGCATCACCGAAGGGCACCGTGCCAGTGCTGGCGCTTCCTGATCCGGATGATGGGCCTGGCCGGGTGATCGAGCAGAGCCTGGAGGTGATGCGCTGGGCCCTGGAGCAGAGCGACCCTCAGGACCTGTTGCGCCGTGGACAACCCAGCCAGATGGCTCAGATCGACGCCCTGATCGCCACCAACGACGACAGCTTCAAGGTCCATCTCGATCGCTTCAAGTACGCCAGCCGCTTTCCAGGCGCCGAGGCAGCGGCGCACCGGCAGGCTGCCCTGGCGGTGCTTCAGGACTGGAACGGGCGGCTGGAAGCAGCGGCCCGTACCGGGCAGGGCGGCTGGCTGCTGGGGGCGCATCCGTGCCTGGCCGATCTGGCCTTGTTGCCGTTCGTGCGCCAGTTCCGCCTGGCTGATTCGGCCGGCTTCGACGCCGAACCGGTGCTGGGGGCCCTGCAGGGCTGGCTGGGCCGCTTCCTGGCCAGCGAGGAGCTGGCGGCGGTGATGGCCCGCCAGGAGCGGTGGCGCTCCAGCCGCTATCTGTATCATCTCGCCTTGGCCGATGACTGGCGGGCCGCCCTGGCCGCAGGTGCATACCGCCACTCGACCCGGGGCCGCAGCCTGGAGGAGGTGGGCTTCGTGCACGCCAGCTGTGCCCACCAGGTGGCCGCCACCTACCGGCGCTTCTATGCCGATGCCGGCCCCGTGCGGCTGGTCACCATCGATCCGCAGCGGCTCACGGCCACCGTGAAGCAGGAGCCGGCTCCGGAGAGTGGCGAGCTATTCCCCCACATCTACGGACCCTTGCCGCTGGAGGCGGTGGTTCGGGTGGAGCCCTATCCGGCGTGAACGGGATTGGGATGGGGTCGTGGAGCCTGGCGGAGCTGGAGCAGCGTGCCGCGCAACGGGGATTGCAGCTGCGGATCCAGAGGCGGCGGCGGCTCGGCGTCTGGGGCTTGAAGGTGGCTGTGGCCCGCTGCCCCAAGGGGCGGCCGCTGGAGCTGCTGGGGGAACTGAAGGGCTGGGCCCTGCCCACCCCCGCCGGCCTCCACCTCGACACCCTGCGGGTGCAGCAAGGGGCCCATCGGGTTGGTGTGCTGATCTGGGCGGCCACCTTCGCCTGGAGCCTGGAGGAAACCCCCTGCCGCAATGCCCAGCTGCTGGCAATTCGCGATGAAGAGAGGCAACACCAGCGCCTGGTGCGCTATTTCTACCGGCTTGGATTCGAGCCGGTGAGGTCCGTGGGGGCGGGGCCACTCGATCTGGCCTTGCGTCTGGTCTGGGGGGGGTCCGGCCTGCTGATGGCCGGCGATTGCCAGCAGGGTCTGCGCCGCTGCGGAGCGCTCCTTGATCCGGGGCCCAGGCAGAGAGCTCAAGCCTGAGAATCAACGGAGCCCAGCACAAGCCGGGTCAGGTAAGTCCCTCGGTTAAGGTGACTTCCTGGTTGTGGTGGCCGATGGCGGTTCAGATTTCAGAGTCCCGGATGCATCTGGTTCGGTGGATTCTGACCACCGGCTGGTTGTTGATCATCGCCTCGTTGTTCTACGACCCCTGGTCGTGGGCGCTCACCTTGCCAGTCCATCCCTGGAGCCCGTTGCGCTTGTCGGGTGACTGCGTGGAGGTGCAGGAAAGATGTCTGATCGATCAGCCGCCCTACCCCCTCGGTACCACCCTGATCTAGCTGCTGCCCTACTGGGTGCAAACCGTCTACGACTTGGTCTTGATGATGCTGAGCACCTTGTGGTTGTACCTGGCCTGGCAGGGTGATCCGGATCGCTAAGGGCGCGAGAACCTTGCAGGCCGGTTTCGCAAGCAACTGGAGCGTTTGCAGCTCAACGTCGGTCAGTTCCTCGGCAGAACAGGGGTGGGCTGCCCACCGAAGCCCTGCTCAAGAACCTCAATGCCGTGCTGGCGGCCGCGCAGGAGCGGCCCGAGCTCCAGCGGGTCACCACCACTTTTACGCCCGGAGTGGAGCAGTTCACGATCTGGGTCGATAGGGATCAGGTGAAGTCGTTCGATGTGAACATCAACGATGTTTTCGGCACTCTGCAGGCCTACATGGGAGGTACCTATGTGAACGACTTCCTGTTCGACAAGAAGCAGTTTCGGGTCTATGTGCAGGCCGATGGTCCGTTTCGTACCAGGCCGGAGGACATCTCCTCCTTCTTCGTCCGATCCCGCAACGGCAGCCTGGTGAACCTCCAGCAGCTGGTGGACATCGAGACCTTCTTCGAGCCTCCCACGATCACCAACTTCAACGTCTACGAGGCGATCAAAATCCAGGGGGGTCCCGCCCCCGGTTACAGCTCTGGCCAGGCGTCGCTGGCGATGGAGGAGATCGCCCCGCAGGTGCTCGATCAACGACATCTTTGCCCAGGTGGGCTTGCTGATGCTGATCGGCATGGCAACCAAGAATGCGATCCTGTTCGTGGAGCAGGCCAATGAATTCCTGCGGCTGGGCATGTCCCTCAGCGAAGCGGCCATCGGCGCGGCCAAGGCCCGTTTTCAGCCGATCGTGATCACCGCCGCCTCGGGCCTGGTGGGCTACATCTCGCTGATGACGGCCTCCGGCGCAGGCGCCATCAGCCGTTGGTCGATCGGCACGGTGAGCTTCGGCGGCTATCTGGTGGCCACCGTGCTCAGTCTGGTGGTGGCGCCAGTGCTGTACATCGTGATCAAGGGCTTGGAGCGCGCTCACCTGCAGAGGGAACCAACGGAGCCAACCGTTGCCCCCGGTTCCCCACCGTGAATCTGCGTCTCGATGGTTATGCCGCCCTGATGAGCGCGCTGCTTGGCGGCCTGTTCGGCTGGACCATGGCTTCCATCGGCCAGCCCGACACCGGCAGGCCCCGCTACGAAAGCGCCCTTCACCGCAGCCTGTACAGCCGCTATCCGGTGATCGGCGCTGGTCTTGGAGCGGCCAGAAGATCCCTCAGGGGGCCATAGACGGCCACATCTGATACCAGGCCAAAGGTCTTCCCTTGCTCATGAACCTGGGCTTCGACGCTCCCGAGCCGTCCGGTGAGGGCGGCCACGGCGGCCTCCAGGCTGGCGAGCCGGTCGTCGGCGGGAAGGGTGGTCATCGAGCACTCCATCGAAGTTGCTTCGTTCGTTGATCAGGGCGGCCTTCCTGCAACGGGCTGGTTGCCGCTTCCCAGTCTTTCGCCCCGGATGCCTTGATTGATAGGGGGCAGAAGGGCTCCCTGGGCCCATGCTGGAGTGGAACGTTGCTGCAGCCCCCCACCCATGGAGATCGACCATCCCGGTGCCAAGCCCCTGACGGAGGAGGAGCAGGCCCTGCTTGAGCAGTTCCGCACGCGCATGCATGAGCGTCGAATCAGCACAACTGGCCTGACGGCCGACGACATCCGCCACATCGTCGCCGGGATCCGAAGCCATCCGCATGCGAGCGTTGAGGTGATCAGGATCCTGCGGGAGGAGGTTCAGGCGATTCTGCCCGGCCAACGCCTGCTCACGTTCGACTGGGATTGAACGCGGTGCCGCGACGCTCAATGGCTGGCGATGTGGCAGATCAGGTCGAGGCATTTGCAGGAATAACCCCACTCGTTGTCGTACCAGGCCACCACTTTCACGAAGGTATCGGTGAGGGCGATGCCGGCGCTGGCATCAAAAATCGAGGTGCAGGATTCACCGAGAAAATCGCTCGACACCACCTCGTCTTCGGTGTAGCCGAGGATGCCGGCCATCGGCCCTTGCGACGCTGCCTTCATGGCGGCCTTGATCGCGTCGTAGCTGGCGGGTTTCTCCAGGTTCACCGTGAGATCCACCACCGACACATCGGGGGTGGGAACGCGGAAGGCCATGCCGGTGAGCTTGCCGTTGAGGGCGGGGATCACCTTGCCCACGGCCTTGGCGGCGCCGGTGGAGGAGGGAATGATGTTCTGGCCGGCGCCGCGGCCTCCTCGCCAGTCCTTCATCGAAGGGCCATCCACCGTCTTCTGGGTGGCGGTGGTGGCGTGCACGGTGGTCATCAGCCCGTCCTTGATGCCGAAGTTGTCGTGCAGCACCTTGGCGATCGGCGCCAGGCAGTTGGTGGTGCAGGAGGCGTTGGAAACGATGTCCTGGCCGGCATAGCTGCCGTGGTTCACCCCCATCACGAACATGGGCGTGTCGTCTTTGGAAGGGGCCGACAGCACCACCTTCTTGGCACCCGCCTCGATGTGAGCCCGGGCGGTGGCATCGGTGAGGAAGAAGCCGGTGGCTTCCAGCACGATCTCCGCTCCAATCGCACCCCACTGGAGCTGGAGGGGATCCCGCTCGGCGGTGACCCGGATGGTTTTGCCGTTGACGATCAGATTCCCATCGACGACGGCGACATCACCATGGAATCGGCCATGGGTTGAATCATAGCGAAGCATGTAAGCGATGTATTTCACATCGATCAGGTCATTGATGCCGACAACATCGATTCCCTGGGTTTCGAATGCCCGCCGAAACACCAGCCTGCCGATGCGGCCGAAGCCATTGATGCCGATTCTGATGGTCATGTGATGTGCTCCCTGAGACCTTTGGCCGTTCAGTCACTCTTCAATCTAGCAGTAACCCGGCTCAGCCCAGCCAGTTCAGGAAGCGTTGAATCACCAGGGCATTGCTGATATCCACGAAGAATCCCGAAACAAGCGGCACGATGATGAAGGCGCGGTGGGCCGGGCCATAGGTCTGGACCACGGCAGCCATGTTGGCCATCGCTGTGGGAGTGGCACCCAGCGAGATTCCGCCGAAACCGGAGCAGATCACGGCGGCTTCGTAATCACGACCCATCACACGGAAGATCACGAACACGGCGAACAGGAACGCCACCACGAACTGCGCCGCCAGGATGGTGATGATCGGGCCGGCAAGTTCGGCGATCGTCCAGAGCTGAAGGCTCATCAACGACATCGTCAGGAAAATGCCCAGGGAAATCTCCGAGATGATCGCCAGCGACCGGCTCCTGGCCGGCCATTGAAAGCGACCCAGGCGAGGAACCGTGTTGGTGAGCAGGATGGCGGCAAACAAAGTACAGACGAACAGCGGCAGATTCCTTCCCGCCGCCCGCAACGCTTCATGGAGCCCTTCGCCAAGGGCCAGGCTGACATTCAGCCAGAACAGGGTGCGAAGCAGGCTGAAATAGCTGATGGGTTCGGCCTTCTGTGCCGTGGACTCCTGACCGGTCTCCCTAGCTGCCCGACCCGGTTGGAGCTTGTTGCCGCGAATCAGGAGGCGGGCAATCGGGCCTCCCATCAACGAAGCCAGCACCAATCCGAAGGTGGCACAGGCGATGCCGATTTCCAGGGCATTCTCAACGCCATGGTCGGCGGCGAACCGTGGTGCCCAGGCAATCGTTGTGCCGTGCCCGCCCAGCAGGGACACCGAGCCCCCCAACAGACCGATCAGCGGATTGAGGCCGAGCAGGCTGGCGACCCCCACCCCGGTCAGGTTCTGGAGCACCATGTAACCGACGGTGACCACCACCAGCACGAGCAGGGGACGGCCTCCCGCCACCAAGGTTTTGAGGTCGGCGTTCAGCCCGATGGCGGCAAAGAAGTAAAGAAGCAGGAAATCCCGGGTGGCCAGATTGAAGCCGATTTCGATCCCCGTAAGGCTGTGGACCACGGCCAGCAGCAGGCAGACGAGCAGACCGCTGCTCACCGGTTCGGGGATGTTGAAGTCCCGAAGGATCGCCACACGCTGATTGAGCCACCGTCCGATCGCCAGCACCACGATGGCGATGTTGAAGGTGGTGAAGCTTTCGATCTGCATCCTGGATCGTGTGCAACAGGCAGGTTAGGTCTTGCTGCCCCGCCCCCAACGCCCTGCGAACAAAGTGTGCTCGGATTTCAGGGAGCAGTGCTCTCAGCACCGGGCTCACCCCCATGAGCACCAACGTTGCCCACCTGCGCACCTACGACGAAGGCGGTTCAGCGTGACCAGCCCAGAGATCAATCGGACGCCATGATCAGGCTTCCTGGGGTGAGCGCAGCTCTCCACTGGGTTGCGGCTACGGCAGCGTGAAACCGGACGTGTTCAGATGCTTGAGGTCGAGCAGCACCACAGTGAACCAACCCAGCAGTGCCAGGCTTCCGATCGAACCGATCACCACGAGCAGGCCGACAATCGCCGATTTGAAGGATCCGCTGGGGTTGGGCACGGGCAGCCATGGATGGAGAGTTCAGTGTCCTACGACCTGATCACTCCGATCAGGGCCTGAAAGCCCCATCGACCAGGCCATGCTCCAGCAGGGCAACGGCAGGAGAGCGGAGCAGATGCATGGTCTCCTTCAGGCTTTGGGAGGGGTCGACGGACATCACCACCGTCCCCCCGGCTTGAACCACGGCAGATCAGACCAAGATCCGTAATCCTGTAGGCAGCCATTCGATTCCCGATGCCACTCCGCTCGGCCACCGATTTTCCGGTGACCCCAAAACCTGAAGCGCTACAGGACACCTACCAGGGCTGCCGCGCGGCCCTGGTGTCGGCCAACCGTTCCAGGGGCCTGCTCAAGGCCCAGAGCGACAAGCGGGGGGTGGTGATTGCTGAGCTGCGGCGGGAATTGGTGGAGTTGGAGGCCGACCTGGCCGATGAGGCCCTGGCCAAGGCCCGGCTCCATGCCCTCAACGCCAAGCTCGGCACCGTGATCCGCGAACTGGAGGAAACGGGCGATGCGATGGTGGGCCTGATTGATGAAAGCGAGCGCCAGAGCGGCTTCTGGCTGGTGGAGATGTTCCGGCGGTTGATCGAGCAGGCCACCCGCTGGCGCACGGTGAAGGCCAAGGCTGCTGCCTTGGCGGCCGAAGCGACGACGGACCCCTCCAGCCCATCCAGCCTCCCTGGGGAACGATGAGCGCAGGCCCCTCAATCGCCGATCTTCTGGAGCAGACCAACCGGGAACTCGCCGGTACCGACGCCCGGGTGTACCGCCGGATGGCAGACCATCTGCAGCGCACCGGTGCTGCCCTCTATGACCTCCAGGATGCGCAGCCGGCGGCGGGGCACGACCCGAAACCCCTGCTCGGCAGGGGGAGTTTCCTTCAACAGTCTGTGGCCAGCCTCAAGCGGCTGTGCAAGGAGCATGGGATCAAGGGGTACTCCAAGTTGCAAAAGGACGCTCTGGCCAAGGTTCTTGAACGGCACGGCGTAAACCCGCCACCGCCCCCCTTGGAGAGGTTTACGAAGAAGGAGTTGATTGCTCTGGTGAGGCAGTTGATGGGGGAGGGGTAGTAGCTGGCCACCCAGCGTGGCGACAAGACACCCCAAGCGGTCCCCACCCCAGGCAGACTCCCTCCAGCGACGCCTGACCTGATCTATCGATGCCCGATCAGGACCAGCTCAACGATTTTCTCGAAGCCCTGGAAACAGCCGGCAGCCCCGCCAGGAACCCGGACCTGCGGGAAGCGCTCGGCTGGGATCAGCCCGTTTACGAGGACGTGAAGGCGGAACTGGTGGCCAAGGGGATCGTGGTGCGTGGCCCGGGCCGGCCGCAAGGCGAAAACCAGCTCTGCTGGCAACAGCAGCGGCAACCTCGGCTTCGAGGCCAAGCTCTGGCTCACGGCCGACAAGCTGCGCAACAACATGGATGCGGCCGAGTACAAGCACGTGGTGCTGGGCCTGATTGTTCTGAAGGGCACCTCGAATTATTGACATTCCCGAGACAGCCTTGTGAAACCACTAGGAATTTCTCTGCACGTGCAGTTCTGCCATGTGAATGGCTTCCATGACTTCATCACGGGGCTGACGTGACCCTGACGAATGATCAGACAACCAGCGCTGCTATTGCGTTGCAGTGCAGGTAACCCAAAGTTGTAAGTCAGATTTTGCAGTCCCCACCAAGCACTCGTTCTTGCCAGGCCGATCCGCCTTGTCAGCTTGCCGCGCATGCAGGTTGTGATGAGACCAAAGGCATGCTCATCCCCTGCCCGCACTTCAGATCGCACCTTGTTCCGTTCCTGTGCTTGCTCGCTCAATGGATGGCTGCGCGCACCCTTCTCATGAATGCGACTCTCAAACACAGCAAAGTGGAAGCAGCTTTCGTCTCAGCGGCACAGCGGCCTTGCGGAGTTGCAGTGGTGAACTGGAGCCATCGGTGGTGTTCCTGAGAGAAACCTTCCGAGAACCACCTTCGTGATCGGCTCCGGGCCTCTGCATCTGCATCTGCTTTTGCATCTGCCGCCCTCGGTCGGTAGCGCGGTTCGGGGATCCGTTCTCGGGTCATGCTGCACTCTTGGCCACCTCCAAGCTCAGACCTTGATCTGCACAGATCTGTCAAAATGTGATCTCCCCGGCCAGGATAATGGCTTTGCCGCTTGGCACGGACGCCACGGCTCCGCGACCAGAATTGAGCGGAGCGTTCACCGATTCTGACCACCGGACATGGGAGGGGACCGCGGTCAGCGGAACCACAGTGCGTACTCCCCCCTGAAGAACCGCTGCAACAGCTGGCCCGGCAGCTTGGCGACCTGCAATAAAAGTATAGGAAGCGCGGATTTCCCGATCATTCGACTGGGGGGATATTCACCCCTATCTTGAATTCATGGATGCAAAATAGAAGGAGATTTTACACAAGCAGT
Source organism: Synechococcus sp. Tobar12-5m-g (assembly GCF_024345415.1). Lineage (GTDB taxonomy): Bacteria > Cyanobacteriota > Cyanobacteriia > PCC-6307 > Cyanobiaceae > Regnicoccus. Next base: position 7,603 of record NZ_JAGQBB010000016.1, on the reverse strand, counting down.
AGATTTCTTTAGGTTCGATCAATGCTGACTCAGTCCGACGGCTTTTTCGAGGTTCCCTTCAGCCTTCGATGCCCACTCGCTTGGATCCATACCAACCGGTACCTGCAGCGCGAATTCCGGGAGGGAGATGAGGTCTCGAACTGCTAGGCCAAGCAGTTCAACTGAGCGACTCCCAGGCAGTCTACTGTCAAGCAACTCATGAATCTTCTGAAAGTACCAGACCCAGCCCAGTAGTCCTGCTGGGGTTCGCAGCCAAAAGGTCGGGTCTCGTCGGCCATCGAATAGGTGATCCCGTGCATTATGAGCTTTGTCAGCAGCCACCACCAGCAGTGAAGACTCCGGCTTATGCTCCAAGGTGGTAATGAAAGCCTGCTTACAACCAAGCCAGCTACTACTGTTATTCGGACCCTGATTCTTCCCTGGATCGGTGCAGTCAAAAACGATGTCAGCGACCTCGACCCCGAAACGCAGTGAGATTGAGGCATGATTCTGGCCGGCATCCTCGATAGCATCATGCAGGAGAGCTGCAATAGCCTGATTCTCGCTGCCGCCGTCCTCCCACACCAGCGAACTGACGGCGATCACGTGGGAGATGTACGGAACGTCCGTGCCTTGCCGTCGCTGATCAAGGTGTAAATCTGCAGCCCATCCCAGCGCATCAGTGTAGCGAGCTGTGATAAGCAGGGATTGATCAGCAGTCATCAGGTCTTGATACTCAGGATAAGGAGTAAATGATTGCTTCTTTAGGAAGTCTTACCTACATCCTGTTAGCAACTGACAGGCCAGGGCATGGACGTATTGCAGGTAGGCAGACCCCCTTTGACTCAATCTCCGCACAAGTATGACATGAGCCTCCGATCATCCAGCTGACACCCTTGAGTTAGACAGCAGGCCGCAGCAATTGATCTGCACGGCCTTGCTTCGGCGCGTCTGGCCATGCACAGCGGGATCAATGAGCGCCCATCTATTGGGCTTCCCAATATGCGGTCAGGCGACCCAGCCGCTCAGGTTCATCACCGCACTCATTGATCCCGTCCGGTGCCACACTCAGGATCCCCCAACACCTGACCCGCTCTGGGGTGAGAAAACGGCATCGGGTATGGACGACCGGGGCTGCACGCCAGGTTCAACATCCCCCTCTGCGGGGCCATGGCGCAATAGTTGACGCTATCCGCCGGTAGATCCTCAAGAACATTCTCAACGCGTGCTGGACACGTTGTTTAGGGACAGAATGTGTCATCGACTTGCTAGATATGTGCTCATAATCTGCAGGTAGACCACAAAGCATCTGTCTATAGATGCGCGAAATGAGCGATCACGATGTGGCATTTCGCTCAACGACCTGAAATACTTCGTATTAAGAGATGCTGCAGTTCAGGCAATGCTTCTCGGCCCTTAACCTCGGCTGCTCAGATTCTTGCCAGCTTGGCTTTGATGCTCTACTGCTCCCTACAGACATGACTGGCAGCACCTTGGCCCAACCCTCGAAAGTTGAGCCCGAGAACTTGTCAGAGCCCTCAAGCTACGGAGATTCTGAGCGCACTGGCCTGACGGCGAGTGACCTGCTGGCCGGGATCACCGAGCACCTGTTCTTCACCCTGGGGAGGCGCGCCATCGGCGCAAGCCACCATGACCTCTACATGGCGCTGAGCTACGCGGTGCGTGATCGATTGATGACCCGCCACCTGGCCTACAAGGATGCCTTGAGGAACCATCAGCCGAAGGCGGTGGCCTATCTCTCTGCCGAGTTCCTGATCGGACCCCAACTTGGCAACAACCTGCTGATGCTCGGAATTCAGCAGCAGGCGGCCGAGGCCCTGCAGCACTTTGGGGTCTCCGACATTGAAGAGATCCTGGCTGAGGAGGAGGAACCAGGCCTCGGCAATGGTGGCCTCGGCCGCCTGGCCGCCTGCTTCCTCGAATCACTCGCCTCGCTTGAAATCCCAGCCACCGGATATGGCATCCGCTACGAGTTCGGCATCTTCGATCAGCTGATCAAGGACGGCTGGCAAGTTGAGATCACTGACAAGTGGCTCAAGGGCGGCTGGCCCTGGGAGCTGGTGCATCCCGACAAGAGCTGCAAGGTGGGTTTCGGCGGCTGCATCGAGACTTATCACGACGATGATGGGCACGAACGGGTGCGCTGGCTTCCAGGCGAGGTTGTCATCGGAATCCCCCACGACATCCCCGTGCTCGGTTACCGGGTGAATACCTGTGACCGGCTGCGCCTTTGGCGCTCTGAGGCCTCGGAATCCTTCGACTTCCATGCCTTCAACTCCGGCGACCATATCGGCGCCGTGGAGCAGAAGGTGAGCTCGGAGACCCTCTCCAAAGTCCTCTATCCTAACGATGGTACCGATGCCGGTCGTCGTCTACGGCTAAAGCAGCAGGTCTTCTTTGTGAGCTGTTCGCTGCAGGACATGCTGCGCAACATCGACAATCGTGGAATCGGACTCCAGAACTTTCCTGACCACTGGGCCATCCAGCTCAACGACACCCATCCAGCCATCGCCGTCGCAGAGCTGATGCGCCTGCTGGTGGACGAGCACCATCTGGATTGGGAGGGGGCCTGGGACATCACCACACGCTCAATCGCCTTCACCAACCACACCCTGCTCCCTGAAGCGCTGGAGCGGTGGGATCTGGATCTGTTCGGCTCACTGCTTCCACGCCATCTGCAGCTGATCTATGAAATCAACGGCCGTTTCCTCCAACAAGTTCGCTTGCACTGGCCAGGTGACAATGGGATCCTTCGCCGCCTGTCGATCATCGAAGAGGAGAGGCCGCGTGCTGTTCGGATGGCAAACCTGGCTGTCATCGCTGCCCATCACGTTAACGGTGTAGCAGCCCTGCACAGCGATCTGGTCAAGAAGGATTTATTCCCTGATTTCGCCAAGCTATGGCCGACCAAGTTCACCAACGTTACCAATGGTGTCACCCCCCGCCGCTGGGTCGCACTGGCGAATCCGCCGCTGAACAATCTGCTCTCTCAGGCAATTGGTGCCGACTGGCCAGCCCGACCCGATTCCCTAAGACAGCTGGAAGCCTTCCAGGATGACCAAAGCTTCCTGGAGCGCTGGGGGGCCTGCAAGCTGACCAACAAACGGAGGCTGGCTGCCATCATCGAACAGCAGTCAAACCTTGTCGTTGATCCCAGCAGCCTCTTCGACATCCAGGTGAAGCGGATCCACGAGTACAAGCGTCAGCATCTCAATGCCTTCCAACTGATCGCCCAGTACCTGCGCATCAAGAATGGCACCACCGATGGCATGGTGCCTCGCACTGTTATTTTCGGGGGCAAGGCGGCGCCTGGATATTCGATGGCAAAGCTGATGATTCGCTTCATCAACGGTATTGCCAAGGTGGTCAACACAGATCCTGATGTGCGGGGGCTGATGAAGGTTGTGTTCCTCGCCGACTACAATGTCAAGTTGGGCGAGAAGGTCTACCCGGCCGCTGATCTCTCTGAGCAGATCTCCACGGCCGGACTTGAGGCTTCTGGCACCGGCAACATGAAGTTCATGATGAATGGAGCTCTGACGATTGGCACGCTCGATGGAGCTAATGTAGAGATTCGTGATCAGGTCGGTGCCGAGAACTTCTTTCTTTTCGGCAAGACTGCCAGTCAGATTGCCCAGCTGCATGACAACTACCACCCGTGGGAACTGCTGGCCACCATGCCGCTGCTCCAGGAGGCCATTGACTTGATCGAGAATGGCCACTTCAGCAACGGTGATGGCGAACTATTCATGCCAATCGTGCAGAGCCTAATCAATGCAGACCCCTACTTTGTGCTTGCCGACTTCAATGATTATCTCGGTACACAAGGTATCGTCAGCCGTACCTGGTCTCAAAGAGCCATCTGGAACCGCAAGTCCCTGCTCAACACTGCCCGCAGCGGCTTCTTCTCCTCCGACCGCTCAATCAATGAGTATTCAGGCATGATCTGGGAGGTGAAACCATTGAGCATCGCCATGACCCATGGGATCTCGACGAAGGATCAATCAGAGGATGCCTAAGAGTGATGATGGGCCGCCAGTTCCAAGCGGCGAAACGTAGAACTGTTCTTGTGCTGATGCGACTGCATCCGCATCACGATGTCGTGCAGCATCCGCACCGTGGCGGTGATGTTCGGCCCCTTGTTCAGCATCACGCCCTCCGCCCTTGCCCCCATCGCGGCATCGGAGATCTCTGCCCTGGTCGGCATGCCACCGTGCGCCAGTTCCTCCAGCACCTGCGTGGCCCAGATGCAGGGGAGATGGGCAGCTTCGCAGAGGCGCAGGATCTCTTCCTGAATCTCCGCCAGCCGCTCCCAGCCGCACTCGATGGCCAGATCACCGCGGGCGATCATCACACCCAGTGGAGCTGGAGAGCGCATGGCGGCCAGCAACAGTGATGGCAGGTCATCGAAGGCCTGTCTTGTTTCGATCTTGAGGATCACGGCCAGATCGGCATGGCCCAGCCTGGTGAGCTGGTCCTGAAGGGCTTGAAGATCAGTGCTGCTATGCACGAAGGAAAAGTTGAGAATGTCGGCGTGTTGGACGATGAACTCCAGATCAGCGATGTCCCTGGCCGTCAGCGCAGGGATGCTCAGTGGGCTGTCGGGAAGGTTGATGCCTTTGTCGGCCCGCAACCGCGAGCCCTGTTGCTTGGCCGCAGTGATTTCCACCAGCAGTTCAGTGGGCTGTGTCCCGGTAACCAGGCCGCCGATCCTGCCATCATCGAAGAAGATTCGATCGCCGCATTTCACATCAGCGAAGACCTCCGCCAGTGTGCAACTGATGACGGCGTGACGATGTTGCTTTCCCTCTCCAGTGTAGCCCGCAGGCCGGCCAAGTTCCGGCAGCGCCACGACTCGGAGTTGATCACCCTTGTGCAGCAGCAGGCTTCCCTCCAGAGCAGGGATCCTTCCGATGGTGACTGTGCACCGATTCGCCTCGTGTCGATCGCTGCCGCCTCCGGAGCGAGCGCACATCACCAATTTCAACCCAGGCGTGAAGTGGCAGTTCTGGGTCGTGTTCGCCCAGATTCCCTCGGCTGATTGGCGCTCCACACGAAGCTGCCTGTGCCGCCCAGAGGCATCGATCATCGCGAGGCGATCACCGGCTTCGAGAACGCTCCAGCCATCCCCTGTGATCGGCACAACAGCATCCACCCCAGGCATGGGGGTCGTGGGCTCCAGATGGGGGGACAGCAGAATTCGAGCCGGTGAGAGCAGCCTCCCCAGGCTGTCGCGCCGTGGTTTGCAGTGCACCACCTGCGGACCCGGCTGAATCGGGCCGGTACGGAGTTTCGGTCCGGCCAGATCCATGGCGATCCGACAGGGGCGGCCCGTGCTGGCGACGGCCCGCCGAAGCTGGTGGATCATCCGAAGCCAGACCGCCTGGCCATCGTGGGCACAGTTGATGCGGGCGATGGTCATCCCGGCCCTCAGCAGGTGCTCGATCAGCTCGTCGTCGTCTGCCGCTTCCATGGGCAAGGTCACCATGATCGTGCAGTCCGCTGTGCAGCTGCGAGCGCCGAGCAGCCGCTCGCAATTGTTCGCAACCAGCTCCTTCCCGGAGCGATGGTTGAGAGGAACGGCTGGCAGGGGTTGCGAAATCACCTCTGGCCCGCTGCGGGTCCTGAGGATCTCCAACACCTTCTGAAGGCTGTCCATCACGCTGGATTCGCAGCGCCCGAGGGAGGACAAGCCCTGGCTTGCGAGTTGGTCCTGGAGCTGGCGGATGTCGTGTTGCCGCAGGGCCACGTAGTGCAGCAGGTTACGGGCGCTGACCCTGTAGTCAGCTGCGACGGCCTCAAGAACAGGCCCATCGCTGATCTCCATGCTTTGCATCGATCGGCAGAGATCGATCAACTGCCCCGTGATTCTCTCGAGGCAGGCGTCCTCCTCCCCAGCGCTGGGAGCCTGGGTGGGATCGGGTGTTGCTGGGCTCACCATGGGCCTGGCCTACACCGTGAGATCGGCCCGTGAAGGCTGCATTCGGTCAGCACCAGTCTGTATCCAACAGCCCCTTTCGGGCCATTCACAACCAGGTCCCGGCGAGCTGCACGAACAGCACCACCACCGAGCGGGCCGCGACCCGGTAGTGGGTGCTGGTGACCGGTGCCGCCATGTTCCAGGCACTGATGTCCTCCGGTGTGGGCAGGGCAGTGTCGATCCAGCGTCGCCAGGGGGTGCTGCCCCCATCGGCTGCCGGTAGGGCGAAATCCAGGTCCTCCCAGTAGGCATTGGCGATGACGTGCAGTCGGAAGCTGCCGTCGTAACTGGTGATCCTTACTGCCAGCGACCGGGAGGATTCGCCCCAGTCGGGTTCGTGGAGGGACACCCCATGCCATTCGATCTGGCTCTCCCGCAACAGATCGTTGAGGCTCACCTGCCGCTGATTGACCACGATGTCGCGCCGCATCCGGTGGGCGATCAGCTCCTTCACGAAGCGGTGGATGTCAAGGTGGCGATCGAGCAGGGTCCAGTCGAACCAGCTGATGTCGTTGTCCTGTCCGTAGGGGTTGTTGTTCCCCTGCTGGCTGCGGCACACCTCGTCACCCATGGAGAGCATCGGGGTACCGACCGCCAGCAGCAGCAGGGTCAGGGCGTTGCGGATCTGCCGCTGGCGCAGTGCCAGCACCTGGGGGTCGCTGCTCGGCCCTTCGCTGCCGCAGTTCCAACTGGCGTTGTCGTCGGCACCGTCGCGGTTGTCCTCGCCGTTGGCGAGGTTGTGCTTGCCGTTGTAGGCCACCAGATCGGCCAGGGTGAAGCCGTCGTGGCAGGTGATGAAATTCACGCTCTGCTCCGCCTCCCGTTCCTCATGGCCGTAGATGTCCGGGCTGCCCAGCAACCGCAGGGCTGCCCTTGGCACCTGGCCCGCATCACCCTTCAGGAAGCGGCGGATGTCATCGCGGAAGTGGCCGTTCCATTCCTGCCAGCTGTCGCCGATGAAGCTGCCCACTTGATACAGCCCAGCCGCATCCCAGGCCTCGGCGATCAGCTTGGTGCCGGCGAGGAGGGGATCGGTCTCAATGTCCCAGAGCACAGGGGGGAGGGGCATGGGTTTGCCTTCCTCGTCGCGGGCCAGCACGGAGGCCAGATCGAAGCGGAACCCATCCACGTGCATGTGCTTCACCCAGTGGCGGAGGCTGTGGCGGATCAGGCGCCGCACCATCGGGTGGTTGGCGTTGAACGTGTTGCCTGTGCCGCTGTAGTTGGCATAGCGGCTTCGATCGTCGCGTTCCAGGAGGTAATAGGCTTCATTCGCCAGGCCGCGGAAGCAGAAACTGGGCCCGCGGTGGTCGCCTTCGGCGGTGTGGTTGAACACCACATCGAGAATCACCTCGATGCCGGCTTTGTGCAGGGCTTTGACCAGGTCCCGGAACTCGTCAAGCGGGCCGAGAGGATCGGTGCGGGAGCTGTAGCCCCGGTGAGGAGCAAACAGTGAGATCGGTGAATAGCCCCAGTAATTCGTTCTACCCACGGGGGCATCGAGCCGATCGAACTGGAACACCGGCAGCAGCTCCACCGCCGTGATGCCCAGGTCCTGGAGGTAGGGGATCTTCTCGATCAAGCCGGCGTAGGTACCCGCGCGCTCCGGCGCCACCCCGGAGC
>NZ_JAGQBB010000015.1 GCF_024345415.1 Synechococcus sp. Tobar12-5m-g | reverse complement strand
ATCTGTTGGCTCGTCAGTGGTGCCGGCATCACCAGGGCCATGCGCATCGGCCCCAGGGTCAGCAGCCCCGCTCCCAACCGGCCAACGAGCTTGTCGCCAACCGGTCAACCTGATTGTCGCCGGACAATGGTTGATTGATCTCGTTTCCAGTTGGTTAAATTGTTGGCTCCCTGCGAGACCAGGAGTGGCCAGCCAGTAACTTCATCTCCAGGTAGACGACCGGAACAACAAACAGGGTCAACACTGTCGCGACAAGCTGCCCGAAGAACAGCACCGTGCTGATGCTTGTCATGCTGGCTCTCCCAGCAGCCCCAGTGCCTCCTGCAAGGAGTAGCGGGACAATGCTGGCCAATGACGCAAAGGCTGTCAGCAGGATTGGCCGCAGGCGAGTCACGGCGGCAGTCTCCACCGCATCCCGTAACCCCTCGCCTTCCTTGAGGCGCTGATTGGCGAATTCCACGATCAGAATCCCGTTCTTGGCAGCCAGGCTGACCAGCACCAGCATTCCCATCTGGGCATAGATGTCGAGAAAGAGGCCTCGGCCTGCCAGCCCCAGAAGCGCCCCAAGCAGCGCGAGGGGCACTGTGATCAGAATGATCAACGGGTCCTGAAAGCTTTCGTAGAGGGCGGCCAGTACCAGGTACATCACTGCAACCCCGAAACCAAACAACAGCCAGGCCCGTCCACCGGCTTGCCGTTCTTCCCGAGCCAGGCCCACCCACTCCAGATCTGTGACCGCATTGACCTGACGGCTGTGAACCCCTTCCAGCAGTGCGATCGCCTGGCCAGTGCTCACGTCGGCTTTCGGGATGGCCTGCACTGTGATCGCGCGCGACAGCCGGCTTCGGTTGATTGTGTTCGGTCCGCTGGCCTGCTCCAGTTGCACCAGCTCCCTCAGCGGGATCAGCGTTCCCTTGTTGCTGTGGACTTTGAGAGCCAGCACGTCATCCGCCGTGCGGCGGCTGGCCCCCTCCAACTGAACCACCACACGACGGACCCGGTCGCCTTCGAAGCTGTCGTTCACGTAGCGACTGCCCACACTGGCCCCCAGGGTGGAGACCACCGTGTCGAGGTCCACGCCGAGCGAGGCCATCCGCATCCGGTCGGGACGCAGGCGCAGCAGGGGGGCATCGGCACTGAAGCGGGTGCTCACCCTCTCGAACTGGTTCGTGGCGTTGGCGTCCGCGATGAAGTCGCGCACTTCCCGTTCGAACGCCGCCAGGCTCAGTCGTCCATCGCTGCCATCAAGGATCTCCAGTTCCAGTCCCCCTTCGCCGCTGAACCCCCGCACGGCCGGTGGAACGCTGACCTGCACTGCCGCTTCAGGGATGCGCTCCCGCATCACCCGACTCAGTCGTCGCGCCACGGCCTCGTTGCTTCGATCGCTGCCGGCTCCCCGCTCGCTGAGGGGCTTGAGCCGCAGAAAAAACGTCCCCCGGTTGGAGGCGCTGTCTCCAAAGGAGCGCCCGGCATTGAAGGTTCCGACGCGGATGTTGGGCTCCTGCTCAACGATGCGTCGGACCTTCTCCAGCACCCGTTCGGTTTTCTGGAGCGAGGCGCCGCCGGGCAGGACGACCACCCCGCGCACCTGGCCGTCGTCCTCCTGGGGGATGAAGGCGGTGGGTAGACCTCCGAGCCCCCAGGCCGTCAGCAGCAGGCCCGCCAGCAGGCCCAGCATGATCAGCCTGCGCCAGCGGAAGCTATGGGCCAGGGACTTTGCGTAGCTGCGACTCAGGGCTTCGAGCCAGCGCTGCGGCCGAGCCAGCAGCTGCCGCAACCAGCGGGGATCACGCCAGCCATGGGCGAGCAACCAACTGGCTGCCACCGGGGTGAACGTCAGTGCATTGATGGTCGAGAAGAGGATCGTGGCGCTGATGGTCGCGGCAATCGGCCTGTACAAGCGGCCGACACTGCCGGGCATGGCCAGGACCGGCAGAAAGACCACCACCAGTACCAGCGATGTGGCGATCAAGGCTCCGCCCAGCTCGCCCATCGCCTGCTGGGCGGCAAGCAGGGGCGGTTCACCTTCCTCCAGTCGCCGTCCGATGTCCTCACTCACCACGATCGCGTCGTCCACCAGGATCCCCGTGGCCAGGACCATCCCGAACAGCGTGAGGGTGTTGATCGAGCTGTCGGTGAGCCGCAGCACGGAGAGGCTGCCGATCAGCGAGACCGGCACTGCCACGGCGGTAACGACGGCCAGCCGCGTGTTTCCCAGGGACACCAGCAGCACGACCAGAACAAGCAGCACCGCCTCCCTCAGGCTTGACCAAGTAAGCGCGATGCTCTCCCGCACACTGTCCGCGACGTCGACGATCTGCTGGAAGGCCACTCCTGGGGGAAAGCGGGGTTCAAGTTCAGCCATCGCGGCGTTCACCGCCCGGCTGACCTCCAAGGCGTTGCTTCCGTCCCGTTGGAAAATCTGCACGATCACCGCCGGATTGCCGGCAAGGTTGCGGGCGCTGTTGTCAAAGCTTTCCAGATCGAAACTGACCCGTCCCAGGTCCCGAAGCAGCACGACCCCGCCGTTCGGGGTCTGGCTCACCACCAGCTCCTCCAACGCGTCGACGCTGCGGAGGCGCCCCTCCATTTCCAGTGGCAGCGTCGTCTCTTGTCCGGCAGGGCTCGGTGCGTCGCCGACCTGACCAAGGGCAGCGAGAACGTTCTGCTTGGCCAGCGCTTCCTCCACATCGGTGATGGTGAGTCCGCGCTTCTCCAGCGCCGCTGGATCCAGCCACAGGCGGAAGGCCAGTGGACCGCCCCCGGAAATGGTGACGTTGCCGACACCGGGCACCCGTTGCAGGCGATCTTTCAATTGCTGATCGACCCAGCCGTTGAGGAAGGCCGGGGCGTACATGTTTTCTGGGTTGTTGAAGCTGAGCACCATCAACAGATCGTCGGAGCTGCGACGCACCTGCACACCCAGCCGTGCCACCTGGGGGGGCAGCTGCCGATTCACCAGGACGGCTTCGTTCTGGGCGTTGATCTGGTTGAGTTCCGGATCACCACCTTCGAAGGTGAGCGTGATCGAACTTCCGTTGGCGGAACTCGTGGATCGGATGCTCTCCAGCCTTTCCAGGCCGTTGAGCTGGCGCTCCAACGGTGTCGTCACGCCTTGCTCGACCACCACCGCACCCGCGCCCGGATAGTTGGCGCGCACATTGACGCGGATTGGGGCGATTGGTGGAAGGTTTTCAACCTGCAGACCGGGCAGGCTGACAAGGCCAGCCATCACGATCAGGAGGCTGATCACCAGGGTGAGAACAGGGCGCTTGAGGAATGGATCGGATACGGACATCGCCTCCATTCCCCTGCTTTGCTGGCCAAACCCCATCAATCTTTACAGAGACCGACCTGTCGAGGGCTTGTCGATCCCATCGCGACCCTGGCCAGGCAATGAAAAAGCCCCGCACTGGCGGGGCTTTGAGATGCAGCAGATCAACGGGGATACCGTTGGTGTCTGGGTCAGGCCTGGCGAAACAGAAGGAACGGGCTTATCCGGTACGGCCTGATCCATCACATCAGCCCATGCCCCCGAGGCCGCCGGTGAGTTTGACCAGGGGGGAGCCCATCACACTGCCGGCGAGGAACCAGGCGAAGGCGGCACCACCGCAGCCACCAAGCCAGAAGCCACTGGCGAACTCGGCCCAACCGGCCTTGGTGAACAGGTCGGCCGGGGGGTTGTCGATGGTGGCGTCGGGGGGTTGCACGCTGGGTCCGGTTCCAGCTGTGCCGTAGATCGACAGGCAGATCGTGAGGATCGAGACCAGGCCGATCGCAGCGAGAAGACCGGAGGTGCTGGCGTACTCGGTGAGGCGAAGGGGGCCGGTCATGGCAAACGGGCCGTAGAGGAGGAAGCCATGGGCCATGCCGACCTCAAGGCCCCGGCGGTTGGGCGAGAGGGAGGGCCGGTAGGCCGGCAGGGCGTTCAGAAAGGCCTTGCTGAAGTAGCTGCTGTTGACAGGGGTGGCCAGATTGCCGACGGTGGGATCGGCGACGGGTTGCACGGTCATGGAGAAGAACGGGAGAAGGAACGAACGCAGCGAGGCCTTTGGGGTGGAACGATCCGCACAGGATCGCTGATCTCAGTCGCGGGCTTCGATCACGTTGAACAACAGGGCCATGGCCACGGCGGGGCCAAGAATTCCAACAAAGGGAACAAGGATGGACGGCAGCCAGGCGGCGGCGAATTCTCCAGTCATGGTGAGGACCAATACAGCTACCGCCGGTACTGTATCCATCACTTCTGGCTCTGCCCGGCCGCCCCCCCAGGTGGCGACATAAAAGTTCAATCCGGATCCAGGCAGGCCGTCTCCGGAGCCGCTCAGCCGGCCTGACTGCCCCGTAACGTGGCTCGCACCCTGTAGATCGGCCGCCCCTGGCTTTCGTGGTATGTGCGCATCTGGAGTTCGGCGAGCAGGCCGAAGCAGAAGAGCTGGATCCCGGCCACGATCGCGAGCACGCCCACGGAGAGCAGCGGGCGATTGCCGATGTCGGCGTTGAAGAAGAGTTTCTCGCTGAGCAGGCTGAGGCCGATCACCAGACCCAGCGCTAGGGAGGCGAGGCCGCCGAAGCCGAAGACATGCATCGGCCGGGTCAGGAACCGCTTCATGAACCAGACCGTGAGCAGGTCCATCAGCACCCGGAAGGTCCGGTCGATTCCGTACTTGCTGCTGCCGAAGCGGCGGGGGTGGTGGTTCACCTTCACCTCGCTGATCCGGGCCCCTTCGATGAAGGCCAGGGCCGGCAGAAAGCGGTGCAGTTCGCCATAGAGATTGAGATCGGCCACCACCTCGCGGCGGTAGGCCTTGAGCGAGCAGCCGTAGTCGTGGAGCTTGACGCCGGTGACCCGGGCGATCAGGAGATTGGCGATTTTCGAGGGCAGCAGCCGCTGCAGCGCCGCATCCTGGCGCTGGTGCCGCCAGCCGCTGACCAGGTCGAAACCTTGCTCGAGCCGTTCCAGCAGCAGGGGGATGTCGGTGGGATCGTTCTGCAGATCGCCGTCGAGGGTGATCAGAACCGCGCCGCTGCTGGCAGCGAAACCGGCCGCCATTGCGGCCGTCTGCCCGTAGTTGCGGCGCAGCAGCACCGCCACAAGCTCAGGGGTCCGGCTGGCCAGGTGCTCCAGGATGGTGTCGGTGCCATCGCTGGAGCCGTCGTCGACGAGCACCAGCTCGAAGCGGCGCCCCATCGGCCGAAGAACGGCCATGACCTGATCCACCAGCAGCGGCACGTTGTCGTGCTCGTTGAACAGGGGGATGACCACCGAGAGCTCGCATCCGCTCGGATCGCCCATGGTGGCGGTTGGGGGTACGTAGGCCTGCAACTTACGGGGTTGTGCTCATGGCAGGGTCGTGCCGTCGTGGCAGCGCACCACCCGCCCGGCTCCACGCAGCTCCCCTCTGTAGTGGCGGCTGACAGGATCGTGGTCGTGGGGGGCGAGCTGGTTGATGCCCAGCCCATCGCGGCCATGCTCCCGCCCGGAGCTGTGCAGGTACCGACCGGCACCGAGGTAGAGGCCGACGTGGGTGCAGCGCTGCGGGCGGCCGAAGAAGATCAGATCACCTGGCCGCACCAGGCCGAAGTGTCCTGGCCGGACGGCCACCGCCTGGCAGAAGCGCTCCTGCTGGTAGGCATCCCGCGGGATCCAGATCCCCGCCCTGGCGTAGGCGGTCTGGACAAAACCGGAGCAGTCGAAGTTGGGGCCGGTGGTCCCGCCCCAGAGGTAGTGGTTGGGCTGGCTGGCGGCCTGGTGCCCGTAAGCCAGAACGACGGGGATGGCTGCCGTGATAGCGGCTTCATCGAGCAGGCGCGGCAGGGGCTGGGGTGCCGCCACGGCTCTGCCCAGCAGGTCGTTGGGCTCCAGCCAGCAGGGGTAGCCGTCTTCGAGCAGCCGCACCCGCAGCCGCCCACCCCGGCCCGGGGCCGGACCGAGCACCACCAGGTGGCGCCCTGCGGCGGCCTGGGTGGCGAGGTCCTGTCCCCGTGCTCGGCTATAGCCGTCGAGCCGATCCAACAGCCGCCAGCAACCTCCCCTCACCAGAAGTTCAGGCGCCGCCGGTGTGCCCGGCGCCCGTTGGGCTTCCGCTCGGTCGCCCTGGGGCTGGGTGCCTACTCTCTGCATTGCTGCGGCCACGCGTGATGGCGTTTTACCGCCCGGATGGGGTGATGGGCGCAATCCTGGAGGATCGGATTCGGTCTCTGGAGAGGGAGGGGCGCCCCGGGCTCAGCGGCCAGATCTCGGTGTGCTGGCTGCGCTACGACCGCTCCTTGATCGGCCGGGCCGACGCCTTGTCTGATCCGGCTGCATTCTGGGCCGAGCCGATGGCCGGGGCGGGCTGGCGCGGGGATCAACCCGCCTATCCGGCCAGTGTGGTGAAGCTGTTCCTGCTGGCAGGGGTGGAGGCCTGGCTGCAGCGTTGCCTGCTTGAGGACAGCGCCGAGCTGCGGCGGGCCATGGCCGACATGATCCGTGATTCCAGCAACGATGCCACCTCCCTGCTGGTGGACATGTTGAGTGGCACCACCAGTGGCCCGGATCTGCCCGAGGCACAGCTGCGGGCCTGGATTGCCCAGCGCCAGCTGCTGAACCAATGGTTGGCCGGCCTGGGCTGGCCAGAGCTGAAGGGGTGCAATGTCTGCCAGAAAACCTGGGGAGATGGGCCCTACGGCCGCGAGCGGCAGTTCTACGGACCTGCCCTGGAGAACCGCAACCGGCTCAGCGCCGAGGCCACGGCCCGGCTGCTGCACGCGATCGTGGCCGGCAGCTGCATATCGCCCCCGGCCTGCAGCCGCATGAGGCAGTTGCTGCGGCGATCGCTGGAACGGGCCGATCGATCGGCCGATCCGGAGAACCAGGTGGATGGCTTTCTTGGCGAAGGACTGCCGGAGGGGGCGCGGCTGTGGAGCAAGGCGGGCTGGATGAGCCAGGCTCGCCACGACGCCGCCTATGTGGAGATTGATGGCTATCTGCCCTTCCTTCTCGTGGTGTTCAGCGAAGGGCGGGAGCGGGCCGGCGACGGCAAGCTTCTGCCTGCGCTTGCCAGGGATCTGAGCGAAGCGTGCCGCAGGGAGGCTTCGCTGGATGGCTGAACTTCAGGAGCCCATCCAACCGGCTGGTCAGAACTGGAACGGAGAGGGAGGGATTCGAACCCTCGACAGAAGTTACCTCCTGTAACTCCTTAGCAGGGAGCCGCTTTCAACCACTCAGCCACCTCTCCAGAGGCCCCAAGAGCTTATCAGCGTTCCAGCCGGCCCTCCCCGGCCTGCAGCCTCGGCAAGCGGTGCTTGAAACCGCAGAGAATCTCCCAGGAGATCGTGCCGCAGGCCTCGGCCCATTGCTCCGGTCCGATTCCCTGCTGGCCATCGTGGCCCAGCAGGGTCACCACCGATCCCACCGTCAGCTGGGGGCAATCGGTGGCATCGATCATCAGTTGGTCCATGGTGATGGCCCCCACCTGGGCCAGGCGCGCGCCGGCGAAGAGCACGGAGATCTGGTTGGACAGTCGCCGCGGCACGCCATCGGCGTAGCCGATCGCCACCACGGCCAATCGGCTCGGCCGGTGCGTTCGGAAGCGGTGCCCGTAACTCACTCCCACCCCGGCGGGCACCTCACGAATCAGGGTGACCCGGGCTCGAACCGCCATGGCTGGCTCCAGTGCCAGGCTGCCGCCGAGGTGGGGGGCGGGGGAATGGCCGTAGAGGGCGAGTCCCACCCGCACCAGGTCGTAGTGAAGGGAGCGGCTGCGAAGGGTGCCCGCAGAGTTGGCCAGGTGGCGGCGGCCGGTGCTCAGATCCCCCTCGGCCATGGCCTGGAGAGCACGGTCGAAGCGCCGCTGTTGCTCCGCGGTCAGCCCGCCGTCGCTGTCGTCAGGGGCATCGGCATCGGCCAGGTGGGAGTAGACCCCGGCGACCTGGACCGCTTCGAGCTGATTCAGCACCTTAAGCAGCTGGGGCCCCTCGGCCCAGGCGACGCCCAGGCGGGCCATCCCGGTATCCAGCTTGAGATGCACGGCCATGGTTCGGCCGCTGCCGGTGGCCAGGTTCTGGCACAGCAGGGCCTCCTGCCGGCTGCTGATCGTCGGCATCAACCCCCAGTGAAGGCAGCTGCCCAGGTCTTCCGGCTCGATCAGGTTGCCCATCACCAACACGGGGGCCTCGATTCCCGCCTCGCGCAGCTCCACCCCTTCATGCAAGGTGGCAACACCAAGGGAGCTGGCACCGCCAGCCAAGGCGGCACGCGCCACCGGCAGGGCCCCATGGCCGTAGCCATCAGCCTTGACCACGGCCATCAGGTCGCAGCCAGGCACCAGGAAGCCCTGGAGGCGCCTGGCATTGCGGCTGATCGCAGCCTCGTCGACCTCCACCCAGGCCCGTTGACGGGGATGGAGTCCCCAGCTGGGACTGGACGCTTCGGGCGCGGCGGCGGTCAAGGGGGAATCCGGCATCAAGCCGTGGTCGGGCACCCTGCCCGCGCGGGTGGAAGGCTCAGACCGTAGGGCGAACCAGGTGACAGGTGGGATTCAGCGACTAGCATGCCCACGTTGAAAGGAACTGGCACACATCCATGGGCAGAGCGCCATGAGCCAGGTTCTTGTTCTCAACGCCTCCTACGAGCCGCTCAACATCACCAGTTGGCGGCGGGCCACCGTGATGGTGCTCAAGGGAAAGGCTGAAGGCCTCGAGCACGATGGCAGCCACGTGATCCGGGGGGATCTGCTGTTGCCGACCGTGATCCGGTTGAGACAGTTCGTCCGGGTGCCGTTCAAGCAACTTCCCCTGACCCGTCGCAATGTCTTCCAGCGTGATGGCCAGATCTGCCAGTACTGCGGCTACCAGGGGGAGCAGCTTTCGATCGACCATGTGATCCCCCGCAGCCGCGGCGGGATCGACAGCTGGGAGAACGTCACGACGGCCTGCCTGCGCTGCAACGTGCGCAAGGGCAATCGCACGCCGCGGGAGGCGGCCATGCCCCTGGCGAAAGTGCCCCGCCGCCCGGTGAGCACGCTGTACTTCGAAGCCACCCGCCAGATCCGCTCCGGCCGAAGGGAATGGGCCAAGTACGTGATCGGTGCCTGACAGGAGGGCAGCACCGCAGCGTCGATCAGCCGATCCCACTGGCCTCGGCCGCCAGCTTCTCCATCCGCCTGCGCTGATCGGCGGCGACACAGGCGCCGATCAGCTCGGCGAGCTGGCCGGCCAAGACGGGATCAAGGCTGAAACTGCGGTTGAGGCGATGATCAGTCACCCGATTGTCCTTGACGTTGTAGGTGCGGATCTTTTCGCTGCGGTCGCCGCTGCCGACCTGGGCCCGCCGGGCTGAGCTCTCGGTTGCGGCAGCGAGCGCCCGTTCCCTCTCGAGCAGCTTGGCCCGCAGGATCTCCAGGGCCCGTTCCTTGTTCTGCAACTGGGAACGTTCCTGGGTGCAGAACACCCGGATTCCGGTGGGCTTGTGCAGCAGGTCGACGGCTGTTTCAACCTTGTTGACATTCTGGCCGCCCGCCCCGCCGGATCGGGCCGTGCTGATCTCCAGGTCGCGGGGGTCAAGCCGCACTTCAACGGCGTCGGCTTCCGGCATCACGGCCACGGTGGCGGTGGACGTATGGACCCGGCCCTGGGATTCGGTGGCAGGCACGCGCTGAACCCTGTGGACGCCGGCCTCATACTTCAGCTGGCTGTACACACCCTGGCCGCGGATCGCGAGGATCAGCTCCTTGTAGCCACCGAGGTCGGCCTGGGACGCACTCAGGGGCTGCACGGACCAGCCGAGGCTCTGGGCATGCCGTTCGTACATGCGCGCCAGATCACCGGCCCAGATCGAGGCCTCATCGCCGCCGGCGCCAGCCCGGATCTCCAGCATCACACTGCGTTCATCGCGGGGATCGCGGGGCAGCAGGGCCAGGGTGAGCTGTTCCCGGAGCTTGTCGATCCGGAGGGAGAGTGCCAGCAGCTCGTCCTGGGCCAGGGTTTCCATGTCAGGGTCTCCGCGGCTCTCCTTGAGCAGTTGCCGTGCTTCACCGGCTTGCTGCTCCAGCTGCTGCAACTGATCCTGGCCCAGAACCAGGGGTTCGAGCCTGGCCCGCTCCCGGGCGAGGTGCTCGAGCTGGCCGGGATCACTGGCTACCTGGGGATCGGCCAGCTGACGCTCCAGGGCCGCGAAGGTGGTGGAGGCCGCCTCCAGCCGTTCAGCCAGGAAGGTGACATCCATCAGTCGAACTCAGCGGACCAATCCGGCGCGGTTGACGACGGAAACCGACAAGCCATGGCGTGTACGGGGCCATGGCGTGGAGCCCGCGGCAAATCCCGAGCGATCAGGACGCGGTGGTGTCGGAAGGGGCTTCCGCTGCTGGCTTGGCAGCCGCCGCGTTCACGCCGCCCATGCCGTACTTGCGCATGAAGCGGTCGACCCGGCCTTCGGTGTCGAGGATTTTCTGGGTACCCGTGTAAAAGGGATGGTTGCCGCTCCAGACGTCGACATGGAGTTCGGGGTGGGTGGAGCCGGTGGTCATGACCACCTCTCCGTTGCAGATCACCTTGGCCTCGGGATACCAGGTGGGGTGGATGTCGGCCTTGGGCATGGGAGGAATCAGCGCTTGGAGAATTGGGGAGCCTTGCGGGCTTTCTTCAGGCCGTACTTGCGGCGTTCCTTGGCGCGGGGATCGCGGCTGAGGTGGCCTTCGGTCTTTAGCGGCTTGCGGTTGTCAGGAGAGAGCTCACAGAGGGCACGGGCCGCTCCCTGCTTGATCGCATCGGCCTGGCCGGTGAGGCCGCCGCCCCTGACGTTGACCAGCAAGTCGTAGGCGGTGGCGAGGCCGAGGGTGTCGAGGGGCGCCTTCACCGAGGCGAGATAGCTGGGGTTGTAGTTGAGGTAGTTGTCACCGGGGCGGCCGTTGATGGTGATGGAGCCGGTGCCAGGCACTACACGAACCCGGGCCACGGCGGTCTTGCGGCGGCCGGTTCCCCAGTAAACGACACGGTTCGAAGGGCTGCTCATTGGGCGGAGGCGGAAGGATCGAGGGTCAGGATCTGGGGCTGCTGGGCCGTGTGGGGGTGCTCGGCACCCTTGTAGACCTTGAGTTTGCGGAACAGCTGGCGACCCAGGGCATTGTGGGGAAGCATCCCCTTGATCGCCTTCTCGACGATCCGCTCGGGCAGGCGTGCCTGGAGGGCGGCGAAGGTTTCGGTCTTCATGCCACCGGGCCGGCCGGAATGCCGGCGGTAGATCTTCTGGGTGGCCTTGTTGCCACTGATCCGGATCTTGTCGGCATTGACAATGACGACGAAATCCCCGGTATCCAGGTGGGGGGTGAAGGTGGGCTTGTTCTTGCCCCGCAGCACGCTGGCCACTTCGGTGGCCAGGCGGCCGAGGGTCTGGTTCTCGGCATCCACCAGGAACCACTGGCGCTCGAGGGAATCCAGGGAGGGAACGGAGGTCTTGTTCATCGCGCCGGCAGGCCGGATCACATAGCGCCCCATCTCGCTGGATGGGGCTGGACAGGAGTGGTACGAGCAGGGAATCCGCAGGAGCGGATGCCGATCTGTGCATTCACAGCTTTTCACCATAGCCTTTCGCCGGTCCACACTCCTTGGTCCTTGCCTGGGGGGAAGGGGGTGGTGGATCCGTGTGCTCCAACCGGAAGTACGGTTGGCTGTCGAACCATAGTTCCGTCGGGAAAAGCTCCTGGGGATAACCCACCCGCAGCAGGCAGAGCCCCTGGGCGGGGGCCCCTTCCCTGACCTGCCCACGTGCCCGGGAACGCCAACGCTGCCCGAAGCCATCCGGGGTGAGCTGCCCCTCCCCCACCAGCACCAACTGGCTCACCAGGAAGCGCACCATTCCGTATAGGAAGCCACTGGCCTGGATCTCGATGACGACCATGTCCCCCTGCCGCTCCAGGCTGACCGCCTGGACCGTGGTGCGCGAATGGCTGCGCTGGCTGCCGGCCTTGCGGAATGCCGAGAAATCGTGCTCCCCAACCATCCCCTCCAAGGCCTGGGCCATCGCCCGCTCATCGAGGCGGAAGCGGTAGCGGTGCCAACTGAATGGTGCCAGGAAAAGATTGGGGGTGCGGCCGTTGTAGATGGTGTAGCGGTAGCGCCGGTAGCCGGCCGAAAAGCAGGCGTGCCAGCCGACTGGTGCCTCGGCGGCGGCGCGAATCCGGATGGTGGGCGGCAGACGGCCGTTGAGGGCCTTGGGCCAACGTTGGGCAGGAATGGGGCCGATCGCTTCAAAATGGACCACCTGGGCAGCGGCATGAACGCCGCTGTCAGTCCGCCCGGCCGCCACGCAGACCATGGGTCTATGGGGATCGAGGGCAGCCAGGGCCGTTTCCAGGGTGGCCTGGACGCTGACCTGATCCACCTGGCGCTGCCAGCCACAGAACGCCGAGCCCTCGTATTGCAGACAGAGGGCAATCCTGCGCAGGGCCTTCAGACCAGTTCGATGATTGCCATCTGGGCATTGTCGCCTCGGCGAGGCACGGTGCGGATGATCCGGGTGTAGCCACCCTGGCGCTCGCCGTAGCGCTCCTGTGCCTTGTCGAACAGGGAGTGGACCAGCTGCTTGTCGAGGATGTAGCCCATGGCCCGGCGGCGGGATGCGAGGCTGCCGTCCTTGGCCAGGGTGATCATGCGCTCGGCCTCATCGCGCAGCGCTTTGGCCCGTGCCTTGGTGGTGGTCACACGACCTTCCCTGATCAGCTGGGTGGTCAGACCGCGAAGCAGGGCTTTGCGTTGGTCGGCGGGGCGTCCCAGCAGGGGGACTCGGCACTGGTGTCGCATGGTTCCGGGGCGTTGAGGAGGAAAAAGGAGACGGCTGCTCAGGCGGTGGTTCGACTCTGGGGGAGGGAGATGCCGATTCGCTCGAGGGCCTCGATCACCTCATCAGCCGACTTGGAGCCGAAGTTCTTGATCTCGAGCAGGTCTTCGTAGCTGAAGCCCATCAGATCAGACACCGAGTTCACCTGGGCGCGCTTGAGGCAGTTGTAGGCACGCACGGAAAGGTTCAGCTCCTCGAGGGGAATCTGACTCTCGGCGGAGGCTTCCGGCTCGATTCCAGGCTCTTCCACCAGGGTGAGGCTGGCCAGGGGCTGGAACAGGGCGATGAGTTGATTCGCGGCCTGGGCCATGGCGTCGTCAGGGGTGATCGCGCCGCTGGTGTGGATGTCGAGGCGAAGCCGTTCCCGGGCGGAGCCGCCTTCGCCAACGGCCGTTTCATCCACGGTGTAGTTGACCCGGCGGACGGGCATGAACACAGCATCGATCTGGAGAAGATCGATGGAACTGGTGTCTTCCTGGTGACGCTCCACCGGCCGGTAGCCCACGCCCCGCTCGACGTGAACTTCGAGCTCGAGGCTGTGGCCATCGGCCACCGTGGCGATCGGCCGATCGAAATCGATCACCTGCACCTGGGAGGAGAACTGCAGATCGGCGGCGGTGACGGTGGCCGGCCCGTTCACAACCAGGCGGCCGATTTCAAGTTCCCTGCTGCGGCTGTTGACCACGACTTCCTTGCAGTTGAGCAGGATGTCGAGAACGTCTTCGCGGACGCCGGGCACCGTGGCGTATTCGTGGTTCACCCCGGCGATCCGCACCGCCGTGATGGCGCTGCCTTCCATGCCCCCCATCAGGACACGGCGCAGGGCATTGCCGAGGGTGACGGCCTGGCCGCGATCCAGGGGGCCGATCACGAACACACCGGTCTGGGAGCGGTCGTCGGCAATCTGGTGCTCAACGCGATCGATCTGATACTGATGCACGGCCTGAAGGTGGTGAGAGGGAACGCCCGAAGGCTGGAATGGGAAGGGAGTTCAGACCCTGCGTCGCTTGGAGCGACGGCAACCGTTGTGGGGAAGGGGGGTGACATCGCGGATCAGGGTGATCTCAAGACCAGCGACCTGGAGGGCGCGTATGGCGGTTTCGCGGCCCGAACCCGGACCCCGCACCAGCACTTCGATCTGACGCATCCCTTGCTCGAGGGCGCGACGGCCGGCGGCTTCGGCCGCCGTCTGGGCGGCGAAGGGAGTGCCTTTGCGGGCTCCCTTGAAGCCGCTGGCCCCGGCGGATGACCAGGAGATCACCTCACCGGCGGTGTCGGTGATCGACACGATGGTGTTGTTGAAGGTGCTCTGAATGTGGGCAACGCCATTCGGCACATTGCGCTTGGTTTTTTTGGCGCCGGTTTTCTTGGCTGGCTTTGCCATGGACAGTGGCCTGGGGTAAGGGAATGGAAAATCCGAGCGCCGCTGGGGAGCTCAGGGGGGCGGCTTACTTCTTCTTGCCGGCCACGGTTTTGCGGGCACCCCGGCGGGTCCGCGCATTGGTGCGGGTGCGCTGGCCGCGGACGGGCAGACCCATGCGGTGACGGCGACCCCTCAGGCAGCCAATGTCCTGGAGGCGCTTGAGCGCCATGCCTTCCTGGCGGCGGAGATCGCCTTCCAGGGTGAAGGTCTCGGCGGCGACGCGGAGCTTCTGGATGTCGGCGTCATCGAGGTCCTTGACACGGATATCAGGACTGACGCCCGCCTTGGCAAGAATCTGCTGGGCCCGGGTCAACCCCACGCCGTACACGTAAGTGAGTGAAATCTCGACCCTCTTGTCACGAGGGATATCAACACCGGCAATCCGAGCCACGAATGAAACGATCAGTTGGGCAGAGGGGGGAGCCCAGCGCGAGGGCTGGGCGAAGGCGCCCCGGAGGGGGCGCCGGTGAGGCTGGCGCTCAGGTCAACCTTGGCGCTGTTTGTGCTTGGGGTTCGGGCAGATCACCATCACCCGGCCGTGGCGACGAATCACCCGGCACTTGTCGCACATCTTCTTGACCGAGGCACGCACCTTCATGGGCGGCGGCTCTCCAATTTTTCAAACAGCTAACCTATCACAGCGCTATAGCACCAAAGCCAGGATCCGCGCGGCGATGGCCTCGATCGAACCGGTGGCATCCACCAGCTCCAGCAGGTTCCGCTGGCGGTAGTAGCTGATCAGGGGTTCGGTCTGCTCCCGGTAGACCTCCAGCCGGTTGCGGATCACGGCCTCGTTGTCATCGGCGCGCCCCCGGTTGAGCATGCGTGCCGTGAGGCTGCTGTCGTCGAGCTCCAGCAACAGGACCAGCCCGATCGGCTGGTCGAGCTCCTCCAGCAGAACGTTCAGGGCTTCGGCCTGGACGAGGTTGCGGGGAAAGCCATCCAGCAACCAGCCGCCGCTGTGGGCCTCGAGGCGATGGCGCACGATCTCCAGGACGAGCTCGTCGCTGACCAGTTCACCGCTGGCCATGAGCGCCTCGGCTTCGCGGCCGAGGTCACTGCCGGCCTTGACTTCAGCCCGGAGCAGATCGCCGGTGGAGAGGTGGAGAAGCTGGCGCTGATTGGCGAGCCTCTCAGCCTGGGTGCCCTTGCCGGCGCCGGGGGGACCGAGAAAAAGAATGCGGTGGGTCATTCGCGAACCATGCCTTCGTAGCGTTGGGAAATCACATAAGTTTGCACCTGCTTGGCCGTGTCGATGGCCACGCCCACCAGGATCAACAGGGAGGTGGCGCCCAGTCCCTGGAAGGTGCGGACCTGGGTGGCGCCTTCAACTGCCGATGGGATGATCGCCACGGCGCCAAGGAACAGACCGCCGAGCAGGGTGAGGCGGTTCTGGACGCCACTGAGATAAAGGGCTGTCGCGGTTCCTGGCCTCACGCCGGGGATGGCGACCCCGGTGCGTTTGAGGTTGGTGGCGATGTCCACCGGGTTGACGGTCAGGGAGGCGTAGAACAGCGAGAAACCACAGATCAAGGCGAAAAACACCAGGGCATAGAGCCATGGCGTGCTGCTGTTGGGATTCAGGTATCCCGCCACCCGGATCAACCAGGGTGATCGGGTGAAGTTGGCGATCGTGAGCGGCAGGAACACCACCGCTGAAGCGAAGATGATCGGCATCACACCCCCGGCGTTGAGCTTGAGCGGCAGGTAGCTCTGGCGGGCGGCCAACAGGCTGACCTGTCCCACCTGCCGCTTGGCGCTGACGATCGGGATGCGGCGGCTGCCCTCCTGCACGAAGATGATCCCCACGATCGTGACCAGGAAAATCACCACAAGGATCACGATGCCGCCGACCGTGGCCCGATCGCCGCTCTGGGCGAGTTCAACGGTGGAGCCGAGAGCTCTTGGCAGGGTGGCCACGATGTTCACGAAAATCACCAGGGAAGCCCCCTGGCCGATGCCCCGTTCGGTGATCACCTCGCTGATCCACATCACCACCATGGACCCGGTCACCAGGGCCAGGGTGGTCTGAATCACGAAGACGGGGGACGAGACCCCTGGCAAGGCGTATTGCCGCAGGATCAGGGCGAACACCGTGCTCTGCAGAATCCCCCAGCCCAGGGCCACATAGCGGGTGATCTGGGCAATCTTGCGACGCCCGGCTTCCCCTTCGTTCTTCTGGAGATCCTCGAGTTGGGGCAGGGCGGCCGTGAGCAGCTGGAGGATGATCGAGGCGTTGATGAACGGCAGGATTCCCAGGGCGAACACCCCCAGGGTGGAAATGCCGCCGCCGGTGAAGATGTCGAGAAAGCCGATCAGCTGACCCCCCTGCTGGATGAACTGCTGGAAGGCCACACGGTCGATGCCGGGAACCGGGATGTAGATCCCGAGGCGCACCAGCAGCAGCAGGCCGAGGGTGGTCAGCACCCTGTCGCGCAGACCCTTGGACTGGATCAGCTGGCTGATGATTTCCCCGGCACTGGGGTTACGCCCCCGGCTGACGAGCATGGTGTGAGGTGGTGAAGAACGGAGGAAAGGCAGACAAGCTCAAAGCCGCCTGCGCGGCCGGTGATCGGCTGGCAGACGGCTCAGGCTCCAGAAGCAGCTTGGTCGATCACCGCAGGCAAGGAGCCCAGGGTGGATCAGCCGATCAGCTCGCACCGCCCACCGGCGGCCTCGATTTTCTCACGGGCGCTGGAGGTGAAGGCGGCCGCCTTCACCTCCAGCGCAACGGCGAGGTCGCCGTTGCCAAGGATCTTGAGGGGGTGTTTCGGGCTGGTCACCAGCCCGGCCTGAACCAGGGAATCCAGGTTGACCGTGCTTCCGGACGTCAGACCGGCCAGTTTCTCGACGTTCAGAACGGTGAACGCCTTGGGGTTCACCAGGGTGAAGTGCTTGAGTTTCGGCAGCCGGCGGTAGAGGGGCATCTGGCCACCTTCGAAACCGGGCCTTGTCGGGCTTCCGGAGCGGGATTTCTGGCCGCGCATGCCGAAGCCGCAACTGGCGCCCTGGCCAGCGGCGATGCCGCGGCCCTTGCGCAGCTTGCGGCGGCGGGAGCCGGCCTGGGGCTTGAGGGTCTGGAGGGTGAGTGTCATGACGGGATCAGGAGTAGATCTGCTCAAGGGAGATGCCCCGCTCTTTGGCGGTGTCCTTGTGGGTGCGCAGCACCTGCAGGGCTTGGATCGCCGCGCGGGCGTTGTTGAGCGGGGTTTTGCTGCCCAGCCGTTTCGCCAGCACGTTCTTGATGCCGGCCAGCTCGAGCACGGTGCGGATCGAGCCGCCCGCGATCACGCCGGTACCCGGTGCGGCCGGCCGCATCATCACGCTGGCGGCCCCGTCCTCTCCTCGGCTGTCGGTGGGGATCGAGCTGGTGCGGGTGAGGGGCACCTTGACCAGGTGCTTCTTGCCGTCCGCCACACCCTTGCGGACGGCGCCGATCACGTCACCGGCCTTGCCGACGCCAACACCCACCTGACCGCGCTCGTTGCCGACCACCACGATCGCCCGGAAGCTCATCTTCTTGCCGCCTTTGACCGTCTTGGAGACCCGGCGGATCTGCACCACCCGCTCCTGCCATTCGGAGTCACGCTCCTGGCCGCGGCGGTTGTCGCCACGACGGCCGCCGCCGCCACGACGCTCTCCCCCCTTGGCATCGCCGCCTCCGCGGCCGCCACGGCGCTCCTGCTGGCCTTCGGCCGCGGCAGGAACTTCGGCGGCCCCCGGAATCTCGCTGGACTGGAT
The DNA here is from genome assembly GCF_024345415.1 of Synechococcus sp. Tobar12-5m-g. Lineage (GTDB taxonomy): Bacteria > Cyanobacteriota > Cyanobacteriia > PCC-6307 > Cyanobiaceae > Regnicoccus. Next base: position 54,029 of record NZ_JAGQBB010000015.1, on the reverse strand, counting down.
CTGTTGGTTGATGTCGCTCATGGTTGGATCCGGTTCAGAACTCGAGGCCCGCTTCTCGGGCGGCATCGGCGAGGGCCTTGACCCGGCCGTGGTACAGCTTGCCACCGCGGTCGAAGACAACCTGCTGGATGCCCTTGGCCAGGGCCCGTTGGGCCACCAGCTGACCGACCGCCACCGAGGCATCGCACGAAGCGCTGGTCTCGAGGCTGGTGCGGAGGTCCTTGTCGAGGGTCGATGCCGCGCAGAGCGTGCTCTGGGCATCGTCGTCGATGACCTGGGCGTAGATGTGGTTGTTGGAGCGGAACACGGCGAGGCGCGGGCGCGTGGCCGTGCCGGTGAGGTGGCGACGCAGACGGCGGTGTCGCTTCTGGGTCTGCTGTTTGCGGGAAACGGTGGACATGGCGGGTAGGGGTAGGGAGGCTCAGGCCGTCCTCATTTCTTGCCGGTTTTGCCGGCTTTGCGCAGGATGCGTTCGCCTTCGAACTTGATGCCCTTGCCCTTGTAGGGCTCCGGCGGACGAATGGCGCGGATCTTGGCGGCTTCATTGCCCACCAGCTCCTTGTCGGAGCCGGAGATCAGCACCTGGGTGTTGTTCTCCACCTGGAAGCTGATTCCTTCGGGAGGAACCACCTCAACGGGGTGGCTGTAGCCAGCGCTCACCAGCAGTTTGCGGCCCTGGACCTGGGCCCGGTAGCCGACCCCGATGATTTCGAGCTTGCGGGTGAAGCCCTTGCTGACCCCTTCGACCATGTTGGCCACAAGGGTGCGGCAGAGGCCGTGGCGCTCCCGTGACCGGCGGGTTCCGTCGGCGGCAGCGACGAGGACGATGCCGTTCTCCTCGCTGACCACGACCCCCTCGGGGAGGGTGCGACTGAGCTCACCCTTGGGTCCCTTGACCGCCACGGCGAGCCCGTTCAGGGTGATGGTCACCTTGTCGGGGATGGGGATCGGTGCTTTACCTATGCGTGACATGGATGACCTCGAATCAGTAGATGTAGCAGAGCACTTCACCGCCGACGCCCTGCTTGCGCGCGTCACGGTCGCTCATCACACCCCTGGAGGTGGAGATGATCGCCACACCCAGGCCGCCGAGAACCTTGGGCAACTGGCGGGTGTTCTTGTAGATGCGCAGACCGGGCTTGCTGACCCGCTGCACCGAGCGAATCGTGGGCTGGCGGTGCTTGCCGCTGTACTTCAGCTCGAGCACGAGGTGCTTCAACACCCCTTCGCCTTCCTCGCTGATCTCAGCGATGAAGCCCTCCTTCTGGAGCACCTTGGCGATGCTGTGGGAGAGGCGTGAAGCTGGAACTTTGGTGGACTGGTGCTTTTTCTCACTCGCATTGCGGATGCGGGTGAGCATGTCTGAAATCGGGTCGTGGTTGGCCATGGTGGGTCCGAAGAGGGCTCAGTTGCTGCGGAACGGCATTCCCATCTCGCGGAGGAGGGCCCGGCCCTCTTCGTCGGTACGGGCACTGGTCACGATGGTGATGTCCATGCCGCGGATGGCGTCGATCTTGTCGTAGGAGATCTCGGGAAAGATGATCTGTTCGCGCACCCCGAGGGTGTAGTTGCCGCGCCCGTCAAAGCTCTTGGGGCTGACGCCCCGGAAATCACGGATGCGGGGCAGGGCCAGGTTGATCAGACGCTCCAGGAAGGCGTACATCCGCTCACCCCGGAGGGTGACGGCCACGCCGATCGGCATCCCTTCCCGGATCTTGAAGGCGGCGATCGCCTTCTTGGCCCGGGTCACCACCACTTTCTGGCCGGTGATGGTGGCCAGCTCCGTGATCGATGCCTCCAGGGCCTTGGCGTTCTGGGCGGCTTCGCCGAGGCCCCGGTTGAGGGTGACTTTCACCACCTTGGGAACTTCGTGCACGTTGCTGAGGTTCAGATCCTTGAGCAGCTTGGGCTGGATCGTCTCCCGGTAGCGCTGTTTGAGTGACATGGCGAGCAGGGTGTTTGCGCTTCTGGGCGTGGTCAGAGAGCGAAGAGGGAAGGAAGGGAGCGGAGTGGAGTAGACGGGAGGGCGGGTGGTGGTTGAGCGGATCAGTCGATCAGCTCACCGGTTTTCTTGAGCCGGCGTTTCTTGGAGCCGTCGGCCTGGATCGCGATCTCCACCCGGCTGGCCACGGCCGCGCTGGTGGAATACAGCATCAGGTTGGAGGCATGCACGGAGGCTTCCTCGGTGGAGATGCGGCCGCTCTCCCCTTCCTGGCTGGGCTTGATGTGACGGGTGCGCAGGTTGATTCCCTGCACCACCGCCCGATTCTCATTGGGAAGGGTGCGCAGGACCTCGCCGGTCTTGCCCTTGTCCTTGCCGGCGATCACCTTGACGGTGTCCCCTTTGCGGATGCGCATCTTGATGCGCTCAGCTGGTTTGGGTTTGGGTGTTGCGGTGGCCATCTCAGATCACCTCCGGGGCGAGTGACACGATCTTGGTGAAATTCCGCTCCCGCAATTCACGGGCGACGGGCCCGAACACCCGGGTGCCCTTCGGGTTGTTGTCGGTGCCGAGGATCACGGCGGCGTTGTCATCGAAGCGGATCGAGTTGCCGGTGTCGCGGCGCAGGGTGGCACGGGTGCGCACCACCACGGCTTTCACCACATCCGACTTCTTCACCCCCATGTTGGGCATGGCGTCCTTGACGGCGGCCACGATCACATCGCCCACGTGGGCATAGCGACGGTTGGTGCCGAGCACCCGGATGCACTGGATGCGCTTGGCGCCGCTGTTGTCAGCGACATTGAGGAAGGTTTCTTGCTGAATCATGGTGGGTTCTTCTCAGCTCGCGCCGGATGGATTGAGAACCTCGGCCACGGCCCAGCGCTTGGTGCGACTGAGCGGCCGGGTTTCCGTGATGCGAACCCGATCCCCCACCTGACAGCGGTTCTCCTCGTCGTGGGCCTTGTAACGGGTGGTGCGGCTGACGGTCTTTTGATAGATGGGATGGGGGAAGCGGTTTTCGACCGCCACCACCACCGTTTTGTCCATCTTGTCGCTGACGACGGTGCCGACCCTTTCCTTGAGTGCCATGGTTGGTGTGAAGGGGATCAGGAGGCGGACAGGGCGGAGCGCTGCCGCTCCTTCTGCACCGTCAGCAGATGGGCCAGCTTGATGCGGCTCTGCTTGAAGCGGTGCGGTTGCTCCAGGCGGCGGGTGGCCTGCTGGAAGCGGAGGTCGAACAGTTCGCGGCGGCAGCCACTGATCTGTTCCTCGATTTCGGCGTCGGTGAGGGTGCGCACCGCGGTGATGTCAGGACGGGCCATGGTCAGAAGTCCCCAGGGAGGACGGGTTCCAGAACGGAATCCGCTTTGGGTGCTGGCGCCTGGTCATCCAGGGCCAGAAACTTGGTTTTGACCGGCAGTTTGTACTGGGCCAGGCGCATGGCCTCCTTGGCGATGGTTTCGGTGATTTCAGGACCGCCCATCTCAAAGAGAATGCGACCGGGCTTGATGACGGCCACCCAGAACTCCGGGTTGCCCTTGCCGGAGCCCATCCGGGTTTCGGCGGGGCGCATGGTGACGGGCTTGTCAGGGAAGATCCGAATCCAGATCTTTCCTCCCCGCTTGACATGGCGGGTCATGGCCCTGCGGCTGGCTTCGATCTGGCGGGAGGTGATCCAGCCACATTCCTGGGCCTGCAAAGCAAACTGACCAAAGGCAATCGTGTTGCCCCGGGTAGCGGTGCCGCACATGCGGCCTCGCTGCTGTTTGCGGAATTTGACGCGTCGTGGACTCAGCATGGTTCAGGCCTCCTGATCACTCCTTGTTGGAGCGGTCTTCGAAATCTTGGGGACGCCGGCTTGTGCGGCGTCGGGCGGCTCCATCCGCAGGCAGTTGCTCCTTCTGCCCAGGCAGCACTTCCCCTTTGAACACCCACACCTTGATCCCAAGAACCCCGTAGGTGGTGGTGGCCACCTTCGTGGCGTAATCGATGTCGGCGCGGAGGGTGTGCAGGGGCACGCGACCCTCGCGGGTCCACTCCGTGCGGGCGATTTCGGCGCCGTTGAGGCGACCGCTCACCTGGATCTTCAATCCCAGCACACCGGCACGCTGGGCACGCTGCACGGTCATGCGCATCACGCGGCGAAAGGCCACACGCTTTTCGAGTTGCTGGGCGATGTACTCGGCCAGAAGGAAGGCATCGGCGTCGACCCGCTCGACTTCCACCACGTTGATGCGTACCTGACGGTGGCGATCGCCGAGGGTGGCCTGGATGCCGGTGCGGAGATCTTCGATGCCGCTGCCCTGGCGGCCGACGAGCACGCCGGGACGCGCCGTTTTGAGCTCAACTTCGAGCTGATCTGCCTTGCGGGCGATCAACACGTCACTGATGCCGGCGCTGGCGTACTTCTTGTGGATGAACTTGCGGATCCGATCATCCTCCTGAAGCAGGAGGGGATAGGTCTTGCTGGGGGCATACCAGCGCGAGCGGTGTTCCTGGGTGATCCCCAGGCGCAGGCCGGTTGGATGGATCTTGTGTCCCATCGGTCGGTGTCCTCGGGAGTCAGGGGGTGGGTGCTGCCACAGCAATGCTGATGTGGCAGGTTTGTTTTTTGATCGCGAAGGCCCGCCCCTGGGCGCGGGGACGGAATCGTTTCAGGGATGGACCCATGTCGGCGATGGCCGTGCTGATCACCAGGGAGGAAGGATCCAGGCCCAGGTTGTGCTCCGCATTGGCGACCGCGGAGCGGAGCACCTTGGTGATCGGTCCGGTGGAGCGGTAGGGCATGAACTCGAGCAGGATCAGCGCCTCGCGGTAGGAGCGGCCGCGGATCTGGTCGAGAACCCGGCGAACCTTGGACACGGATCCGCGGATGTAGCGGCCGTGGGCACGGGCTTCGGGGCTGGGGGAGGTTGGGTTGACCATGGTGTTTCGCTCCTTAACGGGCACCTTTTTTGTCCTTGATGTGGCCGCGGAAGGTGCGGGTGGGGGCGAACTCCCCCAGCTTGTGGCCCACCATCTGCTCCGTCACGTAGACGGGCACATGGCTCTTGCCGTTGTGAACCGCGATCGTGTGGCCGATCATCATCGGCAGGATCGTGGAGGCCCGCGACCAGGTCTTGATCACGGATTTGTCACCGGCGCTGTTCTGCGTTTCGACCTTACGCAACAGATGATCGGCAACGAATGGTCCTTTTTTGAGTGAACGTCCCATGGCGGATTAAGCAGAGTGCAAAACGGGGTTGACCATCACGAATCCCGTCCGCCACGGCTCCGCTTGGAGGTGCGGCGACGTTTCCGCAGCACAAACCGGTTGCTCGGCTTGTTCCGCTTACGGGTTTTCAGGCCCAGGGCCGGCTTGCCCCAGGGGGTGACCGGTCCGGAGCGGCCGATCGGTGCCCGGCCCTCACCACCACCGTGGGGGTGGTCGCAGGGGTTCATCACACTGCCGCGAACCTCTGGGCGGCGACCCAGCCAACGCTTGCGGCCGGCCTTGCCGAGGCTGGTGTTCCGGACCTCGGCGTTGCCCACTTCGCCCAGGGTGGCGTAACACTCACGCCGCACCAGCCGCACCTCAGTGGAGGGAAGCTTGAGGGCGACATAGTCGCCCTCCTTGGCCATCACCTGGGCACTGGCGCCGGCGGTGCGAACCATCTGGCCACCGCGGCCGGCATAGAGCTCAACGTTGTGGACGGCGGAACCCAGCGGAATGGAGGAGAGGGGCAAGGCATTGCCGGTTTCAATCGGTGACTCGGGGCCGGCAACCACGGTCTGGCCGATTTCGATCCCGGCGGGAGCGAGGATGTAACGCTTCTCACCGTCGGTGTAGAAGAGCAGGGCCAGGCGCGCGTTGCGGTGAGGGTCGTAGTGGATGGCGGCCACCCGGGCCACCACGCCGTGCTTGTCCCGGCGGAAGTCGACCATGCGGTAAAGCCGCTTGTGACCGCCGCCGCGGTGGCGACAGGTGATCACGCCCCGGTTGTTGCGACCCTTGCTGCGGTGCTTGGCCATGACCAAGCTGCGCTCCGGCTTGCGCTCGGTGACTTCACTGAAGTCACTGGCGGCGCGGCCGCGGGTGCCGGGAGTGTAAGGACGGTAGTTGCGAATTGCCATAACGATTCAGATCCCTCAGGCCTCTGGGAACAGCTGGATGGCGTTGCCTTCGGCAAGACGCACCACCGCTTTTTTCACTTGGGCCCGTTTGCCCGCGAACCGGCCCACCCGCCGGGAGCGGCGGGGTGGGTTCATCGTGCTCACTCCGATCACCCGCACATCGAACAGCTGCTCAACGGCGGCCTTGATGTCCGGCTTGGCGGCGCGGTGGTCCACCTCGAAGGTGTACTGGTTGAGTTCGAGGGCTCTGGTTGCCTTCTCGGTGATCAGCGGCTTGCGGATCACGTCCGCCAGCCGGCCTGCAAAACGTTCAGTCATCGCCGTAGACCTCCTGAATCTTGGCCAGTGCCTCTTCGCTCAGCACCAACCGCTTGGCATTTAGCAGATCAAACATGTTCAGCTGATCGGCGGCGATCAGCTTGACCCTCTCGAGATTGCGCACCGAGAGACGCACCACATCCGAGGGGGCGTCGAGAATCAGCAGCACCTTGGCGGTTGCAGGGATGTCCCAGCGCTGGAGGGCGGCCACGATTTCCCTGGTTCTGGGAGCCTCCAGATCGGTGGCGAATCCCTTGACCACCGTGATGTCGTCGGCCCGGCTGATCAGCGCGGTGCGCAGGGCGAGGCGCCGCTCCTTGCGGTTCATCGCCACCGCGTAGGAGCGGGGCTTGGGGCCGAACACCACACCACCACCGGGGCGGAGGGGGGTGCGGATCGAACCCTGACGGGCCCGACCGGTGCCTTTCTGCTTGTAGGGCTTGCGACCGCCACCGCGAACTTCGGCGCGGGTGAGGCTGCTGGCGGTGCCCTGGCGGGCATTGGCCAACTGGCGGACAACGGCGCGATGAACCAGACCGGCTGCGGAAGATTCCTTCGCCACCTTCAGGCTCAGAGAGGCTTCACCAGCTTCCTGGCCCTGCCAATCACGAACGACGCATTGAATCATGGTGGACATCCTCAGGTCGCCTCCTTGTCACCGACCCGCTTGGCGGGGCGGATGTTGAGCAGGGCCCCAGGCTTGCCCGGCACCGAACCCTTCACCACCAGGAGGTTGCGCTCGCTGTCGATCTTGAGGATCGTGAGGCCCCGCGTGGTGGTTTGTTTGCCGCCGTAGCGGCCGGCCATGCGCTTGCCGGGGTAGACCCGGCCCGGTGTGGTGCCGGCTCCGGTGGAGCCCGGCTGGCGATGGTTCTTCGAGCCGTGGCTCATCGGACCACGGCTGAAGCCATGGCGCTTCTGATAACCAGTGAAGCCGCGCCCCATGGTGTCGCCGCTGACGTCGACCTTCTGGCCGGCCTCGAAGCGCTCCAGCGTGATCGCCTCGCCGAGTTCCAGGCCTTCAACGGAGTTGAGGCGGTATTCGGTGAGGTGGCGCAGGGGGTCGGCACCGGATTTGGCCAGGTGGCCTGCGGCGGGCCTGTTGACGAGTTTCTCGCGAATCTCGCCAAAGCCCACCTGGACGGCGGTGTAGCCGTCGCTGGCTGGGGTTTTGAGTTGGGTGATGCGGCAGGGACCCGCCTCGATCAAGGTGACCGGGATGGATTTGCCTTCCGCAGTGAAGAACTGGGACATGCCCAGTTTCTTCCCGAGAATGCCGATGGACATGGGATGGGATGGACGCCAGCGAGAACGAGCGCCTTTCCGGCTCTGGGCGAGCCGAAAGGGCGTGGAGCTGAATCGATGAGACGCGCTTGGTCGGGCAAGGCCTGACCCCGACGATGTCCTGAGATCCAGGGCACCACCGGTTGAGCTAGCGGTTGGCGACACAGCAGGCTGGGACTTTCCCGCTCGATCGAAATCGAACGACAGTTTCCCGCCAGGCTCTCATTCCCTTCTCTGATTTCAGTGAATTGGATTCAGTGAAACGGATCCGGGTGAGTGGTCTGGACTGGCCTCAAGGAGTCATCGCCAGCGATGACTCCGCACAGTGATCCGGAGGCCCGGCTAGCGGACGGGCGCAGATCAGTTGCACAGCCATTCAACATACCTCACCACTTCCCCCCTCCCCTGGCGTTCTCCTGCCAGACTTGCCGGCGACGAATCGGAGCTTCCCATGCCCTTGTTGCTCACTGGCCGCCGCTTCCGTGCCGACCTGGAGCAGGCAGGAGCCCTTGCCCTCTTCGCACCGCTGGAAGGCGGCGCCGAAACCCGTCTGATGCGTCGCCTGCGGGCGGCCGGCTACCGGGCCCAGATGACCTCGGCCCGGGGGCTGGGTGACCCCGAAGCCTTTCTGTTCGAGCTCCACGGCATCCGCCCTCCCCACCTCGGTCACCACAGCGTCGGCCGGGATGCCGCCGTCGGCACCGTGCAGCGGGTGATGCCCCAGCTTGGATCCCTGCTTGAGGGAGGCCAGCCCATCCTGCTCTGGCTGCTCGAGGCCCAGGTGCTATCCGCGGCCGAGCGGGACTCGCTCTGCTCCCTCACCCGGAAGGAACCGCGCCTCAAGATCGTGGCCGAGATGGGCGGCTCTCGCCAATTGCGCTGGGAGCCCCTGGAGCTGTGTGTCGCCGCCTGAGCAGGCCCTGCTCGACGGGCACTGGGTCAAGCTGATCTGCGGAGCCAGCAACCAGGATCTGGTCTCGATCGAGGATCTCTGCGGCATCTACGCACTGGCGGGCGTGCATTGCATCGATGTGGCTGCAGATCCCGCTGTGGCGGCGGCGGCGCGCCGTGGCATCGCCTGGGCCCGGGAGCGGCAGGCGGCTGATCGGCCACCGCCCTGGCTGATGCTGAGCCTCAGCGACGGCGCTGATCCGCACTTCCGCAAGGCCTGGTTCGATCCGCGCAGCTGCCCGCCCGATTGCCCCCGTCCCTGCGCGCGGGTCTGTCCGGCGCAGGCGATCCCGGAGGGGGAGGGGGTGCTGGCTGAGCGGTGCTATGGCTGCGGCCGCTGCCTGCCCGCCTGTCCCCACGGTCTGATCGAGGAGCGCGGGCACCTGCTCGCTGCCGAGGCGGTGGGGCCTCTGTTGGCCCGCCTGCGCCCGGATGCCGTGGAACTCCACACCCGGCCGGAGCGGGGCGATGCTTTCGCCCGGCGTCTGGACCAGGTTGTGGCGTCGGGCGTGCCGCTGCGGCGCCTGGCCGTGAGCTGTGGCCTGGAGGCGGGGGCGGGCGCGGAGCTGGCCGCCGAACTCTGGCGGCGCTTTGCCCTGCTGCGTCAGGCGGGCTTAAGGCCGCTCTGGCAACTCGATGGCCGGCCGATGAGCGGCGACGTGGGTGCGGGCACAGCCCATGCGGCCGTGCGCCTGCTGAAGAGGGTGGGCCCACTGGCACCGCCTGGACCGCTGCAGCTGTCCGGCGGTACCAATGAGCGCACGATCGCCCTGCTGGAACGGGACCTGCCCACCGCTGTGGCCGGTGTGGCCTTCGGGGGTGCGGCCCGCAAGCTGTTGCTGCCTCTGCTGCAGGAGGCCCAGCGGCGTGGCCGTCGGCTGCTCGACGATCCCGAACTCTGGCCGCGGGCCAGGGCTCGAGCCGAGGGTCTGGTGCTGCCGTGGTTGCAGCGGGGGGCTTGCGCCGCTTCCGTCAGCGCGGCTTCGCTTTGAGGGAAGCCGCGCTGACGGGAACCACGGGATGGTTGAGGAAGAACTCGTCTCGCGGGAACAGGTCGGTGAGGACGCTGCCGCTCCTCGGTGTCGAGGGATTCCAGTGGATGTGATCACCGCTCAGGGCCTTGGTCGCTTGCTCGAGCGTGATCCCGGAGTTGCCCCGTCGCATGTGATTCATGACGCCGGGTGAGCGCACCTGATCCAGCAGGCGGTTCTCGTCGAGGCGGATGGGTTCGTTGCTGCCGATCAGGATATTGACCGGATCCACCATCACGCCATAGGGGAAAACGTTCATGAAGGTCTGTACGACGCGCCCGGAGGGAGCCCACTGAACGAAGATGCCGCCGGGCTTCAGCCGTGCTCTCACCTGCCGCATGAACTCATCGCTGTAGAGGAGGCCGGAATGGGAGGTCTGAGGAAGCACGGCGTCGGCCTCGATCACGTCGTAGCGGCGTGAATCCCGCGCCAGGATCTGGCGTCCGTCGGCGTAGATGAAATGGATGCGCGGATCGGCGAGCAGAGCCGCCACCGGTCCGTCGGGCCTCGCGGCGGCGAGCTTTTCGAGTGTCAACAGCACAGGCTTGACCAGTTCGATCCCCCGCACATCCTCTGTCTTGGGGGAGGTCAGGGCCCCCCAGGGGGTGCCACCGCTGCCGACACCGATCAGCAGCACCTCCTTCGGATGGGGATGAACCAGCGGGCCGATGCTGCCGAGCAGGATGTGCATCGGGGTGAAGGGCACCGAGCCCTGGGTGAAGCCCTGGATGACGAAGTCGCCTGCCCCATCGACCTGATGGCCGGGGTACCCGCGGAAGTAGGTGACGCCGCTGCGATCTTCGGACCAGAGATCGAAGGTGCCCGGAGTCGGACGGTGGACCTGTCTCCAGAAGGTGCCGTTGTCCGGGATGAACAGGGCGGCGGCTGCCCCAGCAGCCAGGGCCATCTCGGGCCAGCGACCACGACCGCCGCGCCACAACCAGCCCAGCAGCAGGGCCAGCGTCAGCGCTGCCAGCAGCTTCAGCGTGCCCGCCGTGCCCAGCACGTGCAGCGTCACCAGTCCGGTGAAGACCGAGCCTGCCGCGTTCCCGGCGATGTTGGCCAGCTGCACCCAGCCCACCCTGGCTCCCACGTCGCTGAGGTCCTGCTGAACGGCCCGCTGCACGAAGGGGAAGGTCATGCCGATCAGGAAGGCCGGCGGTCCGACGATCACCAGGGCGACCAGAAACCTCGGCAGCATCTGATCCGGAGTGATCACGGAGAAGCCACTGGGGAGGATCCCGTTGATCGGTGGGTAGGGCAGGGCCAGCCACAGCCAGCCGATCAGAACGATCGCCAGGACGAAGCCGGCCCCCTGGGTGATGAAGAAGGCCGGTCGAGGGTCGTGCATCCGGCGCACCATCCGCGCCGCCACGGCCATGCCGAAGCCATCTGCGATCAGGAAGATGCCCAGCACGGTCGGGAACAGGTAGGCGTGGTACTGGCCTGCGGTGCCCAGCAGGCGCAGCCAGACAATCTCCAGCGCCACGATCACGTATCCGGAGAGGAACACCAGCAGGCACCAAAGCTTCAGGCCGCCGAAGGGTTCAGGCCGCCGCCCGGACACCGGCTGAGCCTCGCCGGTGTCTGCGGCCACCCTCGAGAAACTCCTGCCGGCCTCTGCCCGGCGCAGGCCCCTCCGCAGGCTGAGGGCCAGGACTCCCGCCAGCAGATCCAGGCAGGCCGCGAGCCCGAGGGCTCCCACGAAGCCCGTGCGGCCGACGATGAAGAAGCCGCCGAGCAGGGCCCCGAGCCCGGCCCCCAGGGTGTTGAGCCCGTAGAGCAGGGAGATGCGCTCCGCCACCGTGTCGAGGGAACTCGCCACCGCCCTAGAAAGCAGCGGCAACGAGGCGCCCATCAGCGTGGTGGGGATGGCCAGGCCCACGAAACAGAGGCCGAACACGGCCAGCTGACTGTCGACCCTGCCAGCCATGCCCATGGCCAGCCAGTCGTAGAGGAAGGGCTTGGAGAGCAGGGCGCAAAGGGCCACGCCGAGTTCGCACAGGGCGAACCAGGTGAGGGCCTGGCTCGGAGAGAGGCGGTCGGCCACCTTGGCCCCGAGCATCGAGCCGATCCCGAGGCCGGTCAGGAAGGCCCCCACCACCAGGGCGGCGCTGACGGTGTCGGACCCGGCGAAGATCCCCAGCATTCTCTGCCAGATGATCTGGCAGAGAAGGGCGGCGAAGCCAGAGCAGAAGAACGCCACCATCAGGCGCCGCATTCCTTTTGATCCCACGGCCTGGGAGACACCCATGGCAGCCGGTGAGGATGCGGATCCGTTCATGAGTTGTTCGGCGGACTGCGGCTTGTCCGGCATGGCCAGCGGAACCCTAAGGCCACTGGTCGCCGCAGGAAGTTGGCGAACAGGGGGGGCGCTAGAGGCGGTGGCGAAGGCGAAACGGGCGGCTCCGGACTGGGGTGCTCCCCTCCCCTCCCTCTGATCTCGGCTAGAACCGACAGACGTTCGTCCTCGATCCAGCCCTGCAGCAACCGCCGCCTGCCGTTCCCCCTGTCCAACGCATCACGGACGATCTCGATCGACTGCTGGAGGTGCTGCCGCTGCCGGTTCAGCGGGCCCTGGCGGGACCTGAACGGCGTGAGCAGCTGCTCGAGGTGGTTCTAGATCTCGGGCGGCCGCCGGAGGCGCGCTATCCCGGCAGGGCCACCCTGCTGGAGGAGCGGCCGATCGAACGGGCCGACCTCGCGGCGGTCGTGCAGCGACTCGGAGCCTTCGGCGGCGACAACCGCGCCGGCATCGAGCGCACCCTGCACCGGATCAGCGCCATCCGCAACCGCGGCGGTGAGGTGGTGGGCCTCACCTGCCGGGTGGGTCGCGCCGTCTACGGAACGGTGGCGATGGTGCGCGACCTTCTGGATTCAGGCCAGTCGCTGTTGCTGATGGGCCCACCCGGCATCGGCAAGACCACCGCCCTGCGCGAGATCGCCCGGGTGCTGGCCGACGACCTGGAGCGCCGCGTGGTTGTGATCGACACCAGCAACGAGATCGCCGGTGACGGCGACATCCCCCACCCCGCCATCGGCCGCGCCCGCCGCATGCAGGTGGCCCGCCCGGAGCTGCAGCACCAGGTGATGATCGAGGCGGTGGAGAACCACATGCCGGAGGTGATCGTGATCGATGAGATCGGCACCGAACGGGAGGCCCGGGCCGCCCGCACGATCGCCGAGCGGGGTGTGCAGCTGGTGGCCACCGCCCACGGCAACGAGCTGGCCAACCTGATCAAGAATCCCACCCTCTGCGATCTGGTCGGCGGCATCCAGTCGGTGACCCTCGGGGATGAGGAGGCACGGCGGCGCGGCTCCCAGAAAACCGTGCTGGAGCGCTGCGCCGAACCCACCTTTCCGCTGGCGGTGGAGATCCACAGCCGCAGCCGCTGGCTGGTGCACACCGAGGTGGCCCGCACCGTTGATGCCCGGCTGCGGGGTGAGCCCACCCGCCCCCAGGTCCGGGAGCTCGACGGGCAAGGCCGGGTGCGGCTTGAGACTCCGGTGGCTCCCCGGGCTCTGCAGTCCCTGCGGGAGCGGCACCGCGCGGCGTGGTCCGGGCGCCCTGCCCTCGCCCCTGCGCCCCTGCCGGATCCAGCTCTGCCACCCCCCCATCGCCCGCTGGAGGTTCCAGCCAGCCCCGACCGCCTGGCCCTCTACTGCTGTGGCGTCAGTGGCCCGTTGCTTGACCAGGCGGTGCGCAGCCGCCAGCTCCCCGTTGAGCGGGTGAACACCCTGGAGCAGGCTGACGCGGTGCTCAGCCTGCGCCGGCACCTGGGTAGGGATCCGGAGGTGCGCCGCCGGGCTCAGCAGCAGCAGGTGCCGATCCTGGTGATCAAGGCCGACACCCTTCCCCAGATCCTGCGGGGGGTGGAGCGGTTGTTGCGCCGCAGCCGGGAAACTTCGCCAGCCCTGGCCCTGCGCCTGGAGATTGACGAAGGTCGGCCCGCTGTGGGTAACTAGCAAAGCAACCGGTCCCGAGACGTTCGGCTCCACCGGTCATTGGGCCGTCGCCAAGTGGTAAGGCAGCGGGTTTTGGTCCCGCCATTCCTAGGTTCGAATCCTAGCGGCCCAGTTTTTCCGTCTTCGCTTCCGCTTCCTTGTCTTCCGGACCCCTGCTGGTCTTCGATTTCGACGGCGTTCTGGTCGATGGCATGGCGGAATACTGGTGGAGTTCCCGGCAGGCCGTTCACCGGCTGGATCCAGCTCTGGTGGTGTCGGAGCTGGCGCCTGAGGCGTTCGCCCGGCTGCGGCCCCGGATCCACCAGGGCTGGGAGATGGTCCTGGTGGCGGCCGAACTCGCTCGCCCCGGTGGCGAGGGGGCCGCACTGGAGGCCGATTACGCCGGAACCCTGGGCAGGGCGCTGGCGCGATCCGGTTGGCAGCCCCAGTCCTTGCAGGCCGTTCTGGAGGAGGTGCGCCGCGAGGCGATCGCCACCGACCGGCTTGGCTGGCTGGCCCTGCATCGGCCCTACCCGGGCGTGCCTGAGCGGTTGCGTTCCCTGGCTGCCGAAGGGGCCGACTGGGCCGTTCTTACCACCAAGGGAGCGGCCTTTGCCGCCGAACTGCTCGCCGCCGCGGCGCTCAAGCCCTTGCTCCTGTTCGGCCATGAGCAGGGCAGCAAGCCCACTGTGCTGCTCAAGTTGCGGGAGCTGCAGCGCCCGCTGTGGTTCATCGAGGACCGGCGCCCCACCCTGGAGACGGTTCGGGCCACGCCGGGGCTGGAGTCGGTGCGCTGCTTTCTGGCCGCGTGGGGGTATCTGGGGCCCGAGGATCGCCTCGGCCTGCCGGCGGGGATCGCCCTTTTGGAGCCCGATGGCTTCGGGGCCCCCTTGGCGATCTGGCCCTGAACCGCTAGCGTACGCCTGTACTAATCTGGTTTGATACGTCCGCCGCCTTTGGTGGCACCTGTTCCCTGAGGTCGCCGGAACTCCCCTGTCGGTTTCGTCTCTCCGCCCCCTGTCCCTTCACTGCCCCCGCCATGTCCGCCGATCCCAAGACCACCGACCTCAGGCTTGCCCATCCCCGCTCCGCCGCCGCCGGTCCCAGTGCCGCCGCCACCTCGGAGCGGGACAAGGCCTTGAATCTGGTGCTGGGCCAGATCGAGCGCAACTTCGGCAAGGGCTCGATCATGCGGCTGGGAGATGCCTCTCGCATGCGGGTCGAAACCGTGTCCACCGGAGCCCTCACCCTGGATCTGGCCCTCGGTGGCGGCTATCCCAAGGGCCGGGTGGTGGAGGTCTACGGGCCGGAGAGTTCCGGTAAAACCACCCTCACCCTGCATGCGATCGCCGAGGCCCAGCGCCGCGGCGGCGTGGCGGCCTTCGTCGACGCCGAGCATGCCCTGGATCCGGTCTATGCCGCCGCCCTCGGCGTCGACATCGAAAATCTGCTGGTGTCTCAGCCCGACACGGGCGAGATGGCCCTGGAGATCGTCGACCAGCTGGTGCGCTCCGCCGCCGTCGACATCGTCGTGGTCGACTCGGTGGCGGCGCTCACGCCCCGGGCCGAGATCGAGGGAGAAATGGGTGATCTGGCCGTCGGCAGCCAGGCCCGCCTGATGAGCCAGGCGATGCGCAAGATCACCGGCAACATCGGCAAGTCCGGCTGCACGGTAATCTTCCTGAACCAGTTGCGCCAGAAGATCGGGGTCACTTACGGCAATCCCGAAACCACCACGGGCGGTAACGCGCTGAAGTTCTATGCATCGGTGCGGCTCGACATCCGCCGCATCCAGACCCTCAAGCGCGGCACGGAGGAATATGGCATCCGGGCCAAGGTGAAGGTGGCCAAGAACAAGGTGGCCCCCCCGTTTCGCATCGCCGAGTTCGACATCCTGTTTGGCCGCGGCATCAGCACGCTCGGCTGCGTCCTTGATCTGGCGGAGGAAACCGGTGTTGTGGTGCGTAAAGGCGCCTGGTACAGCTACGAGGGCGACAACATCGGCCAGGGCCGCGACAACACGATCACCTGGTTGGAGCAGAACCCCGAGCAGAAGGACGCGATCGAGCGGGAAGTGCGCCGCCAGCTCACCGAGGGAGCCGATGTCACCGCCAATTCGATGAAACCGCTGGCCGCAGCGGCCGCAAAGCTGGCAGCCAGCTCAGTGGGCCCCGAAACCGAGGCAGTCATTGCCGTGGCTGAAGCGAGCTGATCTCAGGCCGCCCGGGGTTCAGGCGGCTGGGGCGAGCGGAACGGCAACGGCAGGGCCGACTCGATTCTGGAGAAAGAGGGTGACCCGCTGCAGTTCCTGAATCGCCTCGGCTCCCTCCAGCTTCACCAACTCCCGGCCGTCGCGGGACTCCACCCAGCTGATTCCAAAATCGGAAACCAGGAAGCGAACCATGTGACCATCACCGAGATCGGCCACGAAGGAAGCACCGTGACCCTCGCGGCCATCGCCGCAGACGTAACAGGTGGCGGCGAGACCTTTGGATTGCAGGCTGCTGGAGAGGGCCTGCAGGCTCATGACCAGGTCCTGAACCAGGCAGCGGTATTGCTCAGCGAGTCGTTGAAACATGGAGGAGCGGGAACCGAGTCGTCCGATCCTAATGTTTTCTTCCGATTCGTGAGGGTAAAAATACTCACACGCGGACGCCGGCGATCAGCGCCCGTCGGCCAGATCCCACCAGCCTAAAGCCGGCCCGATGAAGCGTACCATGACCCAGAACAACACCAGCGCCGCAATGCCAACCCAGGCGCCGCGGGTGGTGAGCTGAACGAACCGGTCGGCCTGGTTGCGGCTGAGGGGGAACCAGGGAACGAGGCGCGGGGAGGTGTCTTTGGCGGCTTCCTTCGCTTTGGTCTGGCGGGGGGGCAATCCCTGGGCGACGCGGCGTTTGGCTTCTCCCATCGCTTGGCTCGGCTGAATGGGCCTGAAGGTTAGGTCGGCAGGAGCCTGCTGAGCTCCACCCAGGGCTCGAGGCAGGCGAGCACCTGCTGGCCCCAGCTGCGGCAGCGCACGCGGCCATCGAGCAGGGCGAGGCGGCCCGAGCCCCGGCGCAGGCTCGCCGAAGCGCGTTGCAGTTGGCCCAGGGCTTCGGGCAGCAACAGATCCCGGAACCAATCCCGTCCCTGCTGGCGGAGTTCCGCCACCCGGGCGGCGGTCAGGGGGTCCTCCAGGCTGTTGATCGGCAGGGGCCCCACGATCAGCTGACAGGGCAGCGGCAGCCGGGTCTGATGGTCGAGCCACCAGGCCCAGCTGCAACAGATCACGCCGTTGCTGGCGGGAGCCGTGCACTGATGGCCCACCCGGCTGCCGAACTCGGCGGCAAGGCCACTGGCCAGGCTCAACCGCAGGGAAGCATCCTCCACAAGCACGATGGTCAGGCCCGCCTGGCCCAGCACCAGGCGGCGGCTGTGGTCGAGCAGGTGGAGGCCGTAGTGAGGACTGTTGGGCAGCGGTTGCCGCAACGGCACATAGACGGGGAGGGGATCGGCGAGGAGGGGCTCCGCGAAATCCACCACCACCTTCGGGGTGATCCCGGCCAGCTTCGCCCCCTTGCCCAGCAGGCCGACCACCACGGCACCCCGCTCCTCCAGCAGCCCCCCCATCACCTTCAGGGGTTCGAGCGGCTGGCGGTGCAGTTGCCAGTGCAGGTGGGGGCGATCCACCGTCGCCCAGCTGGTCCACTGGGGACCTCCGGAGGCCAGCCAGGCGGGCCAGGGTTCGGGCAGGGGGCCCAGCAGGTTGAGCAGTTGGCGCAGGGGGGCCTCCTCCTCCGGGCCCAGGGCCACCTGGGATGAGGGGCTGGGGGCGTGGGCCAGGATGCGGCGGCTGAGCCGTTCGTGCAGGCCGAGCAGGCTGGAATCGGCTGCCGGCAGGCCACGGCGTAGCTGCTCCCAGTGGCTGTTCTCCAGGCGCACTTCCAGGGCCTGCCGCAGCAAGGGTTCCAGCAGCTCGGCCTCCGGGATGACCAGCTGGCGGGATCCCAGGGCGCCGCTGCGCCAGGCCGCCACCAGGCCCTGGTGACTCAGGAGCCACAGCCGTGCCTGCTCAGGCGCGCGCTCCCCCTCCCAGCAGGCCAGGCCAAGGCCGGCCGCCCGCAGCCGGGGAAGCTCCACCTGCAGCAACCTGCGGCGCAGGGGTTCGCTCGCCACCAGAGCGACGGGAATCTCGGCCATCGCCAGGGGGACCAGCAGGCCCACCAGCCAGTCGGGAGCGCTGCCGGGGGCTAGGCGGATCAGGCTGTGGTCGCCGCGGCGCAGGCTGCGCCCCACCAGTCGGCAGAGGGTGAGGTGATGGGGCCAGCCGCCACCGCCTTCCTGCCGAAGCAGATGCTTGAGCTGGTGGTGGGCCCGGGCTTCCAACATCGGCGAATCGTAGGAAGCTGGGCCCAGCAGGCCGTACCGGTGATGACAAGCCAGTGGCAACAGCAACCGGTGGGGCTGGTGGGGCTGGGGTTGATCGGCGGCTCGCTCGGTCTTGATCTGGTGGCCCGGGGCCTGGAGGTGCGGGCCCTGGTGCACCGGCCGGCCACTGCGGAGCGGGCCCGGCAGCGGGGCCTGGCCTCGCGCATCAGCACCGATCCGGATGTGCTGGCGGGCTGTGGCCTGCTGGTGCTGGCTCTGCCGCTGGATCGGTTGCTGGAGCCACCAGCGGAGCTGATCGCGGCCTTGCCTGCCGGCGCGGTGATCACCGATGTGGGCTCGGTGAAGGCGCCGGTGCTGCGGGTGTGGCAGGGGCGGGTGCCCCGCTTCGTGGCCAGCCATCCGATGACGGGCACAGCGGAAGCCGGTGTGGAGGCCGGCCAGCGGGATCTGTTCCGCGGCCGCCCCTGGGTGGCCACTCCGGTGGCGGACACCGACCCCGCAGCCCTGGCGGTGGTGCGGGAGCTGGCCACGGCACTGGGGGCCGATTGGCTGGAGTGCGCCGCCGCTGACCATGACCAGGCGGTGGCGCTGATCTCGCATCTGCCGGTGCTTGTGAGCGCCGCCCTGCTTCAGGCGGCAGACCGGGGCGCCGCCGCCGCAGCAGGCGCCGTTCCCGCGCTGGCGCGGGCCCTGGCCTCCAGCGGCTTCGCCGACACCACCCGGGTGGGGGCCGGCAACCCGGAACTGGGCACCCTGATGGCCCGCTGCAACCGGGAGGCGGTGCTGCAGGGTATGGCCCACTACCGCAGCGCACTGGAGGATCTGGAGCAGTTGGTGGAGCAGCAACGTTGGCGAGAGATGGAGGCGGAGCTGGACCGGTGCCGCCAGTTGCGGCCGCCTTTTGTCTGAGGCGTCTGTTCAGGGCCCTTTCGTCCCGCTGGGCTTCCGCTCTGCTCAGGCCACCCCCAGCCCCATCCCCCGCCCCGCCAGCAGTTGTCGGCTCACCATCAACGCCGAAAGGCTTACCCCGGCAGTCCCTTCGCCGGGGTAAATGGAATCGCCGCACAGCCAGAAACCCGGCAGCGGCGTGCGGCTGGCCAGGCCAAACGGCCCGAAGCGGGAGGGGCTCTGGCCCAGGCCGCCCACGAAACCGAACGGTCTCGCGGTCCAGTGGGCGAAGCCCCGTGGTGTGGCGAGTTCGGCGTGGTGGTAGTGCAGCGGCTCCAGTCCGAGCAGATTGTGGAGCCCCGACTGGATCCCCGTCAGTGCCGCCTGCTTGGCCGCCTGATAGGCGGGCGCGTCGCCCTCGAACCAGGGCCGCGCAGGGGTGAACACACTGGCGATCACGGTGGCCTCCCCCGCCGGCGCCCGGCCATCCCCCTCCCGGCTCACCGACACGAACAGGGAGCCCGGATCGCCCCAGTCGAGCTGGAGGTGGGCGGGGCAACCCTTTGGCAGGGCATCGCGGGCCACCGCCGCGTAGAGCACCAGGGCACCACTGGGATCCTCGAAGCCCTCCAGCCGGCGGCGGTACCCGGCCGGCAGGGCATCCCCCAGCAACGCCGGCAGCGCCTGGGGCGGCAGGGTGCACACCAGCTCTGCGCAGTCCAGGCGGAAGGGTTGGCCGCCGGGGCCCTTGCCCCCCAGCTCCCAGCCGCCTCCGGGCGTGGGCCGCAGCCGCTCCACCCGGTGGCGCAGCCGCAGGGTGCCGCCCGCCAACTTGAGCCCCTGCTCCAGGGCGGTGCTCAGGGTTTGCATCGAGCCTTCCAGGTGCCACAGCCCCAGGGGCTCCTGGGCCATTGCCAGCACGCTGGCGCCGTAGAGGGCGGCGGTGCGCTTGGCCGGTTCCTGGGAATAGAGCCGCAACTGCAGATCGAGGAAGCGGCGCAGCCGCGGGTCGGTGCCGCAGCCGCTCAGCCCCAGCAGATCGGCAATGCTGGCTTTCACCAGCATCCCGCTGGCCAGGTTGGCGGGGCGCAACGCCTGGATCAGCTGGCCTAGGTCCCAGAGGTTGCGGGGCGGCAGCACCGGATCACGGCCGGCAAAGCCCCAGTTGGCCTGGTGAATCGCCCCGCACAGGCTCCAGAACCGCTCCGAGCCCGGGAACTGCCGCTGCCGCTCCGCTTGCCATTGGCTTGGGTCGCGCCAGAGGGGGATCGGCGCACTGCCGTCGGCCAGGTCCACCACGCAGCCGGGATCGAGCGGCGTGGCGGCCGGTGGCTCCACGCCCAGCTGGCGGAGGAGGCGGTCGTGGATGCCGCCCGGCTCCAGGCCCGCCACCTGGGTGGCGCCCACATCAAAGGTGTAGGGGCCGCGCCGGAAGGTGCCGGCGCAGCCGCCGCTCTGGTGGTGGGCCTCCAGCAGCTCCACCTTCAGCCCGGCGCGGGCCAACAGGGCGGCGGCCGTGAGCCCGGCGATGCCGGCGCCGATCACTGCCCCATCGCAATGGGCCTCAAGGGGTAATCGGCTTGGGGCCAGGCGACCTCAGCGGCAAGGAGCCGGCATGCTGGCAGCCAGGCGGGGTCTTCGATGGCTGAACCACTGGCCCCTTGGGTCCAACGGGAGCTGGCCACCTCCTTGAGCAACTGCCGCGCCGTGGCGGGCGGCTGCATTCACAGCGCCTGGGCCCTGGAGCTGGACGATGGCCGGCGCCTGTTCGCCAAGACCAACAGCGCCGCCGCCCTGCCGGTGCTGGCCGCCGAAGCCGAAGGCCTCCGGGCGCTGGCGCCGCTGGCGGATGGCGAGCTGGTGGTTCCGGCGCCGCTGTTCTGTGGCCTGGAGCAGGGGCGGGCCCTGCTGGTGATGGAGTGGCTGGAGCTCGCCCCGGGCGGCCCACAGGATCGTTGGCGGCGCCTGGGGGCGGCCCTTGCCCGGCTGCATCGCCGCAGCCTTGACCAAGGTCAGGCCCAGTTCGGCTGGAACCACGACAACTTCATCGGGGCTGGCGTTCAGGTCAACGGATGGGACTCGGAGTGGGGACGCTTTTTCGCCGAGCGCCGCCTCGGGCCCCAACTCCAGCGGCTGCAGGAGCGAAACAGCAACCTCGCGGCCCGGCTGGCGGCGCCGATCGGCCAGCTCCTGATGCGGGTACCTGGCTGGCTCGATCGCCATGGGGCCAGGCCCAGCCTGGTGCACGGCGATCTGTGGAGCGGCAATGCCTCCTTGCTGGCGGGGGATCGGGCGGCCCTGTTCGATCCCGCAGTGCACTGGGGCGATCGGGAGGTGGATCTGGCGATGGCGCGGCTGTTCGGTGGCTTCCCGGAACCCTTCTTCCTCGGCTACGGGGACGAATGGCCGCTGCCGGCAGGGCACGAGGAGCGGGCGACTTTGTACAACCTGTATCACCTCCTGAACCATGCCAACCTGTTTGGAGGCGGCTATGGTGACCAAGTGGAACGCTGCGCTCGAGAGCTTCTGGCTGTGGTGCCCGCAGCAGCGGCTTGAACGCCGGGGCACTCAGACATCAGCAGACTCAGCCCAGGTACTCCTCGCGCAGGCCCTGGAGCTTGCTGACCACGGCGGAGCGCTTCTCGCTGGTGGTGAGGTTGTGCCAGCTCCACTGGCCCACCACCACCAGTCCCAGCAACTCCAGCAGCCCGGGGATCACCGGCAGCAGGTTGATCGTGTCAAGCACCCCCTTGATCAGGATCTGGGCCACGATCACAGCCAGGACCACACCGGCCCCCTTGCCGATCCGGCTGGCCTGGCTCCAGTCCACCTGATCCAGGCTCTGGTTGATCTTGCCGAGAATTTCGCTGTAGCGCTCGGTGAAGTTCACACCGGAATCGGTGGCCGCTGGCTCTGGAGATGCTCCGGTCATGGTCGGCTCTGCTGGCACGGTCTGATCCTGCTGCTCGGTGCTGGCGTCGCTCATCAACGGAGAGGCAAAGGATCAGGGATTCAACCCCATAACGTATCGGCATGGGACAACCCTGGCCAGAGCTGCTGCGCATTGGTCGGGATCAGCTGACCCTGCTCGAGGCCATTCTGGTCGCGGAGACCCCCCGTGAAAGCTGCGCCCTCCTGCTGGGACCCTGGTCCGGTCCCCAGCCTTGCCGGGAGGTCGGTCTGCGGATCGAGGCGATCTGGCCCTGCCTGAACGTGTGGGATCCCCCGGCCGAGCGCCCCCGGCGCTTCGCCGTTGATCCCCGCGAGCAGCTGCTGGCCCAGAAGTGGGGGCGTCTGCATGGCTGGCAGCTGATCGGCACGGCCCATTCCCATCCGGGCGGCGTGGCGGTGCCGTCGGAGCTGGACCGGAGCCTGGCCTTCCCGCCCACCTTGATGCTGATCGCCGGGGCCACAGCCGAGCTGGGGCCTGCCTCGGTGGCAACGCCCATCCGGGCCTGGTGGCTTGCCCCTGCGGGAGTTCCGGAGCCTGCGCTGGCGCTCATGCGGCCGCTGGCCATGCGGATCGGGGATTTGGGACACTAGGGCGATGGCCGCGCCAGGCGGCTGCCCATGGCCAAGGCCTTCTGCCCATGCTTCCTCCCGACACCAGCGCCGTCCAGCTCAGCCCCGATGAGGTGGTGCGCTTCTCCCGCCACCTGATCCTGCCGGAGATCGGCATGGAGGGTCAGAAGCGGCTCAAGGCGGCCTCGGTGCTGTGCGTCGGCACCGGCGGACTCGGTTCGCCCCTGCTGCTCTATCTGGCCGCCGCCGGCGTGGGTCGGCTCGGCATCGTCGATTTCGACGTGGTGGACCACAGCAATCTGCAGCGCCAGGTGATCCACGGCACCAGCTGGGTGGGCAAGCCCAAGATCGAATCGGCGAAACACCGCATCCACGAGATCAACCCCCATTGCCAGGTGGATCTCTACGAAACGGCGCTCACCGCGGAGAACGCGATGGCGATCATCGAGCCCTACGACCTCGTCTGCGACGGCACCGACAACTTCCCCACCCGATACCTGGTCAACGACGCCTGCGTGCTGCTGGGCAAGCCGAACGTGTATGGCTCGATCTTCCGCTTCGAGGGCCAGGCCACGGTGTTCAACCTCGACGCCGAGAGCCCCAACTACCGCGACCTGTTCCCTGAGCCGCCGCCGCCGGGCATGGTGCCTTCCTGCGCCGAGGGCGGCGTGGTGGGGGTGCTGCCCGGCATCATCGGCATGATTCAGGCCACTGAGACCGTCAAGATCATCACCGGCATCGGCACCAGCCTGAGCGGCCGGTTGCTGCTCTTCGATGCCCTCAAGATGGCCTTCCGGGAGCTGAAGCTGCGCCCCAGCCTGGAGCGGCCGGTGATCGACAGACTGATCGATTATCAGGAGTTCTGCGGTGTCGGCGGCTCGGCGCCGGGAACGGAGGAGGCTGGAGCGATGGAGAGCATCTCGGTCACGGATCTCCAGGCGATGCTGGATCGCCAACCGGCCGACCTGCTGCTGCTCGACGTGCGCAACCCGCCCGAGGCCGACATTGCCGTGATTCCCGGCGCAGTGCTGATCCCCCTCGATCGGATCGAGAGCGGCGAGGCGGTGGAGGAGGTGCGGCGTCTGGCCGCCGGCAAGCACCTCTACGTTCACTGCAAGATGGGCGGGCGCTCCGCCAAGGCCCTGCTCGCCCTTCAGCGCCATGGCATCGAGGGCGTCAATGTGGACGGCGGCATCAACGCCTGGAGCCGGGAGGTGGATCCCGCCGTGCCGCTCTATTGAGCCCGTTCAGTCGCAGTGAGCTGGATCAGTAGTCGACGCCGCGCTTGAGGTCGACCCCCCGCTCGGCGTAGTGCTTGTGGCAGACCATTTCGGAGTGCACGCTGGCCAGATCGAAGTAGGCGGGGGGGTTCTTGCAGCGGCCCGTGATGATCACCTCCGTTTCGGCGGGCTTGCGCAGCAGGGTCTGCACGATCGGCTCCACCGGCAGCAGCTCCAGGTCCACGGTGGGATTGAGTTCATCGAGGATCACCGTCTTGTAGAGCCCGCTGGCGATGGCGGCGCGGGCGATCTCCCAGGCGCGCTCCGCTTCCACGTAATCGATCGGCAGTTGCTGGCCCCGCCAGACGATCGCGTCGCGCCCGGAGCGCAGGTGATCGACCAGATGGGGGAAGCTTTCGCGCAGGGCGGCGATCGCCGCGTCTTCGGTGTAGCCGCTGCCGCCCTTGAGCCACTGCAGAATCAGCACGCGGTGGCTCTTGTCCTGGCTGATGCCCCGGCCGATCGCCTGCAGCGCCTTGCCCAGGGCGCTGGTGGATTTGCCCTTGCCATCACCGGTGTAGATCTCGATGCCGGCCAGACCTGCGGCCCCGGCCTGGGGGTGGTGGTGGGCCCGCATCTCCGAGTGGAGATCGGCCAGCTGCACCAGGGGCTGCGGGGCGCCGCGGCCGGTCACGATCACCTCCATGCCCTCCGGTTTGGCGGCCAGGGTTCGCACCACGTCCGCGGTGTCGAGCAGGCCAAGATCCAGCACGGGATTGAGCTCGTCGAGAACCACTACGGAGTAGAGGGCGCTGGCGATGGCCCCCTTTGCGATGTCCCAGCCCCGCTGCGCTTCCTGACGGTCGAAACGACTGGCTTCCTCGGCGGTGAAGTAGTCACCGCGGCCAGTGCGCACCTGATCGATCAGGTGGGGGAAGCCCTGCTGCAGGGCTTCGATCGCCGCGTCCTCGTCGTAAGAGCGGCCGGGCCCCTTCAGGAAACGCAGCAACAACACCCGGGTGCGCTTGCGTTCACAGATGCCCAGCCCGATCGTTCGCAGCACCACCCCCAGGGCCGCCTGGCTCTTGCCCTTTCCTTCGCCGTCGTAGACGTGCAGCTGGCCGTGGATGCGCTCACTGCTGCCGGCGGCGGTGCGGATGCCGATGCCGCGGCCGGTTCCGCTTGAAGTCGCTGTCATCGCCAGCCTTCTACGGTTGGATCCTAACGAGCCGAGCCTGGGGCCATGCCGTCTTCGGGTCAACATCCCCTGGTGGAAGCCCTGCCGGAGCGTCTCCAGGGCCAGTTGCGCAGCCTGCGGCAGCACATCGCCAGGCCAGGCTCGGTCCTCGTGGCGTATTCCGGTGGGGTCGACAGTGCCCTGGTGGCGGCGATCGCCGCCGAGCAGCTCGGGGAGTCGGCCCTGGCGATAACCGGTGTTTCCCCGGCCCTCGCGCCCCATCTGCTCCAGGAGGCCCGGCTTCAGGCCGCCTGGATGGGGATTCGTCACCGGGAGATCGCCACAGCTGAACTGGACGATCCCGCCTATGCGGCCAACCCCATCCAGCGTTGCTACGCCTGCAAGCGGGAGCTGCATGGCCTGCTCGCCGTGGTGGCCGCCGAGGCGGGCGGCGCCCGGGTGCTCGATGGGGTGAACGTGGATGATCTGGGTGATCACCGCCCCGGCATCCAGGCGGCGATCGAGCGCGGTGTGGCGTCCCCCCTGGCGGAGCTGGGCATCGACAAAGCCGCCGTCCGCCAGATCTCCCGGGCCCTGGGGTTCCCTTGGTGGGACAAGCCGGCCCAGCCCTGCCTGGCCTCGCGGTTTCCCTACGGGGAGCCGATCAGCGCCGGGCGGCTGGCCCGGGTGGCCGCCGCTGAAGCCTGGTTGCGCCAGCGGGGAATCCGCGAGCTGCGGGTGCGCAGCCAGGGGGAGACAGCCCGGATCGAGGTTCCCGCCGAGGACTTGGACAGGGTGCTCTGGTCCCTGCCCCGCCAGGAGCTGGTGGCGGCGTTCCGCCAGCTCGGCTTCACCGCCGTGAGCCTCGATCTCGAAGGGTTGGTGAGTGGCAAGCTCAATCGCCAGGCCACACAAAAAAGCCCGACGGAGGAATCGTCGGGCCGGGGCTGGGGAGCCGGATAGGAGGCTTCCTCCTAACGGGGTGGGTGGCTCAGGCCGCCAGCACGATCGGCAGGCGGATCTCGCTGGTGGTGGCCAGCGGCGTTTCGCGCCGGAAGCTCTTGAGCTTGTGGTGGCCTGCCGTGAGTTCCTCGCTCAGCACCTGACAGGCCCGCTCCGGCATGGTGTGGTCGCCGCAGGTGAACACGTCGACGGCGGCGTAGCCCGATTCGGGCCAGGTGTGGATCGAGATGTGGGATTCAGCCAGAAGGGCCAGCCCTGTCACCCCCTGCGGTTTGAACCGATGGGTGATGAGATTCAGGAGAGTGGCGCCAGCACGCTTTGCTGCGTTGGTGATGGCGCTCCTGAGAAAAGCTTCGTCGTCGAGCTTGGCGGAGTCACAGTCGTAGAGCTCGAGGATGCAGTGTTTTCCCACCATTTCGGTGGCACTGGGGGTGTGGGGCTTGGAAGCGGCGGGGCTGAGGGCTCCACTCCATCCCGGGTTGGGGTGGAGGCAGGGCAGGGTCTGGGTCATCGAAGTTGATCGAACAGCAACCCATCCTAGGCATCCCTTGCGGGGATGGGGATCAACGCTCCCTCCACCACCCTCACCCGCTGGGATCGCGCCGCCCAGCCGGCACTGAACGCTTCGACATGGGTGGCGCTGATCAGGCATTGATGGCCCTCCCCAATAGCCTCGAGCAGAAGCTGTTGGCGCTGGGCATCGAGTTCCGCGAGCACATCATCAAGCAGGAGCAGGGGCGGCTGGCCCCAGAGCTGCCGCACCAGCTCCAGTTCGGCGAGCTTGAGGGCCAGCACCAGGGTGCGCTGCTGGCCGGCCGAGCCGTAGCGCCGCGCCGGTTGCCCGCCCAGCAGGAAGCCGATCTCGTCGCGATGGGGGCCCACCAGGCAATGGCCCAGGCGCAGCTCCTCATCCCGCTGCTGCCGCAGTTGTTCGGCCAGGGCTTCTCGCCAGGGTGCCTCCTCCTCGGCGCCCTCTAGACGGCTGCCGGCCTGGTAGGCCAGCTCCAGAGCCTCCCGACCGCCGCTGAGGCGCTGCTGCCAGCCGGTGGCCAAGGGCGCCAGCCGCCCCAGGGCCCTCTGGCGTCGCCGGTGCAGCCGGGTGCCCACCAGGGCCATCTGCTGGTCGAAGGCATCCAGCAGGCCAGGTTGGTGGCCCCCGCCGCCGCCGCGTTTGAGCAGGTGGGTGCGCTGGCGCAGCAGGCGTCCATAGCGGCGCAGCAGCTCGCTGTAGACCGGCTCAAGCTGCAGCACCACCCGGTCCAGCCACTGGCGCCGCAGGGCCGGTTCGCCGCGCACCAGGTCCAGGTCCAGGGCGCTGAAGCCCACCACTCGCAACGGTCCGATCAGATCGTGCTGGCGCTCAAGCGCCTTGCCGTTGCGGCGGGCCAGTCGGCCGCCGCGCCGCCGCAGCTCCAGCTCCAGCCGGTCCTCGTCGGGGCGGCTTGCCCCGGGGCCGGGCTGGGACCCCTCACCGCAGTGGGCGACGATTCTGGCCACCGGTTGGCCGTGCAGGATCAGGTCCTGGTCGCTGGCGGTGCGGTGGGAGCGGAGGCTGCCCAGCAGTTCGACCGCTTCGAGCAGGTTCGACTTGCCTGCGCCGTTGGCGCCGATCACCAGCAGTCGCGGAGCCTCCAGGTCGAGCGCCAGATGCGCATAGTTGCGGAAGTGATGCAGCTCCAGGCGGTTCAGCCGCATGGGTCCGGGGCGGCGTGCGGTTAAGGTACCCCCATCAGGACAGGCGATGGCCGGGGCCTGTGCGGCCCTGGGCCGCGACACGGGCATGTAGCTCAGCTGGATAGAGCATCAGATTCCGGTTCTGAGGGTCGGGGGTTCGAATCCCTCCATGCTCGCTTCACTCCACCCTCGACACCGGAGCTCCGAGGGCGAGACCCATGGCACGGATCCCCCCCGGGTCCACCAGGAAGCCATGGCGCTGCAACGCCTGCAAGGCCTCGGGCGCCGCGGCTACGGAGATGCTGCAGCCGCTCAGCTCCTTTTTGAGCCGTGCCAGGGCGGTGTGCACCAGCACGGACAGCACGATCTGCTGGCCGTGCTCCGCCGGGGAGGCGGCCAGATCCCAGAGATTGGCGTTGAGAGCCTGGTCGCTGGTGGCCCGCACAAAACCAACCAGATGGCCGGAGGGATCCCGCACGCTCAGGTGCCAGGCACTCCGTTTGAGCCCCTGGAGGAGTCGCGTCTCGCTCCGCCGGTTCTCGCCACAGGACACCAGGAGCTCGTT
This sequence comes from Synechococcus sp. Tobar12-5m-g, assembly GCF_024345415.1. GTDB lineage: Bacteria > Cyanobacteriota > Cyanobacteriia > PCC-6307 > Cyanobiaceae > Regnicoccus. The sequence continues at coordinate 26,062 of NZ_JAGQBB010000015.1, read as the reverse complement.
GAGCTCTGAGGGTTCAGGGCGATCGTCGGTGAGCAGGGCATAACCCTCGGGCAGCCGAGGGGCGGTGGGTTGGCTGCGAAAGGGAATCAATCGCGTCTCAGCCCGTGTTGCGCATGCCGGCGGCGATTCCGTTGATGGTGAGCAGGGCGCCCCGCAGCAGCTCGCTTCGGCTGTAGGTGCGCCCGTCGGGCCGCTCACCGCTCGCTTCGCTCATGGGTGGTTGACGGTTCTGATCGCGCAGCCGGCGCAGCAGGGCCACCTGGAGAAACCCGAGGGGAATGATCGTGCGGTTGCGCAGGTCCACCGAGAGCTGCAGGGCCGGATCGCCATCGAGAAGCCTCTGGTGGCCGGAGATCTGCAGGACGAAGTCGCGGGTCAGGGTGAACTCGGAGGCGATCACCTCGAAGATCTGCTCGAACGCCACCCGGTTCTCCGGCCGTCCAAGGGCCTGCACGTAGTGGTGGGCCAGGTCCAGGTCCACCTTCGAGAGGGTCATCTCCACCTTGGAAATCAGCATGCGGAAGAACGGCCAGCGCTGGTAGAGCAGCCTGAGCAGCTCCAGCTGGCCGGGATCCTGCTCCAGCTCCTCCTGCAGCGCCGCCCCGACGCCAAACCAGCTGGGCAGCAGAAAGCGGCTCTGGGTCCAGCCGAACACCCAGGGAATAGCCCGCAGGCTGGAGAGATCCTTGGCGCCGCTCTTGCGCCGGGCGGGGCGGCTGGAGATCTGCAGCTTGCTGATCTCCTCGATCGGGGTGACCTGCTGGAAGAAGGCCACCAGGTCGGGGTTTTCGTGGACCAGCTTGCGGTAATGGCGGCGTGAGCTGGCCCCCAGGCGCGCCATCAAGGCATTCCAGCTGGGGGTGTCGTCGAGCCTGCTGCTCACCAGGCTGTTCTGGAGCACGGCGGTGGTCATCGTTTCGAGGTTGTAGAGCGCCAGCTCGGGCAGGGAATACTTCGAGGCCAGCACCTCACCCTGCTCGGTTATCTTGATGCGCCCGTTCATCGTGCCGCTGGGTTGGGCAAGGATCGCCTGGTAGGCGGGCCCGCCACCGCGTCCCACCGAGCCCCCGCGCCCGTGGAAGATCCTCAGGGCCACGTCGTGCTGGCTGGCCAGGTGCTGCAGGGAGATCTGGGCCTTGTGGATTTCCCAGTTGCTGGAAAGGAAGCCGGAATCCTTGTTGCTGTCGGAGTAGCCCAGCATCACCTCCTGCAGGGGCTTTTCGGCTTCGCCACTGCTGGCCAGCAACCGGAGGTAGAAGGGTTCGGCGAACAGCCGCTCCATCACGGCCGGGGCGCGCTGCAGGTCTTCGACGGTTTCAAACAGTGGCACCACCAGCAACTGGGTGCTCACGGCCCTGGGATCGACCAGGCCAACCTCCTTGGCCAGCAGCATCACCTCCAGCAGATCCGACACCGTGTGGGACATCGAGATCACGTAGCTGTTGCAGATTCGGGTGCCGAACTCCCGCTGCAGCCGCTCCAGCATGCGGAACACCCCGAAGGTCTCGGCCGTGGGCGCGCTCCAGGCCGCCGCCGGCGGCAGGAGGGGACGGCGGGTCTGCAGCTCGTCGAGCAGCCAGACGATCCGCTGCTCCTCCTCCATCTCTCCATAGGGAACGGGGAGTTGCAGATACCGGCTGAGTTCATCCAGGGCGTCACTGTGCCGGGTGCTCTCCTGGCGGATGTCGAGGGTGGCGAGGCTGAAGCCGAAGATGTGCACCTGAGAGAGCAGCTTGCGCAGCGGCTCACAGCTCAGGCCGGTGTTCTCGAGGCTGTCGCGGAGCAGCTCCAGATCGGTTCGCAGCTCATCCACGGAGCCGTAATGGAGTTCCTCGGCCGGGGATGACACCAGCCCAGTGCCGATCGACAGGCCGACCGGGTTGCTGGGTCCGTCGCAGGGCGACTCCCAGCCGGCGTCGGCCAGCTGCTGGTTGCGCTGGTGGGTCAGCTGCAACCGCTCCAGGGTGTAGCTGAGCTTGAGCCGGTAGGGTTCAAGGCGATAGCGTGCGGCGCGCTCTTCGTAGATGTCCGGGAAGCGCAGCCGATCGACCTCCAGGGATTCGAGCAGCGGAGCGCTCACCTGGCTCCATTGCATCGAGATGCTGAGTTGATCGCGCAGATCCTGCACCGCGCTGATGTAGCGCTCGATCATCATCTGACGCTGATAGCAGGCGGTGCGCCAGGTGATGTCCGGGGTGACGGAAGGGTTGCCATCCCGGTCGGCACCAACCCAGGAGCCGAAGGTGCAGAACGCATCGGGGGGAGGCTCCACATCCGGATAGCTGCCGGTCAGGGCGCTGTGGATGCGCAGGCGCAGCAGGGGCAGGGCATCGAAGAGCACCTGCTGGAAGTAGTGGAGGGCGTAATCCACCTCATCGAGCACCGACGGCTTGAACTGGTGCAGTTCATCGGTGCGCCACCAGAGGCGAATCTCCTCCTCGAGCTGGAGCCTCAGGTTGCGCTCGTCATGCAGTTCGGCCGGGCTGTCCTGCTGCAGCTTCTGGATCAGGGAGGCGACCCGTCTCTGTTTGTGTCGCACCGTGTGCCGCACGATTTCGGTGGGATGGGCCGTGAAAACGAGGCGGATGTCGAGTTCCCGCAGCAGCGTTTCCAGCTGGGCCGGGGGCACGTTCAGCCCCCGCAGGCGGGTGAACAGCTCCTTGAAGGTGGCTGGATCGGTCTGGCTGGCCAGGGGGGGGGCGAAGGGGTCCGGGCTCGGGGGCGGCAAGCCGTCCTTGAGGCTGGCCAGATAGCTGTCCTCCTCGATGTGTTGCTCGAGGATGTTGACCAGCTGGAAGTAAAGGGAAAAAGCCCGGGCCGCGGCAATCGCCTCAGCCAGGTCCATCTCCCGAATCAGCTGAACGATCGGGGTGATGCTGTCAATCCCATCGGGGGCCTCGCTCGGCTCGCTGAGCTCCTTCAGCCGCAGCAACCGCTTGGCCTGCTCGGGGGGGCACTCACTGCGCAGAACCGTTTTCCAGAGATCCTCCACCAACTCAAGCCGCTCCCCCAGCAGCCGGGTCACCCGCGGGGCCGGCTGCGTTGGATCCAGTGCCGATGGATCGTCCAAGGCGGCTGATTGGGCGGTCAGAGACTGCCTCATGGGAGCCGGCTCAGCGAAGGGAGGCACCATGATCATCCCAAAGGGTTCAGGGCCGCTGTGTTGCGTGGTGCCGCTTGACCTTCGCCCTCCGCCATTTCCCCGATCGCGTTGGTGAGGATCGCGGCAATGCTGGCCCCCTGACGGTGCATGGCCAGCCAGCGCATCGCCTCATTGCCGCGCTCCAGCACCACGGTCAGGGGGACGAGCCAGGGATCGAGGCCCAGCTGCTGGGCCAGGGGCCGTATCGCCACCAACTCCCGCTCGATCCAGGCCCGGGCCCCAAGGCGCTCGCCGCTGCGCCAGTCGAGCAGATCGGCCTCCAGGCTGCCGCGGGCGGCTGCCTGGTCATTGCTGTCGGCGAGCTCAGCCAGTTCGGCGGGGCTGAGCCGGCTGGCAAGCAGGGGATCGTGGGAGGAGGGATCCCGGCTCAGTTGCAGCAGGCGCAACTCGGCAAAGGCGGTGACGGCCAGCAGAACCCGGGGATCGCTGATCAGATCGCAGATGCGGATCTCCAGCCGATTCAGGTCGTGGGGCCGATTCTCGCCGTTGGGGCGCACGGAGGTCCAGAGATGGCGCACGTTCTGCATCGTGCCGGCCTGCAGTTGCGCTTCCATCCAGTGGGTGTAGTGCGGGTGATCGAGGAAGAGCGGCACCTTGGCCGGGGTGAGCGGGAACTGGAGCCAGCGCTGGGAATGGGCGCCGGTGGGGGTGCCATCGAGGAAGGGGGAACTGGCGCTGAGCGCCAGAAGCAGGGCCGCTTCGCAGCGCATCAGCCGGCAGGCGGCGAAGAGGGGCCCCATGGCGGTGATCCCCAGGTTGATGTGGACGCTGGCGGTGACCACCCGGGTGCCGTAGGTGGCTTCGATGAAGCCGTGGTAGGCGTTGGCGGGATCGGATCGCTCGAAGCGATGGCTGTCACCCAGGCTGAGGGTGCTGCCGGGCAGCAGGGTGAGTTGCCGGTCCTGCAGCCACTGCCGCAACCGCCGCCGCGGCTCCTGCAGCATGGTCAGCTGATCGGTGTAGTTGGCATCCGGGTGGGTGATGTATTCGAGGTTGCGGTGATCCGGTTCGGTCACGAAGCCCGGCAGGGTTGCGGCCACCTCCTCGGCGACGCCGACCACCGTGCCGTCGCCCCGGCCGGTGAACAGTTCCACCTCGAAGCCCTTCAGGAGCAAGGGGCCGCTCACGGCGTTCCATCCTCCAGGCAGGCCAGGGCCTTGAGCAGGCCCCGGGCCTTGTTGAGGGTCTCCGCGTACTCGGAGCTGGGGATGGAATCGGCCACCAGCCCGGCGCCCGCCTGCACCTGCACCCGCCAGCCCCCCTCCGGGTCCGGCAGCACCACCATGGTGCGAATCGTGATGGCGGTGTTGAGGGCGCCCCCCAGGTCGACGGCGCCGTAGACCCCGGAGTAAGGGCCGCGCGCATCGGGCTCAAGCTCGTGGATCAGCTGCATGGCTCTGATCTTGGGCGCTCCGCTCACTGTGCCTGCCGGAAAGGAGGCCTGCAGCAGGTTCCAGATGTCCTGGCCTGGGGCGAGCAGTCCTTCGACCTGGCTGACGATGTGCATGACGTGGGAGTAGCGCTCGATCACCATCAGCTCCGTGACGGCGACACTGCCGGGCTGGCAGACCCGTCCGAGGTCGTTGCGACCCAGATCCACCAGCATCACATGCTCCGCCCGCTCCTTGGGGTCGGCGAGCAACTCCTCCTCCAGGCGTTGATCCTCCGTTTCACTGGCCCCCCGGTGCCGGGTCCCGGCAATCGGTCGCAGCGAGGCGCGGATCCCCCGCTCGACCGGCTCGGCCTTCACCATCACCTCGGGGCTCGAGCCGATCAGGTACCAGCCCCCGAAATTGAAGAACGCCATGTAAGGAGAGGGGTTCACCATCCGCAGGCTGCGGTAGATCTCGAAGGGATCCCTCCCCATCTTGGTTTCGAGCCGCTGGCTGATCACCAGCTGGAACACGTCGCCGGCGGCGATGTGCTCCCTGGCCGAGGCAACGGCCGCCTCGTAATTGGCCTGGCTGCGGTTGCTCCTGGTGATCAGCTGCTGAAGGGGTTCCGCCGTCCATTGCAGCGGTTTCACCCCGCTCGGCAGGGGCCCCTGCATGCGCTGCTCCAGCTCGCCGATGCGGGCTTCGGCCCTGGCGTAGGCGTCCTGCGGGTTGGTGCCGTCGCTGAGATCGGCATAGGCCACGGCGGTGAGCTGGCGTTTCACCTGGTCGAACACCAGCAGGCTGTCCGCCAGCATCCAGCAGCCTTCCGGCGGTCCACCGGAATCATTGGGGTGGACGGGCACGGTGGGCTCGATCCAGCGGATCAGTTCATAGCCCCAGAAACCGAACAGCTGCCCCACCGGCGGCAGCCCCGGCACCGGTGCCGAACGAAGGCCCTCCAGGCACTGGGGCAGCAGCTGGAACGGGTTGCCGCGATGCTCCGCCCGCCGCCCATCCCGCCAGCACTGCAGGGCCCGCTCCCCCCGAACCGTGAGGGTCCAGAGCGGGTCGGCCACCACAAAGCTCCAGCGCCCCAGCCGCTCGCCCCCCTCGACGGATTCCAGCAGCACACCATGGCGACTGCTGGCCCCCACCTTCAGCCAGGTGGTGAGAGGCGTTTCCAGGTCGGCGGGCCAGCGCTTCCAGACCGGGATGAAGGTGCTGCCGGCAGCCACAAGCTCAGCGAAGCCGGCGTGATCGGGAGAGGGCATCACGGCTGCATCCAGGCAAAAAAAACGGGGCACCTGGCCCCGCCTTTCTAAAGGTTGAGGGTTCCCGCTCCAGGACGGGATTTGGAGCCTCAGGTGTCGAAGGTGTTGCGGCCGGTGAACTTGATCGTGGAGGGATTGGTGTTTTCACCGATGCGGCGGGGGTTGTGGCCCACCATCGGCCGGCCTTCGTTCGCCTTCTCGGGGAACACCCCATCCTTCGGGTGGAGATACTCGGTGTCGCCACCGGGGAAGATCCGGTAGATCTTGTAGTCCTCGATGCGTGGTTTGAATTTGGTGCGCAACTGGGTGCCGAGGGCGAGGCACTGCTCCTTGCGGGCGAAGTACATGATGTTTTCGCCCTCGTTCATTTCAGCGGCCCCACCGGTGGGAAGCTCAAAGGCCTGGGGCTTGCCGCTCGTCCAGGTGATGGCGTACTTCTCCTCGGTTTCAGCGGAATTGAGCAGGCCGCCCGTGCTGCCGATGTACTTGGGGAGTTGACCGCTCAGCGCCGTTGCTGTCATGGCTGTGTTGGGAGGTGAGTTGGCGTTCCCCGAAGGGCCGCAGGACCATTTCGGCTGGAAGTTAGCACCGTGATTCCTGGGCTTTTCGGCGCATCCGCCCTCTCTTCACACCCGTCAACAAACCAGGGCATCGGAGTTTGGCCTCAGCCTCAGGCCTCGGGCCAGGCCGTGGCACTGGCCAGCGGGAAGAACACCGTGAGGCCCTGCCCGGCCCGCTCGGTCAGGCGGCCACCCAGGCTGTGGAAGAGCCGCTGGGTGGCGCGATGGCTGAGCTGAAGGCTTCCGGTCAGCGGATCCCAGCTCAGCACCGGCCCCACGGCGGCCTGGGCGGGTTGGGCGGCGACCTCTTCGTTGGGAGGGTCGACACAGCTGAGCTGCAGTTTCAGCCGCGACCCGGCGGGCTGCAGGCGGATCAACACGGCAGCTCCGGAGGGGAGGCTGCGGGTGAACCGATCGATCAATCCGCCGAGCATGGTTTCCAGCAAGCTGGGATCGCTCATCACCGGCGGTAACTGGGGTTCGATCTCCAGGCGCAGAAGCAGGCCCCGTCGCCCCAGCTGCCGCTCCCAGAGGGGCTGGAGCTGGGACAGCAGCGCGGCGAGATCGGTGCGGGCCAGGTCCTGGCGGGGGCGGGGCCGCCGCTGCAGTTCGGCGGCATGGAAGATCAGACCGAACCGGTCGATCTGTTCGCTGCATTCACCGTCGATCTGCTCCAGCCGTTGCCGCACCGCCTCGGGCAAGTCACTGCGGCGCAACAGCAGGCGAATCAGGGTCCGGATCGTGGCCAACGGCGTGCGCACCTCATGGGTGAGCGCTTCGAGCAGGGCCAGTTCCCCCCGGGCCTGTTCGCTGCTGGGCTCGGCCTCCCGCTCCCCATCCCGGCGTGTGTCAGCCCGGACCACCGGCTGCAGGGTGACGCTGGGCGCCATCGCCGCCAGCCGTTCCCCCAGCCGGGGCCAGAAGGTCAGGGCCGTCTTCTCCTCACTGCGCAACGCCCCCAACCCCTGCAGGGCGCCACGCAGGCGCCTGGCCGCCTCGGGACTGCGGCTCTGCAGGCGTTCATCGACCAGCCGCAGGGCTTCCGTCAGGGTGGCGGGGTCGAAGCGCAGGACCAAGCGCCGCCGCTGGGGCTCCCCTTCCAGGGCCATGGCGAGCTGGAGCTGGGGCGTGAACAGCAGCAGGAACGGATCGGTGCCGTCGTCCGGCTCGAGGATCAGCCGCTCGAAATGGGAGGGGCTTGCCGCGGCGGGCCTGGCGGTGCCACCGAGGCCTCCGGGCAGCAGCGGAGCTGGATGCTCCAGCAAAGTGCCGACCTCGGCCGGTGTCCACACCCACCCTTGCAGTTGCCGCAACAGCTCGGGTTCGTAGAGAGCCGGCAGGGGCGAGGCGATCCATACCCCCGTGAGCGGTTGGAGCGGCAGCAGGAAGTCTTCCTGGAGGGTGGCGAGGGCCGCCCACCACTGGCGCCGAACGCTGTCTTCGTCTCCCCGTCCTGGGGGGACCCCCTCGGCCAGCTGCTGCCTCAGCTGATGCAGGGTCGTGCCGCTCACCACCCCCCCTGGCTGGAGCGGCTGCGCCGATGAACCGAGGCGCAGAGGCCGAGGGCGATGAAGTTCACCAGCATGGAGGAACGGCCATAGCTCATCCAGGGCAGGGGGATGCCGGTGACGGGACCCAGCCCGATCGTCATGAAGATGTTGACCACCACCTGGAACATCACCATGGCGCCGATGCCCACCACCACCAGGGACTCGAAGTCGGAGCGGGCCTTGCCGGCGATCTGCAGCAGCCGCCACATCAGCGCGACGAAGCCGATCACCACCAGCATCGAACCGATGAAGCCCGTTTCCTCCCCGAGGGCGCTGAAGATGAAATCGGTGTGCTGCTCGGGGATGAACCGAAGCTTGGTCAGCTGTCCGTGCATCAAGCCGGTCCCCCACAGCTCGCCGGATCCGATCCCGATCTTGCTTTGCAGGAGGTGATAGCCCCCACCGAGCGGATCCTTGGAGGGGTCGAGAAACATCACCAGCCGGTCGCGCTGATAGGCCTTCAGGCCGTGCTGCCAGAGGTAGGGGGTGAGCACGGAGGCCAGGCCCTGGACCGCCAGCACGATGGCCAGGCCGGTGCGTTTCCAGGGCAGGGAGCGGTAGGCGAGCACGCCGATCAGCGGAATCAACACCAGCAGCGCCCATGGAACGGTGCCGGCCAGGATCGCCGAGGCCAGCGGCGAGAGCAGCAGGACCACCCAGGCCAGGGGCATGCCGGCCCAGAACAGCATCACCAGCAGCACGGCGCCGAAGACCAGGGAGGTGCCCAGGTTGGGCTCGATGAACACCAGCACCCAGGGGACCAGGAACACCCCCGTCGGCCTGATCAGGTCGACGGGCCGCTCGATGGGATAGCGGGACAGAACGCCCGCCAGCAGCAGGATGGCGCCGAGCTTGGCAAACTCCGACGGCTGGACGTGAAAGCCGGCGATGTTCACCCAGCGCTGGGCACCGAGGGCGTAGGTGCCGATGAAGCGCACGCTGATCAGGCTGGCCACGGTGAGGCCATAGAGCGGCAGCAGCAGGGCGTTGAGGCGCTGCAGGGGCAGCCTGGCCAGCAGCAGGGCCAGGCCCAACCCCACCATTCCGGTGATCCAGTGCTGGTACCAGTCGGCGTAATCGGCCTGGCGCTGGGTGCTGGCGATCAGGATCCCGGCCAGAAAGGTCATCGCCAGGGGGATGCCCCAGAGAACCAGGTCCACGCCGTGCAGCAGGTGGCGCCGGGCCGGGCGCGCTTTGGTGAGCACGCCCCGCCTCCGCCCGCTCAGTGTGGCCATGGCGTTCAGGCGGGGCTCAGGCTCGGCAGCAGAAGTGCGTCGGCCAGCGCCAGGAAGGCCTGGGCCGTGGGGGATTCCGGCTGGGCCACCACCACCGGCAGGCCCCGGTCACCCCCCTCGACCACCCCCATCTCCAGGGGCAGCTGGGCCAGCAGCGGCACATCGGCCTCGGCCGCCAGTTCGGCGCCGCCACCGGAGCCGAAAATGGCGTAGCGCGCCTCGGGCCGATCGGGGGGGATGAACACGCTCATGTTCTCGATCACCCCGAGCACGGTCACCCCCATCTGCAGAAACATCGCCAGGCCCCGCCTGGCATCCTGGAGCGACACCTTCTGAGGTGTGGTGACGATCACCACGCCGGCCATCGGAACGGCCTGGGCGAGGGTGAGCTGGGCATCGCCGGTGCCGGGCGGCAGGTCAACCACGAGCACATCGCGCTCGCCCCACTCCACCTGGTACAGAAACTGGCGGATGATGCCGTTCAGCATCGGCCCCCGCCAGACCACCGGCTGGTTCTCCTGAATCAGCAGCCCCATCGACACCATCGCAACGCCGCAGACCTCGATCGGCGTGAGAATCTGCTGCTCGCCGCTGCCGCGCACCTGTGGGGTGCGATCGGCCACCCCCAGCATGGTGGGAACGTTGGGCCCGTAGATGTCGGCGTCGAGCAGGCCCACCTTCAGGCCCTGGCGAGCCATGGCGCAGGCCAGGTTCACCGCCACGGTGCTCTTGCCCACCCCCCCCTTGCCACTGCTCACGGCGATCACCCGCTTGACGCCGGGGATGCCCTTCTGGGCCGGCAAGGAGCCGGCGGCGGGGCCATGGCTGTGGCCGGAATCGGCTGGTTCGGGTTGGGACAGCTCAACCTGCACGTCCTCGATCCCCTCAAGACCCAGCAGGGCGGCGCGGGCATCGGCGGCGATCCGTTCCCGCTGGCTGGTGGCATAACCGGGCAGGGCGAGGCGGAACACGGCCCGGTTGGCCTGGATCCGCACCTGGCTGATCCAGGCCAGGTCCAGGAGGGTACGGCCACTTCCCGCGTCACAGAGAGGCTTCAAGGCCTCGAGCGCTTGATCAGCGGTGGCCATCCCATCGGCAGTCATTCGAAAGTTGATCCTAGGCGGCGTGCCCGTGACAGAGGCTCTCGAAAGATTGTGGAGGGGGGCGGCGACCTGGAAAGGTGGGCAGGATTTCAACGCCCCAGCCGGGGCTTGCTGTTGAGTGGCGGAACAACCAGGGAGGCAGAACGGCGTGGCCCAGCAGATCGAAGCGAATCCGACGGCCCTCGCGGCACCGCCATCCGATTCAAGGGCCCGGGCCAGGGGCCTGCTGATGGGTCTGCAGGACAGCATCTGCGCCGGTCTCGAGGCCCTCGATGGCGAAGCCACCTTCCAGGAGGAGAGCTGGGAGCGGGCGGAGGGCGGCGGCGGCCGCTCCCGGGTGATGACGGCCGGCCGCGTCTTCGAGCAGGGAGGCGTGAACTTCTCCGAGGTGGAGGGCGACCGCCTCCCCCCCTCCATCCTCAGCCAGCGGCCCGAGGCGGAGGGGCAGGCCTGGTTTGCCACCGGGACCTCGATGGTGTTGCACCCCCGCAACCCCTACGTGCCCACGGTGCATCTCAACTACCGCTACTTCGAAGCGGGCCCGGTCTGGTGGTTCGGAGGCGGGGCCGACCTGACCCCCTTCTATCCGTTCCTCTCCGATGCCATTCACTTCCATCGCACCTTGAAGGGCGCCTGCGACAGCGTCAATCCCGCCTACTACCCGGTGTTCAAGGCCTGGTGCGACGACTACTTCTTCCTGAAGCACCGCGGCGAAACCCGCGGCATCGGCGGCATCTTCTACGACTACCAGGATCCGGCCGGCACCCTTTACAAGGGCCAGGACCCGGCGGGTCCCGCCGCTGAACGCGCCGCCACCGCCGGCGCGCAACAGCAGAGCTGGGAGCAGTTGTTTCAACTGGCCCAGGCCTGTGGGCATGGCTTCCTGCCCAGCTACGCGCCGATCGTGACCAAGCGCCACGACACCCCCTATGGCGAGCGGGAGCGCCAGTTCCAGCTCTATCGCCGCGGCCGCTACGTGGAGTTCAACCTCGTGTTCGATCGCGGCACGATCTTCGGTCTGCAGACCAACGGGCGCACGGAATCCATTCTGATGTCGCTGCCGCCGCTGGTGCGCTGGGAGTATGGCTACACCCCGGAGCCCGGCAGCCGTGAGGCCCTGCTCACGGAGGTGTTCACCAGGCCCCAGGACTGGCTGACCGACCCCTCCCTGGAGGAGCGCTGCCAACCCCACCTGGCGGTGGATTGAGCTGGGTGAGCCCCGGAGCGTCCAACGCCGGCTGGCCAAGCCCTTGCTGAAGGGCGACGACCACCCGCTCGGCAATCGCCTGCACCGTGGCCGGACGGCGGGCCGGATCCCTCAGATTCGCCTCGAGCGTCCCTTCCAGCTTGCCGATCTCCAGCAGGGCGATGCCTCGCTTCGGTCCACCGAGCCCGCCGCGGAAGGCCATCGGGTAGGCGCCGAAGGCCGCCGCCAGGCTTTCGTCGAGGCGGCTGAACGGCTGGTTGATCGCCGGGATCAGTCCTGAGCCGATGCCGTCCGGGCCGTAGGCGTCGAAGTGGATCTCCAGGGCGTAGCCGCCGATTGCGCTGTGCTCACGGCCCGCACTCCAGTTCGTTCCGGGGGCATCCCCGTTGACGATGGTGCGGAACGGCGGTTCGTGGTAGCGAATCTGCAGCCCCCGCTGCTGACCGAGTTGCACCACCGCCTGGGCGATCACGATGTTCCAGTAGAGCTCGTCGGTGATGCCCGGGAACATCGGGCTGTCCCGGGCCAGGGCGACGGCGGCTCCATGGGTGCCCGATCCGCCGATGTTCTGGGAATCGGCGTGGCCGGCCATCACCAGGATGGGGGTGTCGGCCGACAGGGCCCGCAGGCCGATCCAGTCCTTGGCAAGCCGGCTGCGCGGGCCGGTGAGGGGGTCGTAGTCGTTCGTGGCGGGCGGGGCTCCCAGGGAGGCGGCTCCGGCCGCGCCGCTGGCCAGGCTGGTGCCCGATCGAGGAGCGATCTCATTGGCGAGGGCAGAACTTCCGCCGCCGGCGCTGAACAGGGCCGCGAGCAGAAGGGCAGAGCGGACGGGTGGGCGCATCGTGGACATTCCTCAGATCGGTGAGCTGAGCAGGGAGCCGTCACTGGAGAGCTGGAGCCGGGGGGCCAGCTCCTGTTCCAGGGCGATCAGCTCATCCCGGTGGGCCCGTAGGCGCAGGCTGCTGCAGGGCGCCTCGTCCTCGCTGATCAGGCGGAGTTCCACCTCCTCCTGGCGAGCGGCCCGGCGCCGGTAGACCCAGCCCGCCACGGGACCGAGCAGGGTAAGCAGCAGCGGCCACCAGCCCAGGCCGGTGGAGAGTTGCCGGAGCACCAGGCCAAGACAGGCGCCGCCCACGCCACCAAGCAGCGACAACAGCAGGGCGAGGTGCAGGCTAGAGGCCACCCGGCCGCGGAACCGCAGCAGGCGCCGCTCCGGGTCGCCCGCCTCGGCTTGCCAGCCCCGTTGCAGCAGCCACTGGCTGAGGCCTTCGAGCACGTCGAGGGCGGGCTGGGGGGAATGCACGTCGACGACGGTGGTGCGGTCCTTGCTGGCTGCCCGCAGGAAAAACACCAGCCCCACGGTCATCAGAAGGGTGAGGAGCAGGGTGGAGCCCAGGGTGAGGGGCATGGCGGGAGCTGCAGGTGCGGCCATTCTCACCCTGGCCGAGCTGGAGGCGACGATGGCAGCCGTTGCTGCCCCGTCCATGGCCCAAGCCTCTGCCACCGCTCCTGTTCGCTTTGCGCTGTTTGACGGTGACCTCGATCCGGAGTGGCTGGCCTTGCTCTCGGCGGCTCCGGCCCTGGCGGTGGACACGGAGGCGATGGGGCTGGTGCATGGGCGGGATCGCCTCTGCCTGGTCCAGATCGCCGACGGCCTCGACAACGTCTGCTGCATCCGCATCGCCCGGGGCCAGAGCGCCGCCCCGCTGCTCCAGCAGCTGCTGGAGAACCCCGCGATCGAGAAGGTGTTCCACTTCGCCCGCTTCGATGTGGCGGCCCTGGGTGAGGGCCTGGGGATCGCCGTGCAGCCGCTGTTCTGCACCAAGGTGGCCAGCCGCCTGGCCCGCACCTACAGCTCCCGGCACGGGCTCAAGGAGGTGGTGCAGGAACTGGTGGGGGTGGAGCTCGACAAGCAGGCCCAGAGCAGCGACTGGGGCCGGGTCGAGGATCTGGGCGAAGCGCAGCTGCTGTATGCCGCCAACGACGTGCGCTACCTGCTGCCGGCCTACGAGCGCTTGACCACGATCCTGGAGCGGGAAGAACGGCTTGAGCTGGCCCGCCGCTGCTTCGCCTGCATCCCCGTGTTCTCCGAACTGGATCGCCGCCGCTTCGGCTCGGTTTTCGAGCACTGAAGTCGGGGTGCCCGGGGAGGGCGCCGCGATGGCTCGGTCGTCGTGGAGTCGGACTTCGTCGGCTCAGTCTTCGTCGAGGTAATTCGCCTCGTCGCTTTCGGCGGTGAGCAGCGAATCCAGCAATCGGGTTTGCTCCTGGGTGGAGCCCCGCGCCAGCTCGATCATCCGCTCGGCGATGGCCACCCGCCCGCCGGCATCGCGGACCTCCTCCCGGGCGGCCTGCTGATCCACCCGTCGGCGCGCCGAGGCGATGCTGATGCCCAGCAGGCTGGCCAGGCTTCCGGTGACGGCGGCGTAGGCCCGGTCAGTGGGGGCGGGCATCGGCGGGGTGACGGGGAGGTTGGTTCATCATCCTTGCCCCTGGCCGAGCAGATCCTTCTCCAGAAGGGCGGCCAGTCGCTCGCTGCCCCCGGCTGCCCCCATTCTTCGCCGGCCGATCCGCGCCAGGGCCCCGCACTCGCTGCGGTTGGCCAGCAGGTCGCCCAGCGCTGCGGCGAGGGCCTCCGGGGCGGGGCAGACCCGCACCGCCCCACCCAGCAGCCGGCTCTGGCGCCGGGCGAACCCTGCCTTGAACTGGGGCCCGGGACCCGGCAGGGAAAGGGCCGGAATGCCCAGCCCCACCAGTTGTTCGGTGGCGGTGCCGGCCGTGGCCAGCCCCACCTCCCCCCAGGCCGCCCAGCGGCGAAAGGCACCGTTGCCGATCAGCAGCGACAGGCTGCCGCGCTGCCAGGCGCTGGTGGCGCCGCAGCCCTCGGGAGGGGTGGCCGGGGTGAAGTGCTTGGCTCGCAACAGCGGTTCGAGTTGGCCGGCCGTGGGCCTGGAGCCGGTGGGACAGAGCACCACCAGCGGCTCCCCCCTTGGGCGGAGCGTGTGGAGGGCCTCCAGCAGCCGCCGCAGGTTGGTGAGGGCTTCAGGCATCCTGCTGCCGCAGAGCAGCACCAACCGTCGGCGGTGGGCCAGGGCCGCTGGCAGCGGCAGCGCATCGAGGCCATCCATCATCGGGTTTCCCGGTGCCAGGGCCCGCACGCCATGGCGACGCAGCCCCCGGGCCGTGAGGGCGTCCCGCACCGCCACCAGGCGGCAACGCCGCTGGCGCATCAGAAGCCACTCCCACGGGTCCCATTCGCTTCCCTTGCAGCGGTGATAGCCATCGGCGACTCGATCGCGGCCCGGCCCACTCCGCCAGGTGTAATCGCTTTTCGGGGTGCCGATGAAGCCATAGGGGGCACCGCTGGCCCAGGCCAGCAGAAGGGGGAGCAGGTCGCCGATCGCCAGCACCGGCAGGCCCCGGCGGCCCCAGCGGCGCACGATCCGGAGCTGCTGCCAGCTGATCAGCGGCAGTCCTGCTGAGAGGTCCCCCAGCAACCCCGTCAGGCTCTGGTTGCTGAAACCGCCGCTGGGCAGCTCCCGCCTTGGACCGATCCGCTCCAGCTCTCCGTTCGTTTCAGCCTCGCAGAAGCCCAGCCCCTCGCCCACCAGGGGCAGAACCGCCACGGCGAGCCGGGGTTGGCGGAGTCGCAGGGCCCTAATCACCCGCAGGGCGATCAGATCCTCCCCGTGGCCGTTGCTCAGGACCAGCAGACGGGAGGGCATGCCATGGCTGATACGATCCGGTTCTGGGAGTTTGCTCCCGACTGGCGGCATGGCCAAGTGGTAAGGCAGAGGATTGCAAATCCTTTACCCCCAGTTCGAATCTGGGTGCCGCCTCTTTTTTGATGGTCGCTGCCCGGAGGTCAGAACGTGGCTGTGGCGCTCCAGAGTTCGCGGCTGAGGGCCTTGGCCTCGCAGCGCACTTGGCGTTGATCGATCCGGCAGCTGCCGTTGGCCGGCCAGGCTTTCGGCAAGGCCTTGACCAGGCCGCGGCTGTCGAAGCTCCGCTCACTCACACTGGCGATCGCGGTGCTGATCGCCCCCTGGAACTGGCAGCGGCCCTGTTGGCATGCCATCGGAACGCTGCCCGGCTGCAGCGTTCCCACGAAGCTGAGTTGGTCGCTCTCCCCGCCCCGTTGGCCGGGGCTGATGAAGCGAACGTTCAACAGGCCGTCCTGTTGCTCGAATTGAACCGATGTGCAGGGAGCCTGGGCCGCTGCCGCCAGGTTGCTGCTGCAGCTCCGGGCCACGCTCTGCAATCGGCCGATCGTGTCGGTCGGGGTGGCTCGCGGCTGGGCGAGGGAAGCTGAGGCAGCCGCCAGGCCTCCGACCAGCAGGCTCAGCAAGTGGATCTGCAGACGGGATGGAAGCAAGGAACCAACCACCTGGCGATGGGTGCAGCTGTCATCCACTGTGGGTGAGTCCCGGTTCAGGCGTCGGCGTCGGCCACGCAGAAACCCTGGCAACGACGCCCATTGGTGGCACTCCGGCCGCAGTGCTGGCAGAGCACCGCTTCGGCGGCTGGCCCAGGCGCAACGACGGCCGGCTGGCGAGGGCTGATGGCTTCCGGCTGGGGCCCGGCGGCAGGCGAGGGCGGATTCAGGGGGTTGGAGAGCGGAAACGATGATCATGGCCATGAACGGCCGGCCGGTGCGGTGTGGTGGCTGCTGCTCTTGTTCCCATTCCTGACCCTTCCATGCCTAAGCCGCTGCCTGATGCGGACCAACCCTCGATCGGCGTGGGCACCTGGGCCTGGGGCAATCAGTTTCTCTGGGGGTACCAGCCCGAGCGGATGCCGGCCAATCCGTTTCAGGCCGCTTGAGTTAGCCCACCGCCCGTGGCGGTGAGGGATCGGGGCTCAGCACGACTGGCAGGGAGGCGGGCCGTGGCAGGTTGACCAGCGCCGGTCTTGGCGGTGGGGCGATCGGTCGGATCGGCTCGCTGGCGCTGTCGCCCTCCCCATCGCCGTTGTCAAGGCCGGCCTCGCCACGGTCGCCACAGGTGGCGAGGGTTTCCTGCATCAGCGCATCGAAGGTGGTGCCGGGCAGCCGGTGACGGGCCAGGGCCAGAAAGGTGCGGGCGATCGATTCGCCGGCCTCGGCCCGCAGGGCCGGGTTGTTGCGTCGTTGCTCCTGCTCCTCCTCGATCGCGCGGATGAACCGCTCGGTGACATCCCGTTTGGTGGTGGCCCGGATCCGGGTTTCCTGCTCCAGGGGGGAAAGGCCGATCTGCTGCTCCAGCTCCTGCAGACGCCGGGTCAGGCTGTCGAGCACCTCGCGGGCCTCCTGGCCCATCAGGTTGAGCTGGCCCTGGGAGAGGCGGGGCAGGTCGGACACGTACACCTTGCCGTGGTCCCGGAGGGCCAGGAAGGTGGCGCGGGCGGGGTGATTGGTTGGGGTGGTGGCCTCCCGCGGCCGGCGGGGGGGATTGGGCGGCAAGGGGCCTGCGGAGCTTCGCCGCCGGATCAGGCGTCCATTGGTTGATGTCATCGGATATCAGTTCTCCAGCCAGTCATGGACGGTCAACCAGGGCACAACCGCACCCCATGGTCTTCAACCCATCATCCACCGTCAGCAGGACTCTCCGTGGCTGGCGCCCGGGAGGCTGCGTGGGGCAAGCCCTCCAGGCCCCCAGATGGGCCGGGCCCCGCCTCGACCACCCCCAGGCGCCAGGCGCTCACACCCAGTTCGGCGCAGACGGCGATGGCGGGGTCCTGCGCTTCCTCAGGCACCACGAGGCAGTAGCCCACGCCGAGATTGAAGGTGTTCCAGAGATCCTCCTCGGGCACCGCGCCCTGCTCCTGGAGCCACCGAAACAGGGCGGGCCGCTCCCAGCTGGTGGGATCGATGCGGCCGTGCAGACCCTCCGGCAGGCAGCGGGGCAGGTTCTCCGGCAGGCCGCCGCCGGTGATGTGGGCCATGGCATGCAGGGGAATCCCTGCGCCCCTGAGGGCTTTCACCACGGCTCCATAGAGGCGGGTGGGGCGCAGCAGGGCATCGATCACCGTTTCGCTGCCGCCGGGCAGGGTGCAGGCCGGTGAAACTGCGGTGGTTTCGAGAATGCGGCGCACCAGGCTGAAGCCGTTGCTGTGGACGCCGCTGCTGGCCAGAGCCAGGATGGGATTGCCGGGGCGCACCCTGCGGCCGTCGATGATCTCGTCTTCTTCCACGACCGCCACGCAGAAGCCGGCCAGGTCGTAGCGCCCCGGCGCGTAGAACCCCGGCATCTCCGCCGTTTCGCCCCCCAGCAGGGCGCACCCGCTCAGGCGGCAGCCCTCGGCGATCCCCTCCACCACGGCGGCCATGGCGGCCGGCGTGAGCTTGCCGGTGGCGATGTAGTCGAGGAAGAAGAGGGGATCGGCGCCACTGGTGATCACGTCGTTGACGCACATCGCCACCAGGTCGATGCCCACCGCATGGTGGCGGCCATGGGCCTGGGCCAGCTCCAGCTTGGTTCCCACCCCATCGGTTCCCGCCACCAGCAGGGGTTTGCGCAGGCCGGCCGGCAGGCGGCAGAGGCCACCGAATCCCCCCAGGCCGCCCAGCACCTCGGGGCGGCGGGTGGACTCGACACTGGCGCGGATCCGCTCGATAAAGGCCCGGCCGGCGACCACATCCACTCCTGCTGTGCGGTAGTCCATGGCTTCAGGTGCGTGGTAACCACTCTGCGACGCGGTGATGCTCCGGTGAGAGGCGGCACGGTCCAGCGCGGCGGCAGGAAAAAATCCGCTTCGGCAGTGGACGACTTTGAAATTGGTACTCAACTCCATCAGGCCTGCTGATGCCTTGCATCCGATTCGCTGATGGGCGGTGACGATTGCCGGGCTGGCTGAGCCCAGTGCTCGCGGGCGATCTCGGCGCTGATGACGATTTCTGATCATCAGGTCCATCGGATTTGCGGCGTCCTGGATCTCAGCAATGCCGTTAAGTTCCACTCGTCGTTGTTTTTGCCAGGAACTCCATTCTTCGGTTGACTTCTCCCCCGCTTTCCAATTGGGAGGAATTGATCGTTGCTGGACCTCTGATTCTTCAGTCGTTGCTGTTGTTGACAGCGCGTTCCGCTTGTTATGCCCTCCACATTTTCCCTCGGAGCCCTTGCGCTCCTGCTCTCTGCCAGCGGCCTGGCCATCCCGGCCTTCGCGGATCCCGGCCAGTCCGCCTCCAGCCCCTTGATCGCCATGGTCAGGGAGGCTGAGACCACCGATCCGGCTCCTGAGCTCAAAGGCGATGTCGCCATCCGGGAGGTTCAGCCTGAGCTCGACCTGGTTCCCCAGCCTCGCCAGGTGGTCCCCCAACCGATCGCTCCTGTGCCCCAGCCTCGCCGGGTCAAGCAGGTGAGCAGCGGTGAAGCCAGCTGGTATGGACCCGGCTTCTTCGGCAATCGCACCGCCAACGGCGAAGTGTTCCGCCCCGGCACCCTCACTGCCGCCCATCGCACCTTGCCCTTCGGGACCAAGGTCAGGGTGACCAATCTCTGGAATGGCCGCAGCACCGAGGTCCGCATCAACGATCGAGGGCCGTTCCACGGCAACCGCATCATCGATCTGGCCCATGGCGCCGCCCAGCGGTTGGGCCTGACCGCCAGCGGTATCGCCCAGGTTCGCCTTGAGGTTCTCCAGTAGGTTCCCTGCGGCAATGTGCAGGATCGGCTCCGTTCCTTTCCGCCTGTGCTGCTGCTGAGAACCTGCTGTGAGCTGCAACGCTGGTGCGGGGCTGTCGGACGACGTCCACGGCCCCTGCATTACGTCCCCACCATGGGGGCGCTCCATCCCGGCCATCTCGGTTTGATTGAGCGGGCCCACCAGCCCACCACTCCTGGCTCCACAGCTGAACCGATCCGTCCCCGGGTTCTGGTCAGCCTGTTCGTCAACCGCCTTCAGTTCGGCCCGCAGGAAGACTTCCAGACCTACCCCAGGGATGAGGACGCCGACTGCCGCCTGGCCGAAGCGGCTGGAGCCGATGCCCTGTTCGCCCCGAGCGAGCAGGAGCTGTTCCCGGGGGGGGATGCCGAGCTCACCCGGGTGATCCCGCCTCCGGCCCTGGTCCATGCCCTCTGCGGGCGCCATCGTCCTGGCCATTTCGAGGGGGTGGCCACCGTGGTGGCCCGCCTGCTGGGCCTGATCCGCCCCGACTGCCTGCTACTCGGCGAGAAGGATTGGCAGCAACTGGTGATCCTTCGCCGGTTGGTGGCCGATCTGGGCTTGCCTGTTGAGGTGCGGGGCTGCCGGACCTGGCGGGAGGCCGATGGGCTGGCCGGCAGCTCCCGCAACCGCTATCTCTCCGCCCAGGAACGCCGCCAAGCGGCCGCCTTACCAGCGGCCCTGGATTCGGCGCGGGCCTGGTTGGCCGGTGGAGTACGCCCTCTCGAAACCTTGCTTAGGGCATTCCGGAGCGAGCTGGAGCAGGCTGGGCTGCTGGTGGAGTACGCCGAGCTGGTGCATCCCTTCAGCCTCCAGCCCCTGCCTACGCTCCCGACTGGATCCGGACTCGCCCTGCTGGCGGTGGCCGTGCGTTGCGGCTCCACGCGCCTGATCGACCACATCGTGCTGATGCCTCGCTCCCCAATCGTTGCCATCGATGGTCCGGCCGGCGCCGGCAAGAGCACGGTGACCCGCGCCTTCGCCCGGCAGCTCGGGCTGATCTATCTCGATACCGGGGCCATGTACCGGGCCGTCACCTGGTGGGTGCGGCGGCAGGGGGCGGATCCAGCCGATGCCGCCGCGATCGAACCCCTGCTGGCTGGTCTCGACCTCAGCCTGGAGAACGCCGGAGCTGGCGAGCTGCGGGTGCATGTCAACGGCCACGACGTGACGGCGGCCATTCGCGATCCGTCGGTGACGGCCCAGGTGTCGGCGGTGGCGGCCCATGCCTGTGTGCGGGCGGCCCTGACCCGCCAGCAGCAGGCGATGGGTGAGAAGGGTGGGCTGGTGGCGGAAGGGCGCGACATCGGCACGGCTGTTTTCCCTGACGCTGATCTCAAGGTGTTTCTCACCGCCACGGTGGCGGAGCGGGCCCGGCGGCGGGCCCAAGACCTCCGCGAGCGGGGCTATGGGGTTCCCGAGCTGGCCGAGCTGGAAGGCCAGATCGCCGAGCGGGACCACCTGGATTCGACCCGGCCTGTGGCACCGCTGCTCCAGGCCCCCGATGCGGTGGAGCTGGTCACCGACGGCATGGGAGTCGAGGCGGTGATCGCTGAGCTGGTGAGATTGTTTCGCCAACGCATCCCGGAGGAGGCCTGGCCGGAGCCAGGCCCCGTTGGCTAAGGCTCGGCAGGGGGTCGGAGCTGGGCCAGCAGGCCGGCGCAGGCCTGCTCCAGCAGATCCAGCACCTGCTCGAAACCCCTGGCGCCGCCGTAGTAGGGATCGGGCACCGCGGTGATCTGGAGCTGGGGGCAGTAGCCGGTGATCGGCTCGATCCTGGCCCGATGCTCCACGCCCCTGGCCAGGGCTTGAACGGCCGCCAGGTTCTCGTCGTCCATGGTGAGAATCCGATCGAAGCGGAGCAGATCCGCCGTCTCGATCTGGCGGGCCCGGCTGGGCAGGGTGATGTCCCGGCGGGCGGCGGCGGCACGCATGCGGACATCGGCCGGTTGGCCCCGGTGCCAGCCGCCGGTGCCGGCCGAATCCACCTGGAAGGCGTGCTCAAGCCCGTGCTGGGCCAGCAGATGCAGGAACACCCCTTCGGCGGCGGGGGAACGGCAGATGTTGCCCAGGCAGACGAACAGCAGACGTTGGGGAGCGCTCATGCCAGCCTCTCGAGGGCCAGGGCGGCGCGCAGGCGCACCACCGGGGTGTCTTCGCTGGCGGCGGCGAGGCCGCTGAGCCCGGCGAGGCCGCGCTGCCGTTGGTCGGCAGGTGCCGACAGCTGGCTCAGCAGCGTCTCCAGGCCAACGGCCACGGCATAGCGCACCACCCACTCCGCGTCTTCACAGGCGGCCAGCAGGGCGTCGAGGCAATGCAGCCGCAGGGCGACCCGCTCGCTGGCCTCCAGGGGCTCCAGGTTGATCCGACCTAGGCCCCTGGCGGCGGCCCGCCGCACGCTGGGGCCGATATCGGAGGCCAACGCCCGCTCCAGCACCTGAACGCCCCGCACATCGCCGATGCCGGCCAGGGCCCGCACGGCCCAGGCCCGGGCGCCGTAGTTGTGGCCATCCAGGTTGGAGAGCAGCGGCTCCACCGCCAGCGGCCCCAGCGCGATCAGCCCGTCCACGGCGGCGACGGCGGCGCCGGGGTTGTTGAAACCGAGAACCTCCACCAGGGCGAGGGCGGCGCCAGGATGGCAGGCCGCGGCCAGGTTTTCTGTGGCTTCCAGCAGGCGCTCGGGACTGTCGGCCCGCTGCAGAGCCTCGATCAGCAAGCCCGGGTGATCAGGAGAGGCCATCAAGCATCGCCGAAGGGCCGGCCAGGGGGATCAGAGCAGATCATCCATCGCCGCCAGGATGTCGGCGATGGATGGGTCCGGGTCTCCAGGGTGGCCTTGCTCGCAGCTGGCTCTGGCTTCAACCAGGCCCCTGAGGGCGATCAACTTCAGACTGTTCTCGGCGAGGGTGCGACAGATGGGCTGCAGGGCCGGGCGCCAGCCTGCTGCGCCGAGATCCATCAGGGAGGCGCGGCGCACCTGCAGCTGGGGATGCTCCAACAGTTCGAGCAGCTGGTCGCCCCAGAGGGGATCCCCGGTCAACTGGAGCAGGGCCCGGCAGGCCGCACTGCGGATCAGGGGGCGCTCGTGGGCCACGAAGGGCCTGATCACCGCGATCACCTCGGGGTGGGCCTGGCCGATCTCCCCGAGGGCTTCCAGCATGGCCTCACAGGGCTCCTCAAGCCGGCTGTTGCCGGTTCTTAGGGCTCCTGCTCCAGCAGGGCCGCTGGCCAGCCTTCTGCAGAGCGGTGCGATCGCTGAAGCCGCCCCCAGATCTCCCAGGGCTCGGGCAGCCGCTTCCCGCAGGCCGTCGTCCTCGTCTTCGAGGGCCGCGAGCAGGGCTGGCACGGCAGAAGCTTCCCCCAGTTTGCCGAGGGCGCGGGCCGCATTGCGGGCCACGGCGTTGTGCTCCACCCCCGCCGCCGGCTCACGGGGCTGTCGCTGGCCCAGGGCGGCACAGAGCAAGGGAAGGGTGTCGGGGTGGCGGCTGCGCATCTTGCCAAGCCACCAGGCGGCGTAGTACTGCAGCGACTGGTCGTCCGTCTGCCGCAGGCGGACGAGGGCCTCCTCCTCCGTGATCGGCGCTCCACCCGCAACGGGGCTGCTGGCTGGATCTCCGGCGACGACCATGGCCGCTGTTCTCAAGGTGGTGTCGATGCTGCCATCGAAAGGGCCCCGAGGCGCTCAGCCAGCAGGAAGGGAGGACAAATCAGCAGCCACCGAAATCCGTTGGAGCCAATTCGCCATGGACGCGGGTCAAGATGCTGGGCCTCTCGGTTCGTGCTGCACGGCGGTTCCCACGTTGAACCTCGATGATCGCGGCGTGCCGCCCTCAGACCGCCACGGGCTCCGGGCGCTGATTGTGGGGGCGGCGGCTTCGACCGATCCTGTTGCTCACCTCGCGGCTGCGGAACTGGTAGTCGTGCACCACAGGCAGCCGCTCGGCGCCGTAGACCCGCAGGGCTTCCGTCGGGTCGCCCGGCGTGTTGGCGAGAGCCCGGGCGAGGTACACCGCATCTTCCAGGCCCGCCGTCATGCCCCGGGCCTGGGATGAACTCATCGCATGGGCCGCATCGCCGATCAGCCCGATCCGGCCCTTGACAAGGCGGGGCAAGGGATCGAGGTCGAAGGACCAGTTGGCCACCACCCGCTCCGGCGGGGTGGAGGCAATCACGGCAGCGGCCTGGGCCGATAACTTGGCGAGGGCTTCGGCTGGAATCGGCTCCTGCAGGAGACGGCGCTGCTCGCCGCGATCCACCGGCAACTCCTCCTCGTTGAAGAACCCCCAGTGGGTGCGGGCGACGCCTTCCGCGTCAGGGCCCAGGTGGAAGAAGTTGGCATAGATGCCCCTGCCCCGGGCGTAGACGAAAAACTCCCCTTCCTGGCAGAACCCGTCGTCGGGCACCACGCCGCGCCACACCCGATCCCCCAGATAGTTCAGGTGCCGCTCGGGAGCCACCGCCGCGGCTGCCGCCTGGGAGAAAATCCCATCGGCACCGATCAACAGATCACCCTCCCAGCCAAGGCCATCGGCGAGTCCCAGCCGCACCCCAGCTCCGTCTTGATGGCAGGATTCCACGGCGCAACCGCCATGGAAGAGGCCAGGACCGAGCTCACCCCAAAGGGTTTCGAGGATGGCGGTGCGGTGGATCAACAGGCTGGGCAATTCGTGAGGGGCCTGGTCCGCTTCCGCCACATTGATCGTGCCGCCCAGCAGGTTGCGGAAGTGATAGCTGCGCACAGGCTGGCCGGCGGCGATCAGGCGCTCGGCAAGGCCGGGCACACCTGCCTCGGCCACCGCCCGGACACCAGCGCTCACCAGCAGAATCCCGCAGCCCTCGGTGCGGGGGGCCGCCGCCCGCTCGAACAGGCTGACCTGGTGGCCCTGGCGCTCCAACAGGATGGCCAGGAGCATGCCCGAGCTGCCGGCGCCGGCGATGGCGATGCGCAGGGGTGGAGCGGCAGTCATGCGCGTCGCGAAGCCGATGGAAATCAACCGTAACGAAACAAAACGTCAACAAACGTCAGGGTTGACACCGCCCTTCCCGGTGATCACGGCATAGGGGCGAGCGAGGGGGCTGCCAGCGAACCCGGCTGAACCTCAGAGGTCGAAGAGCACCCCGTGGATGTAGGCCTCGGTCCACTCCTTGTCATGGAACCGGCTGAGCATGCCGCGGGCCGGATCCTTCTGGGCGCGGTAGGCCACGTAACGGCGCTGCCCGGCCACCGGAGCCTCGCTGCCACTGGCTTCGTTGCCTGGATCTGCGGCCACGATCATGGTGTGGTTTACGTCCCCTTGAGTGGTTGGAATGATGCCAGGTGGGTCGCAAGTCCCTTGAGAGCCGCCATCGCGAGGGACTTGATCCCACTGGACCCAGTCCCAAGGTGGGAACCATGGAGCAGGAGGCCCTGCCCCATGGTTTGATCACACCGGCCAGAGGGTTAGTTGACTGTGACGTTTCTTACCGTCCCACCCATCCGGTTGACCCGCCGCAGGGCCTCATTCATGCGGGTGTAGGGCACGCGCATCACATAATCAGCGCTGCGGACAACGTCGTTGCACGCCAGTCCGCTCACCGAGATCGTCACGATCCTCCGGCTTCCATCGCTGGTGCCACGGCTGCCGGAAGCACCACAGAGCCCCTCCTGGCGATGGGCTTGGGAAGGGGAGCGGCGGGGGGTGCCGATGTCTCCATCACCCGAACCTGAGCCAATCCTGGCGCGGAAGGAACCTCCGGAAGCATTCGGACCTACCACCGACACGGCACGATCCTGATGAAGGGCATTGCCGAGCCGGAACTGATTGCCGGCGGCATCACCCCGCACGGAGGCCCCGGCACCCCGGGCGAGTTGCATCAGCCAGGAGAACTGGCGCCCCTCGTGGCCGATCGAATAGTCCCAGCCATGAAGATAGGGAACTCCATCCGGGCCGAAGCGGTTCTGGTACTCGGAGCTGTCGATGTAGGAATCGATTTCTGCGTCGTAGCCTTGGTCCTGCAGAATGGTGAAATGATGCAGCATCTCGGCTTTGTTCTGGGGAGCCCTGCCAAGGAGATGCTTGTGGTTGAGCTCGATGAAACGGTATGCGTTGCAGTTCTCAAAGAACCGCGAGCGATACAGGCCACTCTTTGCAACCGTGCGAACAAGTTCACTGACTGTGAGGTAGTTGTTCCGAAACAGCGATTCGGCTCCGCTGAGCCGTTCATTGTCCATGAGATACTGCTGTCCGAGTACCTGGCGATACACGGAGCGAATGATGGTGTTTTTATCCTGTTCAGAGGCATTGGCCCAGTTTTCCTTGTCACGGTCATTGGCGAATCGCTCAATGCCAAGATAAGGCGCTTGAAGTAATGCCATGGGGTGGGCGTGGAGAAAGGAACGTGCCACGGATCTCGCTCAGCGGAGCCGTGGAGCATCCACGCTAATCAGCAGCTTCGTCAGGATTCCCTGAGATCCATGATTCGTGATGGCGGGGAAGCTCAGGTGATTGCCCAGCAATCTCCCGCCCATGGCCAACCAGGGCGCGCCACAAAAAAGGGCCCCTGATGGGGCCCCTGGCTGCCGAACGGCGATCTGGTTCCCCGAGGGGCTCAGACGAGGGCGTTGATGGCGTAGTCGATGTAGTTGTTGGCGATCACACCGGGGTCACCGGAGACACCGTGGTTGGCCTTGATGTACTTCAGGGCTTCCACATACCAGGAGGGGGAGAGCTCGAAGGCGCGGTTGATCTCATCGAGACCGGCGATCAGGTACTCGTCGAGGGGGCCGGTGCCACCAGCCACCAGGGAGTAGGTGATGTGCCGGAGGTAGTAGCCGATGTCACGGGAGCATTTGGCCTTGCCTTCCGGGGTGGAGGCGTAGTTGGGGCCCTGCTGCTGGGTGGTGTAGGGGAACTTGTTGTAGACGGCCTGGGCGGCGCCGTTGACGAGGGCGTCAGCGTTGGCGGTGAGGGCCTTGG
>NZ_JAGQBB010000014.1 GCF_024345415.1 Synechococcus sp. Tobar12-5m-g | reverse complement strand
GCCGGGAGCGGCTGGAGGAGTTATATCAGAAGGCGACGTAGGTCGTTCCCTTCGTCAAGCAACTCCGTTGATTCATTCTCTGGAGAGTGCTGTAAATACGGCCCGGGTAGCAACTGCTATTCGGGCCACTTTGTTGGTCATATTCATCAAAGTTCACCCCAAGCAGATCTCCATTCACAGAGCCAACCATGGCAAGGCAGCCATTCCAGGCTTCAGCGAAGGCAGCGAAACCAAAATGAGAGGCAGGGGCAGGCAGCGAAGGTCGAGAAGGGTGTCGTGGCTCAGATTCTCGCGGAGAACCGGCAGCCCAGCTGGATTTCACCTTCATCAAGAAGGCGCCCGAGCCTAAGCGCAGTGGCCTCCTCCAACCGGGAGAAGCTGCCTTGCTGATGGGTGAGCCAGGAGAGCTGCCAGGGGGTGATGACCCCGCTGGAGAGGGATTCGAGAAAGAGCTGACCGAAACGTCATGACTTTTGTAACGGAACTCAAGAGCCTGTCTCATCCGTGCCTCCGCTCGTGGTCCTGAACGTCGAAGGGCTTTCCCTGGCCGGGCACCCAGCCCGGCCCTGTTCGCGCTGGGGCCATCCATGGTTTGCCTTAGGGCCCGAACCGCCTGGCCGGGGCGCAGAAGTCACATGCGTCTACATTCCGCAATAATCTGTTACAGTTCTCTCATCCCTCCCGAGTTCCCCATGGCCCAAGCCACCGCCACCGCTCCCAGCGCCCTCGATCGTTCCTCCATCCGCGGCGCCACCGTGACAACCGAAGACGGTGGCCGACTCAATGCCTTCGCCACCGAACCGCGTATGGAAGTGGTGAGTGCCGAGAGCGGCTGGGGCTTCCACGAGCGCGCCGAGAAGCTGAATGGCCGCATGGCCATGCTCGGCTTCATCGCCCTCCTGGCCACTGAGTTCGCCCTGGGCGGCGAAGCCTTCACCCGCGGCCTGCTGGGGATCGGTTGAATCCTCAGGGCCACGAATTGAATTAACCATCTAAAGAGTTTTTTCATGAAAGAATCGCTTTCCCTCAGCCGAGAGTTCTCCGTCGAGGCCCACTCACGGGCGATCGACAGCTGCAACGAACTCGAAGACCTTCGCAAGGTGGCCAAATCCCTCCTGAGGGCATGGCAGCTTCAGGCCATGTTCAGTGAGATGTACGGAGCTCAATCGCTCGGAATCCAGAGGCCTTGAACATTCAGATATGAAGGTGCCATCACACCCTGCTCAGGCCTTTGATCAGGGCTGATTCCAAGGATTGGCACCACTTCCTGGAGGGCTGTTGCGCCAATCCCTCAAAACAGGGAAGGGCTTTGAGCCCCTTCGGAACTGCTGAATCATTTTCCCCAGTCTCTCCGCCAGTTTGCTGGCCTGATAGATGCCCGCCGGGTTCAGCAAGTGGGGTGGAGATCCTCTGACGTTTCCAGCTGTCATCAGAGCTGGGGGAGAGAACCCGTCCGACGTGGGCGCTGACCTGAGGGCACGACTTCAAGAGCGAAGGGATAGCCATGGCCTTGATAGGCACGGATCCGTGACAGAAACCGTGTTCAATCTGTCTCTAACTGGCTATTTCCGTGACCAGAGCGTGACCAGGAGAACTCACAGCGCAAAATGCCTGGATCTTGCAGACGTACTTCCCCGCAGGCGATCTGGGCGATGGGGGCAGGGGGACTTGAACCCCCACAGCCTTGCGGCCTGCGGATTTTAAGTCCGCTGCGTCTACCGGTTCCGCCATGCCCCCGGTCCGCACAGCTTAGATTTCAGCCACCGCGCCTCCAGACCGATGCCTCTGCTCGGGTTGCTCCAGTCCCTCAGTTCCGAATCCCTGCTGGTGATCGGCGCCTACCTGGTGGTGGCCGGGGCTTACCTGGTGGTGATTCCGCTGGCGCTCTACTGGTGGATGAACAAGCGCTGGACGGCGATGGGCAAGCTGGAGCGCCTGGGCGTGTATGGGCTGGTGTTCCTGTTCTTCCCGGGTCTAATCCTGTTCTCCCCCTTCCTGAACCTGCGCCTCTCCGGCCAAGGGGAGGCCTGAGCCGATGACCCGGGGTCAGTCCCTGCTGCTGGGTCTTGGCGTCTTCACCCTCGGCGGCCTGGGCTACTGGGTTTTCCGAGCTGCCGGCCTGGAAGGGCCCTCCGCCGGAATCGCCGCCGAAGCCGTGCTGATCCTGGGTGTGATCGGCTGGACGGGCAGCTACCTCTTCCGGGTGGTGACCGGCAAGATGAGCTTCATGAAACAGCGACGCCAGTACCGCAGCGCCTACGACCAGCAAACCACCGACGCCCTCCAGAAGCAGTTCGACGCCCTCAGCCCCGCAGAGCAGGAAACCCTGCTGCGCGAACTGGGCCAGCCCACCGGCGAGCCGGAGTCGTGAGCCCCTCCGCCATCGGCAACCTGCAGGGAGCTGCCACCGCCATCCAACGGCGGTTCATCACCTTGAAGCAGGGTGGGCGCTGCGCCCTGATGCCCTTTCTGATGGCGGGCGATGCCGATCTCGCCACCACCGGCCGCACCCTGTTGGCGCTCCAGGCCGAAGGTGCCGATGTCATCGAGCTGGGCATTCCCTACAGCGATCCCCTGGCCGATGGACCGGTGATCCAGGCCGCCGCCGCCCGCGCCCTGGCCGCCGGCACCACCCCCGCCAAGGTGCTTGAGCTGCTGGCCAGCCTGCGTGGCCAGCTCACCCTTCCAGTGGTACTGTTCACCTACACCAATCCCCTGCTCAACTGGGGCCTGGAGCCGTTCTGCCACCAGGCCGCCGCCGCCGGTGCCGCCGGCCTGGTGGTTCCCGACCTGCCCCTGGAGGAAGCCGAGCGGCTCTCGCCGATCGCCGCCGCCGAGGGGCTGGATCTGGTGTTGCTGGTGGCCCCCACCACCCCCGCCGCGCGCATGGCCCGGATTGCCGCCGCCAGCCGCGGCTTCACCTACCTGGTCAGCGTCACCGGGGTGACGGGGGTGCGCAGCCAGCTGGCATCCAGGGTGGGCGAACTGGTGGGGCAGCTGAAGGGATTCGGCCCCACGCCGGTGGCGGTGGGCTTCGGCATCTCCAGCCCCGAGCAGGCCCGCCAGGTGCGCGATTGGGGTGCCGACGGCGCCATCGTGGGCAGCGCCCTGGTGAAGCGGATGGCCGCCGCCACGGCGGCAGGAGCCGATCCGGCGGCGGCGGCGGCGGCGTTCTGTGCCGAGCTCCGCCGCGCCATGGACGCTTGATTCCCTATTCCGAAGCCTGCGAACGCAACAAGGGGCCGATCCTGGAGGTGCTGCGCCGCTGGCTCCCCCCCCACGCCCGGGTGCTGGAGGTGGGCTCCGGCAGTGGTCAGCACGCCGTTCACATCTGCGAAAGCCTGCCGGTGCGTTGGCAACCATCGGACCGGCCCGAGTCTCTCGATGGCCTGCAACGTCGCTGGGCCTTGGTGGCCAGGGGCCCAGGGCCGGGCCACCAAGAGCCGCCGATCGAACTGGATGTGCGCCGGCCCGAGCAGTGGCCGGCGGGGCCGCTCGAGGCGGTGTTCAGCGCCAACACGGCCCACATCATGGCCTGGCCGGCCGTGCTGGATCTGCTGGCCGGCAGCGCCAGGGTGCTGGCTGCCAACGGGCTGCTGCTGCTCTACGGCCCCTTCAGCGACGACGGGGTCCACACCAGCGCCAGCAACGAAGCCTTCGATGCCCACCTGCGCAGCCTCGATCCGTCCATGGGTGTGCGCGACGCCCGGCAGCTGGCGCGCGAGGCGGCCGCCGTGGGCCTGGAGACAGCCGCGGATCTGAGCCTGCCGGCCAACAACCGGATGCTGATCTTTCGGCGCCACCGCCTGGACCCCGGGGATCCGCCCACGCCTGCCCAGTGAACCAGCCCCCCAAGCCTCCGTAGCATTGGGGCATGAGCTCCACCCCATGAACCTCCTGGCGCCCGGCTGCCACCGCCCAGCCCCGGCTGGTCCGCTGATGCAGGGGGTGGTGCGCCTCGCCCTGCTGGGCATGCCCAACACCGGCAAGTCCACCCTGTTCAACGCCCTCACCGGCGGCGAGGCCCAGGTGGCCAACTGGCCGGGCCTCACCGTGGAGCTGCTGCGGGGCCCCTTGCCGGCCGATGACCGCGGCCGCCCCTACGAACTGATCGACCTGCCCGGCATCCACGACCTGCTCGGCAGCAGCGAGGACGAGGCGATCGTGCGGCGGTTCCTGGCCGAGAACCCGCCGGATCTGGCGGTGGTGGTGCTCAATGCCAGCCGGGTGGACTGCCAGCTGCGTCTCGCCCTGGAGGTGCTGGCCACCGGCCTGCCGGTGCTGATCGCCCTCAACATGAGCGACGAGGCGGCGCGCTTCGGCGTGCTGGTGGACCAGGCTCGGCTCAGCGAGGAACTGCAACGGCCGGTGCTGGCGATCAGCGCCCGGCGGAACCAGGGGATCGCTGCGCTCCTGGAGCGGATCCACCAGGCCGATCAGATCCACCCAACACCAGTCCTCGCCGCCCCCACCGCCGCGGAGCTCGATCAAAGGCTGCAGGAGCTGACTGAGCGCTGCGTGCTGCTGCCGGAGGGCCTGTTCGATCGGCTCAGCCACCGTCTCGATGGGGTCCTGCTCAATCCCGCCGTGGGGGTGGTGGCTTTCCTGGCCGTGATGCTGGCCATGTTCCAGGTGATCTATGCCGTGGGTGGCCCAATCCAGGAGACGATGGGGCTGGGCTTTGACTGGATCCAGGGGACCCTGCTGGTCCCGGCCCTGGGTGCCTTGGGGCTGCCGGGCTTCCTGGTGGGGCTGGTCAGCGATGGCCTGTGGATGGGGATCACCACAGTGATCAGCTTCATGCCGATCATCTTTCTCTTCTATCTGATGATCGCCCTGATCGAAGACTCGGGCTATCTGGCCCGCTCCGCCTTTCTGATGGATGGGGTGATGCACTGGCTCGGCATGGACGGCCGCTCCTTCGTGCTGCAGATCATGGGCTTCGGCTGCAACGTGCCGGCGATCATGGGCACCCGCGTCATCCGCGATCGCTCCCAGCGGCTGCTGGCCATGCTGGTGATCCCCTTCTCCCTCTGCCAGGCGCGGCTGGCCGTGTTCGTGTTCATGGCCGGGGCCTTCTTTGCCCGGCCCTGGTGGGCCCCGGGCCTGGTGATCTTCGGCTTCTACGTGATGAGCTTCGTGGCGGCGATCCTCACGGCCCTGTTGTTCCGGCACGTGTACCCGAGCCGCGAGGCCTTCGTGCTGGAGCTGCCCCCCTACCGCCTGCCCAGCCTGACCACGATGCTGCGCAAAGCCACCTGGGAGATGAAGAACTTCTTTGTCACCACACGGCAATTCATCATTGTGGGGGTGATCGCAATCTGGCTGCTCAACAACCTGCCCCTCGGCGTGGATCACTTCTCCGGCCAATCCCTGGCCGGCCAGATCGGCAGCCTCTGCCAACCGCTGCTGGGCCCGATCGGCATGAATCCCCAGCTCACCATCTCCCTGATCTTCGGTTTCATCGCCAAGGAGATCCTGCTGGGGGCGATGGCGGTGATCTATGCCACCTCCCAGGCCAACCTCGGTGCCGCGATGGTGGCTTCAATCACCCCCCTGCAGGCGCTGAGCTTCATGATGTTCACCCTCCTCTACACCCCCTGCCTCTCCACCGTGGCGATTCAGCTCAAGGAATCGAAGAGCCAGGCCTTCACCTGGTTGTCGATTGTCTGGTCCCTGGCGCTGGCCTGGGCGATGGCGTTCCTGGTGTATCAGGGAGGCCTGCGGCTGGGGCTGGGCTGAGGGGGCTGGGCTGAGAAAACTGGCTGGGCTCAGGCGGTGATGGGCGCGATCTCCATCTGGGCGGCGTCGCGGCGGCGCAGCATGAACTCCAGCAGACCCACCCGCACGTGCAGGATCCCGCCGGGAAAGCCCCGCCGCACCACCTGGAGCGCAACGCCGGGCTTGACGCCCATGGCCCGCAACCGGTCCTGCAGGGAGGGATCGGCGGGAAAGCTGCGCAGCACCACCAGCTCCCCCACCGCCACGTTGGCCAGGGACATCCGTCCTCCCGATCGTCTGCCAGAACCCTAGGTCGCCCCTTCCAAGGGCTAGTTTCGGGATTCGCTTTCGCCTGTTTCCATGCGCTTCGTTCTGTGGGGCACCTACTGCGACGACGCCATGACGAAGCGGGTGCCCTACCGCGCCGAACACCTCGCCGGGTTGCAACGCCAAAAGGAGGAGGGCGTTCTGATCACCCTCGGCCCCACCGAAGGGAGCACCCATGTCTTCGGGATCTACGAAGCCGAGAGCCGCGCGCAGGTCGAGAGCCTGCTGCATGGGGATGTCTACTGGCGGCAGGGAATCTGGAGCGACCTGAAGGTCTACCCCTGGATTCAGGCCTTCTGACCTGGAGCGGACTGATCGGCAGCAGGCGGGGCCCAGCCGGCCAGGGCCCGCTGCCAGACCCACTCCCCCACCAGCGCTGAGCCATCCTCGCCAAGGACCGTGGCGTAGCCACCCATCTGGCCAATGCCGGCGGCGGCGATCGAGGCGATCAGTTCGGGACCCTCGATGCCGTTGCGTTGCAGGGTGGCCAGCTTCAGGGTCTTGCCGCGGCGCAGGATGTTGCCGCCGTTGATGTGGCAGCCGGCGCAGTGAGCCTCGAAGAGTTGCTCACCGCTGGCGCGTTGATCCGCGCTGGCGCCATAGGCCGAGCGCGGCCAACTCAGCAGCAAGAAAACACCCGCCAGCATGGCAAGCACCAGAAGGCGCCGCCACCAGGGCCGAGGGGAAGCGGCGCTCAAGCGTCGGGGTCGTTGGCGTCGCTGCCCGCAGGGCTCAGACGAATCTGCTTGCGGCCCAGCTTGATCTCGAATTCATCGCCGGGTTGCAGATCGAGCATGGCGGTGTAGGCCTTGCCCACCAGCAGATTGCCGTTGCCCTGCACCGTGGCCACATAACTGAGGCGGCGGCCTCCCTTGCCGATCTTGCTGACGGAGCCGAACTCCACACCCTTGGCTTCCAGCAGGGCTTCATAGAACGCCGTGAAGTTCAGCCGTTCGGACCCATCTTTCTTCCTGGAAACATAGCCACAGCTGCGGACGACTTCTGATTTGCCCGCATCACCCAGTTCCTTGACCTTGGCAAGCAGCTCGGATCCGGTCAGCATGGATTTGGTAGGCAGTGAAGAACGTCGTGGACGAGAAGCCACTCGTTCTCAACAAGCTACACGATTGATACCGTCAGCAGGGATTCGGCAACCGGCCGAACCAAGGGGCCACAGGCGGGCCAACCGGGGGCATCAAGGCATCTGCCCGAAGCTCCAGACTCACTGATCGATCGGAAGCCCGGCCTGGTGGGCCCGCAGGTAACGCTGGTACAGATCCAGCGGTGAGCGGTAACGCTGGGGCAGGCAATCATGCAGGCGCTGCAGATTGTGCCAGCAGTGGGTACGCTCAATTCGCTCCTGGCTGCGTTCATCGGCCACCAACCTCCGCAGGGCCTGGCAGTACGCGGAGTAGCCGGCCTCCAGTTCACCGATCGTGAGTGGCTTCGAATCGGCCATGGTCATGCTCTGCTCAACTCAATCGGCCTCTGTTGACCGTATGCAGGAACCCCTCCACCAGGCGAGCCTATCGGACCATTCGGACCAATCTCGTTTCATTTCTTCGCAGCACCAGCACCCCCCCATGGCCAGGTTGCGGCCCCTCACCACCGGCGACCTCGCCGCGGTGATCGCCGTCTACCGCGACGCGGTGCTTAGCCAGGCGCCCGGGATCTACAGCCACGCCCAGGTGAAGGCCTGGTCCGAGCTGGCCACCAATCGCGCCACCCTGCCGCTGGAACTGGCCCGGGGGGTCGGCAGGGTGAGCCTGGGAGCTCGTGGCGGCACAGGCGAAGCGGCTGGAGGCCCGGCGGCGATCGAAGCCTTCGCCCTGCTCGATCCCGCCGATCGGATCTCACTTCTCTATTGCCGGGGGCGCTCCTGCCGTCAGGGGAGGGGAAGGGCCCTGCTGCAGGCCCTCGAAGCGGTGGCCCGCCAGGCCGGCACCCCACGGTTGCGCACCGCAGCCAGCTTTCTGTCGCGGCCGTTGTTCGAGCGGGAGGGCTGGCAGGTGGACGGCCTGGAAACCCTGCCCCTGGCCGGGGTGATCTTTCACCGCTTTCTGATGTCGAAGCGGCTGGAGGGCTGAGCGGACAGATTGGAGAGCCGTATCTGAACGGAGGAAACCCAATGGCCGAAGAGGATCTGCAGTGCTTCCTGGCCAAGGTGGAGCAACTCAATGCCTTCGTGGCCCTCAGCCGCAGCGATGCCGGTCTCGGCGAGGCCCTGCGCAACTGCGCGGATCACCACAGCGTGGTGGGCCTGGCGCGCCAGCACGGCTTCGAGATCGGCCGCCGCTGGGGGGAAGGCTGCCCTTCTGGGGAAGGCCGCAGGGAGCCTGAAGCGCCCAACCTGCTGGCAAGCCCCTGCCCGGAAGAGGGCCAGGAGCGGACCGAGCGGCTGCTGGAAGCGCCGGGTCTGCTGCTGGAGCGGATCCACTCCTGCGCCTACAGCGGCGGCTGGCAGGAGCAGCCCGGCTCGGAGTGGGTGATGGTGCTGAGCGGCAGCGCCCAGCTTCAGTTCGCCGATGAAGCAAGCCCACGGCAGCTGAGAGAAGGCGACACGGTGTTGATCGCCCCCGGCCGCCGCCACCGGGTGGTCGCTACCGATCCGGCTCCAGGAACGCTCTGGCTGACGCTGACCTGGACGCCTTGAGCGCCTTGAGATCAGCATGGCGCACCAGCCAGTAGCCGGCGGACAGTCCCACCACCATCAGGGCCAGGCCGAAGAGAAGCTCGGGCTTGTTCTCGGCGCCCTGGGGCAGCACGATCACCTTCCGGGCCACGGCGGTGAGGGCCGTGAGCAGCACCAGTTCGATCTGCACCACGTGGCGGCGCAGGTACGCGGTGACGTTCTGGAGCACTTCCAGGGCGATCAGCAGGGTGAGGACATCACCAAGAATCCGGATCATGTCCTCCCCCAGCCAACCGGCGGCAGGGTTGACGACCTCCCCGAGCACCGAGACGACCAGCTGGATGGTGCCGGCCACCACCACGATGAGGATCAGCACGGAGAGCAACTTAGCCAGCTGCCGCTCGAACCGCTCGACCAGGCCGAGAAAGGGCTGATCGGCGAACAAGGCGCGAAACCGGATCATCAATTCTTGAACGGGCTGTAGTCGGGCTTGGCGGGGGTATCGCTCGGAGAGTTCTCGATGGCGGTGTTGCAGGTGACCGACCCATCCGCCGCCGTGACGCAGTTCACCGGCTTGATCCGGGTGGAGGGACCGACGTTGCTGCCGCGCTTGAGCAGGAACGATTCGCTCTGGGCCATCACCGGCAGACCACTCCATACCGCCGCTGTCGCTGCCATCACCAGGGCTGTGGCGGTGGCAGCAGAGCCCGGGCCCCTCCGGCCGGAGGGCAGGAAGGCCGGACTCTCTCGATCGGAGCGCAGTGGGGACGTCATCGGGGTGGCCGCAAGGACGATCACTCTGCCTGCAACGGCCTGGATTTGGAATCTAGGTTTGGCAGCCTTCGCGGATTTCATTGAGCAGGGCATCGAGGTCGAGGTCGAGCTGGGTGAGGGGATCCATTCCAGAACCCTCGCCGTCGGGGGGCGCCTCGGCCCCTTCCTCGCTCTGCCAGAGGGCCTCGATCGCGCAGAGCCGCTCCGCCACCCCCCGCAGGCCCTGCTGGCCATGCAGCCGCTGCAGCTCCTCGAGCAGGACGGGCATCCGAATTGATTCGGTCCGCAGGGCGCGGCGCAGGTCGGCCTGGGTGCGGCCGCTGTGGCGCAGCCAGTCCTTCAGGAAGACCTGCAGCTCTTCGAGCTGTTCGGAGCTCAGCGCGGCCATCAACGGGAGGGGGGGAACCAGCGGTCCAGCTTGCGCCGGGCCCGCAGCTTGATGTCCGGCGTCAGGTGGGTGCCGGTCATGCCGAGCAGGGCGGTGAGCGCCACCAGATCGTCGCTGAAGCCGGCCACCGGAATGAAATCGGGGATCAGGTCGAGCGGCAGCACCAGGTAGGTGAGGGCGGCCAGCACCGTGAAGCGCACCTGGGGAGGCGTGTTGCCATCCAGCAGCAACTCCAGGCACTCGATGGCGGGCAGGGCGATGGCCCGACCGGCGCGGCGCAACAGGCGCTGCAGCAGGCCTTCGTCGACCACTCTGCTCTCGAGCACCTCGGCCTCCAGCGTGGGGCCGTCTTCGGCGGCGGAGCCTGGAGCGCTGGAGGTGGAGTCGAAGGGGATGTCGGAGCTGGCCATGGCCGTTCCACAGCAATGAACGGGTTCATCATCACGGCACGATCCCGGCGGCACAAGTTCGGTTTCAAGGACATCCAGGGACGGAGATCACTCCCCTATACGAGCTCCACCAGGCCGCTCTGGAGGCCGATCTGGCGCATCTTGCGCAGGGCCCGCCCCACCACCTGGCGGCAATACTCCCGGCTGCAGGAGAGCTGCTGGGCCACCTCCGCCAGGGTGCGCCACTGCTGATCCCGATCGAGACCGAAGCGCAGCTCGACCACCGTCCGCTCCTTGGCGGTGAGGTTGGCCTGCTCGAGCAGGGTCCACACCATGCCCCGGCGCTCGGCGAGCTCGGCCCGTTCCAGCGGGGACGCCTCGGGGCTGGGCAGAACGTCGAGCAGATCGGAAGGGTCGGTATCCGCGTTCAGTCCCCCCTGAAGGCTGACGGTGACGCTGCGCCGTTCGCAGCCCTGCAGGGCATCGATCTGGTCCAGGGACAGATCGAGGTGCGTGGCCAGCTCCGTGGCGGTGGCGGGAAGACCCCGGGATTGGAGCAGCTCGGCCCTGGCGGCCCGCAGCTTGGTGAGCTGTTCATTCACATTGACCGGAATCCGAATCGTGCGGCTCTGGGTGGAGAGCGCACGGTTGAGCCCCTGGCGAATCCACCAGTAGGCGTAGGTGCTGAAGCGATGGCCACGGCTGGGGTCGTACTTCTCGACGGCCCGGCAGAGGCCGATCGTGCCCTCCTGGATCAGATCCAGCAGGTCCAGCCCCTTGCCCTGGTAACGCTTGGCCATGGCCACCACCAGCCGCAGATTGGCGACGATCATCCGCTGCTTGGCCTGCTCGCCGAGGCGAATCCGGCGACGCTCCAGATCGGAGAAGGAACAAGCGCTTGACTCGCCTCCGCCCAGGCGGCAGCGGTCGTTGAGGGCCACCATCTTTTGAACAGTTCGGCCAAGGGTAAGTTCCTGAACGGGGGAGAGCAGGGGATATCGGCCGATTTCACCGAGATAGGCACTGAGTGAACTGACCACTGGCCTATTTCCTATGTTCGGAGCCACTCTAAGAAAGAAAATCAGGGATCCTGAAATCAGCAGAATGTCTACCGGAGATCGATAGGGTTATTCCCTTTTTTGATCCCCTTTGGTGCTAGTCGGCACATCCACGCACCTGGTTTGGCCCAGCGGGCTCGCTACGGTCTGGCCAGCAACCCTGCCCACGGCCCCTGCAGCAATGGCTCCCTTCACCGCTCTTACGGCCCTGGCTTCCCCGGGATTCGTGTTCCCCACCGGCGTGCTGCCCAGCGCGGTGGTGGCCTACGTGCACTACCTCAGCTTCATGGTCTGCTTCGGCGCCCTGGTGCTGGAGCGGCGCCTGATCAAGGCCAACCCGGCCAAGGGGGAGGCCACCTTGATGGTGATCACCGATGTGGTGTACGGGATCGCCGCCCTCGCCGTGCTGCTCAGCGGCATCCTGCGGGTGCTCCACTACGGCCAGGGCAGTGGCTTCTACACCGAAAACCCCCTGTTCTGGTGGAAAGTGGGGGTGTACCTGGCGGTGGGAGCGCTTTCGCTTTACCCCACGGTCACCTACATCCTCTGGGCGATTCCCCTGCGCAAGGGGGAGCTGCCCGAGGTGAGTGAGGCCCTGGCGGGCCGGCTGCGCTGGGTACTGAACATCGAGCTGGCCGGCTTCGCCACCATCCCCCTGCTGGCCACCCTGATGGCGCGGGGTGTGGGCCTGCCGGCCTGAGATGGGTGCCCGGTTGGCCGCCCGGCTGCTGGCCCTTCCCCTGCTGGCCGTGGCCCTTCCCCTGCTGGCTGACCCTGGCCGAGCCGTCGAGGTCTGCCCCCTCGCCCAGACAAGCCGGCCCTGGGTGGGCTCAGGCAGGGGCTCTGCACCCCCCCGGGAGACGCTGCCGGCCGAGGCTCCATCTGGCGACTACCGCCAGGTCCTCGAACCCAGCGCCGCTGGCTGGCCGGTGCTCCCCCAGTGGTGCGTCTGGGTGGAGCCAGTGAGCCTGGAGGGCCCCGCCGCCCGCTTCCAGCTGCTGTGGCTCCAGGCGGTGGAGGCTGCCCTGGGGCAGTGGCAGGACCATCTCCCCCTGAAGCGGGTGGAGGATCCCCAGCGGGCCCAGGTGCTGGTGCGTCGCCAACGGCCGCCCCGGCTTCAGCAGGCCGCAGGCCAGGCCCGGGCGAGCCACGGCCGAGCCAGCCTCAGCCTGCAGGACACCGAGCGCCTGGGGGTTTGGCGGCTGGAGCCGCGGGTGGAGGTGTTGATCAGCCCGGAACAACGCCGCGCCGCGATCGAGGCCACGGCCCTGCACGAACTCGGCCACGCCTTCGGGCTCTGGGGCCACAGCCCCGACCCGGCCGATGTGATGGCGGCGGTGCCGGGGGCCGAACCGGTGCTGCGGCTGAGCCCCCGCGACCTGGCCACCCTCCGCTGGCTCTACAGCAAACCCAGCCCGTTCGGCTCGCCTCCGCCCTGAATGGACAGGCTGGAGTTAAGCGGATTCCGCCGGATTCCGCCGCGGAGCCCCGCGCCGCGCCGCCAGCACCTCCAGCACCTGGCGCCAGGCCACGCCGTGGTGGGCCAGGGCCACCTGCAGGTGAAAGATCAGATCGGCCGCCTCGCCGGCGATGGCGGTGGGATCCTCGTCTTTGCAAGCCATCACGAACTCCACGCTCTCCTCGCCGATCTTCTTGAGGATGGCGTTGTCGCCCCCGGCCAGCAGTTTGTTGGTGTAGCTGCCGGGCTCGGGCCGATCGCGGCGGCCGGCGATCAGCCGGGCCAGTTCGCTGCAGGCATCGGCCGGCGGCGACAGGGCGGCGCCGCCGCCCTCACTGGCGCGGGGGCCAGCCTCGTAGAAGCAGCTGCGGGCGCCGGTGTGGCAGGCCACGTCGCCGATCTGCTCGACGCTGAGCAACAGCACGTCGGCGTCGCAGTCGTAGCGGAGGCCCCTGAGGCGCTGGAAGTGGCCGCTGGTGGCCCCCTTGTGCCAGAGCTCCTGGCGGGAGCGGCTCCAGTAATGGACCTCGCCGGAGGCGAGGCTGTGCTCGATCGCTTCCCGGTTCATCCAGGCCACCATCAACACGGCCCCGTCCAGCCAGTCCTGGGCGATGGCGGGGATCAGACCGGCGGCATCGAACCGCAGGGTCGCGATCAGCTCCGCTGGCGGCAGATCCCCGGCGGCGGTGCTGGGGAGCTGAAATGATGCCTCCAAGGCCTGCGTCATGCGGCTGCTGCGATCCTCCCCCATCCCATGACGGCAGCTCCAGCGGCGGCCTACACCTGCTCCAAATCCTTCGGCGGCTACCCCTGCTGCCACCGGCAATGGCGCCACAGCGGCCACTGCCGCTTCCTTCACGGCTACAGCCGCCAATTCACCTGCTGGTTCCTGGCCCAGCGGCTCGATGCCAACGGCTTCGTGGTGGATTTCTCCGGCCTGCGGCCCCTGGAGGCCCAGCTGGCGGAGCAGTTCGATCACACCGTGCTGGTCAACGCTGACGACCCCCTGCTGGGCGACTGGCAGGCCCTGCACGAACGGGAGGCCCTTGATCTGCGGGTGATGGCCAACGTGGGCATGGAGGGCAGCGCCGCCTGGGTGTGGGAGCGGGCCAATGCCCTGTTGCAGAGCCGGGAGGGCGGCCGCAGCTGTTGCTGGAAGGTGGAGGCGCGCGAGAACGAGAAGAACGCCGCCTGCTTCGAGGCGATCCCGGCCTGGTTCGAGGCTGGCGGTGGCACAACCAGCCGGCCAGCATCGTGAACCTGGAGCGCCTCGCCACCACCTGGGCCCTGTTCCAGGCCTTGCTGGTGGAGGCGATGCCGTTCCTGCTGATCGGAGTAGCCATCTCCAGCCTGGCCCGCTGGCTCAGCCCCGGCGGGGCGTGGGTGCGCAAGCTGCCGGCCAATCCGCTGTTGGGGCCGCTCACCGGCGCCGCCCTCGGCTTCGCCCTGCCGGCCTGTGAGTGCGGCAACGTGCCGGTGGCGCGGCGGCTGCTGGCCAGCGGGGCTCCCCTGGCCACGGCGCTGGGCTTTCTGTTCGCGGCGCCGGTGCTCAATCCGATCGTGCTGGCCAGCACCTGGGCCGCCTTCCCCGACCAGCCCTGGCTGCTGGCGGCCCGGCCGCTCGGGGCCCTGGTGATCGCCCTGGCGCTGGCCACCCTGCTGGGCCGGCTGCCGGAGGCCCGACTGCTGACCCCGGCCCTGCTGGAGGAGCGGCGGCTCAGCCAGCCACTCAGCCGGGTGTCGTTGCTGGAGCGACGCAGCGGCCTGATCGGCGGCGGCTCGGCTCCCGAACCACCCGCCCTGCCCCCCCGGCGGCCGCCCCTGGCGGAGGTGCTGGGCCATGGCAGCACGGAGTTCCTCGATCTGGCCCTGCTGCTGGTGCTGGGCTGCGCCATTGCCGCCCTGGTGCAGACCGCGGTGCCGCGGGCCTGGCTGCTGGCGGTGGGGGGCGCCCCCACCCTCTCGATCTTCAGCCTGATGCTGCTGAGCCTGGTGGTGTCGGTGTGCTCGAGCGTGGATGCGTTTCTGGCCCTGGGTTTCGCCGCCCAGGTCACCCCCGGCGCCCTGCTGGCCTTCCTGCTGCTGGGCCCGGTGATGGACCTCAAGCTGGTGGGTCTGTTCGGCGTTCTCTTCCAGCCCCGCGCCATCCTGCTCACGGCGGTGGCCGCCGGCCTGGTGGTGCTGTTGATCGGCCAATGGGTGAACCTGGTGCTGCTGTGAAACGGGATGGGGCTCTGCGGGCCCTGGGGCTGGGCCTCTGGGGGGTGGTGCTTCTGCAGAGCGCCGTGAGCGGTCGGCTCGACCTGCTGTTGCGCGCCGTCTTTCATCCGCTGGTGTGGGGAGGGGGGTTGGTGCTGCTGGCCCTGGCCGCGCTGGAGCTGCGCTGGAGTGCCCGTGCCAACGGTCGCCTCGCGCCGCGCCAGAGGGCCGGCCTGCTGCTGGGCTGCGCCGCCGCCGTGGCGGTCCTGCTGCTGCCGCCCCGTCCTTCGTTCGCCGATCTGTCCGCCAACCGGAGCCGGGAGCTGCTGGAGGAGCCGGCCCTCAACTTTGTGCTGCCGCCCGGCCAGCGCAGCCTCACCGAGTGGGTGCGGTTGCTGCGCAGCGAACCCGATCCCAAACTGCACAACGGCGACCCGGTGCGGATCAGCGGCTTCGTGCTGCCGGTGCCCGGCGATCGCCCCCAGCTCGCCCGGCTGCTGGTGCGCTGCTGCCTGGTGGATGCCACGCCGGTGGGGTTGCCGGTGCTCTGGCCCGCCGGCCAGCCGGTACCCAAGGCGGATCAGTGGCTGGAGCTGAGGGGCGTGATGGCCAGCGAACGGTTCGAGGACGGCCTGCGCAGTGTGGTGAAGCCCACCCTCATGCGGCCCATCCCGCGGCCCGAGCGCCCGCTGGAACCATGAACGGCCTGGGGGTGACGCTGCTGGCGGGGCTGGGCCTGGCCGTGCTCCAGCAGCAGCTGTTGCTTCACAGGCCGCCCAGGCTGCTGGAGTTGCGGCAGGCGGCGGCCAGCTCAGGACCGGCCGCCCTCAGCCTGCGCTTCAGCCGGCCCCTAGAGCCGGCCAGCGTGGCGGCCGCCACGACCCTCGAGCCGGCGCTGCCCTTCGAGGTGCAGGGCAGCGGCAACCCGCTGCTGCTGCTGCCCAAGGCAGGCGAGCGGATCGTGGCGCCCCTGCTGCTGCGGCTGGGCGGCCAGGACCGCCGCGGCCTGGCCCTGACCGCCGGCGAGCGCCATTGGGACCCCCGCCCCCACCTGCTGGCAGTGGTGCCGGTGGCGGGCGGTGAGCAGCTTCAGGTGCGTCAGCACGACGGCCACTGGAAGGCGCTGACCCCGGAGTGGACGTCGATTCCGATGGTCCAGCCCCTGGGGGATGGCGCCGGCGTGGGGCTGGTGAGCCGCAACGGCCAGGGCGATCACCAGGTGTGGCGGCTGGGGCTGCGCACCCGCAACCTCAGCCGCACGGCGGCCGGACTCGGCATGGTGGAGCGCCAGAGGCTGGAGAAGCTCAGCGCCGAGCCGCTCTTGTTCGCCCAGTTGAGCAGCAACCGGTCCGGCGACCTGCTGGTTCAGTCATCCCCCCGCCCGCCCGGCCGGGCCAGCACGGTGCTGTGGCGCCGCGGCGGTGGGCGTCAGACCCTGGCCCTGGAGGCCAGCGGCCGGATCTCCCTGCTGCCCCAGGGGGGAGCGGTGATCGTGCCGGAGATCGAGGGGCTGTCGCTGCGCACCCTGCCGCCCCAGCCGGCGCGGCGGCAGGTGCTGCCGGGCAGCCGCGATCTGAGCAGCTTCTGCCCGGTGGCGGGGCGGGCCCTGCTGGTGCGCCACTGGCCCGATTTCCGCCGTTCCCTGGAGCTGGTGGAACCCGGCCAGGCGCCAAGAACGCTCTGGCTGGGCAGCGCCGGCCTGGTCGCCAGCGCCTGCTCCCGGGGCGGTGAGCGGGTCTGGGCGCTGCTGATCGAG
The DNA here is from genome assembly GCF_024345415.1 of Synechococcus sp. Tobar12-5m-g. Lineage (GTDB taxonomy): Bacteria > Cyanobacteriota > Cyanobacteriia > PCC-6307 > Cyanobiaceae > Regnicoccus. The sequence goes on along the minus strand of NZ_JAGQBB010000014.1, from coordinate 58,778 downwards.
GGGATCAACCAACCCCGGCTGGTGCTGCTCAGCCTGGATCGGCGCGGCAAGTTGCTGCAACGGCGCGAGCTGGCAGGCTGGGAGCTGGAGCCGGGCACCGGCCTGCACTACGACCCCACCGGCGACCGATTGCTGCTGGCCCTGCGCCCACTGGCTGTAACCACAACCGGCGCAGCCCGGCCGCAGCGCCAGGAGGCCAGAGCCGCCCTGATCGATGCCACCAGCCTCCGGCTCACCCTGCTGGAGCAGCCGGTGCGGCAGGTGAGCTGGCTGGTGGCGGGCTGAGATCTGATCCAGCCAGTAGATTGACCACTCTGATTCAACCTGCCTCCCCTGCTTGGCGCTGGAGATCCTCTTCATCCTGCTGCTGATCGTCGCCAACGGGATCTTCTCTGGCTCTGAGATCGCCGTCGTCTCCGCCCGCAAGGTGCGGCTGCAGCAGTTGGCGGAGAAGGGCAGCCGGCCCGCTCGCCTCGCCCTTCGCCTGGCGGAGTCGCCGAACGATTTCCTCTCCACGGTGCAGATCGGCATCACCCTGATCGGTGTGCTGAGCGGCGCCGTTGCCGGGGCCACGGTGGCTCGGCAACTCCAACCGGTCTTCGATGGCATCCCGGCGCTTCAGCCCATCAGCGAAGGGTTGAGCGTCACCCTGGTGGTGGCCCTGATCACCTACCTCTCCCTGGTGATCGGCGAGCTGGTGCCCAAGCGCATCGCCCTGGCCAACCCGGAGCAGATCGCCTGCCGCATTGCCCCCGCCATGCGCGCCCTCTCCAGGCTGTGCACCCCCGCCGTGCGCCTGCTGGGCGCCTCCACCGACACCCTGCTGAGGCTCCTGAACGTGGCTGCCAGCGACGAACCCGAGATCACCGAGGAGGAGATCAAGGCCCTGATCCGCCAGGGCGCCGATTCCGGTGTGTTTGAGGAAAGCGAGCACGACATGGTGCAGCGGGTGCTGCGCCTGGGGGATCGATCGATCAAAACGATGATGACCCCCCGCACCGAGATCCGCTGGCTGGATCTGGAGGTCTCAGAAGAGGAGAACCTCGCCGAGGTGAAGGAATCCAACCACTCCCGTTTTCCGGTCGGTCGCGGCAGCCTCGACGACTGCATCGGCATCGTGCGGGTGCGCAGCCTGCTCACCGCCCAGCTTGGCAGCGAACCCCTTGATCTCGAAGCGCTCTGCCAGCCTCCGCTCTATGTGGCGGAGTCCACCCGTTCGCTCTCCGTGCTGGAGCAATTCAAGCGCACCGGCATCCACATTGCCCTCGTCACCGATGAGTTTGGAGGGGTGGAGGGCCTGGTGACGCTCAACGACCTGATGGAAGGGATCGTCGGGGATCTTCCTGCCCTGGAGGACGACGAGGAGCCCTCCTTTGTGATCCGCGAGGACGGCACCTGGCTGGTGGATGGCAGCCTCGACATCAACGACTTCGATGATCGGATCGGCACCAGATTGCTCGGCACAGGCGAGCAGAGGGCGTACCACAACCTGGCGGGCTTCATGATTCATGCCCTCGAGCGCATCCCCAAGGCTTCCGACCACTTCGACTGGCAGGGATATCGCTTCGAGGTGATGGACATGGACAGCAACCGTGTCGACAAAATCCTGGTGACGCCTCCCTCCCTGCGGTAGCTGTTGCTGCTGCAGCTGAGGCGATTCAGCCGCCAGAGTTAAATGTTGTGCTGGGCGTTCCATGACCTGCCAACGCTGCGGCTGCCGAATGATCAGCAAGGCGAAGCTGGGCATCGCCGGCATGATCTGCGTGGATTGCGGCCATCCTGTCGTCGATGACCGGAACAACCAAGGACAGGGCGGCTGGCTGACCAGAATCGCCGTGGTGCTGGGCCTGTTGATGCTCGCCGGGCTTCAAGCCATGGGAGGCCTCACTGCCTTCAGCGAGCATGGCAGTGATCGTCCCCTGACGGAAACCACCGAAACGGAGTGATCCATACGCTGCTGGCGAGCTCAGCCTCGGGGATGGTCAGGGCAGGCGCCGTCGCCCGATGGCACGGGCCCCGATCCAGATCGCGGCGGTGGCGATGAGCAGGAGCAGAAGGTTGCGCAGGATCGTGCCCAAGGGCTGCAGCCAAACGAGAATCTGCCGGTAGTTGGAGCCCAGCAGGAGGCCCGCCGTCACGAGCGCCAGGATCCAGAGCAGGCTTCCGGCACTGGTCCAGAGCAGAAACGACCGTTGCGGCATCAGCTCAATGCCGGCCGGGATCGACACGAACGGCCGGATGCCGGGGACCAGCCGGCCCCAGAACACCACCGCCGCGCCATGGCGCGCAAACCAGCGGCGGCTGACCGCCAGATCAGCGGGCTTGAGGCCAAGCCAGCGGCCATGGCGACCCACCAGATCTTCGAGCCGTTCCTCATTGACCAGCCGACCGATCCCGTACCAGAACCAGGCCCCGAGCACGGTGCCGATCAGGGCGGCGACCACAACGGGAACGAACTGAAGCTTGCCCTGCTGCACCAGAAAGCCACTCAGGGGCATCACCAGCTCTGACGGAATCGGCGGCACCATGTTCTCAAGGAGCAGGGCCAGGCCGATCAGCACATAACCCTGCAGGGGATTGCTCTCCACCGCGTCGCTGATCAGGTTGAGCAATGATTCGGCCCAGTGCTCGAACCCAACTGTGGGGGAAAGGGAGCCGACCAGCAGTTCAGGCATCGGCATGGGCCCGGCGGCGCCACAGCCGCCACACCTTCTCCAGCTCCAGGTAAACGAAGAACAGCAGGCTGAACCCAATACAGATGGCCAGCTCTTGCAGGCTCAGCGGCGTGGTCTCGAAGAAGTTCGACAACACGGGCACGTAGAGCAGGGCCATCTGCAGGGCGGAGGTGAGCACCACAGCCCCGATCAGCCAGGGGTTGGAGAACGGATTCACCTGCACCAGGGGCAGATCACTGCGGGCGGCCAGGGCATGGCCCATCTGGGCCAGGCAGAGCGTGGTGAACACCATCGTCTGCCACGGAGCCCCGGCCCGGAAGGCATAGACCATCAACACGATCGTGATCACCGCGAACACCACACCGATGCGCAGGATGTAACTGCCGATTCCCCGCGCGAAGATCGACTCCCCGGGTTCGGCCGGTGGCCGTTGCATCAGACCCTCCTCGCCGGGCTCCAGGGCCAGGGCCAGGGCGGGCACACCGTCGGTCACCAGGTTCATCCAGAGGATCTGGAGCGGGGAGAGGGGGGAGCCCACCAGGCCGAGCAGCGGCGCCGAGGCGATCGTGATCAGCTCGCCGACATTGCTCCCGAGGATGTACTTCACGAAGCGGCGGATGTTTGCGTACACCAGCCGACCTTCCTCAACCGCGTTGACGATCGTGGCGAAGTTGTCGTCGAGCAGAACCATGTCGGAGGCTTCCTTGCTCACCTCCGTGCCGGTGATGCCCATCGCCACGCCGATGTGGGCCTGCTTGAGGGCAGGGGCGTCGTTGACGCCGTCGCCGGTCATCGCCACCACCTGGCCGTTGGCCTGCAGCGCCTTGACGATCCTCAGCTTCTGCTCGGGCGGCACCCGGGCATAGACGCTGCAGCGGCTGACCACTTGCTGAAGACGGCTGTCGTCGCACTGCTCCAGCTCCCGGCCCAGCAACACCTCCGCGTCAGCGTCCACCAGGCCGATGTTCTGGCCGATGGCCCGGGCGGTGAGGGGATGGTCGCCGGTGATCATCACCGGCCGGATGCCGGCCTCACGGCAGCGGGCCACGGCCACGGCCACCTCCGGCCGGGCCGGATCGAGCTGGGCCATCAGCCCCAGCAGCACCTGGTGATCCAGCAACTGTTCCGGGCTGGTGTGGTGGGGGGCGCAGGCGAAGGCGAGCACCCGCAGGCCGGAGGCGGCGAGGCTCCGCCCCTGCTCCACCCACCACTGCCGCTGGGAATCGCTGAGCCCCTCAACACCGGCGCCCCCGACCCAGCGGTCGCAGCTGCCGAGGATCACCTCCGGGGCCCCCTTGGTGATCAGCAGGGTGTGGGAACCAGTCGCCACGTCCCCGAGGGGGAGTTGGAGGGTGCCTTCGCTGTCTTGCACCCACACCGCCATCAGCTGGCGCTCCGAGCTGAAGGGAATTTCGGCCGTTCGCTTGTACTGGCTGCGCAGGGCGAAGCCATCCAGCTGGGCCTTGCCGGCGGCCACCACCAGGGCACCTTCGGTGGGATCACCCAGCACATCCCAGCTGCCGTCCTCCGCTTTCTTGAGCTCGGCGTCGCTGCAGAGCAAGCCGGCCGAGAGCAGCAGGTCCCTGGCTCCCGTGGTGATTCCCGCCGCCGCTCCCTCGGGGGGAGCGAGCTCTGCGGCGGTGAAGGAGCCATGGGGGTCGTAGCCCTGGCCGCTGACGGCGATCGACTGGCTGCCGCAGCGCAGCTCCTCCACCACCTGGCGGTTCAAGGTGAGGGTGCCGGTCTTGTCGGTGCAGATCACCGTCACCGAGCCGAGGGCCTCCACCGCCGGCAGCCGGCGGATCAGGGCGGCCCGCTGCACCATGCGCTGGGTGCCGATCGCCAGGGTCACGGTGATCACGGCCGGCAGGCCCTCCGGCACGATTGCCACCGCCATGCTGAGCGCCACCTCCAGCAGGCCCAGCAGTGGCTGGCCCAGCAGCCAGCCGCCCAGCACCACCAGGGCCACCAGCACCAGCGCTGAAACCACAAGAACATTGGCCAGGCCATCGAGCCGTTCCTGCAGCGGGGTGGTTTCACCCCCGGCGTTGTTGATCAGCTCGGCGATCTGGCCCAGCTCCGTGCCCATGCCGGTGGCGGTCACCACCGCCGTGCCCCGCCCCCGCACCACCTCGGTGCCCTGGAAAACACAGTTCTGCCTCTCCAGCACAGGCATGGAGGCCTCCAGCACCAGATCCGCCTTCTTGAACACGGCCTCGGCCTCGCCGGTGAGGGCCGCCTCACGCAGGCCCAGCTCGGCCACCTCCAGCAACCGGGCGTCGGCGGGCACCCGATCCCCCGCCTCCAGGCGGATCAGATCGCCGGGCACCAGCTCCTCGCTCGAGATCCGATCCCAATGGCCGTCACGACGCACGGTGACCAGGGGCTGGGCCATTTCGCGCAGGGCCAGCAGGGCGGTCTGGGCACGGCTTTCCTGGATGTAGCCCAGCAGGGCGTTCAACCCCACGATCAGCACGATGGCGATCGCGTCCTTCGGGAAGCGCTGGGCCTGGAAGGCGATGGCGGCCGAAACGGCGGCCACGGCCAGCAGCATGATCAGCATCACGTTGCTGAGCTGGTCCCAGAGGATGCGCAGGTTGCTGCGGCCTGGCGCCAGCTCCAGCTTGTTCGGCCCCAACCGGGCGAGCCGCTCGGCGGTCTGGGCGGTGCTAAGGCCGTCGGCGCTGGCCTCAAGCTCTCGGAGGCAGTCCTGGGGCGTGTGGCTGTGCCAGGCGGGTGAAACAGGGCGGCTCAACGGCTGATCGCTCAAATCCCGAAAACCTTAATGTCTGCCAAAAAATGCCGACGCTGCTCACCACCCTGCTGATCCTGCTCACGGGGGTGTTGATCGCCCGCGTGTCAGCCGGTCGGCTGGTGGCGTGGGCCGTGCCAGCGATCGTGCTTGAGCTGCTGGTGGGGTTCATCCTCGGCAACACGGTGTTGCCGTTTGCCGCCATCAAGCCGCTCAGCGGGCTCACCGAGCTGGGGGTGCTGACCCTCTTCTTTCAGGTGGGGCTGGAGGTGCGGGGCGATCTGCTGGCCTCGCGGCGCAACGCCATCCTGCGCACGGTGGCGATCAGCTTCCTGGCTCCCCTGCTGGCCTACTGGCCCCTGCGCCAGGGGTTTGGGATGGCCGCGCCTGAAACCCTGCTCTGCCTGGCAGTCCTCAGCGCCACCGGAACGGGGGTGACCCTGCGGGTGCTGGCCCTGGGGAATGCTCTCCAGACCCCCTCGGGCCGCCTCCTGGTGGGAGTCTCGGTGCTCGACGACCTGCCGGCGATCGCGCTCCTGTCGGTGGCGATGGCCAGCGCAGGGCAGCCGATGGGAGGAGCGGGCCTGGCAGGACCCGGACCGCTGCTGGGTCTCGCCCTGGCGGCCCTGATCTCCCTGGCCGTCGGGCTGTGGGCGCGTCACCGGCCAGAGCGGCCCACCACCCCCCTGGCGATCCTGATCGTATTGATCGCCTCCTCGTGGCTGGGGGAGGCCAGTGGCCTCACTTCCCTGTTGGGCGCCCTCTGGGGTGGAATCCTGCTGGGTCGCCTGAGTCCGCCCGAAGCGGACGTCTCCCGCACCCTCTCGGTGCTCTCGGATGTCTTCCTGCCCCTGTTCTTCATCAGCGTGGGGATGCGGATCTCGGTGGGCACGCTGCTGGAGCCGGCCGCCTGGAGCCTGGCGGCGGCCCTGGTGGTGATGGCGGTGTTCAGCAAGCTGCTCTGCGGCCTCGGGATCACGGCGGCCGATCGCGCCGCCGGTGTCGACCGCTGGCTGGTGGTGTTCGGGTTGGTCCCCCGGGGCTTGCCTGGCCTGGTGTTCGCCACCACGGCGCTGGGCGCCGGGGTGATCAACCCGACCCAGTTCTCCGCCCTGGTGATCATGGTGACCGCGACCACGGTGCTCGGCCTGCTGCTGCTGGAGCGGCGGCTGGCTGAGCGTTCGCGAGCCATGCTGATCAAGCCCTAGGCATTGAGCAACCGGGGGCCGGCCGCTCCGGTACGTTGTGCCCCGACCAATCACGATCCCCGTCCCGATGACAGCCCGGTCTCTGGATCAAATCTGGGGACGGTTGCTGTTGTGGCGCCATCGACTGTCGGTGCCCCAGTTCACGGTGGTGACCGGCGCTCTGGTGATCGCGGCGGGCACCCTCCTGCTGGCCTCCCCGCTCTGCTCCAGCGACGACGTTGGACTATGGCAGGCCCTGTTCACGGTCACTTCGGCGATCACGGTGACGGGTCTGTCGATCATCGACGTGGGCAAGGACCTCACCTTCTTCGGGCAGGTGACCCTCGCGGGGCTGATCATCACCGGTGGGCTCGGCCTGATGGCGATCACCACCTTTCTGCAGGGCTTCGTGCAAGGTCGCTCAGGCTTGCGCCAGCGCCTCGACAAGGGCCGGGCGCTTGATGAGTTCGGCGTCGGCGGCATCGGACCCACCTTCCATCGGATCCTGATCACCGCCGGCTGCGTGATGGGGCTGGGCTCGGCGGTGCTCTACGCCTTTGGATTCACCGACATCAGCAACCCCGGCGAGCGACTCTGGGCGGCGATGTTTCACTGCATCAGTGCCTACAACAATGCTGGCTTCGGGCTCTGGAGCGACAATCTGGTGGGCTACAAGGGCCATCCGATCGTCAACGGTGTGATCGGTGCCCTGATCGTCACCGGCGGGATTGGCTGGCGGGTCACCAACGACCTCTGGGAGAATCGCTCTCGGCTCCGGCGGAAGCGGTGCCTCAGCCTGCACACGCGGCTGGTGCTGCGCAGCACCCTGTTGCTGATCGTCCTTGGCGCGATCGGACTGCTGTTCACCGAACGGTTCGCCCCGGACGGGGTGATCAACACGCTCAACCTCTGGGAGAAGCTCCAGGTCACCATCTTTCAATCGATCACCACCCGCACTGCCGGCTTCAACACGGTGCCGCTCTCGATCGAAACCCTCTCGGACGCGGGGTTGTTGCTGATGATCGTGCTGATGTTCATCGGTGCCAGCCCTGGCGGCACCGGCGGTGGCATCAAAACCACCACCTTCGCGGTGCTGATGGGGGCCACCCGCTCCACCCTGGAAGATCGGCAGGAGGTGATCATCCGCCGCCATGAAATCCCTGGCACCATTGTTCTCAAGGCGGTGGGCGTGGCCTTGGCCTCCGGCCTTTTCGTGATCCTGATGACCTTGGTGCTCGGCCTCGGTCCAACGGCCGGAGGAGACGAAACCGCCCAGTCGTTCAACTTCCTCGAGAAGCTGTTCACCTGCATGTCGGCCTTCTGCACCGTGGGACTTGACGTGGGGGTGACGGCCAACCTGAACCGCTGGGGCCAGCTGGTGCTGATGGTGGGCATGTTCGTGGGACGGCTGGGGATCATGCTCCTGCTGGCGGCCGTGTACGGCAGCCGAGCACCGTCCCGGGTGGGCTACCCCCGCGGAGAAGTCTTTCTCTAGCTGGCTTCGTTTCCGGTGCTGGGCTGGGCGGCCAGGGCCAGGGCGGCCAGGAAACCGATCAGCTGCACGATCACCACGCAGGGCCCCGAGGGCAGATCAAACGCCCCCGAGACCAGCAGGCCCAGCACGGCGCAGATCCCCCCGAGGCCCGAGGCCAGGGCCACGTAGCCGTTGAAGTGGCGACTCACCAACCGCGAGGCGCAGGCAGGAATCACCACGAAGGCGCTGATCAGCAGCACCCCCACCGCCTTGATCGAGATCGCCACCACCACCGCCAGCAGCACGATGAACAGCAACCGGTGCAGCGGCACCGACACCCCGCGGGAGAGGGCCAGCGGCTCATCGAGGGTGAGCAGGATCTGGTCGCGGCGGGTGAGGCCCAGATAGGCCAGGGCGGTGAGCAGCAGGCCCACGATCAGGACCAGATCCAGCCAGGAGATGCCGAGGATGTCGCCGAACAGCAGCTGGTGGATGCCGCCCTTGTAGATGCGAACGAAGCTGAGCGCCACCACGGCAATCGCCAGCGACGAGGAGTAGATGATGTTGAGCAGGGCGTCGGTGGGCAGGCGGCTGTGCTCCACCAGGCGGCTCACCACCAGGGCGAAGAGCACCGCGAAGGGGATCAGCACCAGGGTGGGGTTGAGCCCCAGCAGGATGCCGAGGGTGATGCCGAGCAGGGCCGAATGGCCGAGGGCATCACTGAAGAAGGAGAGCTGCCGCAACACTGCGAAGCTGCCCAGCAGGCCGCCCAGGGCGCCGGTGAGCAGGCCGCCGAGCAGGGCCCGCTGCATGAACGGCAGGGCCAGCAGGTCGCCAAGCGAAGGGCCGTCGGTCATCGGCTGGGGTGGCCGCCGTGGTGGTGGTGGTAAGGCACGTAGCCGCGGCCGTAGACCCGCTCCAGCTGGGCGGAGCTGAGGGCATGGTCGGGGGGGCCCCAGCAGCGCAGGCTGCGGTTGAGGCACAGCACGCCATCGCAGGTGCGGCGCACCATCTCCAGGTCGTGCGAGACCTGGAGGATCGTCCAGCCTTCACTGCGGCGCAGGTCGAAGAGCAGGCCGTAGAACTGCTCTGCCGCCTGGCTGTCGAGGCCGGCCTGGGCCTCATCGAGCACCAGCAGCCGCCGCGGCCGCACCACACAGAACGCCAGCAGCACCCGCTTCGTCTGGCCGCCGGAGAGCTCACTGACCAGGCGGTCAGCAAGATCGGTGCAGCCGGTTTTGGCCAGGGCCTTCTCCACCGCCCGCCGCCGCCGCTCGCTACCACGCCAGGGCAGCTGCAGCCCCGGTGGATCCCAGCCCAGGCCCACGAACTCGGCAACACTCAGGGGGCAGCGGTTGCGCACCGCGAAGGTCTGGGGCAGGTAGGCCAGCTGGGCCCGCACCGAGGGTGGCAACTGGCCGCGGGGACCCAGGGGCCGCCCCAGCAGCCGTACGCCGCCGCCCTGGTGGGGAAGGATGCCGAGGATGGCCTGCACCAGGGTGCTCTTTCCGGCGCCGTTGGGCCCCACCAGGGCCGTGTCGGATTCCGCCGCCAGGGCAAAGCTGACGCCCTCCACGGCGGTGCCGCCCTCGCGCCGCACGGTGAGGTCGCTGACTTCGAGAACCATTTCCGCCATGGCTTCAGCCTACCGAGGGCATGGGAGGGCTCAACCGATGGGCTTTGGTCAGCTCATCCCCCGAACGCGTCGACCAGATCCTTGACATTGCGGCGCAGGGTGTCGGCGTACGTGCCCGGTTGCTTGGCGGCCTCTTCCGAACCGGTCTCGAGGGGATCGAAGACGCTGACCTTCACCCCCAGATCCTGGGCCAGAGCATTGAAGGAGCGGCTGCCTTCCTGGGGTTCGCTGAGCAGGGCTTTGAGGTCGGTGGCTTTCACCTCCTTGGCCACCCGTTGGAGGTCAGCGGGGGTGGGGTTGTCCTCCGGCACATCGACGAGGAAATCGACCTTGAGCCCGTAGCGCTCCGCAAAATAGGGGGCGAAATCGTGGAAGGCCACGAAGGTCTTGCCGGCAAAGGGTTGGAGCTGGGCGGCCAGCTCGGCGTCGAGGGCGCGCAGTTCGGAGGTGAAGGCGGCGGCGTTGGCGGTGAACTGCTGCTTGCAGGTGGGCTTGGCGACGATCAGGCCATCGCGGATCGTTTCCACCTGCTGCACGGCCCGGAGCGGATCGAGCCAGATGTGGGGATTGATCGCGCCGTGGTCGTGGCCGTGGTCATGGCCCTTCTCCTCCGGGTTCGCCAGGGTGGCGATGCCGGCGCTGGAGTCGATCACCCGGAGCTTGGCGTTGCCGGCGCTGGCGATCAGCTTGCCCAGGAACTCCTCGAGGCCCAGGCCGTTCTTGACCAGCACATCGGCCTTCTGGAGGCGGGCCAGATCGGTGGGGGTGGCCTGGAAGTCGTGGGGGCCGACGTTGGTGGGGATCAGGGCCTGCACCGTGGCGCAGTCGCCCGCCACCGCCCGGGTGAACGCGGTGATCGGCAGGAAGGTGGTGACCACGCTCAGGCTCTGCGCCGTGGTGGCAGCCGGCCCCTGGCCGCCACCCCCGCAGGAGGCCAGCAGGGCGGCCACGGCGAGCACGGCCGAGCGGCGCAGGATGGATTGCATGGCGGTGGGTTGGGAGAGAACGGCGCGGAGCGCGCCTGAACCGACGCATGCCTATGAGAACGATACTCATTCGTGGATGGCAGCCTCGGCCGCGGGGCGGCCCCAGCCGGCCCTCCATAGGATCAGCGTCTGTTCCCAGCGCAGAGCGCCATGGCCCCCCAGGTCGCAGATCCGGCGGCACCCCACGGCCTGCTCAATGCGAAACAGCAGCACCTGCTCGATCAGCTGCAGGAGGCCAGCGAGGAACTCACCGGCCAGGACCTCCATGCCCGGCTGCGCGGCACCCCCCATGGCATGGGTTTAGCCACGGTCTACCGGCACCTGCGCCACCTGCAGCAGCGGGGCCTGGTGCGCTGCCGCCACCTGCCAAGCGGCGAGGCCCTGTTTGCCCCCACGGAGCGGGACGAGCACCACCTCACCTGCGTGGATTGCGGCAGCACCGTGGTGCTGCGGAGCTGCCCCATGCACGAGACCCACCTGAACCCCCAGCAACTCGGTGGTTACCAGCTGCTGTTCCACACCCTGGAGTTCTTCGGGCTGTGCCCGGGCTGCCAGGAGCGCCAAGGGTCGGCCTGATCAGGTTCAATCGCCCCACATCCGCAGCAGGTTGGTGTAACTGCGGCTGAGCAGATCGAAGACCTCGCCCTTGCCCTCCTGGCTGAACACCGTCCGCCGGGCCGTGTCGAGCTCGAACAGCAGCTCCCGCTGCTCGGCGCTGCGAAGGCGGCTCTGGATCCAGCCGACGCACACGAGCCGGTCCCCCGCCGTCACGGACTCCACCCGGTGCAGGAGGGTGCTGGGATAGACGATCACATCGCCGGCGCCGAGGCGGATGGCCTCCTCGCCATGGGGGGACTCCAGCACCAGGGCACCGCCCGCGTAGGTGCCTGGTTCCGAGAGAAACAACGTGAAAGAGAGATCGGAGCGTCCTTCGGCCATGAAGGCGTTGTCCACGTGGCGGCCGTACCCCTCGCCAGCGCCCGAGCGACTGAACAGCAGGCCGTGGATCCGTGCCGGCAACGCCGCCGAGGCCAGCAGAGGATGGGCCAGCAAGGCTTGGTGAACCTGCTGCGCCAGCTCCTGGTGCAGGGCCGAAGCGCGCTCCAGCTGGCGGTTGTGCTTGACGGAGCGGGCATGCCAGCCGGCGGTTTCCTGACCGGGCCGCCACTGCACCTCCGGCGCCAGCAGCCTGCCTCGCCAGGAAGAGATCTGCTCGGTCGGCAGCAGTGATTCGATCTGAAAACGCATCGACCCGGCATGAGCGCGGTTCCCACGAACGATGACGGGTCCATGCCCCTTTCTCCAGGACACCTTCCCTGCCCGATCCCTGCCAAGCGGCGGAAGCGGAGGAGCCAGGACCGACATCTGTCACCTATGGCACGGTCGCCTGTGACCGGTGCAGGCCCATTCAGAGCAAACCCGGTCACAATCGGCAACGTTCAACCCGGATCGACCATGCCGCGCCCCAGCATCGCCCTCTTTCTCGCCGCCACCGGACTGATCGCCGGGATGGCGGGTTGCGGCAAAGCCCCCGAAACCAACGCACCGCAAACTCCAGCGGCCGGGCAGAGCGAACCCGGCTCCGCCAGTGGCATGAAGGACGGCCACGTCGACAAGGAGCAGAAAAAGGAGAAGGAGAAAGCGGGCGAAGGTGGAGAGGGCGGAGAAGGGGGCGAGGGCTGAATCCCCCAGCCCCTTGGGCCAGCAGGACAAGCGCACCGAAGCGAAAACGTCAATGGCTGGAATCATTCTCATTCTCATTCTCATTCTCATGGGCTTAGAAGATTTCCAAGCTGTTCTGGATTCGTTTGACCACGCCCTGTTCCGCCGCCTTCGGGTTCCCCGCCCATGCCTGCGCCCCTGTCCCGCCTGATCGCCCCCGCCGCCCTAGGGCTGCTCGTGCCCCTGGCCCCGCTCGGCGCCGCAGCCACCGAGCTGAACTTGGAGGGGGTCCAGCGCTACGCCATCTCCACGCCGTGGCGCAGCAGCGAGCAGGTCACCAGCATCACCCAATTCTCCGACGTTCAGCCCACCGAGTGGGCCTACCAGGCCCTCGCCAGCCTGGTGGAGCGCTACGGCTGCGTGGCCGGCTACCCCGATGGCACCTTCCGCGGCAAGAAGCCGCTGAGCCGCTGGGAAGCCGCCGCCCTGCTCAACGCCTGCCTGGATCGGATCACCGAAGTAACTGACGAGCTCCGCCGCCTGATGAAGGAGTTCGAAGCCGAGCTCGCCGTGCTCAAGGGCCGGGTTGACGGCCTGGAAGCCAAGGTGGGCGAGCTGGAGGCCAACCAGTTCTCCACCACCACCAAGCTCAGTGGCCTGGCCACCTTTGTGGTGGGGGCCAACGCCTTCGGCGGCAGCGCCGATGCCCTCCTCGACCAGACCCGTGCCGAGCTGGGCGCCGCCACCTTCACCTACGACGTGCAGCTGACTCTGGACACCAGCTTCACCAGCAAAGACCTGCTGCGCACGATCCTCAGGGCCGGCAACTTCGGCAGCTCCGCCTTTGGCGGCGCCGGTCCCACCGGCAACCTCTCCATCCTGGAGGTCGCTTTCGAGGATGAATCAGGCCCTGATGGGATAGGTATCGACAAACTCTTCTATCAATTTCCGTTCGGCAGCGGCTTCACGGCCACGGTGGGCCCCCGCGTCGGCCAGGACGACATGCTGGCCCTCTGGCCCAGCGTCTATCCAGCTGACACGATCCTGAACGTGTTGACCCTCAACGGTGCCCCCGCCGCCTACAACAAGAACCAGGGACCCGGGGCCGGCCTCTGGTGGCAGACCAACGGCTTTTCGATCAGCGCCAGCTATGTGGCCGCCAACGGCAACATCGGAGCACCGGATGCCAACTTGAACGTCTGCGGCGGCATCGGCAACGCCTGTTCAGCGGCCACCGGCACGGTCCAGATCGGCTACGGCAAGGAGCAGTGGGCCCTGGCTGCGATCTATTCCTACCTGCAATCGGGCGTCGAGGTTCCCGGCACCACGCCGCTCACCGGCAGCGCCTTCGTCGATCCCGCCGGCCCCACCAACGCCTTCGGCCTGAGCGGCTACTGGCAACCGAAGGGATCAGGCTGGCTTCCCTCGATCAGTGCCGGTTGGGGGATCAACAGCACAAGCAACGACGACAGCCAGCCCGATGGCAGCGTCAGCTCCAGCCAGTCCTGGATGGTGGGGCTGCAGTGGACCGATGTGTTCGACAAGGGCAACGTCTTGGGCATGGCGGTCGGCCAGCCGATCTTCGCCACGGCCCTAACCGGGGGTGAGCGCCCCAACGACGGCAACTACGTGTGGGAGTGGTGGTACAAGGTCCAGGTCACCGACGCCATCTCCGTCACACCGGCGTTGTTCTACCTGAGCCGGCCCCTCGGCCAGGACACCCCGTCGGGGGACAGTTTCAACCAGCTGGGTGGCCTGATCAAAACCAGTTTCAGCTTCTGAGCGGAGCAGCCGGCAGATCTGACCGGCAACCATGCCGAGCAGAACACAACCCATGATCGACCCGGAGGCATGGCCTTGCTGGCAACCATGGGCTTGCTGCAGCCCCTTGGCCAGCAGAAGCGGGAAGCCACACAGGGTTGCGGATCGTGAAGGACGATGGAGCCATCCGAATCGATCACGGTTCTGTCCGACCGATGGAGATGTCTGGTGTTCCCGATCCCATGCTCCAGTCGTCTCTGGCTTTGTCCGCCGCCCCGTTCCGTTGGACCAGTTGCCCCCAGCCGCCGTTGGTCTGGATCAGCTTTCGCGAGGCGCTGTTGCAACTTTTTTCCACCCCCGGGCTGTTCCTGCCCCTGTTGGCGGGGTTGCTCTGGATCATGACAGGCGCCTTGCCGATCGCCCGCTCCCTGCGGGCCTGGCTCATCGCTGCTGCCCTGGTGGGCGCCTCGCTCTTTTACACACCTCTCAGCACAGGCCTGCTCAGCTCCTGGCTGCTCCAGCAGCTGCCCCCGCCAACCTCCGCTCAACCTTCCGTAGCCGTGCTTGTAGGGCGCGGTTCGAAGATTGCCATCGGCAGCACCACCGTGGCAGCAGGTCTCGAGAGCCGGGGGTTGGTCGACACGATCTACGTGTCGGGGGATCAGCGGGCCACCGCCGAGCGGCTCGTTGCCCTGGGCGTGCCCCCTGACCGGGTGGCCGGCGACGACTGTGCCCGCACCACCTGGGAGAACGGCACCCGCACCACGGCCTGGTTACGCCAGCTGAATCCAGGCGCTCCGCTCCCAGCCATCACCTTGATCACCGACCCGTGGCAGCTGCCCCGCGCTTCCCTGGTGTTCAGGCACCTGGGTGTGGAGGTGAGGCCCCTGGCCACTCCCGTTGACCCCTTCTCTGCAAGGGAGCGTAACTACCTCACCGTGCGCGAGAGCGCCGGAATCCTGCTGTACCGGCTGCAAGGACGCCTCAGCAGACCGAAAGATCGGGGAGCTCAGGGTAACGATGACCACCGGTGGCCTCAGAGCCGGCGCACCACAACCACGCCGCGGCTGCGGCCGGAGGTGCTGTCGGTGGTGCGGATCGCCTCCCAGAGATCGGCCAGGGGCACCCACACCGACGGGTAGCGGTAGCGGGCCACATCAAGGATCAGCACCCGATCCGTGGGGGCGTGGTAAGCGGCCACCGGGGAGATGTGACCGCCGCCCGCCTGGCCAAGGGCCTTGCGGTCGTAATTCACCAGCAGGCGATCACCGGGCTCCCTGAGGTTGCTGCGCAGCAGCAGCCGGAACTGGGCCTGGCTGAGGCGATCGCCGTGGATGGCCCTGGCCTGCAGCCCATGGCTAGCCAGCAGGGCCCGCAGCTCCTGCAGGGTCATGCCCTGGCGGGCCACCAGCTCGGGGCTGAGCACCGCCCGGGTGCTCTCGGGCATGAACACGTTCTCCTGGGTCCAGAAGCGGTAGCTGCCATAACCCGCCACCACCGGGGCGGGCACCGCCAGGCTGTTGAGCACCATCACCATGCTGGCCACACCGCAATAGGCGAGGTTGGCCTGGGTGAGGAACTGCTCGGCCAGCGGTCCGTAGTCAGCGCGATCGACGCTCTGCAGCAACAGGGTCTGGCCCTGGGGCTCCGGCAGGGGAATGGTGCTCCCTGGCTGGGCCAGGGCGGCATGGCCCAGGGGCAGCATGGCCAGGAGCCCGCCCAGAACCAAGCGGGAGAGCATCGATCGAGCTTGGCTTTGCCCCTGAGCTTGGTTTCGCCCCATGGACACTCAGGCGCCTGCCCGTTGATCATGGCCTCCTTCGCCTAAGCCCGCTGGAGGGGCAACTGACATTCCAGCTCCTTCAGCCGCACCTCCAGGGCCTCGATGCGCTCCAGGTAGGTGAGGGCCAGGGCCATGCCGGGCCCATTGAGGCCGAAGTCGTCCCGCAGCCGGGCGGCGCGGCGGGCCAGGCTGACCGTGCGGGCGTGGAACGACCAGACCGCTCCACCGCCGCCGGCGAGCTGGAACACCCCGAACGCCACCAGTTCGCTCACTTCCTCCCGGGCCAGCCCTGAAGCCGCCAACAACTCCTCGAGCGCCACCGGGTTCTCGTCGTCGTCGGGAATCAGCAGATCGTCAGCCATGGGTGGTGGCTCCTTCGAGGGATTGGCGTGGGTTGAACGAGGAGGCCTCAGCAAGGTCGCGGTACAGCTGCAGCTCGGGCTCACCGATCTCCGGTGGCATCACGATCTGGATCACACCGTAGAGATCCCCCGCCCCTTCCTTGCGGCGCGGCAGGCCCTTGCCGGCCAGCCGCAGCTTCTGGCCATTGCGCATGCCAGCCCGCACGCTCACCTTGGCGGTGCCATCAAGGGTGGGCATCTCGATCTCGGCGCCGAGGGCCGCCTCCCAGGGGGCGATCGGCAGCTCCAGGTAGAGGTCGTGGCCCACGGGCCGGAAGCGGGGATGGGGCTTGAGACGGATCTCCAGGTAGAGATCGCCGGCGGGGGCCCCACCCATTCCAGGACTGCCCCGCCCCGGAACCCGCAGTCGCTCGCCGTCAGCCACGCCTCGGGGCACCCGGATCGTGCCCGAACGGGGCAGTTTCTCGACGCTGCCATCGGCGTTGCGGCTGGGAACGGTGAGGCTGAACGACACCTCGGCGCCCCGGTACGCCTGCTCCAGGGTCAGCTCCGTGGCCACCTCCAGATCCTGGCCACGGGCCTGGAAGCCGGCCGCTGAACGGCCGGATCGCCCGGATGAGCCAAACCCCATCCGCTCGAACAGATCGGCCAGATCCACCTCCTGCTGCCCGCCCTGGGGGCCACCCCGGGGGTCAGCGCCACGCCAGAAGCGGGATTCCCACTCCTGCGGAGGGGTGAACTCCTCGCCGCTCGGGTGGCGGCCCAGGTCGTCATAGGCCTGGCGTTTCTCGGGATCGGAGAGGGTCTGGTAGGCCTCGCCGATCTCCTTGAACCTCTCCTCGGCTCCCGACTCCTTGGCCACGTCGGGGTGGTAACGGCGGGCCAGCCGCCGGTAGGCCTTCTTGATCTCCTCGCCATCGGCGTCGCGCTCGACCTCCAGCACGCCGTAGTAGTCCTTGAACTTCATCGTCCCCTCGACCGCTGGAAACGCTGCCTCTGTGAGGCAATCCCATGGGCACGCTACTCAGCCCGTCGTGGGGGTCCTGGAGCGTTCCCGATGGCTGGCATGGCAGCGAGCCCGTTCTTGCCTCGATCCGGTCCCAGGCGGGCCAGGATCGCCGGGAAGTCGTTCCTGGAAGGCGGCCATGCCGGTGGCAAGCGTCAGAGGGCTGGTCCGTGCAGCAGGACGCCATGTCGCTTCAGGCCTTCCGCGAGGAGCTCATCGCCACCGCCACCGCCATTGCGTCCCCGGGCAAGGGGTTGCTGGCAGCCGATGAATCCACCGGCACGATCGGCAAGCGCTTCGAGGCGATCGGCCTGGAGAACACCGAGGACCATCGCCGCGCCTACCGCTCCCTGTTGGGCAGCACCAGCGGCCTTGGCCAATCCATCAGCGGCGTGATCCTCTACGAGGAAACCCTCTTCCAGGACGCCAGCGATGGGACACCCATCCTGGAGCTCTTCCGCGCTCAGGGGATCATCCCCGGCATCAAGGTGGATCAGGGCGTGCAACCGCGCGGTCAAGCGGGCCGGCCGCCGCGCCCCCTGGAACCTGGGCTTCTCCTTTGGCTGGGCCCTGCAGCACTCCTGCCTGCAGCAGTGGGCCGGTCACGACGTGGCCGCTGGCCAGGGGGCCCTGCTGGCCAGGGCTCGGGCCAACTCAGAGGCCAGCTTGGGGGCCTACCGCGCCGGTTCGCAACCATCCAACGACGCGAGCCTGTTCGTGGCGGGCTACCTCTACTGAGGCTGCCCGGCCGCCAGCCAAACAGCAGGGGCATCACTCGCCGGAAGCCTTCCGCCGATCACAGAGGGTCTCCAGGTCGTCCCTGCCGGTGAGCCGCAGCCGCCACCGGGCCCAGAGGCCATAGAGCGCGTTCACCACCGGACCGATCAGGGGCCAGGTGGTGGGGGCATACAGCCAACCCAGTCCCACCAGCCGGTAGGCCTCCCTGAAAACGGCCACATCCTTGATCACGCGGCCGTCGGCGCAGAGCCCACGCATGCGGCCCATGGCCTCCCGGTAGCTGATGCCGCCATGGGCCGACGGGTCATAGTCCGGCGCATCGATATCGACGAAACGGATCCGGCCGCGGCCTCGATCCCGGGCCCGCAGCGTGTCCACCTCCCGCAGGCAGAGGGGACAGCCCCCGTCGTAGAGGAGGGTGAGGGCGGGTTCATCAGCCATGGCTGCGACCAATTCAGTTGTATTCGCCGGGCAGATCCTGCTTCTTGACCGTGACGCGACCGACCTTCTGGCCGGAGAGGCGCAGCAATTCATCACCGGAGAACTCATAGCCCAGCCCGGCGGCGATCTGGGCGACGTCGTCGGCGGTGGAGGCCGCCAGCACCTGCTGGCGCAGGGTCGGATCGTCCTGCATCCGCACCAGGAAGGCTTTGAGTTGGTCCAGGGCCATCGCGCAGCCGGCATCCGCACCAGTCTCACCTGGGGCAGAGCGCTCCCCCGTCCAACGACAGGCGCGAACAAGATGGAACGGCGGCCGGCCATGCCAATCCATGAGAGCTGGGACAAGCTGCTCAGGTGTTAAGTTCTTTGATCGCCCAGGAATCTCTGTCCGGCTTCACACCGGACCAGTGCTGCTCCTGGGAAAAAGACGCCTGGAGACAGTTCCACCAGGACCTGGCTCCCTCCCCGCCAAGGACATCGCTCCGCAAAAGAGATCGCAATGGAAAAACTCACGGCCGCAGGGCTTGAGGTCGTCAACGACCTGGCCCAGCGTTATGGCTTCAGCCAGGACGCCGTGCTGCACATGGCCTTCGCCCTGCTCAAGGGGCGTGGTGGCATGGCCCAGTTCAACCACCCGGAATTCGCCGGCTCCGGCCAATGGATGAACGGCGGCATGATGATGCTGGGGGACATGTTCAACCACGGGCTCAAGGCCCGCGTTGATGGGCTCTGCCAGGACCTCTCCACGGCGATCTCCAGCCAGCCCGATCTCTTCCCGCGCGGAAGCTTCCAGTCCCAGAGCCAGAGCGGCGGCGCTCAGCAGATGCTGGTGGGTGGGGCCGGCCTGCAGCAGCAATCCAGCGGCGGTGGCCAGCAGATGCAGGTGAGCGGCGGCATGGCGCCGCTGAGGCCGATGAGCTTTGGCTCCGGCGCG
Source organism: Synechococcus sp. Tobar12-5m-g (assembly GCF_024345415.1). Taxonomy (GTDB): domain Bacteria; phylum Cyanobacteriota; class Cyanobacteriia; order PCC-6307; family Cyanobiaceae; genus Regnicoccus. Next base: position 39,381 of record NZ_JAGQBB010000014.1, on the reverse strand, counting down.
CTGTTCACCCCCGACCCACGCGACACCTGGTGGCCCGCCGAACTGGGAGCACCCAGCTCCAGCGGCGCCCAGAACGACGTGCGCTACGCCTACTTTCCGGCTGCCGGGCGGCTGGCGGTGGAGGTCAACGGCCACATCAGCATCTACGACACCAGCGGCCACCAGATCGCCGGCATCTCCTCCCAGCAGCAGTCCTCCGCTGGCGGGCTGGTGTTCAGCACGGCCGACGGCAGCATCAGCCTCGCCCACCTCACGGCGCTGGGCACCCCGGCGGCGGCCGCCCCGTCGGCAGCACCGGCACCACCACCGGCCCCCCAGGCGAACCAGGCCGTCGCCGGGCAAGCGGCTGTTGCAGAGCCCCCAGCCGTTGCGGCCAGGCCCGAACCCGCCCCCCCGGCTGGTGGCACCGACGTGTTCGCCACCCTCGAGCGCCTCGGGGAACTCATGAAGAAGGGCATCCTCACCGAGGAGGAATTCGCCGCCAAGAAGTCCGAGCTGCTCAGCCGCCTCTAGGCCAGGACCGCAGCTACACAGCCCGCTCCAGTTCCGTCTGCCAGCAGCGGCGCTCGGCTTCGCTGCCGCCGCCTGCCACCATCCACACCCCCGTCCGGGCCCGGCTGACAGCCACATACACCAGCTGGCGACGCAGGACCAGATCGGAGGGCCGAAACACGTCGGCGTCGATGAACACCTCGCCGAAGCTGCTCCCCTGGCTGCGGTGCACGGTGAGCACCGCGGCCGGGCCGAGGGAGGCGAAGGCGTCGCGCACCAGGAAGTAGCGGCGCCAGAGGGCACGGCCATCCCGCTTGCCGGCGCCGAGGGCCTCGCTGCGCAGCCGGGCCAGCACCCCCTCCAGCTGCCGGCGCCCCGGCGATCCCGGCGGGGGGAGAAGCCGCAGGGACAGCTGGGCATCACCGCTGTCCACCGCCACGACCTGGGTCTCGATCACGGCGCCATCGCCGATCCCGAAGGCGGCCAGGTCGCAGCGCTCCGGGGTCACATCCCGCACCACCAGCTCCCGGTTGGAGGCCAGCACCATGTCGGGCTCCTCGCCCCCCTCCTCCCCCTGGGGGCAGGCCGGTGCCATCACCGCCATGCGGGTGAGCAGCACCTCTCCGGGCAGCACCGGCAGCTGGTCGGCCATCGCGCCGTGGATGGCGCGCCGGGCCAGGGGCACCAGCTGCTCCAGGGAGCGGTTTGTGTAGCAGAGGATGCGGGCCTGGTCGGGGTTGTCGCATTCGGCGGCCTGGCGCAGGGCGGCCTGGGCAGCCTGCAACCAGGCCGGCCGACTCAGCAGCGCCACCTGACCCTCCGGTTGGCGAACCGGGGGAAGCAGGGGGGGCAGGCGGCAGGGCAGGCGCTCCTCCCGCAGACCCGTGGCCAGGCGCAGCACCGGTCCCTGGTGGCGCACCACCTCGGTGAGGGCGCAGCGGCAGGCCCGCTGCAGATCGAACACCGGGCTGGAGGCGGCCCCCACCGGCGGCAGCTGGGCCGGATCCCCCACGAACACCAGGCGGGTGCCGTAGGGATGGGCACCCTGCAGGGCAATCTGCAACAGGCTGCCGTCCACCATCGAGGCTTCATCGATCAGCACCAGGCCCAAATGCTCCAGGGCCACCGCCGTCTGCCCGGTTTCTTCGCAGACCTCCCGTCCCCCTTCGCGGCGCAGCTTCAGGCGCAGCAGCCGGTGCAGGGTGGAGGGGTGCCAGGTGGGCCGCAGCCCGGCCAGCGCCAGGTGCTGCCGCAACACGCCGACGGCTTTGTGGGTGGGGGCTACAACCGTCCAGCAGAGGCCACGGGCCTCCACCGCCGCCAGGAAGGCCATCGATAGGAAGGTTTTTCCGGTGCCCGCGTAGCCGCTCAACACGAAGGGAACCCCCTGGGCCGGTGCCGTCAGCCAGGCCGTGAAGGCGTCCACCGCGTTCCGCTGACCGGCGGTGAAGCAGGCCATGGCGCCGAAGCCCGGCACGCTCAAGCGGCCGGCAACCAGCCCCAGCCCTGGGCGATCTGCAGCGGGGAGCCGGCCAAGGCGAGGCCGCAGAGGGCAACGGCCGGGCCGATCAGGCTGCCCGCCAACACCTCCAGGCGGGTGTGCCCCAGGCTCTCCTTCAGCGGTTGGGGCGGAGGTTGGGGCGGAGTGTCGGCAGGGGCCGTCGCGCCGGCCTGCCAGAGCTGCTTAGGCAGGCTGTTGAGCCGCCGCGCCTGCAGGCCGGCTGCCCGGCGCACCCCGCTGGCGTCATACATCACCACGAAGGCGATCGTGCAGGCAAAGGCAAACAACGGATCATCGAAGCCCAGCTCCCAGCCGATCCCGGCCGCCGCTCCTGTGACCAGGGCGGAATGGCTCGACGGCATGCCACCGGTTTCAAGCAGCACCGCCGGCCGCCAGCGGCCATGCTCGACCAGCTCCACCAGCAACTTGCCGAGCTGGGCCAGCCCACAGGCCGCCAGGGCCCAGGCCAGCACGCCGTTGTCGAGCAGCTGATGGAGGCCATCGGCGCCACTCGGGAGGGCGCTCATCGATCGCGGCTCGTGATGTAGTCGGCCAGGGCGAGCAGGGGCTGGGCCTCCCAGGGCTGCAGCACCGCCTTGGCTTCCTGCACCAGGTCTTCAGCGCGACGGCGGGACTCCTCCAGACCCAGCAACTTGGGATAGGTGGTCTTGTCGGCGGCCAGATCCTTGCCGGCGGTCTTGCCGAGCACTTCGCTGCTGGCAGTCAGATCCAGGATGTCGTCGATGATCTGGAAGGCCAGGCCGATGCCGCGAGCGTAGGTGCGCAGGGCGCCCAGCAGCGGCTCGGAGGCCCCGGCGATCAGGGCGCCGCTCACCACGCAGGCGCGCAGCAGGGCGCCGGTCTTGTGGAGATGGATGTACTCGAGGGTGTCGAGGTCCACCTGCTTGGCCTCGCACTCCAGATCCACCACCTGGCCGCCGACCAGGCCGGGGGCGCCGGCGGCCAGGGAAAGCTCCCCCACCACCGCCAGCAGCCGCTCGGGGGGCACGCCCGGGCTGCGCAGGGCCACCATCTCGAAGGCGCGGGTGAGCAGGGCGTCGCCGGCAAGGATCGCCTTGGCCTCGCCGTACACCTTGTGGTTGGTGGGGCGGCCGCGGCGCAGGTCGTCGTTGTCCATGGCCGGCAGATCGTCATGGATCAGCGACATGGTGTGGACCATCTCCAGGGCCACCGCCGTGGGCATCGCCAAGCTGCCGTCCCCCCCGGCCAGCTCGCAGGCGGCCAGGCAGAGAATGGGGCGCAGCCGCTTGCCGCCGGCCAGCAGGGAGTAACGCATTGCCTCCCGCAGGGATTCCGGCCGTTCCGGAGCGAGCGAGCTCTCCAGGGCCGCTTCCACCCGCTGCCGGGACGCCTCCAGATAGGCGGCGAAATTGAAGGTCGTGCTCACTGTCACGGCCATGGAAACCAGCTCGCTGGGCGGGATTCTCTCAGGCCGATGGGCCGCGCTGTGCTCAGGGCAGCAGATCCGCCAATGGATTGTCAACTGGGGCGCCGGCGGGGGTGGTGTGGGCACACCAGGCCACCACGGTGTTCACCAGCAGCATGGCCACCGTCATCGGGCCCACCCCACCGGGCACCGGCGTGATCGCCCGGGCGATCGGCTCCACCTCGTGGAAGATCACGTCACCGCAGAGCCCCCCTTCCGGGCGGCGGTGGATGCCCACGTCCACCACCACGACACCGGCGCCCACGTGCTCGGCGCCGATCAGGCCTGGCCGTCCCGCCGCCACCACCAGCACCTCGGCACGGCGGGTGAGCTCCGCCAGGTCGCGGGTTCGGGAGTGGGCGACGCAGACGGTGGCGTTGGCGGCCAGGAGCATCAGGGCCATCGGCTGGCCCACCAGGATGCTGCGGCCCACCACCACGGCGCGGCGGCCTTCCAGCTCGATCTCGGCCCGGCGCAGCAGGGCCATCACCCCGGCCGGGGTGCAGCTGCGCGGGCCGGGCTCCCCCTTCAGCAGCCGCCCGAGGTTGAGGCCGTGGAGGCCATCGGCGTCCTTGTCCGGGTCGATCGCCGCCAGCAGCAGCCCCTCGGGCAGACCGGGCGGCAGGGGCAACTGCAACAGGATCCCATCCACCTCGGGGTCGGCGTTGAGGCGTTGGATCGCTGCCAGCACCTGCTGGGGCGTGGCATCCGCCGCCAGATGGCCGCCGTGGTTGCCGATTCCCACCCGCCGGCAGGCCTTTTCCTTGTTGGCCACGTAGACGCCGCTGGCCGGGTCATCCCCCACCCGCAGCACCGCCAGCCCGGGCGGCCTCCCTGCCTGCTTCAGCCGCGCGGCGATCACCGCCGTGAGGCGCTGTTCCAGTTCCGCCGCCAGGCGGCGGCCATCGAGGAGCAGGGCCATCACAGCGGCAGATCGGGCAGCTCCAGCATGCAACCCCCAGCCCCCGACAGGGTCGTCGCTAGCGTTTTCCGGATCCCAGGCGGAAACGGTGCTGCCCCTCGCTCGCGCCCAACAGCTTTGGCGGCAATGGTTGCGCCGGGAATCGCCGCGCCAGGCCCTCTATGCCTGGCGCCAGCGCGACTGGCTGGCCGTGCTGCTGTCCTGCACCCTGGTGGCCCTGCTCTCCAGTTGGCCGTGGCTGGTGGAGCCGATCCTGCGACCCGGCATTCCGGCTCCCTTCAGCGCCAGGGCCCCCAGGGCCGCCACCGTCGTCGACAGCGATGCCCTGGAGCAGCGCCGCTCCCAGCTGGGCACCCGGACCAACGTCCAGGTGGTGGACCCCCAGGCCAATCTGGAGCTGAGGCAACGGCTTGAGCGTCAGATCCAGGAACTGGAGCAGGTGGCCGCCAGTCCCCAGGAACGGGTCGCACCGCTGAATCTCAAGCCGGCAGAACAGGCCTGGCTGAGCGCCCAGGGTCCCGCCCAGCGGGCCGCTTGGAACCAGAACATCCGGCTGGCCCAGCAGCGGATGCTCAGCCAGGGGGTGGTGGGGAGCGTGGCCAAACACCAGCTGGAGCTGGCCGCCCGGCTCCAGCTCGGCGAGCTGCCAGAACCCGCCCAGAGCCTGGGCAGCCGCCTGCTGGCGCTGAACCTGCAGGGGCACACCAACCTGCGCAACGACGCCGGCCTCAGCCAGCGGTTGATCGAAGAGCTGCTCAACCAGCAGGGCATTCCCCGCATCCAGGTGAAGCAGGGGGACCTGATCACCCGCCAGGGGGAGCCGATCAGCCCCCAGGCCTATGACGTGCTCGATTACTTCGGCATGGTGGACCGCCGGCCCCTGCTGAGGGCCTGGCTGGCCCATTTCCTCGAGGCCCTGGCCGCCTGCCTGGTGGTGGTGCTGATCATCCGTCGCTGGCGGACCAATCTCGAACCCCGCCATGCCTTGCTGGTGCTCGGCATGTTGCTGGTGGTTCAGGCCTTCAAGCTGTGGCTGGGCAACACCGCCAGCCCCCTGGCCCTGCTGGTGCCCGCCACCCTGTTGCTGGCCCAGGGACTGGGCACGATCGCCGGCCTGGCCTGGCTGGCGGCGGCCAGCTTGCTCTGGCCGGAGCCGCTCGATGATTACAGCGAAGTGCGGCTGATGGTGGCCACGGCGGTGGCTGTGGTGGCGGCGGTGCTCGCCGGACGGCAACGCAGCAGGGCCCAGCTGGTGCAGCTGGCGATCCTGCTGCCCAGTGGAGCCCTGGTTCTGCAGTGGATCACCGTCCAGGTGGTGGCCCTCTGGCATGGCCGCACGCGCTTGCCTCCCACCGGCACGGAGCTGGGCGCTGAAGCGTTGCTGATGGGGGGGCTGTTGATGGCCGGTCTGCTGCTGGGCCCCCTGGTGGAGAGCTTCTTCGGCCTGCTCACCCGCGCCCGATTGCTCGAGCTGGCCGATCTGCAACGCCCTTTGCTGCGACGGCTTTCCCTGGAAGCACCGGGCACCTTCGAGCACACCCTGATGATCTGCGGACTGGCCGAGGAGGGGGCCCGGGCGATCCATGGCGATGTGGACCTGATCCGCACCGGTTCGCTATATCACGACGTCGGCAAGTTGCATGCGCCGGAATGGTTCATCGAGAACCAGTCGGAGGGACCAAACCCCCACGATCTCCTGGATGATCCCGGCGGCAGCGCCTCCGTGCTTCAGGCCCACGTGGATGAGGGGCTGAAGCTGGCCCGCAGGCACCGGTTGCCCCGTCCCCTGGCTGATTTCATCCCCGAACATCAGGGCACCCTGCGGATGGGCTACTTCTTCCACCAGGCGCGAGAGCGAAATCCCAGGGTGCCGGAGGAGAACTTCCGGTATCGGGGCCCCAGGCCCCAGCGCCGCGAAACGGCGATCCTGATGCTGGCCGATGGCTGCGAGGCCGCCCTGCGCTCCCTGCCTCCAGGCACCTCAGAGGAGGAGGCCAGCCAGATGGTGCGACGCCTGATCGACGCCCGGCGGCTGGATGGCCAGCTCAAGGACAGCGGCCTCAGCCGCGGCGAACTCGAGCTGGTGATCCGCGCCTTTGTGCGGGTCTGGAAGCGAATGCGGCATCGTCGGATTCCCTATCCGATCCCGGCCCGCAAGGCCTACAGCGCCTGATCGCCCCAGGCCCAGCCCGGGGGGAGCGATAGGGTCCACCCAGGCAGGTCAGCCCATGGTTTCTTCCCCGCCCCTCTCCCCCCCAGAGTCAGGCCCCGATCACAAGCTTGGTGTGCTGCTCTGCGGCCACGGAAGTCGCAACCGCCAGGCGGTTGCGGAATTCGCCCAGCTCGCCGCCGGGTTGCGCCAGCGGATGCCTGCGGTGCCGGTGGAGTACGGGTATCTGGAATTCGCCCGCCCGATCCTGCGCGATGGCCTCGAGCGCCTGCGGCAGCAGGGGGTGACCCGGGTGCTGGCGGTGCCGGGGATGCTGTTCGCAGCCGGACACGCCAAGAACGACATCCCCTCGGTGCTCAACACCTACGCCGCCGAAACCGGCCTGCCCATCGACTACGGCCGTGAACTGGGCATCGACCTGAAGATGATCCAGGCCGCCGCCGCCCGCATCCGCGAGGCACTCCAGGCGGGCTCCAGCCAGGCTTCCCTGCATGAAACCGTTCTGGTGGTGGTGGGCCGGGGCTCCTCCGATCCCGATGCCAACTCCAACGTCTCGAAGGTGACGCGGATGCTGGTGGAGGGGATGGGCTTCGGCTGGGGTGAAACGCTCTACTCCGGTGTCACCTTCCCCCTGGTGGAGCCGGGTCTGCGCCATGTGGTGAAGCTCGGCTTCCCGCGGGTGGTGGTGTTCCCCTATTTCCTCTTCTCCGGCGTGCTGGTGAGCCGCATCAGGCACCATGCCGAGCGGGTGTCGGCCGATCACCCCGAGCTGGAGTTTCTCCAGGCCTCCTACCTGGGCGACCATCCCCTGGTGATCGACACCTTCCGGGAACGGGTGGCGGAAGTGGTGCGGGGTGACACCCAGATGAACTGCGCGCTTTGCAAGTACCGCGCCCAGGTGCTGGGCTTCGAGACCGAAGTTGGAGCCCCCCAGCAGAGCCACCACCACCATGTCGAGGGGCTGATCGAGGGGTGCACCCTCTGCGAGCGGGAGTGCACCGGGGCTTGCCAGCCCGACGGGGTTCCGATCCCCCTGGGCCATCAGCAATCTCACGATCACAGCCACGGCCATGGGCCGGGCCACACCCACGCGCCCTACCCCCAGGCCGACCATCCCCTGGGTCCCCGCACCCTGGCGGCGGGCGGCGCAGCCGTCTCGGTCGCCGCCGAGTCCCAAGAGACAAATGACAGATAAGTTGTTCTGATCGAGGGGCGATTTCCCCAGAGGACCGGGCTTTTCCACAGCGAAAGGTGGCTTTTTCCACAGACCGGTCGCCTGGAAGCGGCTTGAAAGCAAAGCCCCTGGGGATTTTGACCGATTCAGACGCCAGAACTTGACAGCCGCGAGCCAGGACTTTTCCGGTCCGCTCACCTCCGGGGGGACCACTGAAAACAGTGCTGGCGGCAGGCTGTCTCACTGCGGTTCTGCGTGGGCATCGCTGGGATGGCCCGTTTTGACGCCGGGCCCTGGTCTGTGGCTTGCTTGGGGCTCACGAATGCGGGACTGGGTCTTGAGCAACGGTTTGGATCAAGGCCCGGGACGGGATGGTGGGGCCGAGCTGGCTGAGCTGGTGAGCCTGGAGGCGGAGATTCCCGAGGTGCTCTTCAACGGGATGCGTGAGTTCATCCGCTGCCACCCCCATTGGGACCAGTACCGGCTGGTCAGCTCGGCATTGGCCAGCTTCCTGTTTCAGAACGGCTGCACCGATCGCAACGTCACCCAGCACTACCTGAACGGCCTGTTCCTGCGGAAGGATCCCGGCTGACGCCCATAAAAAAGCGGGGACGCAACGCCCCCGCTTTGGTTTCTCCCTTGCCCGACCCTGTGAAAGGTCGCCCCGTGATTGTGCGGTGGGGCCGTCTCGGAGGTTGTGGTCGTTGACACCAGAATCCAGGCCAGGTCAGGAGCCGCGCACAAGGTCCGCTGCCGCCCGCTCGCAGGCCCTCCAGGTGATCGCCATCTCCGTGAGCGTGGGGCTCTGCCAGCCGGAGCTGGGCCAGCAGGCCCCATCGGTGACCAGCAGGTTGGGGGCCTGCCAGCAGCGGTTCCAGCGGTCGACCACCCCCTGCTCCGGCGCGATCGCCATGCGGGCGCCGCCCAGCTCATGGATGTAGTAGCCGGGGGGGGGCGCCCCATCGGCCAGGGCCAGCCCCCGGCGCAGCAACGGCTCAGCCAGGGGAATCAGGAACAGGTCCTCCAGGGCCTGGATCCGGCCGCCGGCCGCTGCCACCACCGCCGCCATGCGGGCTTGCATGTGTTCCACCAGGCGGGTTTCGTTCTCGCCCCAGCGGCAGTCGATGTGGGGGGTGGGCAGGCCCCAGGCATCGACGGCGCCAGCGTTGAGGGTGAGCCGGTTGTGGGCCTGGGGCAGCACCTCGCCATGGCCGATCAGGAAGCCGACCGCCTCGCTGTGGCGGCGCTTGAGCAGGCCGGGGGGATCGAAGCGCTGCAGCCCCGCCCAGATCCCATAGCCCCGCAGGAACGGCAGGGGGTCCCCGTCCCCCAGGTTCACGGTGTTGGGGATGAAGGCGCTGCCGGCGGCAGAGAGTTCGGTGGGCTCCCTGGGAGCCGGCTGGTCGGGGATCGCGAAGAAGCGGCAGCTGGAGATGTGATCCATCAGGTAGCGACCCAGGCAACCTGAGGGATCCTCCAGGCCGCCGGCCCGATGCTCGCAGCTGGAGTGCAGCAGGATCCGCACCGATTCCAGGGTGGAGGCGCAGAGCACCACCAGGCCCGCCGTCGCCCGCCGCCGCTGGCCGCCGATCCGCTCGACGAACACCACGCCGCTGGCCCTGGCCTGGCCGCTTCCAGCGCTGCACGCGAGTTCGACATGGCTGACCACGGCGTTGCTGCGGAGGGTCACCCGGCCTGTCGCCAGGGCCCGGCCGAGGGCGCCGGCCTGGGCACTGGAGGGGGGCCACGGTTGGCCGTCGCTGCGGCGGCCAAGGGCGAAACCGCGGGAATGGATCAGCGGCAGACCCAGCTCCCTGCCGATCGCCCCGCGCAGATGCTGCTCCGCCGGGGTGAACGGCAAGGGCGCCAGGAAGTCCCCATCCGGCAGCTGGGCCAGGCCGTCGCGCTGGCCATGCACCCCGAGCAGCCGCTCCAGCCGGCCGTAGAAGGGGGAAAGGTCGGCGCTGCCGATCGGCCAACCGGGGCCGTGGCCGTCGCGCTCGGCCGCCTTGAACTCGTAGTCGGAGAGGCGCAGGGTGATGCCGCCCCAGGTGAGGCTTTTCCCCCCCACCTGCCGGCCCCGGCTCCAGAGGAAAGGCCGACCCTCGGGGGTCGTGTAGGGGTTCTGGCCCTCGTCGACGAACAGGTTGGGATTCGCCTTCCAGTAACCGGGGTGCTGGGCCTGCAGCCGTTGCACGCCGCTGCTCAGCTTGCTGATCCGCCGCAGGCTGTTGAGTGGTTCGCTGCCGAAGGCCCTGGCCGCGTCCAGATCTGGGCCGGCTTCGAGCACCAGCACCTTCAGCCCCGCTTCGGAGAGCACCATGGCGGCCACCCCCCCGGTGGCGCCGGATCCGACCACGACCGCGTCGAAGCCGGAGAGATCATCCCGCTGGCTGGCCGTCATCTCCAGACGATCCAGGTCCGCCAATCCGATCCACCTATCCAGATCCACCCATCCAAGCAACCAGTCCGGGCACGATGAACCGAGCAGCCCATCCAAGCAAAAAGCCCGGAAACCATGCGGTCACCGGGCTTTCTGTCGTTTGGTGGCGGGGAGGAGATTTGAACTCCTGACCTTCGGGTTATGAGCCCGACGAGCTACCAGACTGCTCTACCCCGCGTTGCAAATCACCAGGCTGGAGAACCTGGGGACTGGGATGTCACCGCTTGGCTTCACCTCGGTGATCCTATAAGCCAGGGGTACCTTCCGGCAATGGTCCGCCTCCGCCCATGGGCCGTTACCTCCCCTACATCCGGTGGCCCCTGCTCTGCTGCCTGGTCGGTCTGAGCGCCATCCTGATCAGCCGGGGCTGGCAGGCGGCCTGGATCACCCTGGTGCTGCTGGTGCTGGAGATCAGCCTCTCCTTCGACAACGCCGTGGTGAACGCCCGGGTGCTGGAGCGGCTCACACCCGGCCAGCAGCGCTTCTTCCTGACCTGGGGTCTGGTGATCCCGGTGTTCGGTGTGCGCTTCCTCGGCCCCCTGGCGCTGGTGGCCCTGGCCGGGGGGGTGGGCCTAGCCGAGGCCTGGGATGCCGCCCTGCACCAACCCGAGCATTACAAGGAGCTCCTCGAGCTCGCGGAGCCGCGCATCCTGGCCTTCGGCGGCATGTTCCTGCTGATGGTCTTCCTGCGTTACTTCTTCAATGAGGCCAAGACCCTGCACTGGTGGCAGCGGATCGAGTCGAGGCTCAGCTCGGCGGGGCGGATCGAATCCCTGGAGGCGGCCCTGGCGGTGCTGGTGCTGCTGGCGGTGGCGCTGGTGCTGCCGGCTTCCCAGCGCGCCGATGTGCTGATCAGTGGTCTGATCGGCCTGGTGCTGCAGATCATCAGCACCTCCCTGGCCCAGGCCTTCGGCGGCGAAGAGGAGGCGATGGGGCGGATCGCCGCCTCGGGCGGCCTGGCCAGTCTGGTGTACCTGGAGCTGCTCGATGCCTCCTTCAGCCTCGATGGCACGATCGGGGCCTTCGCGATCACCAATCAGCTGCCCCTGATCCTGGCGGGCCTGGGCCTCGGCGCCCTGTTCGTGCGCGGTCTCACGGTGATGCTGAGCCGCGAGAGGGCCCTCGACCAGCTGATCTACCTGGAGCATGGAGCCCATTACGCCATCGGCGCCCTGGGTCTGCTGATGCTGCTCGGCGTGGTGCTGACCCGCTGGGGGCTGCATGTGCCCGAATGGCTCAGCGGCCTGATCGGGGTGGTGCTTCTGGCCTTCTCGCTTTGGGATTCCCTCCGCCACAGCCGCCGGTGAGATCAGTCGAAGCGCAGTTCCCCCTTCACCACAAGTTCCAGGCCCAGGCCCGGCACCAGGAACTGCTGGCCCAGCTCTTCGAGGGTGAGGGGGGTGAGCCAGTCGAGCTGCCGGAGCAGGTGCAGCACCACGGCCTGCTTGGCGCGGCTGGCACCGTCCTCCACCTTGATCGCCAGGCCCAGGCCCTCGCCCATCCGGGCCAGGCACTGGATGCCTTCGGCTCCGCCTTTGCTCACCACCAGCCCATGGCTGCGGCGCATCAACTCGGTGTCGAAGCGGCCGTCACCGGCCACCAGATCGGGGTGGGCCAGCATCGCCCGGCTCAGCCGTTCCAGCTCGGGTTGCTCGGAGGCTCCGAGGTGGGCAAACAGCAGGGCCATCTGGGCGAGCTGCATCTGCAGGGTGGGGGCGCCGCAGTCGTCGCGGGCGGTGACCAGCTCGGCACCCGGCAGGCCGAGCAGTTCCCCCACCCGTTTGAGCAGTTGCTGCTGGAGGGGATGGTCGATCTGGAGGTAGGTGTCCAGCGCCCAGTTCATCCGCCGGCAGGTGGCGAGGAAGGCGGCGTGCTTGCCGGAGCAGTTGTGCTCCAGGGGGCTGGCCCCCTGCCGGGGGGGCGGACACTGCAGACGATCGGCTTCGAGATCGGCGCTCCAGAGAATCTTGAAGGCTTCGCGGGCATGGGCCGGCGTGCCGGCATGGGAGGAGCAGGCGATCGCCAGGCCCCGCTCGCCGCTGCCGGTCTGGTCGGCGGCGCCGCTGCTCACGAACATCTGGGCCTGGAAGGGCTTGAGCGCGGAGCGCACGAAGCACAGCCGCTGGGGGTCGCCGGCCCGCATCAGCACCCGCCCCCGCTGGTCGCAGACCACCGCGTGCACCCGGTGCACCGACTCGGTGATGCCGTTGCGCAGCAGCAGCACCTGGAGCGGCGGTACCCCCGGGCGCTGGGGGGCGCTGAAACTCGAAGACAGGGTCATCAACGGGGAGTTTTCAAAGAGCCTGGCAGAGCCCAGTCCCGAGCAGGATCAGGCCGGCAGCCACCGCCAGGCCGAGCTCCAGCCGCGCCAGCACCGGCCGCACCTCATGGCGGGCCACGAGCAGATCCTGCTGACGCCAGGCCAGCGGCTTCTCCCACACCTGGCCGTCGTACCAGCCCGATTCCTCGTACTCCACCCGCTCCGAGCGCAGCCGCCGGTGCACGTAGTTCCAGCCGAGCCACTGGCGCATCAACAGGAATGCCGCCGGCAGAACGGATGACACCGCCGCGGCGAGCAGGAGGCGGGGGATGTCGTGGCGCAGGGGCCAGCTTCCGCTGGCGATCAGCAGGCAGAGGGGAAGGCTCAGCAGCCAGCAAAAAGCCAGGGGGCGGATCAGCCCTTGGAGCGTGGTGGCGGGCCAGGTGAAGAACCAGGACCCGCAGAGCTGGCGATACTCCTCAAGGGGCCGCTGGTTCGTCGGCACCGGACAGGGCGATGACGGGCAGACCTGATCCATGGGCGCGCGCGGGGAGACTGTCGGCGGGCTGGGCAGTCACTGAGCTTAAGAACGGCACCTGTTCACCGTGCCCCCAGAAGGCTTCGAGGTCGTAGTACTGGCGATCCCTGGCACTCAGCACATGGACGATCAGCTCGCCGTAGTCGAGCAGCACCCAGTGGCCCTCCCGCTGGCCCTCCTTGCCTCGCGGCAACCGGGCGGCCTCCGTTTCCAACCGGTCCTCCACCGAGCGGGCGATTGCCCTCACCTGCACATCGGAGAGCCCGGAGCAGATCACGAACCAGTCGGCCAGCGACGACACCGCATCGACCCGGATCATCCGGATGTCCACCGCCTTCCGGTCGTCGCAGGCCTCGGCGGCAAGGCGGGCAAGCTGATCACTATCCATAGACGTTCTCGCTGGTGACGGACTGGCGGCTTCCCTGCTGCTGGGCCATTTCGGCCCTTGCCTTCTCCGCACTCTTGCGCAGGGCTTCGAGCCGGTCTTCGTAGAAGGAGCGCTTGCGTTTCTTGCGGGTCTGCTCCACCAGCTCCTTGAGGGCTCCGCCCAGGCTCTTGTAGGCATTGGGCAGGCTGTAGCCGAAGCGGGTGGCCAGGGAAATGGCCCGCTCATCCGCCGCGATGGCGTCCTGGAGGCGCTTCTCGGAGTTGTTCTTGAGGTAGAGCCGGTAGCCGGCGAAGCCCGAGAGGCCCATGGCCATCACCAGCAGCAGGCCGTCCTGCACCCACAGCTCGCCGATGGCACCGCCCAGGCCGATCGCCAAGGCCGCCATTTCCCAGCCATCGCGGGGGACGGCGTCGTTCTGGACCCGGCCCACCTCATGCCAGAACAGCAGATTGCGGTGATCAAGGGCGAGCTGGTCCCACTTCTCCAGATCCAGCTGGATTTCCACTTCATCCCGGCCGATTTCCTCGATCGTGATCAGGGCAGGATCGGCGGAGGCGGCGGCTTCCACGAACACCCAGCTCTGCATCTCCGGAGGGAGGAGCCCCTTCAGGCGCTGGAGTTCGCTCATGAAACCGTCGGACGTCGTGACGATCTTCCATGTTAGCGACGCCTACCACCTCAGCTGGCCAGGGAGCAGCTGAGAGCGTGAGAGGCTAAGCCCGTTTGGCCTTCGAACCACCCCATGCCCCGTCGCACGGATCTGCGTCGCATCCTGCTGCTGGGTTCCGGGCCGATCGTGATCGGCCAGGCCTGCGAATTCGACTACTCCGGCACCCAGGCCTGCAAGGCCCTGCGGGCAGAGGGATTCGAGGTGGTGCTGATCAATTCCAATCCCGCCTCGATCATGACCGATCCGGACATGGCGGATCGCACCTACATCGAGCCGCTCACCCCCGAGCTGGTGGCCCGGGTGATCGCCATCGAGCGCCCCGATGCCCTGCTGCCCACCATGGGCGGCCAGACCGCCCTCAACCTGGCGGTGGCCCTGGCGGAGAACGGCACCCTGGAGCGTTACGGCGTCGAGCTGATCGGCGCCAACCTGGCCGCGATCCAGAAGGCGGAGGACCGCAGCCTGTTCAAGCAGGCGATGGAGCGGATCGGCGTGGCGGTCTGCCCCTCCGGGATCGCCTCATCGCTGGAGGAAGCCGAATCCGTCGGTGAGCAGATCGGCGGCTATCCCCGCATCATCCGGCCGGCCTTCACCCTGGGGGGATCCGGTGGCGGCATCGCCTACAACCCGGAGGAGTTCCACGCCTTCTGCAAGAGCGGCCTGGAGGCCAGCCCCGTCTCCCAGATCCTGATCGAGCAGTCGCTGATCGGCTGGAAGGAGTTCGAGCTGGAGGTGATGCGCGATCTGGCCGACAACGTGGTGATCGTGTGCTCGATCGAGAACCTCGACCCGATGGGGGTCCACACCGGCGATTCGATCACCGTAGCCCCCGCCCAGACCCTCACCGACCGCGAATACCAGCGGCTGCGGGATCAATCGATCGCGATCATCCGGGAGATCGGCGTCGAGACCGGCGGCAGCAACATCCAGTTCGCCATCAACCCCGCCAACGGCGACGTGGTGGTGATCGAGATGAACCCGCGGGTGAGCCGGAGCTCGGCGCTGGCCTCGAAGGCCACTGGCTTTCCGATTGCCAAGATCGCCGCCCGCCTGGCGGTGGGCTACACCCTCGACGAGATCCTCAACGACATCACCGGCGCCACCCCGGCCTGCTTCGAGCCCACGATCGACTACGTGGTGACCAAGATCCCGCGCTTCGCCTTCGAGAAGTTCCGCGGCAGCCCCGCGGTGCTCACCACCTCGATGAAATCCGTGGGGGAGGCGATGGCGATCGGGCGCAGCTTCGAGGAATCGTTCCAGAAGGCGGTGCGCTCGCTGGAAACCGGCCACGCCGGCTGGGGCTGCGACCGGCCCGACCCGCTCCTCGCTGGCGCTGACCTCGACCGGCTGCTGCGCACCCCCTCGCCGGACCGGATCTTCGCGGTGCGCGCCGCCCTGGTGGCCGGCCGCAGCGACCAGGACATCCACCGGATCAGCGCCATTGACCCCTGGTTCATCGCCAAGCTGCGCCGCCTTCTGGAGGCCCAGGCCCGCCTGCTCAGCGGCCGTCCGCTCGACGCCCTCAAGGCGGCGGAGCTGCTGGAGCTCAAGCAGCTGGGCTTCTCCGATCGCCAGATCGCCTGGGCCACCGGCAGCGACGAACTGACGGTGCGCCGCACCCGCCAGGGCCTGGGGGTGAACGCCGTGTTCAAGACCGTGGACACCTGTGCCGCCGAGTTCGCTTCCACCACTCCTTATCACTACTCCACCTATGAGCGGCCCCTGGAGCGGATCGACGAGGAGGGTGGCCTTCGTCCCCTGCCGCCGGCCGACGAGGTGCAGCCGGAGAGCCGGCGCAAGGTGATGATCCTCGGCGGCGGACCCAACCGGATCGGCCAGGGGATCGAGTTCGACTACTGCTGCTGCCACGCCTCCTTCGCCCTCCAGGCCGAGGGCTTCGCCACGGTGATGGTCAACAGCAACCCGGAAACCGTTTCCACCGACTACGACACCAGCGACCGGCTCTACTTCGAGCCCCTCACCCTCGAAGACGTGCTCAATGTGATCGAGGCCGAGCACCCCGAGGGGGTGATCGTGCAGTTCGGCGGCCAGACGCCCCTGAAGCTCGCCCTGCCACTGCAGCGCTGGCTGGCCACGCCGGAGGGCCGCGCCACCGGCACCCGCCTCTGGGGCACCTCACCCGAATCCATCGACGCGGCCGAAGACCGCGAGCGGTTCGAGGCGATCCTGCGTCGGCTCGAGATCCGTCAACCCCGCAACGGCCTGGCCCGCAGCGAGTCCGAGGCCCGCAGCGTGGCGGCCCGGGTGGGCTATCCCGTCGTGGTGCGCCCCAGCTACGTGCTGGGGGGCCGCGCCATGGAGGTGGTGTTCGATGAGGCTGAACTCAACCGCTACATGGCCGAAGCCGTCCAGGTGGAACCGGACCACCCGGTGCTGATTGACCAGTACCTGGAGAACGCCATCGAGGTGGACGTGGACGCCCTGGCCGACCGGGAAGGCCGGGTGGTGATCGGCGGGTTGATGGAGCACATCGAGCCGGCCGGCATCCACTCCGGCGATTCGGCCTGCTGCCTGCCGGCGGTGTCGCTGGGCGCTGAGGCCCTGGCCACGATCCGCCGGTGGACCCGGGATCTGGCTCTGGCCCTGGAGGTGACAGGGCTGATCAACCTGCAGTTCGCCGTGCAGGGCGAGCGGGTGTTCATCATCGAGGCCAACCCCCGTGCCTCCCGCACGGTGCCGTTCGTGGCCAAGGCCACCGGCGTGGCGCTGGCCAAGATCGCCAGCCAGCTGATGGCCGGCCGCAGCCTGGCCGAGCTGGGCCTCATCGCCGAACCCCACCCACCGCTGCAGAACGTCAAGGAGGCGGTGCTGCCATTCAAGCGATTCCCGGGCTCCGACACCCTGCTCGGCCCGGAGATGCGCTCCACCGGGGAGGTGATGGGCAGCGCCGCCAGCTTCGGGATGGCCTATGCCAAGGCCGAGATCGCTGCCGGTGAGGGGCTTCCCACCGGCGGCACGGTGTTCCTCTCCACCCACGACCGCGACAAGCCTTCCCTGCTGCCGGTGGCCCGGCGCCTGCATGAGCTGGGCTTCGCCCTGATCGCCACCACCGGTACCGCCGAAGCGCTTCGGGCAGCCGGGCTGGACGTGGAGCCGATCCTCAAGGTGCACGAAGGACGTCCCAACATCGAGGACGCGATCCGCACGGGCCTCATCCAGCTGATCATCAACACGCCGATCGGTCGGCAGGCTGCCCACGACGACAAGTACCTCCGCCGCGCCGCCCTCGACTACGCCGTTCCCACGGTCACCACCCTGGCGGGGGCCCGGGCGGCAGTGGAGGCGATCGCCACCCTCCAGAGCCAGGAGCTCACGGTGGTGGCCCTGCAGGACATCCACCCCGGCTCCGCTGGGTAGGCTGCGGGAACCGCCGCAGGATCGCCTTGACCAGCACCGCCCCCGCCCCGGCCAGCAGCGCCCCGGTCTCCCCCGGCAATGCACCAGTCCCCCCCGGCACCGACCTGCGCGACCTGTTCCGGGCCGCCTACGAGAACCGCTACACCTGGGATCCCGGCTTCGGCGGCTACCAGGGTCGCTGCGTCTGGGAGCAGGGGGAGCGCCGGGTGCAGGGCCAGTTCACCGTGGGCGCCGACCTCAAGGCCAGGGTGGAGGGCGTCGAGGACGAGGCGGTGAACAAGGCGATCGGCTCCCAGCTCTGGGAGGTCTGCATCCACCGGGTGCGGCGCAGCTTCGAGCAGACCCACGGCGAGAACAGCTTCACCGCCGGCGACACCGACGCGGTGGGTGTGGAAGTGATCGTGGGGGGCAAGAACAGCGGTGATCGTTATCGCATCAACAACAACGTGGTGACGATGGTGCATCGGCACATCCACGGCACCGTGGTGACGATCTTCACCAAGGCCACCACCGACACCGGTGCCGGCTACCTGAGCCGCTGCTACACCAGCTCCTACAGCGACCCGGCCAGCGGCGCCATCAAAGGGGGCACCAGCACCTTCACCGACACCTTCGTGCCGCTTGGCGGCCAGGGGCCCTGGGTGCTCAGCGAGCGGGTGATCGAGACGGAAGCCGGCCCAGGCCCTGGCGGTGAGACCCAGGCAGCAAGCCAGCAGACTTTCCGCTTCGAGGATCTCGCCGCCCTTTGAAGCGCCGGGGCCAGGCTCCCCGGGGGGTTGTCACTCCCGTTCAGCCGCCCTCGGGGAGCGCTTCGATCGCCTTCAGCCGCTCATTGAGCTGGAAGGCCATCGACTGGCGACCGACGGCGAGCACCTTGAGGGTGTCTTCCTGGAAGCGCAGCTGGGCATCGGCCACCTGCATGCCCCGCACCAACTCCTTGACGTCGTCGGGGAGGGCATTGAGGTCGTAGCGCCTGCCCTCGAAGGTGAGCACGGGTGGCAGGGAAGAGGCGTCGGTCAAGGCGTCAGACCACAGGACGAAAGAACGTTACGGCGCAACGTTTGGCAGCCCTCAAGGCAGGCACTGAAGGGGGCCGTTCAGACCGCGACTCGGATCAACTGGCGGTCGCAGAGTTCGCGGTAGCGACCCGCCCGGGCCATCAACTGATCGTGGCTTCCCCGCTCGATGATGCGGCCGGCCTCGAGCACCAGGATCTGGTCCGCCCCCTGCACCGTGACGAGGCGGTGGGCGATCACCAGCACGGTGCGGCCAGCCATCGCCTGGCTGAGGCCCCGTTGCACCGCCTCCTCGGATTCAGCATCCAGGGCGCTGGTGGCCTCATCGAGCAGCATCACTGCCGGGTTGCCCAGCACGGCGCGGGCAATGGCCAGCCGTTGGAGCTGGCCGCCGGAGAAGTTGCTGCCCCGCTCCTCGATCCGGGCGGAGTAGCCGCCGGGCAACGCTTCGATGAAGGCGTCGGCATTGGCCAGTTGGGCCGCTTGGCGCACCTGCTCCAGCGTGGCTGGGCGCCCGAAGCGGATCGCTTCCTCCACCGTGCCGGAGAACACGCTGCTCTGCTGGGGCACCAGGGCCACCGCGCGGCGCAGGTCGCGGGCCCGCAGGCCGGCCAGATCCTGGCCGTCGAGCAATACCTGGCCCCGCTGAGCGGTGTTGAAGCGCAGCAACAGCGAAAACAGGGTGCTTTTGCCGGCGCCCGAAGGACCCACCAGCGCCACCAGCTGGCCAGGTTTGGCCGTGAGTTCGAGGTCACGCAGCACCGGCTGCTCCGGGTCGTAGCCAAACCAGACACCGTTGAGCCGCAACTCCCCCTGCACCGCCCCCAGGGGCCTGGCATCGGGATGGTCGGGGATTTCCATGGCGCCCGATTCGATCTCCTTCAGCCGCCGCAGCGAGGCCTGGCCCTGCTGGAATTCGTTGTAGTTGGTGGTGAGGTGGGAGATCGGATCGATCAGCATCAACAGGGCGGCCACGTAACTGCTGAACCCCTGGCTGTCGAGGCCCCCGGCCTGGATGCGGGCGGCGCCGATCAGCAGCACCGAGAGGATGCCGGCCGCCTCGATGAAGCCCACCACTGGATGCTGCAGGGCGAGCAGCTTCAAGGTGCGGTAGCGGGCGCGGCGGTGCAGGTCGATCTCCTGCTCGAAGCGCTTCTGCAGCCAGGGTTCAGCGGCGTAGGCCCGCACCAGGGGCAAGCCGCTGATCGCCTCCCCCAGCAGGCCGGCCAGCTCACTCACCTGTTTCTGGCTGCGCTCCGCCGCCCCCATCACCCGGGCACCGAAGCTGCTAACCAGCACGGCCACCAGAGGTGCCAGCAGCAGGGTCGCCATCGACAGCTTCCAGTCAAGGAAGACCATGAAGCCGAACACGGCCACCAGCTGCAGCAGGCTGGGGGTGCTGTCCTGAATCGTCTTGTAGATCACCTCGCCGACGCGGTCGGCGTCTTCGGTGAGGCGGTAGGTGAGATCGCCGGCCGAGAGTTTTTCGAGGGCGCCGAACTCCAGCCGCTGCAGGCGGGCGAACAGCTGGCTGCGCAGGGCCTGGCTCACCTGCAGGGCCGGGGCGGCCAGGAGCGTGTCCTGGCCGAACTGGGCCAGTTTCTGGAGCAGGAACACACCCAGGGCCAGGCCGATCACCCGCAGCACGGTGGGGAAATCGCCGGCACCGATCGCCGGAATCAGCTTCCCGGCCAACCAGGCCAGCAACGGCCAGCAGGCCACGAACACCAGCATGCAGGCTCCTCCGGCCCACAACCGGCGCCGGTGGGGCTGCAGCAGCGGCAACAGGCCACGGAAGCCGGCCGGGGAGGGTGCGAGCATCGGCAGACCTTATCAGCGCTGTTCCGGCGCCCCTTGCCCGGCTCGATTCATGCGCCTGGATCAATTTCTCAAGTGGCAGGGCGTGGTGGCCACCGGCGGCGAGGCGAAATTCCGGGTACAGCAAGGTGAGGTGCGGGTGAACGGCGAGGTGGAGCGCCGGCGGGGCCGCCAGCTCTGCCCGGGCGATCGGGTGGTGCTGGGGCGCCACAGCCTGGAGGTTCCCGCCTCGCCTTAAGTTGGCTTTCGCTCCATCGGTAGGGATTCCTGTGCACAAAGCGGTGATCGCCGGCAATTGGAAGATGCACATGACCTGCGCCGAAGCGCGGGCCTATGCCGAAGCGTTCCTGCCGTTGATCGCGAACCTCCCGGAGGACCGGGTCGTGGTGCTGGCCCCCCCGTTCACGTCGATCGAGGCCCTTGGCCAGGCGGTGGCCGGCAGCCAGGTGAAGCTCTCCAGCCAGAACGTGCACTGGGATGGCGGCGGTGCCTACACCGGCGAGATCTCCTCCGAGATGCTGCTGGAGCACGGCGTCACCTACGCGATCGTGGGCCACAGCGAACCGCGCAAGTTTCACTGCGAAAGCGACGAGCAGATCAACCTGAGGGCCCGCAGTGCCCAGGCGGCCGGCCTGATCCCGATCGTTTGCGTGGGCGAAACCGACGCCCAGCACGAGGCGGGCGAAACCGAGCGGGTGATCCGCCGCCAGGTGGAGCAGAGCCTCGAAGATCTCGACCCCAACCGGTTGGTGGTGGCCTATGAGCCGATCTGGGCGATCGGCACCGGCAAGACCTGCGGCGCCGAGGAGGCCAACCGGATCTGCGGCCTGATCCGTCGCTGGGTGGGGCACCCTGAAGTGGTGGTGCAGTACGGCGGCTCGGTCAAGCCCGAGAACATCGATCAGCTGATGGCCCAGAGCGACATCGACGGTGTTCTGGTGGGCGGCGCCTCGCTCGATCCGATCGGCTTCGCCCGCATCGCCCAATATCAGGTGCCGGTGGCGGCCTGAATCGATCCCCCTTCACCAGAGCGCCAGGAGCCGGTGGCATGGGAAAATCCGTGTACATCCCGGCCAATGGTCGTGATGTGCCCCTGGAGGGGTGGTCGAGTGGTTGATGGCTCTGGTCTTGAAAACCAGCGAGGTGCAAGCCTCCGCGGGTTCGAATCCCGCCCCCTCCGTCTGCTTGATCCCACCACCAGCCTGAGCCCGACGGCTGCCAAGCGAGTTGTTCGAAGGTCCTTCGGGCGGGCCCGCTCCGGGCGCTGGCATGCTGACGGACATCATGAGCTTCTTTGTCAAACTCACCGAGGTGATGGCCAGCCGCCAGTCGCTGCTGATCACCGGGCTGGATCCCAACCCGGAGATGCTGCAGACCTGGAGCCGGCACCATCCCGGCAGCGGCTCCTTCCTCGCCCAGGCCCGGCGCTGGATCAAGGCGGTGATCGAAGCCACCGTCGAGAACGTCTGCGCCTACAAACCCAGCCTCGGCTTCTATCAGGCCCTCGGACCGATCGGTATCGAGCTGCTCCATGAGGTGCGGGAGCTGGTACCGAGGGATGTGCCGCTGATCCTCGATGCCAAGCACAGCGACCTGAACACCTCCTCGGCCCTGGCCCACTACGTGTTCGCCGAGCTCGGTGTCGATGCCATCACCCTGTCGCCCCTGCCCGGCCAGGACATCGTGGCCCCCTTCCTGCTCTACCCCGAGCGGGGTGTGGTGGTGTCGTGCCACAGCTCCAACGCCGCTTCCAAGGTGTTCCAGCACCATCCCGGCGAGCACGATCCCCTTTATCTCAAGTTTGTGACGGAGTGCCAGCTCTGGGGCACGGCCGAGCAGCTGCTGCTTGAAGTGGGCACCAGCGATCCGGCCGTGCTGGCCCGGGTGCGCCAGGCGGCGCCGGAACGCTTCGTGATCCTGCGCAGCCTCTGGGAAGAGGAGGAACGGCTGGAGGCCCTGCTGGAGGCCGGGCTCACCGCCTCGGCCGATGGGTTGCTGCTGCCCCTGCCCCAGCACCTGCTGGTGGAGGAGGGCATGGAGCAGGGCACCGCCGACCTGCGTCGCCAGATCGAGGCGATGCGGCACCGCCTCGATGCGGGAGCCGAGGATCGTTGTTCGCTCTGGTTGCCGGCTCCCGCCGACCCCTTGCCTTCTGCTGATCCCGATCCGGATCCGGACCCCCTCGCCGAGCTGATCCTGGCGCTGTTCGATCTCGGCTGCCTGCTCTTCGGCGACTACGTGCAGGCCTCCGGTGCCGTCTTCAATTACTACATCGACCTGCGCCAGATCATCTCCGCCCCCAATGTTTTCCACCGGGTGCTCCATGCCTACGCCGGGTTGCTGGAGCCGCTGCATTTCGATCGCATCGCCGGCATTCCCTACGGCTCCCTTCCCACCGCCACCGGCCTGTCGCTGCAGCTGCACACGCCGCTGATCTATCCCCGCAAGGAGGTGAAGGCCCACGGCGCCCGCCGCCTGATCGAGGGTGATTTCAACGAGGGGGATGTGGCGGTGGTGGTCGACGACATCCTGATCACAGGCGGCAGCGTGCTCGACGGGATCGCCAAGCTCGAATCCTCCGGCCTGGTGGTGCGCGACGTGGTGGTGCTGATCGACCACGGCGGCGGCGCCATCGATCGTTTGGCAAAGGGGGGGTACCGCTGCCATCCGGTGCTGAGCATCGGCCGGATCATTGCCGTGCTCCACGCCGCCGGCCGGCTCAGCGATAGCCAGGCGTCCTTGCTGGAGGCAGGCCAACGCTCAGTGCGGGCTGTGTAACCGCCAGGGCAGGCTTTCACCGGCTTGAAAGGGCACGAGCTGGTCGGGGCCCTCGCCGATCGACCTGGGCACCTGCATGCTCTCTCTCCGCAGCTCCACCGTTGCGGTGTTGAGCGGAAGGCCATAGAAGCGGGGGCCGAACTCAGAGGCGAAGGCCTCCAGCCGCCCCAGGGCCCCCTCCTGCTCGAACACCTGGGCGTAGCTCTCCAGGGCATGGGGGGCGTTGTAGATGCCGGCGCAGCCGCAGGCCGCCTCCTTCGCACCGCGCCGGTGGGGGGCGGAATCGGTGCCGAGGAAGAACTTCGGGTTGCCGGAGGTGGCCGCCCAGCGCAACGCCAGCCGGTGCAACTCCCGCTTGGCCACGGGCAGGCAATAGGCATGGGGCCGCAGACCCCCCTGGAACATCGCGTTGCGGTTGATCTGCAGGTGGTGGGGCGTGATCGTGGCCGCCAGCCGGGGACCGGCGCTCTGCACGAAGGCCACCGCATCGGCGGTGGTGATGTGCTCCAGCACCATCTTCAGGCCCGGGTAGCTCTTCAGCAGGCCCTCGAGATGGCGATCGAGAAACACGGCTTCGCGATCGAAGATGTCCACCTCCGGATCACTCACCTCTCCATGAATCAGCAGCGGCATGCCGATCCGCTCCATGGTGGCGAGCACCGGCGCGATCCGGCCCAGATCGCTCACCCCCGCCGCTGAATTGGTGGTGGCGTGGGCCGGATAGAGCTTGGCGGCGGTGAACACCCCGGCCGCGAAACCCCGCTCCAGCTCCCGGGGATCGATCGTGTCGGTCAGGTAGGCCGTCATCAGTGGCGTGAAGGGTGCCGCTGCTGGATCACCGGCCGGCGGCCGCGTTGCCGCCAGGGCCGCCAGGATCCTGCCGCGATAGGCCTCGGCCGCCGCCACCGTGGTGATCGGCCGCGCCAGGTTCGGCATCACAATCGCCCGGGCGAACGGGCGCGCTGTCGCGCCGACCACACTGCGGAGCAGGGCACCGTCTCGAAGATGCACATGCCAGTCGTCGGGACGACGCAGAACCAGAGTGGATGCGATCTCTGCACGTACGCCCGTCTGGACTGAATCCGTGGACATGCCAGGGGTGCCGATCGGCCATCGTCGCGTTTTGCCATTATCCGGCTTGTGTTGCTGTCGGCGTTGTGACGGGCGCCGAGAGGCCCCAACTGGCAAACTGCGGCCACCCGTTGCCACCGCCGATGCCTCGACTGCGTCGCCTGCTGTTCGCCAGCCCCCTGCTTCTGGCCCTGGCCATCGGTGGATGCGCCGACGAGGGCGGCGGTGGCGGCGTCCAGAGCGAAAAGATGGAAACGATCCGCAGCCGCGGCAAGCTGGTCTGCGGTGTCGACGGCAAGCTGCCCGGCTTCAGCTTCCTCGGCCCGGATGGCAGCTACAGCGGCCTTGACGCCGACACCTGCCGGGCCGTGGCGGCGGCCCTGTTCGGCGATCCTTCCAAGGTGGAGTACCGCGACCTCAACTCCAGCGAGCGCTTCGCGGCCCTGGCCAGCGGCGAGGTGGACATGCTCGCCCGCAACACCACCATGACCCTGAGCCGGGATTCGGCCGGCGGCAATGGCCTCTCCTTCGGGCCCACCACCTTCTATGACGGCCAGGGGGTCATGGCGCCGGTGGCGAGCGGCATCAAGAGCCTCAAGGATCTGGCCGGCAAGCCGATCTGCGTGGAGAGCGGCACCACCACAGAACTCAACCTGGCCGATCGGATGAGGGAGCAGGCCATTCCCTACACCCCGCTCAAGTTCCAGACCGGTGACCAGACCTATGCCGCCTACCTGGGCGGCCGTTGCGTCGCCGTCACCAGCGACCGCTCCCAGCTCGCCGCCAAGCGCAGCAGCTTCCCCGATCCCGCTGCCCATTTGCTGCTGCCGGACGTGATGAGCAAGGAACCGCTCACCCCGGCCAGCGTCAACGGTGATCCCGCCTGGTCCGATGCGATCCGCTGGACCGTCTTCGCCCTCTTCCAGGCCGAGGAACTGGGCATCACCAAGGCCAATGTGGCCGCCAAGCTGGCCGAGGCCAAGGCCAACACCAACCAGGCCGACCTGCGCCGCTTCCTTGGCGTCGAAGGCGATTTCGGCAAGCAACTGGGGCTGCCGGCTGATTTCGTCGTGAAGGTCGTTGGTGCCGTGGGCAACTACGGCGAGATCTTCGAGCGCAATGTGGGCACGGGCTCGCCCCTCAAGCTGGAACGCGCCGAGAACCGCCAGTGGAACAAGGGAGGCCTGATCTATTCCCCCCCCTTCCGCTGAGCGCAGCTGATCTTCGCCTGATCCGGCCGGCCTTGCTGCCTGAACCCCGCCTTGATGCCTGAACCCCGAACGATTCCCTGGTGGCGCGATCGACGCGTCGTCCCCTGGCTGGTGCAGGGCGGCGTCGCGCTGGTGGTGCTGGTGGTGATCGCCCTGCTGCTCGGCAACCTGGTGCGCAATCTCACCGCCGCCGGCCTACTGCTCAGCTGGCGCTGGCTGGGCCAGCCGGCCAGCTTCGATGTGGCCGAAAGCCTCATCCCTTTCGATGCCGCCATGCCCTACTGGCGGGCCCTGCTGGTTGGGCTGGTCAACAGCCTGCGGGCGATCCTGATCGGCCTGGTCGGGGCCACCCTGCTGGGCACCGCCGTGGGCATGGCCGCCTACAGCGGCAACGGGCTGGTGCGGCGGCTGGGGCGGGTGTATGTGGAGGTGATCCGCAACATCCCCCTGCTGCTGCAGCTGTTGTTCTGGTACTTCGTGGTGTTTCTGTCCTTCCGCAACGGCACCGAGGCGTTGCAGCTGCCGGGGATCGTGCTGGCCAAGTCGGGGCTGTATCTGGCCTGGTTCGCAGAAGGCTGGCGCTGGCAAGGGCCCGCGTTGGTGAATGGGGTGTGGCAGGCCCCCTGGCGATTTTCGGTGGAATTCGCCGCCCTGCTCACCGGCCTGATCACCTACACCGGCGCCTTCGTGGCCGAGGTGGTGCGCGGCGGCATCGCGGCGGTGCCCCGCGGCCAGTGGGAAGCGGCAACCTCCCTGGGGCTGCACTGGGGGGCCAGCATGCGGACGGTGGTGCTGCCCCAGGCCCTGCCGGTGATCATCCCCGGCCTCAACAGCCAGTACATCTCCCTGGCCAAGAACTCCGCCCTGGCGGTGGCGGTGGGCTATGCCGACCTCTACTCAGTGGCTGAAACCACCCTGAACCAGACCGGCCGCGCCCTCGAGGTGTTCCTGCTGCTGCTCGGGGCCTACCTGGTGATCGACCTGCTCATCTCGCTGGTGATGAATGGTCTCAACCAGCTCGTGCAGATCCGCGAACGCTGATGGCGGCCAACTCCTTGCTGGCTTCCCTGCGTCGCGAGCTGTTCGCCAGCCGCGGCGACGCCCTGCTCAGCGCCGGCTTGCTGGCCCTGATCGCCGCGGCGGCGATCGGTTTGCTGCGCTGGGCCTTCGGCCAGGCCCAGTGGGTGGTGATCCAGGCCAACACCACCCTGTTCGCCGTGGGCCGCTATCCCCTGGATCAACAGTGGCGCCTCTGGCTGCTGGTGGCCCTGCTGGCCCTGGCCACCGGCCTCAGCTGGGGACTGCTGCGCGCCAATCCCCGAGGGGATCGCAGCGGCGTGCTCTGGCCCGCCAACGACCGGATCGCTGTGGCCGTGCTGGCCTTCCTGACGGCCTGGGCTCCAGCAGCCCTGCGGCTTGCTCTTCCGCTGCAGTTGCGCTGGTGGGGAATCACTGCCCTGCTGCTCGCCCTGCGCTGGGCGGCCGGGCGCTGGGGCCGGCGGCACCCACCCCAACTCCTGCGCTGGGTGCCTCTGATCTGGCCCCTGCTCTACCTGCTGGGCATGGTGCTGATCAGTGGCGGCCTTGGCCTGATCCGGGTGCCTCCCTCGGAGTGGGGCGGTCTGCTGCTCACGGTGCTGATGGCCAGTTTCGCCATCCTGGCCAGCTTCCCCCTCGGCGTGCTGATGGCCCTGGGGCGGCGCAGCGAGCTGCCCCTGCTGCGCTGGGGCTCGGTTCTTTACATCGAATTCATCCGCGGCGCCCCGCTGATCACCCTGCTGTTCCTGGGCCAGAACATCCTCGGCTTCCTTTTGCCCGGTGGACTGGCGCCGGATCGGGTCTGGAGGGCTGCCTGGGTG
Source organism: Synechococcus sp. Tobar12-5m-g (assembly GCF_024345415.1). Taxonomy (GTDB): domain Bacteria; phylum Cyanobacteriota; class Cyanobacteriia; order PCC-6307; family Cyanobiaceae; genus Regnicoccus. The sequence goes on along the minus strand of NZ_JAGQBB010000014.1, from coordinate 12,245 downwards.
CTCACGTTCTTCTGTGGCGCCTACGTGGCCGAGGCGGTGCGGGCCGGGCTGGCCTCCGTGCCGGGCGGTCAGCAGGAGGCGGCCCGTTCCCTCGGCCTCAGCGTTCCCCAGTCGCTGCAGCACGTGGTGCTTCCCCAGGCCCTGCGCATAGCCCTGCCAGCCACCGTGGGGCAGTTCATCTCCCTGCTGCAGGACACCACCCTGCTCTCCCTGATCGGGCTGCTCGAACTGCTCGGGACGGCCCGTACCGTGATGGCCAACCCCGACTTCCTCGGCAAGAACGCCGAGGTGTACCTCACCCTGGCCGTGCTGTTCTGGTGCTGCTGCGCCGCCCTGGGGCTCGGCAGCCGGGCCCTGGAGCGGCGCCTCGATCCTTCCCACTCCCCCGCCTGAGCCATGCCCGCCAGCCAGCCGATGATCGAAGCCCGCGGCGTCGAGAAGTGGTACCCCAACGGCTTCCATGCCCTGCGGGGCGTGGACCTGAGCGTGAGCAAAGGGGAGGTGGTGGTGATCATGGGGCCGTCGGGATCGGGCAAGAGCACCTTCATCCGCACCTTCAACGCCCTCGAGGAATTCCAGGCGGGCTCGATCAGCGTTGACGGGATCGCCCTCTCCAACGACCTGCGCAACATCGACGCGATCCGCTGCGAGACCGGCATGGTGTTCCAGCAGTTCAACCTCTTCCCCCATCTCACCGTGCTGCAGAACCTCTGTCTGGCGCCGGTGCTGGTGCGCAAGCGCCGCCGCGCCGAGGTTGAGGGGCAGGCGATGGGCCTGCTCGAGCGGGTTGGCATCGCCGAGCAGGCCGGCAAGTATCCCGGCCAGCTCTCCGGTGGCCAGCAGCAGCGGGTGGCGATCGCCCGTTCGCTGTGCATGGAGCCTCGCATCCTGCTGTTCGATGAGCCCACCAGCGCCCTCGACCCCGAGATGGTGGGGGAGGTGCTGGAGGTGATGAAGGCCCTTGCCGCCGACGGCATGACCATGGTGGTGGTGACCCATGAGATGGGCTTTGCCCGGGAGGTGGCCCACCGGGTGGTGCTGATGTCGGAGGGACGGATCGTGGAGGAGGCGCCGCCGGAGATCTTCTTCACCAACCCCCAGCACGAGCGCAGCCGCCAGTTCCTGGCCCAGATCCTTTAGCCGGGCAGCCTGGATTCTCGAGCCGGCCAGTCAGGCCCCAGCCAGCAGCTGCCGCCCGAGACCGATCAGGGCGGCCACCCCGATCACCCGCAGCACCGACCAGCGCCCGCCCAGAAGGGCCAGGGTGGCCGCCGCGATCAAGGCCAGGGCGGCCCAGTCGAATGGCCCTCCGGCTGCCTCCGGCCAGAGCACGTGGCCGGCGAAGAACACGGCCAGGTTGGCGATCACCCCCACCACGGCGGCGGTGATCGCCGTGAGCGGACCGCTGAGGCGGATGTCCTCGCGGCTGGCCTCCACCAGGGGTCCGCCGGCCAGGATGAACAGGAACGAGGGCAGGAAGGTGAACCAGGTGACCGTGAGCGCCGCCGCGACCGCCAGGGGCCATGCCGATGCGACCGAACCAGGGCTGGCGGTGGCCGCGTTCCAGCCGCCCATGAAGCCCGCGAAGGTCACCACCATGATCAAGGGCCCCGGCGTTGTCTCCCCCAGGGCCAGGCCATCGATCATCTGAGCGGCGCTGAGCCATTGGTAGTGCTCCACCGCTCCCTGGGCCACGTAGGGCAGCACCGCATAGGCGCCTCCGAAACTGAGCAGGGCGACGCGACTGAAGAAGCGGGCCATGGTGGCCAGCAGCCCATCCCAGCCCCCGAACCCGCTCACCACCGCCAGCGGCACGGCCACCCCCACCAGGCCGGCCAGCAGGATCAGCGCCAGCCGGCGCCCTTCGAAGCGGGCGTGATCGGGGGTGGGTGTGGCGTCGCCATGGAGAGGGGGCTTCTCGGCAGAGACGCCGTCTCCCCCAGCTTCGGCGCTCTGGCTGCCGTGGCCTGCTCGGCTGGGAGGGCTGAACAGGTGGGGCCGCCAGCGCCCCCCCAGCCACCCCGCCAGGGCCGCCGCGCCAATGATCAGGGGAAAGGGCAGCTTGAACAGGGTGAGGCCGGCGAAGGCCAGCACCGCAATCGCCAGCAACGTGCCGTTGTGCAGGGTGCGGCGACCCAGCCGCCAGGCCGCCTGGATCACGATCGCCGTCACGGCCGCCTTGAGCGCCCAGAACACCGAGACCAGCAGCGGCAGCTCACCCCAGATCGCGTAGACACTCGAGAGCGCGAGCAAGAGCAGCAGCGAGGGCAGGATGAACAGGCCGCCGGCCACCAGGCCACCGGGGATGCCGTGCATCAGCCAGCCGATGTAGGTGGCCAGTTGCTGGGCCTCCGGCCCGGGCAGCACCATGGCGTAGTTGAGCGCATGCAGGAAACGTCGCTCCGAGAGCCACCGCCGCCGCTCCACCACCTCGCTGTGCATCAGCGCCACCTGGCCGGCGGGTCCTCCGAAGCTGATCATTCCCAGCTCCAGCCAGTAGCGGGACGCTTCGCGGAAGGAAACGGCAGTCGGCTCAATCCGCGAGGGGGACGCCAGGGTCATCACTGGCCCATTGAGGCACTGAAGGCTAGGTCTTCGATCGAAGCTTGGTCGGCGTCAACAGCGATCAGGTGCAGATCCACGTGGCGGCCAATCAGCCCCTGTTGATGAAAAGCGCAAATCATAGAGATGTCTTCATCAATGCCGCATAGCAAAGAAAGGCCATCCATTCGAGGACGTGCAACAGGTGATTTCACGCACGCAGCCGCCGCAGGGCGGCAACAAGAGCGTCAACATCAGCATGGGTGTTGTACACACCCAACGTGGCCCGTACGGTGCTTTCCACGCCAAAGCGGCGCAAAATCGGTTGGGCGCAATGGTGACCTGCACGCACAGCGATACCCTCCTGATTGAGGGCGGACCCCACCGCCTCGGGCGCAAGCCCATCGATCAAGAAGGACAGCACACCCGCCTTGTGGGCCGCAGAACCAAACAACCGCAAGCCAGGAATCCCTTGCAGGAGAGGCGTGGCATAAGCGAGCAACTCCTGCTCTGCGTGCTCGATCGCGTGCATGCCGATCCGTTCCACATAGGCAAGGGCTGTGGCGAGGCTCACGGCGTCTGCGATGTTGCCGGTGCCCGCCTCAAAGCGATGGGGTGGATCCTGGTAAAGCGTGTGCTCAAAGGTCACGTCACGGATCATGTTGCCGCCCCCCTGCCAGGGGGGCATCGAGTGCAGCAGATCCCGCTTACCATAAAGCACTCCAATGCCAGTGGGTCCATAGATCTTGTGACCCGAGAACACGTAGAAATCCACATCCAGTGCCTGCACATCCACCGGTGTGTGGGCAATGCCTTGAGCGCCATCCAACAGAACACGTGCTCCGTGCCGGTGGGCGATGTGGATCATCTCCTCTGCCGGAAGAATGGTGCCCAACGCATTGGAGACCTGGGTGAAGGCCACCAACTTCGTGCGTGAGGTGAACAGGCGCTCATAGGCTTCGAGGATCACCTGGCCGCTGTCATCCACCGGAGCGATCCGCAGCCTGGCGCCCTTCTCATGGGCCAACTGCTGCCAGGGCACGATGTTGGCGTGGTGCTCCAGGTGGGTGAGCACGATCTCATCGCCCGCCTCAATGTGGCGCCGACCCCACGACTGGGCCACCAGATTGATGCCCTCCGTGGTGCCGCGCACGAACATGATCTCCTCACTGCTGGCCGCATGGAGAAAGCGGGCCGAGGTTGCGCGGGCCTGCTCGTAGGCATCGGTGGCGCGAGCCGCCAGTTCATGGGCGGCACGGTGGATGTTGGAGTTTTCGGTGCGATAGAAACGCTCCAGCCTCTCGATCAACGCCAGCGGTTTCTGGGTGGTGGCGCCGTTGTCGAGCCACACCAGTTGCCGCCCGTTGATGCGTTCCTGCAGGATTGGGAAGTCGCGTCGGATGAAGGCAGGATCAAGGGGCTGGGCTGCCCGGGAGGGATCTGGAGCCAGCTCCAGGGGTGCGAGGGCTGGGGAGGCCAGCGAACCGGTTCCGGGGTCGATGGCTGTTGGCAGCGAAACACCGGGAGGTGGACTGACGGCGCCGACCATGAAGTAAGGCAGATCCGACGCGGCGGGGAACTGGCTGAGCACTCCCCCCAACGAGGGGAGGTCATGGGGAACCGTGATCGCTGCGGGCGTCAGGGTGCGGGGGTCAACCAGCGCCGGCTCAGCCGAGGGGGAGAGGTGGGTGGCGGAGACGTCATCGCGGAGTTGCCGGTCGACATTGAGTTCCGATCCTCCAAAACTGGCCTGGTCGAGGGGAACATCGGGCGAAAGAACCTCCTTGGAAGCCAAGGGCTGGGCCTCAGCTTCGATTCGCTGGGATCGATCCAGATGGCCGGAGAGTTCGGCGAAGATCTGGTTGGCGAGTCGACTCAGTTCGGATTCGTCGGGAAATCCCGATGGCGCTGCGGCCTCGATGCCGGCCCCGGGACGATCAGCGGTACTCATGCTTGTAGTCATGGAATTTGTCCACTTCAACGTTCTCGAGGACTGCAATGGCGTCTTCGGTGAGCACGGCCAGGGAGCAATAGAGCGAAATCAGATAGGAGGCGATCGCCTTGCGGCTGATCCCCATGAACTTCACCGACAACCCCATGCCCTGTTCGCCGGGGAGACCAGGCTGGTAAAGCCCCACCACGCCTTGGCGAGCTTCGCCGGTGCGCAACAGAAGGATGCTGCTGCGGCAATCCTCAATGGTCAGTTTGTCGCTTGGAATCAGTGGAAGTCCGCGCCAGGTGATGAAGGGTGAGCCATACAGCGTGATCGTGGCAGGGGGCACACCCCGGCGGGTGCATTCACGGCCAAAGGCGGCGATCGTGCGGGGGTGGGCCAGGAAGAACGCCGGTTGTTTCCAAACCTTTGTGATCAGTTCATCAAGGTCATCAGGGGTGGGGACCCCGATCCTCGGCTTGATTCGCTGACTGGGAGCAACGTTGCTCAACAGACCGTATTCGCTGTTGTTGATCAGCTCGCTTTCCTGACGCTCCTTGATCGTTTCAATCGCCAGCCTGAGCTGCTGCTGGATCTGATCGTGGGGGCTGCTGTAGAGATCGGAAATCCGGGTGTGGATGTCAACGGTCGTGGTGACAGCGCTGAGAAAGTATTCGCGTGGATTCTCCTCGTAGTCGACGAATGTTTCTGGAAGATCAATCTCATCACGCTGCGAACATGCCGTCAGCACCCGTGACTCGTCCTTGACCTTGTTGACGCGATAGATCCCCGCCTCAACGCCCACCCAGGAGAGCATCGGCACCAGCCAGCGCGGCGAGATGCCGAGCAGCTGGGGCACGGTCTTGGTGGCGTTCGCCAACTGGCGGGCCGCCGCATCGCCCAGAGCCAAATGGGTTGGATTGGATTTCGCCATGGTGAATCACGCAGGAAGAGGAATGGAACGGAAACAAAGAGAATCGAAAAGGCAACAAAACGAAAGCCTTCTCGGTACGATTACATCGTTACGCGAGATGTCATGGCATTTCTTCAGATGCCGCCGCCTTCCCCAAACGTCTCAGTGAGGGCTTTGGCCTGGGTGATGGTGGTACCTGGAGGAATGCTGCGGGTCAACCAGACGTTGCCGCCGATTGTGGAACCCTTTCCGATCGTGACCCGCCCCAGAATCGTAGCTCCGGAATAAATCACCACGTCATCCTCCACGATCGGATGGCGCGGCTTGCCCTTCACCAAATGGCCCTGTTCGTCGATTGGGAAGTGCTTGGCACCCAGGGTCACCGCCTGATAGAGGCGCACGTTGTTTCCGATCACCGACGTCCCGCCGATCACCACGCCCGAGCCATGATCGATGAAGAAACTCTCGCCAATCACTGCACCGGGATGGATGTCCACTCCAGTGGCTGAATGGGAAAGCTCGGCGATGATGCGCGCGACCACCGGCGCTCCAAGCTCGTAGAGCGCATGGGCAAAGCGGTGATCCGTGATTGCCTTCACGCCCGGGTAGCAGACCAGCACCTCATCGAGGCTCCCGGCGGCCGGGTCTCCCCGGAAGGCGGCCTGGAGATCGGAGTCCAGCTGAGATCGGATGAAGGGCAGCTGGTCAGCAAAGGCGGAAACAATTGCCGTTGCCTGGCGATCCAGTCCCAGATCCTGACCACCTCCGTTGCGTGAGATTTTGGAGGCTTCGATTTCGATGCGAATCTGGTCACGCAGGGCCCGCAGAGCGGTGTCGAGGGTATGGCCCACGAAGAAGTCCGTGGTAGTCACCGTCGTGGACATTCCCAGTCGATCGGGCTCCGGCAGACCGAGCCGATGGGGATAAAGGGAAGCGCTGAGGCCCTCCAGGACCTGGGTCAGGGCACGACGAGAGGGTAGGGGCACAAGGCGATTCGGATGTTGCCACCCGAGTGGTGATCGCTCGCGGATCCCACGGAGAGACTCAACGACTTCCCGAAGATTCCAGCCTGGATCGCTCAATCCCTTAGCCCCATCAAGGAATGGCTGAACCTGGGGCGGGCGCGGATCGGTCAGCATTCAGCGACCTGAAGAAACCGGACGAACCAGTGCCTCAGGCCATTGCCGCAAGCCCCCTTGCAGCGACACCACGGAGCTGTAACCCAGGGTTTGTAGTTCAAGGGCCGCTATTGCACTGCGGTTGCCACCACCACAGACCAAAGCAATCGGCTGGGACGGGTCGGGAAGGAGCGTTGGAGCCTGCTCGGAGAGGGTTGAACCCTTCACGTTCCTGGCACCGGGAATGTGACCAGCATCGAACTCCTCTTCCTCGCGGACGTCGATCAGGGTTGCACCCTCCGCCAGATGAACTTTCAATTCCTTCGGGTTGATTTCCCGGACCTGGCGGCGTGCGGCCTCTGCTCTCTGAAGGAATGCCTGACCGTGGGACGTGGTCATGGTGGGATGGATACTGTGAACATCGTCGTCGGATCCTTCCCCGGCCGACGTGGTCGCCACCACATCGATGTGTTCCTGCGGGCTCATTCAGACCGGCAACCCCTGCTCGTTGAAGAGGCCTTCAAACAACACCGTGCTCAGGTAGCGCTCGCCGGAATCCGGCAGCACCACCACGATCGTGCGGCCGGCAAAAGCCTCTTCGTGGGCCAGCTTCACCGCCACGGCAGCGGCGGCACCGCTGGAGATTCCAGAGAGGATCCCCTCCTCGCGGGTGAGGCGCCGTGCGAAGGCCACGGCCTCGGCAGTGCTGATCTGCTCAACCCGATCGACCAGGTCGAGATGGAGATTGGCCGGCACGAATCCGGCGCCGATTCCCTGGATCTTGTGGGGTCCCGGCTGGACGGGCTGACCGGCCAGAGTCTGGCTGATCACCGGACTCTCCATCGGCTCCACTGCCACCGTCACCAAGGGCTTACCGAGCGTACGCTTTATGTACTGACTGACGCCGGTGATCGTGCCCCCGGTACCGACCCCAGACACCAGAGCGTCGACCCGCCCGCCGAGGCCGCTCCAGATCTCGGGGCCTGTGGTGTCGTGGTGGATCCGGGGGTTGGCGGCGTTGGCGAATTGTTGCAGCAGCACGTAGCGCTGGGCATCCGAGGCGGCGATCTCCTGTGCCTTGGCAATCGCGCCGGGCATACCCTTGGCCCCCTCCGTGAGCACTAGCTTGGCCCCATAGGCGCTGAGCAGCTTGCGGCGCTCCAGGCTCATCGTTTCCGGCATGGCGAGGGTGATCGGAATCCCCCGCGCCGCCGCCACGAAGGCCAGGGCGATGCCGGTGTTGCCACTGGTGGGTTCGATGATTTCCTTGCCTGGCCCCAGCAGCCCATCCTTCTCCGCCTGCCACACCATGGCGGCGCCGATCCGGCATTTCACTGAATAGGCGGGATTGCGCCCCTCGATCTTGGCGTAAACGATCCCCTTCGCGTCACCGACGACGCGGTTGAGTCGAACCAGAGGGGTGTGCCCGATCGAGAGGCTGTTGTCATCGACGGCGGGAATGACCGGGTTGCTTGTCTGGGCAACGTCTGTGAAGGTCATGGGATCGCCGGCAAAATTTCATTGATAGCCAATCAACTTGGCTCAGCGGTGTCTTCGCGACTACATCAAGATGAGAGAACGAGCCAGCGCACCAGCCACCCCATCGCCTGCAGGGGTGACCGCGCTGACCCGGATCGATCTCCAGCGACATCGATGTGCCTCAGGTCATCCCCTGCGCCCACATCGGCTCCAGGAACGTGCACCGATGCAGGGAAGCGAGGATGCCGCAGATCCGCCGGCTGCTTGTCAAGGGCACCTGCCCTCCAGAACAATCTGATGGCGGCCCTGGGGCTGCTGGCGGGGTTGCTGCTGCGGTCCCTGCTGACGGCGCTGCTCAGCCGGGGCTATCCGATCCTGCTGAGCACGATCACGGCCGTGTGACAGGTGGACCCTCTGTTCATTCAGGTGGTGTGCAGTTTCGCCCCCGAGCCGATCGAGATCGTCACCCGCATCATCCTGCCGGCCATCCGGGTGGCCTTCGGTCTGATCTGGGTGGCGTTGGTTCCCGCGGAAATGCTCGAGGTCAGCTCGGGCCTGGGCTACTTGATCCTCGATTGCCGTGACCGCTTGGCCTATGGGGAGCCAAAGGGGGTGCTGTTGGTGATCGGTCTGATCGCTTGATCTCTGCAGGGGCATGCACATCCATGCGACGGTTCTGGGCTGGCTCCACACCGATCGCCATGGGCCCACTGGGCTTGACGGTAAGGACAGCGGCTGTAGCGCTGAGCACCTGATCAGCCAAATCAGCTCGGTGCTGGCTCAAGGTTGCCATCACAATTCTCACCAGTGGCAATCAACAAAAAACCACGATGGTGCCCCCCCCGCTAAACACCTTCCACGGTGAGCCCCACTCTGCGCCATTCCCCTTTCCAGCATCCTCGCCACCATGAACCTGCAACAACCCGAGAGTCCAGAGCTAACTCCAACAGAATCCCTTGGAGCCATGCCGAACGGACCCAACAACTTGGGTCCCACGTTGTTAATTAGCCTGGGCTTAATCGGGGCCCCCATCGGCCTTGGCGTACCGCTGTTGCTGCTTGGTTTAGCCCTTCTTCGAACCTCCCATGGAGCCTCGGCCTTTCCATTGCTCGCTTCAACATTGGCATCCATTCAGCAGCAGCTCCAGGCCTGGTCACCCCGCTAAGTCAATCATCCCCTCTCTTCTGGCCAATGAATTGCACCACCAAAGGTAGAAGAGCTTGACCCATAGACCACCCTTTGCAAAGAAGCTTGGGCCATCACCATGACAACCGTAAGAAATACGGTCAACTGGATGCTTCCACAGCAGGCTGTGAGCCAAGAGCCCGGCGCAGCATCGGAGCCAGCTTGTCCAGTTCCACCAGGAAACCATCATGCCCCTGGTCTGAATCCAACAGCTCGTAGGTCGCTTCAGGAATGGCCAGGGCCAGTTCCCGCTGCAATCGGGGTGGAAAAAGCTTGTCGGAGCTCACCGAAACCACCTGGGTCCGGGCTGTTACCCGCGCCAAAGCACACGCCAGCCCTCCTCTGCCCCGGCCGACGTCGTGGTGGTCCATGGCCCTGGTCAGCACCAGGTAGCTGTTGGCATCGAAACGCTCCACCAGCTCACGGCTCTGGTCCTGGAGATAGGCCTCCACGGCGTAGGTCCCGCCGTTCGGAGGTTCCTGACCGCCGAGCGGCCGGCGATGGAATCGTCGGGTCAGCTCCTGCTCGCCCCCATAGGACAGCTGGGCGATCGCCCTGGCCAGGGCAAGGCCCCGCCTGGGACCGGCGGGAGCGATCTGATAGTAATTGCCTCCATGGAAATCGTGGTCGAGCCGGATCGCCTCGGTTTGGGTGCTGTGCAACCCCAGCACCTCGGCACTGGCGTAGCCGCTGCCGGCGATCAGAACCAACCGCTCCACCAGATCGGGTGTGCCGATGGCCCACTCCAGCGCCCGCATCGCTCCCATCGAGCCGCCGATCACGGCATGCCAGCAGCCAATGCCAAGGGACTCCGCCAGGGCCCGCTCCGCTGCCACCAGATCGCGGATCGTCAGGTTGGGGAAGCGACTGCCGTAGGGCTGACCATCGGCGGCGGCGGACGCCGGTCCGGTGCTGCCCTGGCAGCCGCCGAAGGCATTGGGGGCCACCACGAAGAATCGGTCGGTGTCGATCGCCCGGCCCGGACCGATCAGTCCGTCCCACCAGCCCGGGCTCGGGTGTCCAGGCGCAGCGGATCCGGCCGCGTGGCTGTCGCGACTGAAGCCATGCAGCAGCAACACGCCGTTGGCGCCGCGCGGATCGAGCTTCCCCCAGGATTCGTAGGCCAGCGTGATCGGGCCAAAGGATGTTCCGTTCTCCAGCCTCAGGGGGGAAGCGCGGAACAGGTCCATGAACTGACGATTGCCGGGGGGATCTCCGGGCTGCCAGGCTCCTTGCCGGGCCAAAGTCTGTGGCCCACGGGCTGGAGCGATCATTCGGCCGCAGCGGTGAAGCCCCGCTCCAGGTCGGCCAGGAGATCGGCGAGGGTTTCCAGGCCCACCGAGAGACGGACCAGCCCATCGGTCACCCCGGTCTGGACCCGCTCCTCGCCGCTCAACTGGCTGTGGGTGGTGCTGGCCGGATGGATGATCAGGCTGCGCACATCGCCCACATTGGCCAGGTGGCTGAACAGCTCGGTGGCTTCCACGAACCGCTTGCCGGCCTCGATCCCGCCGGGCAGTTCAAAGGCCACGATCGCCCCCTGGCCCCGGGGCAGGTAGTGGCGGGCGCGGTTGTACCAGGGGCTGCTGGCCAGGCCGGGGTAGGCCACCCGCACCACGTCGCTGCGCGCCTCCAGCCAGCGGGCCACCGCCAGGGCGTTTTCGGAATGGCGCTCCAGCCGCAGGGAAAGGGTTTCCAGGCCCTGCAGGAAGAGGAAGGCATTGAAGGGGGACACGGCATTGCCCAGATCCCGCAGCAGGGTGACCCGGGCCCGCAGGATGTAGCGCGCCGGAAACAGGGGGGGCGGCAGCTGGCTGAACACCAGGCCGTTGTAACTGGGATCCGGGGTGGTGAACTGCGGGAAGCGGCCACTGGCTTCGTAGTCGAAGCGTCCCCCATCGACGATGACCCCACCGATCGAAGTGCCGTGGCCGCCGATGAACTTGGTGGCCGAGTGCACGACGATGTCGGCGCCATGCTCCAGGGGCCGCAGCAGGTAGGGAGTGGCCAGGGTGTTGTCGATCACCAGGGGGATGCTCGCCCCGTGGGCCACGGCGCTGACGCCTTCGAAGTCAAAGACGTCGCCCTTGGGGTTGCCGATGCTTTCGCCGAAGAAGGCCTTGGTGTTGGGCCTGATCAGCCGCCGCCATTCGTCCGGGTCGTCGGGGTTGTCGACGAAGCTCACCTCGATGCCGAACTTGGCAAAGGTGTAGTGGAAGAGGTTGTAGGTGCCGCCATAAAGGGAGCTGCTGGCCACGATGTGGCTGCCGGTTTCGGCCAGGTTGAGCAGGGCCAGGGTTTCGGCCGACTGGCCGCTGGACGTGGCCAGCGCCGCCACGCCGCCTTCGAGGAAGGCGATGCGTTCCTCGAACACCGCCTGGGTCGGATTCATGATCCGGGTGTAGATGTTACCCAGCTCCCGCAGGCCGAACAGGTTGGCGGCGTGGTCGGTGTCGCGGAAGACGTAGCTGGTGGTCTGATAGATCGGCACCGCCCTGGCGCCGGTGACCGGATCCGGCACAGCGCCGGCATGGATCTGCAGGGTCTCGAAACCTTGGCTCATGCCCGCACCCGCTGGCGCTTGATGCGGCGCGAAGCGCCTGCCACCAGAAAAGGAACCAGGGTGGGGCTCAGCACCACCACCAGCGCCGCCGGGAACAGACCCGGTGACAGCAGCTGCAGCAGGAACAGGATGCAAGCCACAGTCAGCAGAGAAATCCAGGGAAGCTTTTTCATCCGGGCCGGCAGGGGTTCGTTGAGGGCCCCTTCCACCGGCAAACCCTGGGCCAGCCAAGCCTCCAGGCCACCCGCCAGGTGGCGAATCAGCCGCGGGTAGCCCTGGGCGTGCAGACGTTCAATGGCGTTGCTGGTGTGCTGGTCGGAGTCCCCCACCAGCACCAGATCCGCCTCGGGGGGTTCGATGCTGACCAGCAGGGCCAGGGGAATGTTGTGTGTCTCGCGTCAAGCCCCTTGGCCGTTTGGCGTCAATCAAGTTGGCCGGTGAGGCCCCCTGAGCTGCTCTGCGGTTGCCTTTGACGACAACCTCTTTCCGGCGACACGAAATCTTGCCCATCTC
>NZ_JAGQBB010000013.1 GCF_024345415.1 Synechococcus sp. Tobar12-5m-g | reverse complement strand
AGCGGGCCAGTCCCCAAACATGGTGAGATCAGGCTCATTCCAGCCTGATCTCTGCTGAAATAGTCCAATCCGAACAATTGGTGGACCGCGACTGGCTATGCGGACGTGTTGTCCAGAGCTTCCTTAGTTGATTCACGCACGGGTTGCCTCCTTGGCTAATCGTGAGTCACCTTGGCAGGCCGGTAACAGCAACTGGGCCAGTTTAAGCGACATCCTCGATTTTGTCGGTGATGTAGTGCTTGAGGGCGTCGAGCTTCGGGACTCTCGGGGCGAAGCCCGTGAACATTGGGCCCCTGAGGATGGCGTTGTAGTCGTCAGGTCTAAGCTTGAGAAAGGAACGAACCTTGCCAACGTCCGAAAATCTGAACCGGAAGCCAGCCGTGATCAGCAGGGGAGCGACAGCGATGGTCTTGCTTTTTTCGCTCCTCAAGGTCAGGCAGACCATGGCCTCCGTATCGCCCCTGTGCCGGGCTTTTGACCAGACGCAACAAATGGCAAGGGCTTTCTTTGAATCAAATACGATTCGCCGATGGGTCGGCGACTCCCACAACATTCTGGCAACGATTTTGGGATCCCAGACCCCCGGCTCCGCTGGACATCCGAGCACTTCGCCCAGCACTGACCAGCCAACGGGAAGTTGGACGACGTCAAAGGGGGAGGGCACACCATTGCTGCCGCCGTGGAAACAACCACCGGTTCTTCGCATGGCATTGATCAAAATCAACCCATAGGGATTGATCGCGTTCTGAACGGGTTGAGGAACGGCCGGAAATGTTGGATTCCCAGCCAGTCTTCGAAAGACGTTGATCTCAGCAAGCAGATCACTGAGTAGATCCGCTTGCTCTGCAGGTTGTTCCGTGCTCGTCAAGGTTTCGACTCCCACGCTGCCTTCCAGCATGTTCACATCCGTGGGGTCATCGTCCTTGAGGCTGATCAGGTCGTTGGTGCCGGGGGAGCTCAGCCCCAACGACTTGGTGCATCCACTCTGCTTGCCGGAGACCAGCACCTGGCCCTTGGCGCGCAGGAGGCAGCGCTTCCCCAGGCGCAGCTGGGTGAATCGATTCAGGCGAGCGGCTGCTCTCGACTGGAATTCGAGCTGGCCGCGGCTGTTCTGGGTCGTGATCTGCGGCGGGGAGAGGACGGTCTGGCTGACCTTCGCCTGGAGGGCATCGACGAACAGTTGATCGCCATCGCGATTTTTTCTCACCGTGGCGGCTTCCGACGCCTTCACGGCTTGCGGGATCGCCAGCGTTGCCGCCAGGACAGGGAAGGCCAGCAGGGCCAGGGACCTCACCCAGGGGGGCCTCGAAGTGAGCAGGGGACCAGCTGCAGATCTGTGGAAAGGTAAAGACGTTTACTGATTCCCATGGTGTTCTTGGATCCCCTCCAGACCAAACACCTCGAGCGCCGTGGGCCAGCCCTTGACCCTCTGGCGACCCAGCGGCTCCACCACCAGTTCATCCGGCAGCAGGGCGAGCAGGTCGCCGCTGATCAGGATCGAGTGCTCCGGGAAACGGCGGGTGAGGCCCTCCAGGCGGCTGGCCACATTCACCGTGGCACCCACCACGGTGAATTCCAGCCGTTGGGAGGAACCGAGGTTGCCGGCGATCACATCGCCGACATGCAGACCGATGCCATGGCGCAGGGGCGGCTGACCCGTGGCCGCCAGCTCGGCGTTGAGGGTCTCGAGCCGGCGCTGCATCGACAGGGCGGCCCGCACCGCCGCACGCGCCTCCTCGCGATCCCCGCGGCTGCGCGGCACCCCGAATTCCGCCATCAGCGTATCGCCGATGAATTTGTCGAGCAGGCCCTGTTCCTCGAGGACGGCCGCCGCCATCGTCTCGAAGTAGCGATTGAGCAGGCTGAACAGCTCCCCGGGCTCCAGGGAGGCGCTGAGGGGCGTGAACCCCTCGAGGTCGCTGAACAGAACCACGCAGCGGGCCCGGCGCCCACCCGCCTGGTTCCAGAGCGGACCGGGGTCGCGGAGGATGTCACGGAGAAGGGTGGGAGAGATCCGCCGGGCCAGCACCTGATGCAGGTAGGCCCGCTCCCGCGCCTCCGCCAGCGCCTGGCCGCCGCCGCGCACCCCGCCACCAAGCAAGGGCATCAGCAGGAGGGTGGCAAGCGGCAGCAGGAGATGGGCCCCGAGCCAGAGCAGGAAGGAGGCCCCCAGGGCGGTGGTCATCAACGCCGCCGTCAGAGCGAAGCTGCGGGCGGACGTTCCCCCCCGGCCCAGCACCCACAGCACCCCAGCGGCCCAGGCCAGCAGGAGCAGGGCCTCCCCAGCCGCGGGGAGGGGGCGCAGCCCATCGCCCCGCAGCACGTTGGCGATGGCCGCGGCCTGCACCTCCGTTCCGCTCTGGGCGCCAAAGGGGGTTTCCTGCTGATCCCCCAGCTCCGGCGCGGTGGCGCCGATCAGCACCGTCCGACCTCGCCAGAATGCTGCTGGCGCCTCCAGCACCCGCCAGGCCGGCAGCCGCGGTGTGGTTCCGGCAGGACCTGGGACGTTGATGCCGAGAGGCTGATCCGTCAGCGCCTCCGGTCGGACAAGAAAGGCCAGTGGCAGGGGATGGGGCAGCGGGAAGCCCGCCAGGTTCTCCCGCAGCCAGCGTCGCCCCGGCACCGCCTCCGCCACCCCCTGGGGGGATTGGAGGAGGGTGGTGAGGCCGGGGGCGGCGAGCGCCACGATCGGGCGCCGCAGCTGCACCTGCACGAGTTCGCCCCGGTCGCCTCCTGCGTAGGTGGCGGCCAGATGCACCTGCCGGTGCCAAGGCGCCAGCGTTTCGACAAAGGCCCGGTCATCGGCGGGTCCGTAGCGGCTCGGCTGGCTGAACTCGATGTTGAAGAGCACCCGCGCCGCGCCGCGCCGCAGCACCGCAGCAGCCAGCTCCGCCTGCACGGCCCGGGGCCAGGGCCAGGCCCCCATCCGGCGCCACAGGGGCGAGGCCTGGCGTTCCTTGGCACCGAGCAACTCGCCGAGCTGGAGCGACTCGCTGTCGATTGCCAGGATCACAGGATCCATCGCAGCGGCGCGAGGCCCGCGCAGGCGAAAGAAAAGCTGCTGGAGCTGGGCGTCAGCCAGCGCCAGGGCCTGGCCAGGTGGGGTGGGGCCCAACCCGGGAAGGGCGAGCAGCAGGGGGGCGGCCAGGGCCAGCCACCACGGCCTGGGGGTCCTCACGGCCCACGTCTCACGGCCAATGCCTCAAGGCGTGAGGCCGAGCTCGCGCTCGATCACGGTCAGCGTCTCCATCGGAGCTTCGAAGCCATTCAGCAGGATGCTCGCCTTGCGCCGGGTGGCCGCTTCCGCGGGGCTGAGCCGTAGGGGCGCCTGCCAGGCGCCCCTCACGAAGGTCACCTGCTCCCCACTGGTAAGGGTGAAGCGCTGGCCGTTGTCGGCCTCCACCAGCACCCGGCCCTCCCAGCTGAAGAACTTCAGCTCGGTGGGGGTCGCTTCGATGAACACAGTGGTGCCGGCGATCGAGGCCGTGGCCACCCGGGTCCTCACCCGCAGCGGTGGGACGCCCGTTCTGCCGGGAGGAATCCAGGCGATGATCTGGCCGCTCTGCAGGTCGAGATCGGCGATGCCCAGCCGCAGCAGGGCATCGCCGCCGAGGCGGAAGCCGCGGCCATCCGCCAGCAGCACCTGGAGGCGTCCGGGCTTCTGGGTCCGCAGCAGCGTGGCGGGCATCAGAACCTGACCGATGCGGGCGGCTTGCTCAGCGCCCTTCGGCGGCGTCACGAACGCAGGCCGGGTGGGCACATCCACCACCCGCGGAACCCCTGGCGCGGCGGAGGCCGCCACACCCAGCAACACCGCAACCGCAGCGGTGGAGCTGGCGGCGGCCGTGCGCAGGCTCGCCATCAGGCCGCGGCGCGGAGACTGCATGGGGCGGACCGGATCACCATCCGCCCACTTTGATGGCTCAGGCCTCGCTGCGCCACGTCTGATCGGCGGGTGTCCAGTCGCTCAGCTCGGCGGGCTCGAACCAAAGCCCGATCTCGAACACGGCGGTTTCCGGGGCGTCGGAGCCATGGATCACGTTGCGGCCGATGTTCACCGCCAGATCGCCGCGGATCGTGCCGGGCTCGGCCTCCAGGGGCTTGGTGGCGCCGATCAGCTTGCGGGCGCTGGCGATCACGCCGTCGCCCTCCCAGACCATCGCCACCACAGGGCCGCTGGTGATGAACTCCACCAGGCCGGCGAAGAAGGGGCGCTCCCGGTGCACGCCGTAGTGGTTCTCGGCCAGCCCACGGCTGGGGACCAGCTGCTTGAGACCCACCAGCTTGAAGCCCTTGCGCTCGAAGCGGCCGAGGATCTCCCCCACCAGCCCCCGCTGCACCCCATCGGGCTTGATGGCGAGGAAGGTGCGTTCGGTGCTCATGGACTCGGGGATCAGGGATCGAGCCATCGTCTGCGCTGGGGCTGCCGCTTGGCAAGCAACCCCGCCCGTTCCGGGCGCCATACGATCGGGGCCCCGGCCAGGCGCCCACCGATGAAGGCCTCCGCATCCGGGGCTAGCACCTTCCTGACGGCACCGAGCGCTGGGCCCAACCTCCGGCTCGGCCTGCGCACCACGCTGGCCGCCGTGCCGCCGCTGCTGGGGGCTTCGCTGCTGCAGGAGCCCGCCCTGATCTGGATGGCGCTGGGGGGCCTGTACGTGAACATGGCCGACACGGGAGGGGCCTATCGCACCAAGGGAACGGCGATGGCCTTGGCCTCCCTGCTGGGCGCCGTGGCACTTGGCGCAGGCATCGGCCTGGCCACCTGGCCCTGGCTGTGCGTGCCGGCGATGTTCGCCGTCGGGCTGGGCTGCGGTCTGCTGTCGCTCTACGGCAATGCAGGGGCCCTGATCGGCCTGGTGACGGCCTGGTGCTTCCTGATCGGCATCAACGTGGCGGGCCCGGATCCGGCCAAGGCCCTGGGCTGGTCTCTGCTCTATCTGGCTGGAGGGGCCTGGGCCACCCTGTTGGCGGTGGCCGTCTGGCCGCTGCGGCCCTACCGACCCGTGCGGGTCGCCAGTGCCGACGCCCTGCGCTCCATCGCCCACTTCCTCAGCCTGGCCTGCCCGGCGCCCGGCCAGCAGCGGGCCAGCGAAGAGCGGCTCTTCCAGGAGAAGCTCCGGGTCCGCGGAGCCCTGGCCAGCGCCCGGTCGACCCTGGCCGAGACCCGCTGCGGCCGCCTCGGCGCCAGCCCCGCCGACGGGGCTTTCACCCGCTTGATCGAGACCGCCGACCGATTGTTCGTGACCGGCGCGGCTATCAGCGACTTGCTGGCGTCGATTCCGGCGCCAGAGGCTTCCCCGATTCAGCGGCGGATGCAAGTGCTCAACAGGCGCTGCGTCGCCGCCCTGCTCCAGATCGAGCAGGCGCTGCTGGGGCGCGGGCCGCTGCCTGCTCTCCAGGAGCTGGAGGAGGAGGCGCGGCGGATCGCCGGGGCGATTGAAGAACTGTTGCCCCATGCTGGCGGCGGCGGGGCGGCGGCCTTCGTCCTCCAGCAGGCCCAGGCGAGCCAGGCCCACTGGATCGCCACCCTCGACCAGGCGGGCGAAGCCATCCCCTTGGCGGCACGGAACCGGAGATCGACTCAGGGGCGCCGCCCGAGTGGCCAGATGGGCGCTGCCGTGGTCCAAGGCTGGGCGACCCTGCGGGCGAACCTGACGTTGGAGTCGAGCGTGTTTCGCCACGGACTCCGGTTCGGCGCCGCCTCGGCCGTGGCCGTGGGCGTGTACACCCTGTTCGCCCTGCCGATCGGCTACTGGATCACGCTCACCGTGTCGGTGATCCTGCGGCCCTCGGCGGGCGAGAGTCTCGCCCGCACCAGCCAGCGGGTGCTGGGCACGGTGCTGGGGGGGATGCTCGCCATCGTGCTGGCCACCCTGTTCCCCCATCCGCTCGCCCTCGTGCTGCTGCTGGTGCCGCTCACGGTCGTGATGATGGCGGTCCTGCCGGTGAACTACGGGCTGTTCGTCTTCTTTCTCACCCCCTGGATTGTCCTCTACAAGGACATCGCCCAACCCGGTGACTGGAGCCTGGCCCTCTGGCGGATTGCCAACACCCTGATCGGCGCCGGCCTGGCCCTGGCCGCCATCCACCTGGTGCTGCCCCGCTGGGAACGGGAGCAGCTGCCGGCCCGGCTGGCGGCCAGCCTGCGCTGCACGGCCCGGTTTGCCCAGGACGTGCTGGATCGGGTTCTGGCGACCGACCCGACGGACCCAAGGCCGCCGGCCACCCCAGCCGAGGTGCGGCTGGCGATGGGCAACGCCCAGGTTTCCATCCAGCGCTACCTGAGCGAGAGGGTTTCCCATCGGCCGATGGCCCTGCCGTTGATGGCGTTTCTGCAGCACAGCCAGCGGCTGATCGATGCCCTGGTGGTGCTGGGGAGCGGTGGTCGCCCGCTCGATGCCGGCCCTGCTCCGGCCAGCGCCCTGTCCCTGCGGGACCAGGTGCTGACGACGCTCGCGGCCCTGGCCTCGGCCCTGGAGTGCGGCGTGCGGCCAGGGCCCCTGCCGGATCTCCACCGGCCGGACAAGCCCGCCTACGTGCTCCTGAAGCAGCTGGCGCCGCTCATGGATCCGATCCTGGGCCTCCGCAACGCCGTGGAAGCCTGGAGCGCCGGGGAGACCAGCGCGGAACTGGCACCGGCTGGAGCGGTGGAGGGTTCCCCCCGGCGCTCCTGATCGGGGTGCTACTCATTCGGACAGTTCAACAGTCACCCGTCAGCGCCCCGCGCCACCTGCTCAGCCCAGGCCTCGAAGGTCTCCAGGTCCACGTCCAGGTCCTGCCAAAGGGGCAGGAGCTCATCGGCATAGAGGTTGCGCACCAGATGCCGAATGCGCAGAAAGGCCTGCAGCCCTTGCTGGGTGCTCTCCCGCAGGCGCCGATGCCATCCCTCCCCCTGCCGCGGCGTTCTGCCGTTCACTGTCCGGCTCACCAGGAGCAGCGACCGTTCAACCCCCGTGTCAAAGCTGTGCAAGCGCAGCGCAGCGGCCTCGACCGCTTCACCACCTGAGCGGATCCGTGGGCGCAGCTCCTGCAGAGATGCCACCAGGCGCCCCAGCCGTTGCCGTTCCCGGCGCAGATCGTCGCTGAGTTCACTCAGGTCGTCAGCTTGCATCGAGCTTGGCCCTCGGAACCAGCGGCCGGCAGCCCCTCCACCAGCAGATCGAGATCGGAATGTTCCTGGAAGCCCTCGGTGAGGACCGACCCAAACAGCCAGATCTGCTGGATCTCCGGCCAGCGGCCGCCAAGGGCCGTGGCTGCCCGCACCGCCTGCTCCACGGCCAGAATCCGGCGCCTCTCCGGCGCCTGGCGATCCGCCGCAAAGCGATGCCGCCAATAGGAGTGGGCATGTGGTGAAGCCATGGTCCCAGTGTGGCCAGCGGCGCCCCGCCTAGATTCCACTCAACAGGCTTCGCCCAACCCAAGGCCGCGATGGTGCTCGCCGAACCGACCAGACCGCCGGAAGTGCTCCCCGGCGCCCCCTCCCCCTGGTCCGTAGCCGACAGCAGCCGCCTCTACGGCCTGGAGGCCTGGGGAGAGCCCTATTTCAGCGCCAATGGCCGTGGCCATGTGATGGTGCAACCCCGCGGCGATCGCGGCGGCTCCCTGGATCTGGTGGATCTGGTGGAGGGCCTGCGCAACCGGGATCTGTCGTTGCCGCTGCTGATCCGCTTCGACGACATCCTCGAGGACAGGCTGGAGAGGCTTCACGCCGCCTTCGAGCGGGCCATCGCCCAGTACGACTACGCCGGCCGCTACCAGGGGGTGTTTCCGGTGAAGTGCAACCAGCAGCGCCACGTGGTGGAGCAACTGGTGGAGAGCGGCCGCCGCTGGCACTTCGGCCTGGAGGCCGGCAGTAAGGCGGAGCTGCTGATCGCCCTCTCCCTGGTCGACGATCCCGAGGCCCTGCTGATCTGCAACGGCTACAAGGACCAGCGCTACATCGAGACGGCGATCCTGGCCCGTCGGCTCGGCCGCCAGCCGGTGGTGGTGATCGAGCAGGCCGATGAGGTGGCGCGGATCATCGCCGCCAGCAAGAGCCTGGGGGCCGCCCCACTGATCGGGGTTCGGGCCAAGCTCTCGAGCCGCAGCAGCGGCCGCTGGGGCAGCTCGGTGGGGGAGCGGGCCAAGTTCGGCCTGGCGGTACCGGAGTTGCTGGCCACGGTGGAAGCCCTCCGGCAGGCCGATCTGCTCGGCGAGCTGCGGCTGCTCCACTTCCATGTAGGCAGCCAGATCAACGACATCGCCGTGATCAAGGACGCCCTGCAGGAGGCGGGCCAGATCTACGGCCAGCTCGCCCGGCTCGGCGCGCCGATGGGCTACCTCGATGTCGGCGGTGGCCTCGGCATCGACTACGACGGCAGCCGCACCGCCACCGCCGACTCCACCAACTACTCCCTGCAGAACTACGCCAACGATGTGGTGGCCACGGTGCGGGAATGCTGCGAACCCCACGGCATCACCCTGCCCACCCTGGTGAGCGAGAGCGGCCGGGCGATCGCCAGCCACTTCAGTGTGCTGGTGTTCGACGTGCTCGGCATGGGATCGGTGCCCGGCAGCGAGCCGCCGGTGCAGCCGAACGAGCCGCTGATCGTGCGCAACCTGCGCGACACCCTGGCGGCGATCAGGGCGGCGGACCGCCCGGACGATCGCCTGCAGGAGGGTTGGAATGACGCGATCAAGTTCAAGGAGGATGCCCTCTCCGCGTTCCGCCTCGGCTACCTCAGCCTCCCGGAGCGGGGCAGCGCCGAGCAGCTCTACTGGGCCTGTTGCGAGGCGATCGCCACCGCGTTATCGGCGTGGCCGGCGGCCCGCCCGATACCCGACGAGCTCAAGGCCCTCCAGGCCGCCCTGGCCAGCACTTACTACGCCAACCTCTCGGTGTTCCGCTCGGCGCCGGACACCTGGGCGATCGATCAGCTGTTTCCGTTGATGCCGATCCACCGGTTGCAGGAGCGCCCGAGCCGGCTGGGCAGCTTCGCCGACCTCACCTGCGACTCCGACGGGAAGCTGGCCCGCTTCATCGGGCCCGGCCAGGCCAAGCCGCTGCTGGAGCTCCATGAGTTCCGCCCCGGTGAGCCCTACTGGATCGGCCTGTTCCTCGGCGGCGCCTACCAGGAGGTGATGGGCAACCTCCACAACCTGTTTGGCAGCACCAATGCGGTGCACATCCGCCTGGGGGCCAACGGCAGCTACCGGGTGGAGCATGTGGTGCGGGGCAGCACCAACGCCGAGGTGCTCGAAGCGATGGAACACGAGCCCAGCCAACTGCTGGAGCGCCTGCGGCTGGCCAGCGAGGCGGCGATCGATCGGGGCGATCTGCCCATTGGCGACGCCCGGCGTCTGATGGCCCACCTGGAGAGCAGCCTGCGGCAGACCACCTATCTGCAGGGGTGATCGCGATCAGAGGGCGACGATCATCACCACGTAAACCAACTTGCAGAGGATATGAAGTCCCTGATCCACGCCCATTCCATAGCGGTGGCGGCATTTACCCAGGTCAATCAGGGCGTGCAGAAACCACTCCAGCATCCCCAGCCAGACCACCCCGCTGAGTACGGCCACCAGAAACCCATGGATGCCGGCATGGGCGGTGAGCCACCACTGCCAGGCGAGGGTCTGATCCTTGCCCCGGCATTTCTCGACGGCCATCCGGTCGCTCTGGAGGGCGAAGTCACCGACGAAATGGCCCATCACCAACAGGAAGAAAACCTCCAGTCCTGTGGTCAGCTCTTCGCCAGCGGGAGTCCCCACAGAGCTGCTGTCAAACGTCGATCAAGTATGCAACCTCGCCCCAGGCTGACTGGGGCGAGGAACACCGAATCCAACCTCAGCGGGCGCAGAAGCGAACCTGCAATCCCAGCCGGTCGGTGGGGGCGGGCAGCTCGGCCGGATCGAACGGCGCCGCATCCGCCGCCGCCGCGCGCAGCATCACCGGCCGGATGCCCCCCTCGATCCGCACCTCCAGGGGGGTGAGCCGGCTGAGCCCGATCGCCTCGGCCAGGTCCATCGCCTGGGCGCGGGCCGCCTGGTAAGCCTCCCGCAGCAGCTGCCGCTGAACCGCGGCATCGCCGCCCTTGCCCGCCTCGGTGCTCACCGGCGCCACACGAACCCCCGGCAGGGCCCCCACCGTGCGGATCAGCGGCTGCAGTTGGCTAGGGACCAGTTGACCACTGATTTGCAGGTTGGCTTGCACGGCCGCGGGCTGGTTCCGACTGGCCGGCCGCTGCCAGGTGGAAGGGGAGCTCACCTCAAGCTCCCTGACAGCCAGCTGCTGCAGCGCGTTCCGCACGGCAGCCAGCCGCGCCTGCAGGGCGCCGAGGGCGCCATCCGCCGTGGCGGCCTCGGCCTCCAGAGCAAGCGAAAACCGCAGGCTCTCGATGCTGCGCTTGCGCTCGGCCTGGCCCGCGGCCTCCAGCAGGGTGCCGTCGCAGCGGAGCTGCACCTGCTGGGCCACCGCCGCCACCGGGGCAAGCGTCTGGGTGCAGAGCGCGACTCCAAGCGAGCCGAGCAGCAAGGAGGTTCGGTGGGACAACGCCATCAAGACAGGGCAAGGGGACCGGGCCAACGGGCCAGCCACCAGCTTGCTTGTCGTTTCTGACCCAACCATGACTGGAGCAGCCTTTATCGTGCCCAGTTCCTTCCCGCTGGGGATCGACCCGGCCCGCCCCTCCTGCCCGCGATGCAAGTTCTGGAGGTGTGGCTCGCCTCGTTCAGTGTGGCGGCCCTGCTGCTGATAGTACGGCTGCTTTGCCGACGGGTCCGGCTGGCCGCGTTTCCCCTGCGGCTCCCGCTGCTGGCCACTCTGGCCTGGGCGTTGGTGCGCAGCCTGCCCATCGCCCTGCTTCCCGCCGGTTACCGGCCTTGGGTGGAACTGATCGATGAGCTGATGATCAGTTATGCCGGCATCCGGATCCTGCTCTGGGCAGGGGTCGAGGTGCCGGCGTCCCTGGGGGCCTGGGAGCCACCACCGCCGGTTCTGCTGCAACTGGTGATGCTCGCGAGCGGCTCGGTGGTCACGGTGGTGGTGTTCAAGGAGCTGGCCCGCTTCGACCTGCTCGGGCTGGTCACCACCTCGGCCGTGCTCACCGCCGTGCTGGGCCTGGCGGCCCAGGAACCCCTCAAGAACCTGTTTGCCGGCCTCGAACTTCAACTGGATGATCAGTTGAAGTTGGGCGACTTCATCCGCGTCGATGAGGCCACGGAGGGGGTGATTGTTTCGATTGACTGGCGCGACACCTGCCTCCGCGATGTCAGCGGGGCGATGGTGATGGTGCCGAACACCATGATCACCTCGGTGGTGCTGCGCAGTTACGGCGCCTACGGGTCGATGGGCAATCGCTTCAGCATCGGCCTCGAATACAGCCTGCCTCCTGCCCAGGCCCGCCAGCTTCTCGCCGGCATTGTTAGCGCCCATCCCCGCAGCCTGCGCGAGCCGCCGGCCTCCGTCCGGGTGAAAGCCTTCGGTGACTTCGCCATCGAGTACGACATCCTCGTGTTTCAGAAGCCAGGCAGCCTGGCCGATCTGCTGGATTTGCGCAGCGAACTGCTGGAGCAGATCTGGTATGCGATGGAACGCCAGGGCCACAGCGTTCCCTATCCGGTGCGTGAGTTGCGCAAGCAACCGCCGACTCCCGATGCTTACAAGCCGATCAGCCACAGTGCGACGGATCGCGCCAGGGTTCTTCGCCTGAATCCGATCTTCGCCGGCCTCAGCGATCAGGAATTCACCAGCCTGGCAGGCAACACCCGCTCACTCCGCTTCGCGCCGGGAGAAACGATTGTGGTGGAGGGAGACGAGGGTGGCGCGATGTATCAGGTGCTCCATGGCCAGGTGGAGGTTCTCAAACAGCAGCCCAACGCTCCGGCGCTCCAGGTGACCTGCCTCAACCCCGGAGACATCTTTGGTGAGATGTCCATGCTCAGTGGCAGCCTGCGGAGCGCCACGGTTCGCGCCCTTGAGGAATGCGTCCTGCTCGAGGTGTCCAGGGAGCAGCTCGGGCCGTTGCTCAAGGCGAATCCGCTGCTGATGGACGGCCTGGCCCATCTGGTCAGCAAGCGTCGTGGCGAACTGGAAGGGCTGGCGCGGGAGACCGTGAAGATTCAGGAAAATCAGCTGCTCAAGCGGATGCAGCAGCTCTTCGACTCCCTGATCCACTGATCCCTGAAGCTCTAGAGATACTCCATCAGCATCAGTTGAAAGCTGGTGACCCCGAGCTTCGTGCCCAGATCCCCGGTGAGGGCCAGGAGCATGTCGGTGACGGTGCCGGGCTCCCGTTCCCGCAGCTGGTCGAACACAGCTCGAGCCAACACCCAGCAACTCCCCGCCACATCGGCGATCACATCGGCACTGCGCTTCTGCTTGGAGAGGAAGGCAATCTCCCCGAAACACATGCCTGGCTCGAAGGTGGCTAGGCGGGATTCATGCAGCACGCCGTTCTTGCCCTGAAGCTGGGTGGTGACGGTGAAACGGCCGCTCTTGACGATGAACAACTCATCGCCAGGTTCTCCCTTGGTGATCACGTGGTCGCCGGCACTGAACACTCTCAGTTGTGAAATTGAGAACAGGGTCTGGTGGTGGATCGGATCCAGCAACTCAAGAAAGCCTCCATAATTTCTGGGCTCTGCACCGTTGTCACCCTGTTTCTCTGGCTGCATCGAATCGAGCAGCAGATCCTCGGCTCGCTCGATCGCTTGATCGAGATGCAGGAAGGTCATCGGGCGCGCATCCGTGCCGATCACCGGCTCAGCCTCCAAGCCGAGATGGTGGCAGCGCACCAGCAGGACCATCACCCCTTCGCAGCGCAGCGACGCCAGCTCCTGAACCAGAAGATGCCTCGATTCCTCGGGAAGTTCGGAAACATTGGCGAAATCGATCACCAGGATCCAGGCATCCACCAGCAATTGGGCCAGCTCGGCGATCAGGCGCTCAACGGCAGCAAAATCAAGCACCCCCTGGGCATGGACGATGCGCAGGGAATCCCGGCTCTGCTGAAGGCATTGCAGCTGAGCCGGGGGTCTGAACCGGCGCGAGTGCCGCTGGGACCCCTTGTAGGAGCGGCGGATCGTGGTAATGTTCTCAGGATACTGATTGAACAGGCTCAAGCCCAGTTCTTTCGACAATTCATTGCAGACGGCGATGCCGCGCACGCTGTTGCCCAGGGGATCGAGCGGCGGCGAGTAGGTGGCGATGCCGAGGCGGCCCGGCACCACGGCCAGCACACCGCCTGCCACACCGCTCTTGGCCGGCATGCCCACGTCATAGAGCCACTGGCCGGCGAAGTCGTAGGTGCCGCAGGTGGCCATCAGGGCCAGCAGCCGGGTGGTGGTCTGGGAGGTGAGGGGCTGGGCTCCGGTGAAGGGATTGCCGCCCTGGCAGGCCAGGGTGGCCGCCATCACCGCCAGATCACGGCAGCTCACCAGGATCGAACATTGGCGGAAGTACAGATCCAGGGCCTGTTCCGGATCGGATTCGATGATGTCGAAGTTCCGCAGCAGGTGGCTGATCGCCCGGTTGCGGTGGCCGGTGTGCCGCTCAGACTGGTACACCTGCTCATCGATCGTCAGCCGCCGACCGGCCAGTTCGGCGAAGTAATCGAGCAGGATTTCCTCGGCGTTCTCTGGGTCGTGGCAGCTGATCTGCGCGGTGGTGGCGATCGCTCCGGCGTTGATCATCGGATTCCGGGGCCGACCGGAGGCGGGATCCAGGCTGATCGCATTGAAGGCCTCCCCTGAGGGCTCCACCCCCACCTTGGCCTTCATCCGTTCGGTGCCGAGCAGATCGAGCGCCAGGCCATACACAAAGGGCTTGGAGATCGACTGAATCGTGAACAACTTGTCCGTATCGCCGACGGTGTAGAGCCGTCCATCCACGGTGGCGATGGCGATGCCGAAGTCTGAGGGATCGGCCTTGGCCAGTTCCGGGATGTAATCGGCCGGCGCACCCTCCACCAGTTTCAGGCAGCGCTCATGGAGTCCATCAAGCAGGCCCTGGATCACCGTGGCCTTGGGGCCTGAGGACACCATCAGGGACGGGCTGCCAGAGAACTGGGTTGATCCCAAGCCACGGCCACGCTCTGGTCTGTAGCTGTTGCTACTGATCGCCCGGTCCCCGGGCGGCGCCTAACGCCCATAGTGGTGGGGCCTGTGCCAAGGCGGGCTCCAATCATTTCCACTCGCCATCCCCACCGGCGCCTTGACGATGAGCTCCCGTTCCGATCGCGCTGAACTGTGGGACGTGCTGCGCCTGGCCATCACTGGCCGGGGAGAGCAACTGGAGCTGGCTGCCGGCGAATTGCTGTTCGAGCAGAGGGATCTCAGTGACTATGTCTATCTGTTGGATCAAGGCGAGATTCGGGTCTTCATCAGGAATCATTCGGGCGATGAGATCGAGGTTGCCAGTCTTGAGAACGGCAGCATCATCGGGGAAATGTCCCTGTTCGGCGAATCCAGGCGTTCGGCTTCCTGTGCCTGCCAATCGGCGCGGTGCGCGCTACTCAGGATAGGAAATCATGAGGTGCTGGAGATCATCCAAGATCACCCCAAGCTGCGCACGAAACTGATGGCTGAACTTTCCAACCGCTGCCGGAGCATGCTCAGCTACATCGATGAATTCAGCTATCTCACCAGGCTTGCCAGCGCTGGTGATTTCAGCGCGATCAGCTCCCATCTCGCCAGCAGGCAGAACGATGCCGACAGCACCCTGGAGGCCGCCCGCGAGTCCTTCGCCCGAATGTTGGAAAGCATCCGTAAACGAGAGGATCAGCTCCAGAACAGGATTCAGTCCTTGACCATCGAAATCGATCAGGCGAGAGCCGCCAAGGAGGTTTCCACGATCGTGGAGGATGAAACCTTCCAAACTCTGTTGCAGAACTCCCAACGTCTGCGCGACCGCTTGAAAGGAGTTTAACCCACTCCACCTTGGGCATTGACTCAGTGGGTACCCAGGCGTTGGGTGTAAACGTGGAGAAGCACGAAAACGGCAGTGCCAAAGCCGAACCAGAAAAACGAGGATTCACTGGCACCGGGAAGCTCCGTGCGGAATACCTGCAGGATGATGATCCCCGCCAGGAAGGCCATCCCGGAAATCACCAGAGAGGGCGGCAGCACATTGGCGCAGGCCAGAACAAAAGCCAACGTAAGAGATAGGCCTGCCATCCAGGGAACCAGCGAAGAGAAGTCACGTTCACTTTGCTCAAAGAGACCTAGCATTTCAAAGCCAAGATGAAGGGCAAAAGTAATCACGTACAGCACCTTGGCCACGGGCCCGGCAAGATGCCCGAATTGAAACGGCAGCGTCAGTAGAACCAGGCTTGCATACACGCAGAACACCCCGCAGGACACCTTGAACTCCAGGGATCTCGCCATCACCTTCGCCTGGATGAACCCCCATTCCTGCTGGGCACTGCTTTTCTGATTCACGAGCCGCAGGCAGTAATGCTGAAGCCCCTTGAAGATGACGAGCCCGAGCAAGGCAAGAACATAGGCATCCAGGAAGGAATCACGGATGGCATCATTGAAGATCTTGATCTCTGGAATCAGCAGCAGAATCACATAGCCTGAGGCCAGGCCGCCGGAGATCGATCGCACCGCCTCGCCGAAGCGAAGGTGCTTGGGCTTGGAACTCTGGCTGTTGTCCTCCAGCCAGCGGCTGATCCCGGGGGTCAGCTGGGTCAGCGCCAGGAGCAGGCCGTAGAGCACGACCAGGCCAAACAGGCTGCCGTCTCCCCAGAAACTCTCGGCAAGGGGAGCTTCGAGCGTGCCCTGGAGGGGAGCGGAAGCTGCGCCGGCAAGGAGAGGGTTCACGACAGGTCAGGTCAGGTCCGCAGGGCAAGGATCGAGGCGGCCACAGCGGCCAACCCCTTGCTCAGGGGATGGTCCGGTTCCTGCAGGCAAAACAGGCCGTTGCCGCCGTAGCGCATCATCTCATCGGCCTGGGGAAGGATGCCCAGGCAGCGCTCCCCGTAGGTCTTCTCGATCGTGGCGCTCAGCGCCTGCCAGTCGAGCGAAACGAGGGCCTTGTTGACCAGAAGGCGGATCTGGGGCACGCCCAGTTTGCGGGCCACATCCAGGGTGACGGCCGTTCCCTGATAGTCCTGGCGGTCAGGGCGCAGCACCATCAGGACAAGATCGGACACCGTGATGGAGAAGAGGCTGGGTTCGTTCAGGCCCGGATGGGTGTCGACCAGGAGAAGATCCAGTGCGCACGCCTTGGTGAACTCTCGGAAGATGTCCACCATTTCCTCCATCGCGTATCCCTGCTTGACAACCTGGGCGATGTCGGAAGGTTTGGGACTTCCCGGCATCAGAAAGATCTTCCCCTTGTCAGCCAGTTCCGATGGGGTGACATCCAGAAAGGCCTCCTTGGTGGGTATGCGGTGAAAAAGAACCTGGTTGATCGTGCGAGCCGGTTCATCTTCCCCAAAAAGGATATGGATCCCTGGAGACGGGAGATCAATATCAATCACGCCAACACGAAGCCCACTCCCAGCGAAGCAGGTCGCGAGATTCGCCGTGGCATTCGATTTTCCCGTTCCTCCTCGGTAGCTGTGGGTGGTGATGATCATGGGGCTGGGCATTCTGGTTCACCAGCCAGAGTAATCAGAGGTGAAGCCGCAAGGGAAGGAGGTGTTCGATCAAGTGAATTCAAAGTGAATGTTCGAATGTCACTGGAAGCCAGACGTGCATGGGCAGCAATCCATTCTCGAAGAGCCAGGTGCGGCAGCCGCGAGGGGTGAGCCGTTTGCACGTTTCCATTACAGGATTGCGTTGATTGTAAAGGGTGGCTTGAATCCTGCCTGATCTGTTCTGCTTTGGCTCAGGCCCGAGATTCTGCCCCTGGTCCAGGGTTTCTTCGGGTCAAGGTCATCGGTACTCGCACGCATCTGTGGGCGACCCGAGGAGGTCCGGGGGGTTTCATCTCGTTCATCAATCGGCCAGCGGATCGGACTGAGCTGACCAGAGCTGGATAAGCCAGGCAATTGCAAAGGTTGCTCAAGGGTCCCCCTCACGGTTGAGGCTAGAACGGTGCTATCAATCCTGATCGGCTTCACCCTTCATCATTGACCCATCTCAATCCCATGGGCAGCAGTAGAGTATAGCCACAAGAAACCGGGGCGAACTCAAGACGAACACATTCAAAACATACCTTGTGTCCTCTTCGCCAGCAGGAGAGCGATGGCCGAATGAGCTGATCGGGGAACGTCGACGCGAAGGGACTCGAACGCTCCAACCGTCAGATCCCTTCGAAGCGGACATTGAGGTTGAGCTTGCCCGGGGCGAGCACCGTGGACTGCAGCACCAGGGCTGCAGTCTTGCCGGCGGGGGTGCCATCCACGGTGGTGCCGGCCGGAGGGTCGAGGACCAGGTTGAACCCCCAGGTCCCCACCACGGTGTTCACGGAGCGCTCCTTGTAGCCCTGGGCGCTCAGGGTGGTTTTCACCTTGTCGAGCAGGGCTTCCGGGGTGCCCGCCAGCTGGCCATTGAGGCTGGTCTGTCCAACGGCATTGGCGGCGAACAGCGTGGAAAGGGCGCCCGGCAGTTTCAGCCCCTTGAGCAGGGTGCCGGCGGGCGCGGCTACGGCTACCGTGGCGGCGACCAGCACCGAGAGGCCAACCGCGGGGAGGGTCCAGAGACGGTTCATCGGAAGCGGAGCGTCACCACGTCAACCTAAGGGTGATCGGCTGGGTCGTTCAGCCGCCCAGCTGGTGCTGCATCTGCTGCCTCGCTTGCTCCAACGCCCCATCCAGTGCCGCCCCATCCCGCCCGCCGGCCTGGGCCAGGTTGGGGCGGCCGCCGCCGCCGCCGCCACAGAGCCTGGCGATCGCGCCGATGAAGGGGCCAGCCTTGGCGCCGCGGGCGATCACCCTGGGGCCGAAGGCCGCCACCAGGGAGAGCTTGTCCGGCTCGCCAGGGTCGGGCACGCCGCCCAGCACCACCGCCGCCCCGGCGCCGAGGCGTTCCTGCAGCTGCTGGGTCGCCGTCTGCAGAGCTCCGGAGTCCACCCCGTCGAGCCGTGCCACCAGCACCTGGAACGCCCCCACCGACTCGGCCTGGCTCGCCAGCGCCGCCGCCTTGGCGGCGGCCAGCGCGTCGCGGGCGGCAGCCAGGGCTTTGCCACTGGCCTTGAGCTCCTCCTGCAGCGCCGTCACCCGCGCCACGATCTCGCCGGGCTGGGCCTTGAAACGATCGCCCAGGTCCTTCACCACCGCGTCGCGCCGGTTGAGGTAGGCCAACACCGCCTGGCCGGCCACGGCCTCGATGCGGCGGATGCCAGCGGCCACGCCCGTTTCGGCCACGATCTTGACCAGGCCGATCTCCGCGGTGTTGGCCACGTGGGTGCCGCCGCAGAGCTCCATCGAGACGCCGGGCACATCCACCACCCGCACCAGGGCCCCATACTTCTCGCCGAACATCGCCACCGCGCCGGCGCTGTGGGCCTGCTCCAGGGCCATCTCCTCCACCTCCAGGGGGTGGGCCTCGGCGATCCAGCCGTTGATCAGGGCCTCGATCCGCTCCAATTCGACCGGCGTCAGGGCGCGGGGGCAGTGGAAGTCGAAGCGAAGCCGATCGAAATCCACCAGGGAACCGGCCTGGGCGATCGCCGGATCCACCACCTGCTTCAGGGCGGCCTGCAATAGGTGGGTGGCGGTGTGATGGGCCTGGACGCGGCGGCGGCAGCTCCGATCGACCCGGGCGATCACGGTGTCGCCGAGGCCCAGGGCACCGCGCTCGACGCGGCCCTGATGCACGAACAACTTGCGGTTCTTCACCACCGCCTCGATGGCCACGATCACGCCCGCCCCTGTGAGCAGACCCCGGTCGCCGATCTGGCCGCCCGATTCGCCATAGAAGGGGGTGGCATCGAGCACCACCTGCACCGCATCTTCCGCCGCCGCCCGCTGGGCCGGTTCACCGTTCACCACCAGGCCCATCACCTGGGAGCGGTGCTCCAGGGCCTCGTAGCCGTGGAAGCGGGTGTCGGGCAGCTCGGCGGCCATCGCCTCGACTGCCCCAACGTCGGTGAGATCCAGGCTCACCGACGCCGCCTTGGCCCGCTGGCGCTGGGCTTCCATTGCCGCCTCGAAACCCTCCAGGTCCACGGTTAGTCCGTGCTCAGCGGCGATCTCCTCGGTGAGCTCCAGGGGGAAGCCGAAGGTGTCGTAGAGCTCGAAGGCCTGGGCACCGCTGATCACCCTGGGCTGGGCGGCCAGCAGCTCGGCCAGCAGCTTCTCTCCCCGCCCGAGGGTTTCGAGGAAACGGGCCTCTTCCCGCACCAGCTCGGCGGTGATCGCCTCGCGACGCTCCAGCAACTGGGGGTAGGCGTCCGCCATCAAGGCGATGGCGGCCTCGCCCATCGCCGCCAGGAACGGCCCCTCGATGCCCAGCAGGCGGCCGTGGCGCACCACCCGGCGCAGCAGGCGACGCAGGATGTAGCCGCGACCAAGATTCGAAGCGGTCACACCATCGCCGATCAGTTGGGTGATGGCACGGCTGTGGTCGCCGATCACCTTCAGCGCGGTCTGCCCTTTGTTGTCGAGCTGGTGGTAGTCGACTCCTGCCAGAGCCGCCGCCGTCTCGATCAGGGGAAAGATCAGGTCGGTTTCGTAGTTGTTGGGCACTCCCTGCAGGATCTGGGCCAGGCGCTCCAGCCCCAGGCCGGTGTCGATGTTGCGGTTCGCCAGCGGCGTCAGGGTTCCCTGGGCGTCGCGGTTGTACTGCATGAACACCAGGTTGTAGAACTCGATGAAGCGGGAATCGTCCTCGAGATTGATGTCGTCATCGCCGCGCTCGGGGTGGAAGTCGTAGTAGAGCTCCGAGCAGGGGCCGCAGGGGCCGGTCGGGCCCGACACCCAGAAGTTGTCGGCTTCATCCAGGCGGAGGATCCGCTTCGGGTTCACCCCCACCGCGTCGCGCCAGATCGCCGCGGCTTCGTCGTCGTCGCGGAAGACACTCACCACCAGGCGCTCCGGGGCCAGCCCGAACACCTCGGTGGAGAGCTCCCAGGCCCAGGCAATCGCTTCGGCCTTGAAGTAATCCCCGAACGAGAAGTTGCCGAGCATCTCGAAGAAGGTGTGGTGCCGCGCCGTGCGGCCCACGTTCTCGATGTCGTTGGTCCGGATGCACTTCTGGGCCGTGGTGGCCCGGGGCGCCGGCCGCTCGGCCTGGCCCAGGAACACCGGCTTGAACGGCAGCATGCCGGCGATCGTGAGCAGCACCGTGGGGTCGTCGGGCACCAGGGAGCTGCTGGGCAGGCGCCGGTGGCCCCGCGCCCCGTAGAAGGCCAGGAAGGCCTCGCGGATCTCGGCGCCGCTGCGGGGCCCCGGCAGCCCGGCGGCCGTGCGACTTGAAGAAGAAGCAACAGCCATGGCCCGACGCGGCGAAACACCCCTGGAGAAGGCATGATCGCCCAGCACCGGTCCCACCCTTCGCGCCCCGCGCCGTGCCTTCCCCTTTGATGCTTGGCGAGGATCGTGGGCGGCTGCGGCTGCGCTCGATCGCCTGGGCCCTGCTGGCCGGGGGCGGGGCCCTGGTCATCGGCCTGGCGATCGGCCTGGAGCCCGGCCTGCGGGCCGGTGGGAGCGGCTTCTTCTACGGCCTTCTGGCCTTTCACCTCCAACGGGTCGACCCCGACGACGGCCACCTGCAGGCGGGCCTGGTGGGGGCGGTCTGCGGCCTTCTGAGCCTGGCGGTGCCCCTCGATGCCGCTTTGGGCACCGCGCCCTTCACCCCGGGGGGGCTGGGTGCCCTGGGGGCGGACCTGCTGCGGGCCTGGCTGCCGCTCTGGCTGCCCCTGGTGGGCGGCGCCCTGCTGCTGCAGGTGACCCTTCGCCTTTTCCCCGAGCTGCGGCCATGAGCGCCTTGCTGCCCGGTGCTCCGGCCGGTTGAGGCGACCAGGGGGCGGCGATCGGGGATGATGGCGCCGATCCGTACCTGGCCGCGCCTCGGCGATGAGCCTTCTGCACGCCACCTGGCTTCCGGCCGACGCCAGTGGAATGGCGGTCGCCGGTCTGCTGCTCTGGGCCGACACCTGGCGGGTGGCCAGTCCGGCCACACCGATCAACGCGCCCCTGGCCCATCCGCTCAGCCTTGACCAGGACGACCTGGGGGCCTGGCTGGAGGAGTGGGATCTGTGGACCGAGTCCTTCCGGCCCGCCGCGGCCTGCCTGAGCCTGCCCAGTCGGCGCCAGGGCGCCCGGGGCAGGAAGAAAGAGGAGGCGGACGGCTGGAGCGGTCTGCCGCTGCAGGCCGGCGAACCGATGCCGAAGGAGGTGGAGTGGTGGCCCTGGCAGGTGGAGGGTCTCTGGCTGGATCCCGCCGCCGCCGCCCTCTGGCTTGAGCGGCTGCCACTGTCGGGCAACCATCCCGACCTGGCCGATGAACTGCGCTGGTGGAGCCACCTGCAGCGCTGGAGTCTGAGCCTGATCGCCCGGGGCCGCTGGTTACCCCAGGTGGAAGAGGGCAGGGCCCATTGGCTTCCCCTGCTCAACCGCGAGGACGACCGCCGCCGGCTCGAGGAGCTGGCCACCCGGCTCCCCCAGGTGGCGGTGGCCGCCCTCTGGCGAGGGCCCGCCGCCAATGGCGCCCCGCCCCTGGCCTGCTGGCGGCCCGGATCCGGCCGGCTGCGGCTGGTGGAGATTCTCTCCCGCCTGGTGGATGCCCAGCTGCGCAGCGACTTCAGGCCCCACCCCGAGGGGCTCGATCCCCTGCTGGCGGCCTGGCAGCAGGCCCTGGGCCCGGGCAAGGGGGAGCTGCGGCTCACGGGCGAGGAGATCGAGCGGCTGAGCACCGCCACCCACCACTGGCGCGAGGCGGTGGCCGGGCGGTTGGCTCCGGCCCGGGCCTGCATGGAGCTGGACACGCCTGCGGAGGGCGGCGAGCTCTGGGAGCTTCGCTTCTGTCTGCAGGCCGAGTCGGATCCCAGCCTGACCTTGCCGGCGGCGGCAGTCTGGGCCGCCGGTGAAGCCAATCTCCATCTGGGGGAGGTCACCATTCCCCAGCCCGGCGAGTTGCTGCTGGAGGGCCTCGGCCGGGCCCTGCAGGTGTTCGAGCCTCTTGAGCGGGGTCTGGATGCCGCCACACCCCAACGCATGGAGCTGGCCCCGGCCGAGGCCTTCGTACTGGTGCGCACCGCCGCGGCCCGGTTGCGGGATGTGGGCGTGGGGGTGGTGCTGCCAGCCAGCCTCAGCGGCGGCCTGGCCAGCCGGCTGGGGCTCTCGATCGAGGCCGAGCTGCCGGCGAAGTCGCGGGGCTTCAGCCTCGGCGAAACCCTGGAGTGGCGCTGGGAGCTGATGATCGGCGGCGTCACCCTCACCCTCAAGGACCTGGAGCGGCTGGCGGGCAAGCGCAGCCCGCTGGTGCAGCACAAGGGGGCCTGGATCGAGCTGCGCCCCGGCGATCTGCGCAACGCCGAAAAGTTCTGTGCCCTCGATCCCGCCCTCAGCCTCGATGACGCCCTGCGCCTCACCGGCAACGAGGGGGAAACCCTGCAGCGGCTGCCGGTGCATCGCTTCACCGCCGGGCCCCGGCTGCAGGCGGTGCTGGAGCAATACCACCAGCAGAAAGCCCCCGATCCCCTGCCGGCCCCCGAGGGCTTTGCCGGCCAGCTGCGGCCCTACCAGGAGCGGGGCCTGGGCTGGCTGGCCTTCCTGCACCGCTTCGATCAGGGGGCCTGCCTTGCCGATGACATGGGCCTGGGCAAGACGATCCAGCTGCTCGCCTTCCTGCAGCACCTGAAGGCGGAGCAGGAGCTGAAACGCCCGGTGCTGCTGGTGGCCCCCACCTCGGTGCTCACCAACTGGAAGCGGGAGGCGGCGGGATTCACCCCGGAGCTCACGGTGCTGGAGCACTACGGCCCGAGGCGGCCCTCCACGGCGGCGGCCCTGGCCAAGGCATTGGAGGGGGTGGATCTGGTGCTCACCAGCTACGGGCTGCTGCAACGGGATGTGGAGGTGCTCTCCTCCCTCGACTGGCAGGGCACGGTGATCGATGAAGCCCAGGCGATCAAGAACCCCGCCGCCAAGCAGTCGTTGGCGGCCCGGGAACTGGCCCGCTCCGGCAAGCAGGGCGGGGGGGGAGGACGGTTCCGGATCGCCCTCACCGGCACGCCGGTGGAGAACCGGGTGAGCGAGCTTTGGGCCCTGATGGACTTCCTCAACCCCAAGGTGCTCGGCGAGGAGGAGTTCTTCCGCCAGCGCTACCGCCTGCCGATCGAGCGCTACGGCGACACCGCCTCCCTGCGCGATCTCAAGGCCCGGGTGGGCCCGTTCATCCTGCGCCGGCTCAAGACCGACCGATCGATCATCTCCGACCTGCCCGAAAAGGTGGAACTGCGGGAATGGGTGGGGCTGACGCCGGAGCAGACCAAGCTGTACCGCGCCACCGTCGATGCCAGCCTCGAGGCGATCGCCCGCGCTCCCCTGGGCCAGAAGCACGGCCAGGTGCTGGCCCTGCTCACCAAGCTCAAGCAGATCTGCAACCATCCGGCCCTGGCCCTCAAGGAGAGCCAGATCAGCGAGGGCTTCGGCGCCCGCTCGGCCAAGTTGCAGCGGCTCGACGAGATCGTCGAGGAGGTGATCGAAGCGGGCGATCGGGCCCTGCTGTTCACCCAGTTCGCCGAGTGGGGGCATCTGCTTCAGGCCCATCTGCAGCAGCGTTTCCATCAGGAGGTGCCGTTCCTTTACGGCAGCACCAGCAAGAACGAACGCCAGGCGATGGTGGATCGCTTCCAGGACGATCCCCGCGGCCCCCAGCTGTTTCTGCTTTCCCTGAAGGCGGGCGGCGTGGGCCTCAACCTCACCCGCGCCAGCCACGTGTTCCATGTGGATCGCTGGTGGAATCCTGCCGTGGAGAACCAGGCCACCGACCGGGCCTACCGGATTGGCCAGACCCAACGGGTGCTGGTGCACAAGTTCATCACCAGCGGCTCGGTGGAGGAGAAGATCGATCGCATGATCCGCGAGAAGGCCCGTCTGGCCGAGGACATCATCGGCAGCGGCGAGGAGTGGCTGGGCGGGCTGGATCCCGGCCAGCTCAGGGATCTGGTGGCGCTGGACGACTGAACCGAGCCAGTGGTGACGGAGCCAGTGGAAACGGAGTCGGCGGATCAGGCGCCCGAGGAACCGGGCGGCGGAGCGCTGGCGGGAAACTGCCTCAGGAACGTGGCAACGGGAATGCGCCTGGGCTGGTCGTAGCCCACGGGCAGCCAGAGGTCTCCGGCGGCGGTGCCGAAGTGGATCTCCCAGTTGTAGAGCCCCACATAGGCCCGGGGATCCTCCTTGATCAGGGAGGCGTAGGTGAGCACGGCAATGCCGTAGTTGTCACTGTTGTTGTAGCCCCAGAGCCCCTTGCGGATGTCCTTGAGGCCACCCCGTCGAACGAGATAACGGGCCGCCGCCTGGATGGCGTCGTGGGGGTCACGGATGTCCCCCTTGCCGATGCCCGGCTCGCTCCAGGTGGTGGGCAGGAACTGCATCGGCCCCTGGGCATTGGCCACCGACACGCCATCGATGCGGCCCATGCCCGTTTCCACCAGGTTGACGGCAGCCAGCACCTCCCAGGGGATGCCCGTGGCGGCTTCGGCCTCTTTGTAGGAGGCGATCAGGGCCTCGGCGGGGCGGGGAGGAATGATCCGCCAGGCCGGCAGGGCTGTGGGTTTGCGGCCACCGCGGTGCATGGCCAGGAAGGCCCGCCGCGCCACCAGGTGCCGGTCGTAGATGCTCAGCCAGGCGGCGGGAAGCAAGCGGCGCACCTGCTGGGAGCGGGCCACCTGGTGGGAGAGGACGCGGTAGATCACCTGCTGTTGATGGCCGAGGCCGGGCAGATCGGCAGCGGGTGTCTGGGGGGAGCGCAGGGCTTTCTCGACGGCCACCAACAGGCTCGCCAGGCTGGCCGGATCGGTGGGAACCAGGGGGTAGTGGCGGCCACTGGCGGCCAGGGGCAGGGTTGGATCCGCCGGGAGGAAAGCCCGAGCCGGGGCTGTGGTTTCCGCGGCAGGGGGGGGCGTGACAGGAGTCTGCGTTGAGGCGGCGGCTCCGACCTCAGCAGACCAGGGCGGGAGCGGCGCGGGCCGCAGCGCCAGCCCC
Organism: Synechococcus sp. Tobar12-5m-g; assembly: GCF_024345415.1. Classification (GTDB taxonomy): domain Bacteria; phylum Cyanobacteriota; class Cyanobacteriia; order PCC-6307; family Cyanobiaceae; genus Regnicoccus. Next base: position 59,183 of record NZ_JAGQBB010000013.1, on the reverse strand, counting down.
ATCGTGAGCACCAAAGCCCCGCCCCCAAGGGCGGCGACCAGCAGGCTGGCGGATGGCCTGAGCATCGGGTCCGGGTTGGGTGAAAACAGGGAATAGTCAGGCTATCGGAGCCAGCACGGAGCCAATCGCTCCATGACCGAGATCAGAGCTAGAGCAGGTCCCGCTGACGCAAGGACTCACGGTCGACGATCTTCAGACCACCGCCATGCACCTCCACAACGATGCCGCGCTGGCGCAACTTGCTGAGGGTGCGTGATGTCGTCTCCCGAGCCAGCCCGGAGAGCGCCGCGAGCTCCCGATGCGGCAGGGGCGGAGTTGCCGCGAAGGTATCGGCGCCCGGGTGGGCGCGTACGGCGATGTCACAGAGCGTGGCAAGCAGGCGGGTGCTGGCATCAGCCCCCCGCAAGGTGAAACGACGGTTGAGGTCCTGCAGCCGCCTGGCTTCAAGCTTCGCCAAGGCAAGGGCAAGCCTGGGTTCACAGTTCAGGAGTTCGCGAAAGGGACCGACCCGCAGGAAGACGGCTTCACATTGCGTGAGGCTGACGACATCGGCTGAACGGCGGCCGTTGTTGAGAACGGCCATTTCGCCACACACTTCACCCGGGCCGAGGAGGGAGAGCACGGCCTCCTCGCCGTCGTTGGTGAATCGACGGACTTTGGCAATGCCATTACGAAGAAGAATCAGGCCCTGGGATTCATCATGATCCAGGATCAGCAACTGGTCGGCAGCAAACGTGACCCCCCGATGTTGATCCAACAGCCGATGCCGTTGCTGCTCGCTGAGCAGGGCGAACAAGCTGATTTCGGCAAGATCGGATGCTTTGGTGGGGCTTTGCGTAACCATCCGGGCCTGCCTACGTGGTTCAAGAAACAGTCACTGCCCAAGTGTCAAAGCTGGTTGATCGATGCCTGAGGCTGCATCGCCAGATGCTGCCTTGATAGGCGATCCAATGGAGCCTAAGAGGGCCTGGGGGCTGGCTTTGTGATCTTAATCACAACGACCCCGGCGGGGAGTTGCTTTGATTGGCCTGGACAGTTCTCATGGGTCCAATAATGCGTCTGAGAAAGACACAAAAGGGCATCCTGGGAGTTCGGTGGTTCCGTTTCGGGTCCCTCGCCCTGGTCCTCGTGTCCTTTCCGGCCTTGGCCGACGTGGTCGGAGGGGGTCTGGGAACCCAGGTGAATGGCGCCACGAACGGCCGTTGCAGCAGCGGTTTCTGCTCCGTCGGCGGCGGCACTGCGGCAGGCCCCAACTTGTTTCATCGCTTCCAACAGTTTGACACCCGCGGCGGGATCAACGGGGTGGGCATCGATACCCAGGGACGCTCCAATGTGATCGTGGGGGTCAGCGACCGGCTCGGCACCTTTCTCGACAAGACGCTGAGTCTTTCGGCCCCGGCCAACCTGTTCTGGCTCTCGCCCGGCGGCATCTGGCTGGGGCCTGGAGCCAAGGTGGTGAACACCACGAATCTGTTGCTTTCCACCTCCACGGGCCTGAGGATTGGTGAGAGTGGCGTTTTCGATGCCTTCAGCACCGATGCCGCCGCAGCTGCTGCCCTGACCGCACCGCCGGAGCTGAGCTGGCAGGCGCTCAAAACGAGCTTGGGAACCCTGGACAGCCTTGGGCTGGGGACAACAAACGGGTCGATCGTGTTGGCCGGAGGCAGGTTGACGGTGGACCGGTCGCTGATTCTCGAGGCAGGCAACGGTGCCATTCGCAGCGAAGCCGGCAGCAACAGCCTGCTCACGGCGGGTTACCTGCCGCTCACCGAACCTGGACTTGACCGATTGCGACTTGGTGCGCAGCAGATCGAGCTGAACGACATCCAGTTGAAATCTGGCCAGCCCGGCAAACGCGGGGCGATCGATCTTCAGGCGATCGATGCCCTTCAGTTGCAGCAATCCAACCTTGAAGGCAAGCAATTGTTCCTGAGGGCAGGCAAGGTTTCGGTGATTGACAGCACGCTCCTGGCGCCGAAGGGATTGATCCACCTGGAAAGCTGGAACCCCGACCAACCGCTGTCGGTGGTCAACAGCAGCTTGGATGTGGGTGTTCACACGCTGGAAGACCTCCGCTCTCCCATCACCTCCGTTGTTTTCGACAGCGGAGCGACGCTGACCCAACCTGACCCTGACCCCCTAATCGGCCTGTTCTCCAAGGGCGACATCCTCGTCAGTGGATCGTCTCTCAACGCATCCCAAATTCTGACGCCGCTGCTGGAGGCAAATCCAGCTCTGCCGCGCAGCGCGATTCAACTTACAGACACCAGTGGCAATGTGGTGCTGGCTGCCGATGGTGGGATTGACTTCCGCCGCAGCGTGGCCCGCGCCGACGCGACGCACAATCTGGCGGGGAACCTTGCCTTCCAGTCCAACGGCAACAATGGAGGAATCAAACTGTCCGACTCCCTGTTGGGCGCCAGCGGAGGGGCGGGATCAGGTGATCTGCGGTTGAGCAGCGCTGCAGGAATTGTTCTCTTCAACAGCAAGCTGATTGCCGAGAGCGACCATTTTCCGGCCGGCCCCGGAGGAAGAACAGGGTGGGCAACAATCAGTAACTTTGCAGGAGGAGAAATTACCCTTCTCAACAACTCAAAGAAGCAAGGCATCACAATCCAACGATCGACGTTGAATGCCCCGTATCACACGTCCGCCGGGCCGCTGGAGAACCGCACATTCGTGGATTCCCAGGAAGGTGGTCCCATAATACGTTTCACTGATCGAACCGATGGCACAGATAATGCAGTTGATGCAGGCACCGGATTTACTGTTCTGGGTGGAAAGATTCGGGTGATTTCCCAAGGGGGTATTCAAGTCACAGACCACTCTGTTCTGAGTGTCGACAGCTCACCGAGCCTCGGTGGTCAGCTTGAAAGCTTCGGCGGCAGTATCCAGATCCTCAATCTCTCGGCTTACCGTCAGGAAGGGTTAACCATCGATCAGGAATCGACTCTGACGGCACGCACCGGTGGAACCCTGTTCAACACCCCCAAGGCTCTTGGAAATGCAACTTACTTCTTCGGGCGGGGTGGCCGGATCGACCTTTTCAGCAACTCGAACATCGCATTGGCTAACGCCACACTCGATGTGAGCAGCAGCAATCCAATCTCCCCAGATCTTGGATACCCGTTTCAGCCTGATCCGTTCGGCTTTCAAGGTGCAATTCGAGCAGTCAGCCGAGGTCAGCAAACCATCAGCAACACCAGGTTCAACATCAGCGGTGATCAAAGCACCCTGGCTCCAGCCGGCCAATTGGCTCTCACAGGCCTTGGGGCGATTATCGCCATCGACAGCTCCATCACGACTGGACGCACAGCAACAGCGCAGGATCCTGCAGCCACGGGCTCCATTGAGCTGCGATCGGCAGTGGCCACTTCAGATGGCTCTGGCCTCCTGCTAACTCCTGGAGGCTCCCTGCAGATCAGTATCGGCTCGCCTGAAGAAGTTGGCAACCAAATCCAGGTAAGCTTTGATCAACTTCGCAATAATCTAGGAGCCATTCAAATCCAGGGTGGTAGGGCGGTTGATACCGTTCTAGACGGTCCCGAAGGGCTTGTGAACCAGAGCCGTGAGACTGGCCTGGTCAATGCGTACACCATCGTTCTTGAGCCGGGGGGCGTCACCAACAACCCCCTTATAGGTGGTCAGCCTGACCAGAAGATCACATTGATCACTAGCACGCCAGACGGGATTAGTAACTCTACCGTGATCCCTTCAGCAACTTCGATCGCTTCGGCCTCAGTGAATGCCGTGGAGTTCCCCTGGGAACCACCTCGTAACTGGTGGTTGGCCCCTGGACCCACGATGACCGTGACCGCTGTTGTGATCCCCCCCCCTGGCGGTGAAGGGATCACTAAGGCCATCTCAACACCTGAGGTTGCTGCGGGCAGCATCAGCGAAGGCGAAAGGCTCGTTGCTGCGGGGTCGTCAATCATGTCCCAGGGGCCCTCGCTGCCACCGATAAACCCGGTGCGGTTGCTGAGCGTTCCCGAAGGGGTGGAAAGCTTCGAGCGGGGAGAAAGCCTTGCCATGAAGTCAACCATCCAGGCTCTCGGCCTCGAATCCGGCCGAGACACCGTGGTACCCAGCGTGGCCACGCTGCAGGAGAACTTGCAGGCGAGCGAGGCCGATCGGCGTCATCAGGCGCTTTCCCCCTCAGGATTAGAGGGCGGCCCCGGAAGGCCCTATTCCCCAGCCATCCTGAGGTTCAACGCCTGGCCCCTGCCAACGGGCGAGGTGTTGATCGATGTGGTGTTGATCCCTCCCCACGGTCCGTTGCTGGGCTGGCAGCACCGCGTCAACCAGGAGGCACTCCATCAACTCATTGGCAACGTGCAGCGACAGTTCAGCCGCATGGAATGGCTCGATCAGGCCGGGCAATCGCCGCAGGGCCGTGAGCTCGCCTCACTCCTGCTCGCGGATGTTCTCCCCGTGTTGGAGAAGGAGCGGATTACCTCGGTTCTGCTTTCAGCGGATCGGAGGCTTCAGGCGATCCCCTTTGCTGCCCTTCCGCTCACGGAAACCAGCTTTTTCGGTCAGCGTTTTGCCCTCACCATCACTCCCTCCCTTGGCCTCACCGATCTCAGTACGCCTTCTCCAGATCCAGGAGATACTCCCCGGCGCATCCTCCTGGCCGGGGCGAGCAAGTTCAGTTCGGGCCTGGTTCCACTTCCTCTCGTTAAACAGGAACTTGGGGAGATCTCCGCCGGCGAGCCCTCCGATCTACTGCTCGATGATGCGTTCAATGGGCCCAATCTTCGTACCCGGATCAACACCACCAACTACTCCCAGATCCATATCGCTACCCATGCGGAACTAAGCTCCGGCCAAACAGGTCTTGGTACGCTCCACACCACTAACGGCGCATTCAATCTCGCCAGCCTCCAGGCTGGGAAGCGCACGCCAAACCGGCTGGATCTGGTCAGCCTGAGTGCCTGCCGAACCGCACTTGGCGACGAGCGCAGTGAGCTTGGCCTGCTTGGAGCGGCACTCACCTTTGGCGGCCATTCAGGACTCGGTACCCTCTGGTCCGTGGACGACGCCGGCAACGCGGCCTTTTTCATCCAGTTCTACCGTTACCTGAGGGGGGGAATGACCAAGGACGTGGCCCTGCAGGCCACGCGCCGGGCCTTCCAGCGGGGCAAAATCAGAGTGTCCGGGTCCGATCTTATCGGGCCTGGTGGTCAAGTTCTGATCCGTGACCTCTCGCGCAGTGATCAGGCGCGGTATGCCCAAGGCCTCACCCATCCGTATTACTGGGCAGGCGTATTGCTCACCGGCAGGCCTTGGTAACAATGAACACAATTTATCCGCCATTACTTGGTATTATCCCCAGAAAAATGTGCTCGCACCAAACCACATGATGAACCCCTCCAATGCTCCCCCGCTATCTTCCTTATTGCCAGGCTGGATACGCCGCGGTATCGCTCTGCTTGCCGTGATGGCGATCGCTTGGCTCATTCTGCCGGAACGAGGGTTGGCGGCCCAACCGAACACCGCAATGATCTGCAAGTTTAGGGACCCGGGTGATCTAAGTTGTCTGCAAACGACAGGTGAACCACCCATTACCCATGTGTTCTGGCATCCCCAAGATGCTACTGTCTCAACAAATCAATCCATCTCACTTGGTGGCAAGGTGACTCGACTTACCTTGGCTGGCAGACTTCCCTTGAATGGAACTGGTAACGGCAGTTCAGGTGTCGGTCCTAATATCATGGTGGGCAACATTGGCTCGAACACCTTTTCTGGTGGCAGCCAACCCACCACCTATGTGCTGGGCAACTCCGCCCAAACAAGCATCACCAGGCTGCCTTCTTGCACCGTATCAGGCAGCACAGATTGCCTTGCAGTAACTACAACCGGAATTGCAAGCGAAAAAGACTTGGTTACGTTTGGCGCCGGCACGAACAATGCTGTCTACATCAATCGAGCGATGGAGTCGGCTGACTGCCTACGACGTCTCTATTATTGGAAGGCGAATGCGAGTGGGGGAGGGTTCGTCATGGGTGCCACCACCTATGGCGGCGGAATCCTAAATTCATCGGGAGATTGGCTAGATCGTTGTTCGATCATCCCTGTCCCCTGAATGATGAATTACCCCCTTACATCCATGAGCAGCTCAGGCCCTACTCCCTCCGAGCCGAACAATAGTTTCAGGCCAAACCCTCTCTGCATCGCCCTTGGCCTACTGATTGCTCTTCTGGTTGTTGCACTCCTGTTTTGGTCACGCTTGCCAGGTCAAGTCACCCCGCTCAAACCCGTGCCAGGCGTCGCCAGATTGGTGGGATTCTCACCTGGGGATTCGAGGCTGGTCTTCAATCCTGATGACCAGCGGATCATCTTCAATGGCAAGCCATTGGAGGCCGGTTCCCAAAAGATCTTCATTGCCCGGTTGCCTCTAAATCGCGAAGATGGTGTTGAGCTACCAAGCCAGGGTTCTCATATTCCTTTCGTTTACTTCCCCGGCCGCGGCCTTTTGGCGAGCTTCAGCAATGACACCGAGGCCTACGGAAGTGAGGGCAATCCGGGAACCGTCATCGCCGAATTCACCGATGCCAGCGGCAGGTCGTTGTCCATCGAACCGGCTGATCCGTCCTTGAATGTTCTGGAAACGTCTTTCGTCCTGGTGGCTGAGGCTGAGCCATCAGAAAGCTCCAAGGACAAGCTGCCGCCACCAGTGCAGGCCCCTGCTCCGGAACCAGCAGCAACCATTGGGCGTTGATCGCCCTGCAGCTGCTCGCCCAGCTCGTCGCCCCGCCCCTTCAGCCGGGGCCGGTGCGCTTGCCAGGTTCCGGCATCGTTCAGCCGCCCCAGGCCCCGGGCCAGCAACGCCAGCCAATACCGCAGCTTCAGCAGCCGAACGAGCAGGTGGAGCCCAGGCTGCCAAGGGAGCCTCAGCAGCAGCCCCCCCAGGGGCGCCAACCCGGTGGAGCAGATCCGCAGGGACTGCCGCGGGTCGAAGGGCTTGACCGCTATACAGCCGATGAACTCAGGAGGATCCTGGTTCCCTGTGCCGCGATCGCCTATCCCGCCGAGCGGCTGAGCGCCTGTGCCGCCGCCCTCACCACCCGGCTCGTGCTGGATGGTTACGTCAACAGCCGGGTGTATCCATTGGCCACGCCTTTTCCAGGGGTGTTGGAAGTGGTCGAGGGGCGGATCGTCGAAATCAACATCACCAGCACCAGCCCACGCCTGACCCGAAGGCTGCAGCGGCTGCTGCTGCCGCTGCAGGGCACCGTTCTGCACCTGCCCAGCCTCGAGCTCACGATCCAACGGCTTCAACGACTCTCCGGCGTCGGCCAACTGGACGCCAAACTCAACCGGCTCGGTGGCGACTCCACCCGGGCCGTCCTGGTGGTCAACGCCGAATCCGCTGCAGAGCCGCTACAGGGAGAAGTCGCCCTCCGCAACGACGGCAATGGCGGCAGCGGCCAATTCCGGGGCCTGGCCACCCTGCTGAAGAACAATCTCGCCCTGGGCGGTGACACCCTGCTGGTGTTCGGTGAGATCAACACCGATTCCAAGCCCAGCCTGGGCTACACCATCGGCTCGATCAGCTACAGCCTGCCTCTGGGCGATCGCCTCGGCTTCACAACTGCCTTGGGGGTGAGTCGCCGCACTCTTGTCGAAGCGATCCCGCCAGCAGATCAGCTCTCCTTTCGCCAGTTGCAGCTGCTGGGGCAACTGGAGATCACCCTTTGGGAAACCCCTTCCAGTCGCTGGTCCGCCTTCGCCGGTCTCAGCGTCAGTCGCAGCGACGCCTACCTGGCCGGAGCCAGCTTCCCCGCCATCGGTGGCGGGGGGAGCGAAGGCTGGCTTCGCACCGGCTTTCTGAGAGCGGGCATCAACGCCGAGGGCCGCGGTGCCGGTTTCGCCTGGAGCGGCAGTGTCTACGGGCTCCAGGGGATTGCCGGCCTCAGCACCGCGGCCCAGCTGAACTACCTGGCCTCGTTCGGTATCCAACCTGGAGAAGCCCGCAGCATCGGCGGCCAGCTCAACGGGGCCTGGGCCCTTGCCCCCCGCTGGCAGCTCCAACTCGGCGCCGCGGGCCAGCTTGCGTTCCAACCGCTCACCGGCCCGATGGGCTTTGCCCTTGGCAGCGATAACGGGCTGCGGGGCCTTCCCGGCCAGGTGATCAGCGGTGACAGCGGCCTGCTCGGAAGGGCCGAACTCAGTTGGAGCATCTGGAGCCAGGGCCAGACCCTGCTTCAGCTGGTGCCGTTCATCGGCGCGGGCGCAATCCGCACCGAAACAACCGATGGAACCCTCACGGACGGCGCCGGGGCCGGGGGGCTCCTGCTGCGCTGGGTGAATCGATCGGGCTGGCTCGTCGAGTTGGGCTGGTCCAACCAGTTCGGCACCGAACAGCGACCCTTCTGGGGAGATTGGCTGCTCGGAAGCGGGATCTACACCAAGCTGAGCTATCGCTTCTAGTTCCGCCCGACGTCATGGCCCCCAGGTGGATGGATCGGTCAACTCCGGGGCGCCCTGCCTGGAAGCGCCTGCGGCGCCTGATTCCCTATGCCGCGGCCCTGGTGCTGCTGGTGTCGCTCCGTCAGGCTCACCTCAGCGAGAGCCTGAATCTCCTTCTCTACGATCTGGTCACCCAGTGGCGTGCCGCCCCCTCTGGTCGGGAAACGCCGATCGCCATCATCGGCATCGGGGAAGCGGACCTGAGGAAACTGGGCTGGCCCCTGGATGATGGTTTGTTGGCCGAGGCGATCGAGCGTCTGGATCGGGCCGGCGTCGGCGCCATCGGTCTTGATCTCTATCGGGATCTTGGTGTCGGCATCCACCAAGAACGCCTCCGCTCCCTGGCAGCCAGCCACGGCCGCCTGGTGTCGGTGTACAGCGCGGTTGACCGGATCGGTGCGATTCCGGGAACCCCGCCAGACCGACGTGCGTACATCGATCTGACGATTGACCCGGATGGTGTGGTGCGCCGTGATCTGGTCCATGTGCGCGGACTGGGCCCAGAGGGGGTGACCCTGCCGATGCGTCTGCTGGAGGTTGCCACCGGCAAAACCCTGTTGCGGCAGCGAATTGAGCGCGGCGATTCGAACCTTTCAGGCCTGGAGCAATCCGGCGGTGGCTACACCGACCTCGACAATGCTGGTGTGCAAAGAATGTTGGCCTTTCACCGGGCTGGAAGTTTCCCGACCTGGAGCCTGAGTCTGTTGCTCAGCGGAGGGGTGCCCACCGCCGAGCTGAGGGGGAAAATCGTGCTGATCGGCAATCTGGCGCCCTCCCTGCGAGACAGTTTCCGAGTCCCCTTCAGCCGGTTCGGCGCTGCACGGGGCCTCGCCACGATGCCGGGGGTTGAAATCCACGCCCATCGCACCGCAGCCCTGCTGGCCCAGGAGAGCAGCCATTCCTTCGGCCTATTGGCGGCACCGGGCTGGGCGAATGCCCTTCTGGTGTTGGCGGGCCTGGGGCTCGGGATCGGCCTCGGAGAAGGGATCGGAAGCCTGCGCCGCAGCCTGGCGGCCGTCGGCACTTTGGCTCTCCTGGCTGCCCTCGCCGGTGCCGTGGCTCTGGGCCAAGGGGTCTGGTTTGACGGCGCGCTGCCCCTGGCCGCCCTGGCAGCCTTCTCCGCCGCCGCCTGGACCCGCCGTGGCATGGAAGAGCAAAGGCAAGGCCTCGAACTGGAGCGCCTGCTTGGTCAAACCACCTCGGCTGCCATGGCCCACGAACTTCTGGACAAGCGGCAGGGACTGCTGGAGGGCGGGCGATTCCCCGGCCGCCAGGTGTGCGTCACGGTGCTGTTCGCGGACATCGCTCATTTCAGCCGCCTGGCCGAACGCCTCGATCCAGATGCTTTGCTCACCTGGCTGAACAGGAGCATGGGCGTGATGGTGTCATCGGTTCACATGCACGGTGGGCTCGTCAACAAGTTCACCGGGGATGGGCTGATGGCCGTGTTTGGGGCCCCCCTCAGCCAGGGAGTCGCCGAAGACGCGACCGCCGCCGTCAACTCGGCCTCCGCAATGCGTGAACAGCTCAGGCAACTCAATGGATTCCTGAAGCTGGAAGGCCAACCTTTGCTGCAACTGCGGGTCGGCTTGCACAGCGGCTGGGTCATCGCCGGGTCGGTCGGGAGCCCGGAACGATGGGAGTTCGGCCTCATCGGTGATGTCGTCAACTGCGCCTCCAGAATCGAATCCTTCGCCAAAACAACCATCACCGACCATTGCCAGGTGATGGTGTCATCCACCACCCATCGGTTGGTCGCTGATCGGGTTCAGGGTGCCTGGAAACCCCGGGGGATGGTGCCGCTTGATGGGCGCTCGGAGGGGCTGGAAGCCTGGGAACTGATCGATGGGGCAAGCCCCGAGGCTCCTGACAACCCCTCGCAGGACACCGGGAGTCGCGCTGGAAGTTGACCCATCAGGTGCTCATAGGAGAACACGGCCAGCAATCCGGCTGTGGCAATGGTCCCCCCGCAGGCTCGGCTGAGCCGTTGGATCTCCAGCACGGCCTCTTGATCATCAGCGCCTGGGAGCGGCTCCAGCAACGAACGGGCCGGCGGAGCGCCGGACAGCCCTTCAGGTTGGTCCGCATCCTGGCAACGGGGGAAACTTTCCCAGAGCACCTCGCGATCGATGGACGGGATCGTCAGCAGCCGCACCCCGGGGGGCCTCGGTGGCAGTGTCCACAGTCCGAGCGATTCCAGGTGCACCATCAAGGGCCGAGGATCGGTACTTTGCCCTTCCAGGAGAGCGATTCTGCGGGCCTTGCCGGGAGCGAACCGGCTGTCTAAAGGCACCAGGTGGACCACCTTCCGGGACAGGCAGAGATCCCGGCTGCCACCTGACTCCCGGTAGACAGGAAACTTGCGGCTGTTGTCTCCTGCTGTGGCCTTCGGCGCGATAAGAGCCAAGACCGGCAGGATGGCCGCCAAAGCTGCCCGGATCCTGAGCCTTCCGATCCTGGGGGAAGCAGTCAGTCGAGATGCCATGGAACGGTCCCTCATCGGGTGCAACCCAGTCTGGTGATCGATCCCGCACTGAGACAGTGACCAAGCACAAGGACTGCTGTGATCCGACTCACAGGATGGGGCGCTTCACTCCTTCAACGATCCCTGAGAGCACAGTCCTGCCTTCTCAATCTGGGGGCAGGACTGAAGCCAGCGGAGCGTGACCAACCCAAGAGTAGCTGGAACACGGAGATGATCAGGATCACCAGGTTTCGGGACTGAGATCACCCTGGATCCCCAAGGACGCTTTCACGATGGAAGCGTCGAGAAGGAAGGTCCTGGCAATGACCACACTCCGATTCACTTCCAGACCTCGTCTTTACGTTGTAGGGACACATTGTTGGCCGGAAGTTGCCTCCGTGCTCCTCGGGTTTGGGGGATTGGATGTTGGTTCCGACCGTGGGGCCATGGCATCCGTCGGAGTGATCTTGAGCCTGTCCGTCGTGATTCGTACGGGTTGGAACGCTGCGGTCCTGCTGCACGGCTTGGGGCATACGTTGCTGATCGCCGCCGTGGACAGAAACGGCAAGGCTCTGAGCGTTGACAACATTGCCGAGCATCAGGATCTTATAACGCTGGCCCGCTCATTGATGCCGTTTCAATGGATCGGTGGCCCATGGACTTGGGGACATGCCTTGCCGTGGGTCCACGCTGGAGACCCAGCGGCCTGGAAACTTCGCATGAAGGCGACAGGTGGATTGGTGTTGAACGGCGTGGCCGTTGCCGGGGCCCTTGCCGCGATCCAATCGCCAGAATTCAACCTGGCGCTGCACAACGGCCTCCTTCCATTCTGGCTTAGCAGCAGCATGGTGGGGAGCTTGCTGGCGAGCAACGGCATGCTGCTGGCTTGCTCAAGAACTGATTGGGCTGCCTTGCTCACAGGGCACGCTGATTGTTTCTACTGCGGCAATTTTGGCTTCATTGCCGAGCGAGACGATATCTCAGCCAATGAGTTGCTGTCACAACAGGGGATTGAGCGTTTCCGAACCATGGGCCACGAAACGGAAGTTCGTGGAGAACAGGCTGGAGGGGGCCTCGTTCTCGCCTGTGACAGAGCGGGACACATCCGGTTTGTCGGGGAGAAGTTGGTCAACACCAAACGGCAAAATCTGACCCTCCACCTTGAATCGGCCTTTGCACGAAAGCGGCGTCAGGCAATTCGAGCGGGCTACAGGCCCTTGAACTCCTGCATCACGGCAGCTTGGCACTATCGCTTCGGGACCAGTGGACCGCCATCTGTTCTTGAAACCCATTGGCACGAATGGTGCCCGGCCCGGGTCGATCGAATTTGGGAACAACACGATGGCCACTGGTCAGCGACCCAACAAAATATCAACCATCGCATCACTCACAACGGAGACTTCGAGGGTTTCAAGTTATTCAACAGGGTTGTTGATTACGAAACTCTTGGATTGTGGCTGGAGAGAGTCCTCCACGTTGCCAACAAAACATTGGGAGATTCCCCCAAGATCGCAGGCATGCTGGACGTCCTGATCTGCAAGGGAAACTGGTATTCAGCCGTTAGGCTGGGCTATCAAATTGCGATTGCGCAAGACGTTTCGGCTGCATTTGGTGGAATGACTCCAACCAAGGCCGCGCCTCAAACGGCACCCTCCCGTTCGACTCTTGAGCACTGGGCATCCATCTTCGAAACATGCTTTGTAGACTTTGCCCAAACCTATTCAGAGCGGGGATGGAGCGATGACAAGCTCAGGCGGCAGCAAATGCAACGCCGCATCCATGACAACCTAACCCTCGATTCTTGCTTGAGCATGAACGGGGCGGATCGCTTGTGGACCTTCATTGACGAGACGGTCCATGCTTTTCTTCACAATGATCCGGAGCAAGCCAGCCGTTTGTTTCTGACTCAGGCCAGAGGTAGCTTCGGCCTCATCACCCTTTCCACCCTTACACCTGATCAAGTCGTTCTGGGTTGTCTTGGACAACCACTATCCACAGGCTTTGATCCTGAAGCCCGGGTTTCTCTCTACGCTTCAGAACCCGCTTCGATTGATGCAACGTTGGCGTTGAGGCCGCAGGCCTTCAGGATTGATCTGAATCAGAATTCAGGCGAAGTCGCAGTCCTGACATCCACAGGCCTAAGGGTTTACTCCCTATCGGACATGCGGAATATTTCAGCTGATGAACTTCTGGGCAGAAAGATTCTCTACAAAAAAAATCCCCACTTAAAACCCAACCATCCATCCGCAGAAGCAAGAAAGGATCCCGTAGCAGCTGACTTGCGCGACATTCCCTGGATGTTGCATGCCATCAAGGATGACTGGATCAACCCATCGTCTTTGAATCGGCAAAGTGCTGACTACTTCATCAACATTCTCATCGCCAAGGCCCATCATCTCCAGGATAAGCAGGCCCTGCTGAACAAAGTTGGCCTGGATCCGTCGCTGGCCAAGTCCAGTCATGTGGACCTGCTTGTGACTGGGGTGGAGAACAGTCTGTGGGTTGGCGCCCAGTTTGCCAAGGACCTGGCCTCTGTCTTTCCGTTGTTGACGATCAAGACACTTTCCTCCAACCATGTCCTTCAGAGCCTTCAGCATGATTTTGATGGACTGGGTCTAGCCAGGCAAACGGTGGTGCTGGCCATCAGCCAGTCAGGTCAAACCTTCTGCACAAGGCAGGTCATGGAGGCCTGTGATCTGCTCGTCCGGGAAGATGTGATCCGTGAAGTGTTTGTGCTCACCGGCGAGCCAACCAGTTTTGTTGGCTCCTCAATGATGCAGTCAGCCTGTGCGGGTGAACCATTCTCGAGGCGACTGTTCAACAGTGGTGGTGGTCGCCGCACGGCCGAACCAGCGACAGCCTCTGTCGCTGCGCTCCACCAGACGCTGACTGAGCTGCTCTTCTGTCTCTGTCGACAGATCCAGTTGGCCTTTCCTGATCAGCACCCACTTGGCATGACCCTGAGCTCCAGGAGTCTGTTGGTGCTCGAAGGCATGGAAGACCATCTATTCCTGCAGTCTGTGGTCAACATCATTGGAGCTGACTGCCAACGAAAGAGAAAACCAACTCGACTTTACAGGCAAATTGTCGAAGGGGGGAGACATTGGGGATTTCATGTGCTTGAACACCCAATAGCCTGGGCCATTCAGGCTCTCTATGTTGCGATCACAGTTGGTTGGGCCATCCCTTTTGGGCACACGATCCCGCTGATGCAGACCGTGTGGAACGCGCTGATCGACGCTTTCGGTCTGAGTTCAGATTGGCTCCTGATTCAGGCGCTCTCAGGAGCATTGGCGATGGCCGATCTAGGGATCTACATCTTTGGACCCTGGCTCTGGACGATTGGGCTTCGCTTGGCGCAGGGACGGCAAGTGCTCGCCAGAGCCGGGAAACGAACCTTGGTCATTGGGGAAACCCCCTGGGTCCATCAGATTCTCAGCAACTTTGTCAGCAAACTGTTCTCGTTAAGTTATGGAGTGACGTCATTGGAGGTCCAGGCAGCCAACCCTCAGGATGATCTGGTTCACTCTTACGCCCATCGGATCGTTCGAGGCACGCTCCTCTTCCTAGGCATCCCTGATGGTCGGTGCAGTGAGCAGCAGCGCAGCGAAGAGACGGCAGCCATGATGGCCGGCCGGCAGGCCCATGGGATTCAACATCTGAAGACAGGGCCAGAAATCTTGTTGGTTGGTTCCAATCCTTCGATTGGCACCAAAGGATTTGCCAAGGGAATTGTTCTGCCCAGTCCGGTTCACAAGGCCTGTGAGGAGTTCGGAACTGACCACCAGGGGGACAAGATCATGGAGTCTCTACGTGAATCACGATTCGGCTCGTTTCGAAGGTTACTTGCGAGTTACATCTTTTTCTGGTCAATGGCCCAGACGGTTGCCAGCCTTCCGCTGCTAAAGTACGAGTTTTGGAAATCCCAGAGCCGCACCAAAGTCATGACAACAGCCGCGCCTGTTTCTGCTGGCAAGTTGGATCGTCCTGAGCGGGATGAAGTGTCTGCCCTTCACTTGCCTGTCTATGCGAATCGCGATCAGAGTTAGGGACAAAACGGATGACATCTTCACGGCAGGTGGTTCATGGGCTGGTTTGAGCCCTGTGCAAGGCTTCTTGAACAATCACCTGACCTCCCGTTCTCTCGGAAGTGGGCACAAGGCAGGCAGGGTTCCCTGAACGTCCCATCAGCATCCTCAAGGCGAAGGCGCCCCCGGGTGCCAGCCTGAGTGGCCTGCCGACCCCCGTGCATGGAGCCCGCCGCCCTGCTCGACCAGCTCCTGCCGGCCCTGCGCTCCCCTGCCGGGGCGGTGGCCTTCATCCCGCTCTATGCCCTCTGGGTGACCCTGCTGCTGCCGGGGGTGTGGGCCTCCATGCTGGCCGGCGCCCTCTACGGCCCCTGGCTCGGCAGCGCCGTGGTGTTCGTGGGGGCGAGCGGCGGGGCGATCGTGGTGTTCCTGCTGGGCCGGAGCTGGCTGCGCGGCTGGGCGCGGCGGCGGCTGGCAACCACGCCGAAACTGCTGGCGATCGAGCAGGCCGTCAGCCGGGAGGGGCTGAAGCTGGTTGTGCTCACCCGCCTCTCGCCCGCCTTTCCTTTCAGCCTGCTCAACCTGGCCTACGGCCTCAGCGAGGTGAGCTTCCGTGATTACACGATCGGCCTGGTGGCGATCCTGCCCGGCACCATCCTGTTCTGCGGCCTTGGCGCCCTGGCCGGCGATGTGGCCCGCTTCGGCGCCGTGCTCTCCGGTGAGGCCGACGCCACCACCTGGGGGCTGCGGGTGCTGGGGATCGCCGCCACCGTGGGCTCGATCTGGCTGGCGGGACGGGCGGCCCGCCAGGCGCTTGAGAACGGCGATCAGGGCTGAGCCGGCAAGCGCCAGTCCCGCAGAGCCGCGATCAGCACGAACCAGCCCAGGCGCAGCCTCGCCACCAGGCCCGGGCGGGCCGCCAGCTCGGCGTACTTGGCCCGGCCGCAATCGGTCTTGATCCAGCGGTCGATGGGCGGGGGGGCGCTGGGGTTGGGATCTGGTTGCATCGAAGCGCCGCGCTTCAGATCAGCCTGGCATCCGCCCCATAGGGGTCCTCTCCCGCCAGCATCCCCAGCAGCCCTGCCTCGTCGAGCACGGCCACACCCAGGGCCTCGGCCTTTGCCAGCTTGCTGCCCGCCTCCTCGCCGGCCACCACATAGCTGGTTTTCTTGCTCACCGAACCGCTCACTCTGCCTCCGGCCGCCTCGATCAGCCCCTGGGCGGCGCTGCGGCTCAGGCCGGGCAGGGTTCCGGTCAGCACAAAGGTCTGGCCGGCCAGGGGCGCCGGGCCTGGAGCTCCCTCGCCGCTGGCAGCCAGCGACAGACCCAGCCCTTCCAGTGCGGCCAGCAGCGCCCGGTTGGCCGGTGTGGCGAACCACTGGCGCAGGGATTCGGCGATCTCGGCGCCGATGCCGAACACCGCCGTGATCGCCTCGGGATGGTCGGCGGCGGCGGCCGCAAGCTCCGTGGCGGAGGGGAACGCCCGCGCCAGCGCCTTGGCGTTCACCGCCCCCACGTGGTGGATGCCGAGGCCGTAGAGCTGGCGGTGCCAGGGCTGCTGTTTCGAAGCCCCCAGGGCCGTCACCAGGTTCTCCGCCGACCTCTCCCCCATTCGCTCCAGGCTGGCCAGCAGGGCCCCGTCGAGCCGGTAGAGATCGGCGATCGAGTGCACCAGCCCCCGGTCCACGAGCTGCTCGATCAGCTTGAACCCCAGCCCGTCCACATCCAGGGCGGCCTTGCTCACCCAATGGCGCAGGGCGCCGCGCAGGATCGCCGGGCAGCTGCTGTTGACGCAGCGGGTCGCCGCTTCCCCCTCCTCCCGCACCAGCGCCGAGCCGCATTCGGGGCAGTGGCTGGGCAGCTCCAGGGGGGCGGCTCCTGACGGTCGCAGCTCGGTGAGCACCCGCACCACCTCGGGGATGATTTCGCCGGCCTTGCGCACCACGATCGTGTCACCGGCGTGCAGATCGAGCTCCGCCAGCCGATCGGCGTTGTGGAGGGTGGCGCGGCTCACCGTGGTGCCGGCCAGGGCCACCGGTTCAAACTCCGCCACAGGCGTCACCGCCCCGGTGCGGCCCACCTGGGCCACCAGGCGCAATAGCCGGCTGGGGGCTTCCTCGGCGGCGTACTTGAGGGCAATCGCCCAGCGCGGCGCCTTCTGGGTGAAGCCGGCGTCGGCCTGCAGGCGCAGGTCGTCGAGCTTCACCACCACGCCATCGGTGGCGTAGGGGAGCCGCCTGCGCTTCTCCTCCCAACCGGCGAAGAACGCCTCCACCGTTGCCAGATCCGGGCAGAGGGCGGCGTTGGGGTTCACCTTGAAGCCGGCGGCCGCCAGCCAGCACAGGCTCTCCCACTGGCTGCCGGGCCGGCCGGGGGCGCTGACGGCTGACGGTGTCCAATCGTCCGGCAGGTGCAGGGTGTAGGCGAAGAAATCCAGCCGCCGCGCCGCCACCACCTGGGGATCGAGCTGGCGCAGGGTGCCGGCGCAGGCGTTGCGGGGGTTGGCGAAGGGGGGCTCCTCTCGCTTCTGGCGCTCGGCATTGATCGCCTGGAAGGTGGCGTCGGGGATGAAGGCCTCGCCGCGCACCTCCAGCCAGGCCGGTGGATCTGGCACGGCCAGCCGCAGCGGCACGCTCTGGATCGTGCGCACATTGGCGGTGATCTCCTCGCCCCGCTCCCCGTCGCCCCGGGTGGCGGCCCGCACCAGCACGCCCTGCGCGTAGCTGAGGGCCAGGGCATTGCCGTCGATCTTGAGTTCACAGACCAGCGCCAGGGCCGGATCGGGACCCGTGTCCTGGGCAGGATCCGCTCGATCCAGCTGCCGCAGGAGGCGTTGGTGCCAGGCGCGCAGCTCCTCGGCGTTGAAGGCGTTGTCGAGGCTGAGCAGGCCGATGCGGTGCTCCACGCTGCGGAATCCCGCCGCCGGGGTCCCGCCCACCCGCTGGGTGGGGCTGTCGGGGGTCACCAGTTCGGGGTGCTGGCGTTCCAGGCCCTCCAGCTCCCGGTAGAGCCGGTCGTAGACCGGGTCCTCCAGCTCCGGGGCGTCGAGCACGTAGTAGGCGTGGGCGGCGCGGGCCACCAGCTGCCGCAGCTCGACGGCCCGGGCCCACTGGGCGCTGGAAGCCGAAGGGGACGTGCCGTCGGCCATGGCCGCCTTCAGGCCACCGCCAGCTTGCTGATCCGATCCACCCGCCAGGCCTTCTCCACCTTCACGAAGGTGAAATCAAGCGGCAGTTCATCCTTGGCCTCCGATTTCAGCTTCACCGTCAGGATGATCTGGCCGTCCTGCAGACGGGGCCGGCCGGATTTGAGGTTGCGGTACTTGTTGAGCTGCAGCCCCGCCAGGAAGCGGATGAACTGCTGCCGGTTGACGTGGGAGCGGTAGTTCTTGGTGGTGAGCAGGTAGGCGCCGTCGATCTGCCCCGAAGCCACCTGGGTGAAGAACTGCTTCAGCAGCGGGTTGATGCCGCGGGCGCTGAGCACCAGCTTCACCGCCGTGTAGGTCCAGTAGAGGAGCAGGGCGCCGGCGCCGGCCAGCAGCAACTTGGTGCCGATCGTCTGTGCCAGACCCCAATCCATCGTGTGCGAACGCGCGTTCCGGCCCCAGAGTCTGACCGACGGCCCCGCCAGACTGGCTGCCGTCCCGGCCCGAAGCCGAAGCGGCATGCCCCTTGAGCCCCTGCTGCCCCTGTTCCATCGGCTCGACCGGGAGCACTTCGACGGTGCCCTGGCCCCGGCCGGCCGCAGCCTGGTGGAGCTGCGCTGGAGCGATGGCCGCATGAGCCGCACCGCCGGCCTCTACCGCCGCGGCCGCCGCCCTGATGGCACCGATCTCTGCGAGATCGTGCTGTCGCGGCCGCTGCTGGAGCCCCTGCCGCGAGCGGCGATGCTGGGCACCCTCTGCCACGAGATGATCCACGCCTGGATCGACCGGGTGCTGGGGGTGCAGGAGGTGCACGGCCCCCACTTCCGCGCCCGGATGGCCCGCATCAACCAGTCCCAGGGCGGCTTCGAGGTGAGCCTGCGCCACCGCTACCCCCTGCCGCTGAGCAGCCCCCGCTGGCTGGCCCGCTGCCCCTGCTGCGGCGTCAGCGCCCCCTACCGGCGGCGGGTGCGGGGGGTGGCCTGTCGTCTCTGCTGCGACCGCCTGCATGGCGGCCGCTGGAACGCCGCCTGCCTGCTGATCTTCGAAGAGCAGGCCGACACCGCTGCCACCTAAGGTTCGCCCTCCCTTTCAGCGGCTGCGCAGGTGGATCTGTTCCTTTGGGTGCTGCAGGCCGGCGGTGTGTCGATCGCCCTGGTGGGGCTGGCCCGGGAGTGCTGGCTGCGGCAGCGCAGGTCGTTGCGACCCAGCCGTTAACGTTGGGTCAACACCATCGTTTGAGCAGGTCCAGGCAGCGCCATGAACGGTTCTGGTGATCCTCTCCGTCGCGGCAGGCGTCGCTCAGCGGGTGGCACCCTCGATCAGTGGATGACAGCGGGGCGGCAACTGGTGGACGGCGTGGCCGGCGCCCGCCCGGGCTCCCGCTCCCAGGGCCGCTCCGCCAGCGGCCGTGGCGCTGAAGGCCGAAGCCTGCAGGGGCTGGGTCGCTGGATGGAAGACCGCCTCGACTGGTTCATGGAAGGCGAAGACGATTGGCCGGAACCCTGGCAGGAGCCGATGGCGGACCGCCGCTCCATGCCCCGAACCGTGCCCCGATCCGAGGCCTATGACGCTCCACCCATCGGACGTACCCCCCGGTCTCCCGCCCCGGCCATCCCGGAGATCCCCCCAGGGCGAGGGGAGGTTTCGGCCCAGCCCCAGCCCCGGCGTTCCCTGGAGGCCATTTCGCGCCGTGCCGCTCCCCTCCTGCCGCCGGCCCCGGCCCAGCCGGAGGAGTGGCCCGATCTGCAGAGGCGCGGGGCTGGCTCGCCTTCCCCGGAACAGGAGATCGGTGCCCCGTCGAATCGCTCCACCTCCTCCCGCAGGCCCCTGCCTCGCTCAAGCCGCAGCCGCCCTTAACCTCCGGCCCGCCCCAAGCCTCTAGGTTGAAAGGAGTTTCAAGATTCCTGGCGAACCCTGAATGAGCAACCTGATCGTGGTGGGTTTCCCCAAGGCCGAAGAAGCCGATGCGGTGCGGCGCGAGCTGGTGAACATCCAGCAGGAGCACCTGATCTCCCTGGAGGATGCGGTGGTCGTCGAGCACGACGACAACGGCCAGGTGCAGTTGCGCCAGGCGGTCAATCTCACCGCTGCAGGAGCCCTCGGCGGTGGGTTCTGGGGTTCCCTGGTCGGATTGCTGTTCCTCAATCCCCTGCTCGGCGCCGCCGTCGGTGCCAGCGTGGGTGCCGCCTCCGGGGCCCTCAGCGATCTGGGCATCAACGACAACTTCCTGCGGGAAGTGGGTGAAACCCTGCCGAAAGGCAGTGCGGCCCTGTGTCTGCTGGTGCGCGATGCCACCCCTGACCGGGTGATCGAGCGCCTGCGCAGCTTCGCCCCCCAGGCCAAGCTGCTGCGCACCAGCCTCAGTCACACCGACGAGGATCGGCTGCGGGACCTGCTGGAGCAGAGCCGCAAACAGGCCGAAGCCCTGCGGCTGGGTTGAACCCTGGCCCCGGCGATCCTCAACAACCCAGCCGGCTGGGCCCCAGCCAGCGCTCCAGGGAGGGGGAGAACACCTCCCGAATCACGGTGAGGGGCCGGCCGCTCCGGAAGAAGCGGTAGTGCCGGCTCCAGTACGGCCCGGGCTGGCCGAAGCCCTGGTCCAGCCAAGGGGCCGACACCTGGGCGAGCCCATCCACCTCACGGAACAGCTCGGCCCGATCGGCGCTGAGGCTTCGCCAGATCGGCAGTTGCCTCTCGCGCAGGCTCTTCTGGGCTTCGTCCCGATTCCACCAGCTCTCGGCCCAGGCCAGGGCCAACCCGTCACAGCGCAGCCACACCTGGCGCCGCAGCAGGGGGGCGTCCAGGGCGGCCACTTCGGCCGGCACCCTCGCATCGTCGGCGGCATCCGGAGCCATGGCGATCAGCTCCACCTCCACGGCGGCGCCGGTGAGCAACTCCAGGTGGCGGGTGGGGCTGCCATCCCCGAGCAGCAGCAGGCGCCAGGGGCCAGTCAGCAGATTGCTGGTGCTGGCATCGGCGAGGGCCGCGAAGGGGATCTCCCAGAGCGGGAGGGGGGAGGCCCAAGCTGTTGGGGCCATCTCAGGGGGCGCCGCCGATGCTGACGCGCTGCTGCTGGCCGTTGCGCTCGATCACCACCGAATCCGCCTCGGCGGCCTGCAGCCTCCAGCCGGTGGCACCGATCGCTTCCCCCACCACCGTGCTGGTGGAGGTGCCATCGAGGCTGAAGATGGCCGATCCACCCCTGCCTTTGGCCTGGACCACCCCCACCAGCTCGGGCAACGGGCCAGGGCTGGAAAACCCAGGACTGGCTGGTTCGCCCAGGCTGCCGGGCCGGGCCGAACCGATCGAGGGGGCAACGGGCACCGGCCGTTGCAGGGGACCCCGCAGCGGAACCCGCAGGGGGGGTGCCTGGCCAGCCTGGCCACCTCCTCCCAGGGAGCCCAGCTCCTGCACCCAAGGCTCGTCCGGGGGAGGGGGCGGCAGGCTGGGATCGAGGGCCGCCGCCTCGGTGGCGCCCAGGCCCGCCAACGCCGCGGGGGTGGCGACAGCCGGACCGCTCTCCGTCCCGGTTGGGCCCAGGGAGCGGAGACGCTCCAGCAGTTGCAGGTTGCGTTCCTGCAGCAGAGCCTGGTTGCTCTGGTTCCACTGGTGCCACAACAGCAGGGTGGTGCCGATCCCCAGCAGGAACACCAGCGCCAGCAGCGTCACCAGCAGCGGTTGGTCGCCCCTGGGCAGGGCTTCTGGGGTTGTGGCGCGAGGTGGCTGGGGAGAGCAGGGGGGCTCATCGCGCACCACCACATCGATCGGCGACGATTCAGCCGGGCCCAGCGGTGCGGCGCCGGGGCTGAGAGATTGCACCATCCCCGCGAACACCCGATCCATGACCTGATCGGTCTTGAGTTCCCAGTAGGCGCGGGAACTGGTGATGCCACGGGGAGACGCCATGGAGGCCGCTGGGCTCAAACGTCGAGAGCGCCCAACGTAACGACCGCCCCGGACCTTGACGAGGGGGTCGCAGCAGCCGGCAGGGAGCGGCGCCGTTCCAGCTCCAGCCAGAGCAGCAGGGCCGTCACATCGGCGGGGCTGACGCCAGGAATGCGGGAGGCCTGGCCCAGGCTGCAGGGCTGCACGACGCTGAGCTTCTCGCGGGCCTCCTTGGAGAGGGTGGCGATGGCGTGAAAATCGGTGCCGGCCGGAATGGGCCGATGCTGCTGCTTCCTGGCCTGGTCGATCTGCTGCTGCTGGCGGGCCAGGTAGCCGCTGTACTTGACATCGATCTCGGCCGCTTCCCGCACATCGAGTGGCAGGGCAGGATCGGCCAGGCCATGGCGCACCAGGTCGGCGCTGTGGAATCCCGAGCGGCGCAGGAGGTCGGCCAGGCTGATCGAGCCCTTGATCGGCGCCCCCGTCTGGGCTTCCACCGCCGGAGCCACCAGATCGCTCCCCTTCAGGCGCACCGTGGCCAGGCGCTGCTGCTCGGCGGCGATCGCCGCCAGCTTGGCCTCGAAGATGCGCCAGCGGCGCCCGTCGATCAGCCCCAGCTCCCGGCCCAGGGGGGTGAGCCGCCGGTCGGCGTTGTCGCCCCGCAGCACCAGGCGATACTCGCTGCGGCTGGTGAGCACGCGGTAGGGCTCCTGGAGGTCTTTCGTCACCAGATCGTCGATCAGGGTGCCGATGTAGCTGTTCTCCCGGGGGAAGTGCACCGGCTCCTGGCCGCGGATCCGGCGGGCGGCGTTGAGGCCCGCCACCAGCCCCTGGGCGGCCGCCTCCTCGTAGCCGGTGGTCCCGTTGAGCTGGCCGGCGCAGAAAAGCCCCTGCACCCGCTTGGTTTCCAGGCAGGGCTTCAGCTGGGTAGCGGGCACATAGTCGTATTCCACGGCGTAGGCCGGCCGCAGCATCACGCACCGCTCCAGCCCGGGCAGGGTGCGCAGCAGCTCCAGCTGCAGCCGCTCCGGCAGGCCGGTGGAGAACCCCTGGACGTAGAGCTCGGGGGTGTCGCGGCCCTCGGGCTCCAGGAAAATCTGGTGGCTGTCCTTATCGGCGAAGCGCACGATCTTGTCTTCGATCGAGGGGCAGTAGCGGGGCCCCTTGCTGTCGATGAAACCGCCGTAGATCGGCGTCAGGTGGAGGTTGTCGCGGATCAGTTGGTGCGTGGCCGCCGTGGTGCGAGTGAGGTGGCAGCTCATCGGCTCGCCTTCGATCCAGGCGGCCGGATCGAAGGAGAAGAAGCGGCCTGCGGCGTCGCTGGGCTGCTCTTCCAGCTGATCCAGGGCCACGCTGCGGCGATCAACGCGGGCGGGGGTGCCGGTCTTGAGGCGGTCGGTGCGGAAGCCCAGGGAGCGCAGCGCCTCTGTGAGCCCTTCGGCGGGCTGCTCGCCGGCCCGGCCCGCCGCCATCGACTGGCTTCCCACCCAGATCCGGCCCCCCAGGAAGGTGCCGGTGGTGAGGATCACGGCGCCGGCGCCATAGACGCTGCCGAAGTAGGTGCGCACGCCGATCACCCGGGCGTCGCCGTTGGCCGGATCTCCCTCGATCTCCAGTCCCGTCACCATCGCCTCCCGCAGGGCGAGATTCGGGGTGTGCTGCAGCAGCTGCAGCATCTGGCGGGCGTACTGGCGTTTATCCGTTTGCGCGCGCAGGGCCCACACCGCCGGGCCGCGGCTGGCGTTGAGCACCCGTTTCTGCAAGGCCGTGGCATCGGCGAGCCGGCCGATCACGCCGCCGAGGGCATCCACCTCGTGCACCAGCTGGCTCTTGGCCGGCCCGCCCACCGCCGGGTTGCAGGGCTGCCAGGCGATGCGATCGAGATTGAGCGAAAACAGGGCCGTGGAGATCCCCAGCCGCGCCGCCGCCAGGGCCGCCTCGCAGCCCGCATGGCCGCCGCCGACCACGATCAGCTCGAAGGTTTCGGTGGGGGCGACGCTGAAGGCCATCGCTTGAATGTATGGCGGCTCAGGGGGAGTTGGGGCTGCCGCCCCTGGCCGACGCCTGATGATGGGGGCCCTGCGGCTGAGGCGCCCGCCCATGCGCACCGCCTTGGTGTTGATCGATTTGATCAACGACATCACCCACCCTGCCGGAGCGATGCCTACCTGCGCCGCCGAGGTGGAACGGCGCGGGGTGCTGGAGGCCGCCAACCGGGCCCTGGCCTTGGCCCGCCGTCAGGGCTGGCCCACGATGCTGGTGAAGGTGGGCTTCAGCGCCGGCTACCCGGAGTTGCCTGTCCACGCACCGATCTTCGCTCGGGCCCGGGAGCTTGGTGCCCTGCGGTTGGGCCAGTGGGGCACCGAGTTCCATGCGGAGCTGGCGGTGGAGCCCAGTGATCTGGTGCTGGTGAAGCATCGGCTGAGCCCCTTCCACGGCACCGCCCTCGCTGTGATGCTGCGGGCCGCCGGGATCGAGCGGCTGCTGCTGGGGGGCGTCAGCACCGCCTGGGCCCTGCAGGCGGCGGCCCGGGAGGGGCACGACCGGGACCACCGGATCGTGCTGGTGGAGGACGCCTGCGCAGCGGCGACCCGGGATGAGCACGAGCGCTCGATCGAGCAGCTCTCCCGCCTGGCCACTGTGGTGCGCTCCGCTGATCTGGCTGATCCAGGCGACCTGCCCGATCCGTGCTGAAGGGCCCCGCGTGGCTCGACGGCCCAGCCCTGCTGCGGGGCACCGTCGCCTTGCTGCCCGGGCTACTCCTTTATGGGTGGACCGGCCAGGAGCTCCTGCTCCCGGGCGGTTTGCTGACGATCGCCCTGCTGATCGGCGTTGAGCGCTGCCAGCGCTCCCTGCTGTTGCTGCTGGTCCATGCGCTGCTGCTGGGGCTGTCGATCGCGGCGTTCTTCGCGGTGGAGGCTTCGGCACCGTTGTTCGTGCTGCTGTGCGGCCTCTATGGCTTCCTGAGCCTCTGGATCGCCTGCCTCGGGGCCCGCTGGACCTCCGTGGGCAGCTTCACCTTCATCCCCGCCCTCTACCTCTCGATCGAAGCGCACGCCGCTGGCTTCAGCCTGGCGCAAGGGCTGCGGCTACTGGCCCTGGGCCTTCCCCTGGCGGTGGGGTCCGTGCTGCTGGCCTCCGTGGCCCTGCCGCCCCGGGGCTGGCACCTCGGCTGGCAACGCTGGCCCCTGGAGCCCGCCCAGCGGCAACGGCTGGGGCGCCAGGCCCTGGTTCGAGCCCTGGCGGTGCTGGTCACGGCAGTGGCGGTGAGCCTGTGGCAGCCGCCCTTCGGCCAGTGGGTGATCTGGTCGTCGGCCAGCGTGGCCACCGGGGAGCTCACCGTGGCGCGGCAGAAAGGGCTCGACCGAACCGTCGGCGCTCTGGTGGGCTTGCCGGCGGGGGCCCTGCTGTCCCTGCTGCTGCCCCGCAGCGCTGCTCTCCACGCCCTGGGGATCGCACTCACCCTGCTGACTCTGGTGGCGTTCCGCAATTACCGCGCGGCGTTCGCCAGCCGTTGCGCCCTGATCGTGCTCACGGCGGCGGCCGGGGGCGAGGGGCTGGGCATCGGGCTCGATCGGTTCGTGCTGGTGGTGCTGGGCGGGGCCGTGGGTCTGGCGCTGGTGGGGATCGTCATGGCTCAGGCGGGGCCGTTGTTCAGGCGGAGTTCGAAGGATCGGGCATAGGCGGGATCCTCGGTGCCGCAGACCTGATCCCAGAAGGTGAAATAAAGGCCGAAATGGATGCCGTGGCGGCGGTGGTGGAGCGAATGGTGGGCCGGCCCGATGAACCAGCGGCCGAGCCAGTGGTGGGGGAAGCCCAGGGGAAGCCGGTCGAGGCCCAGGTGGTTGACCACCGCCCACACGGTCATCGTGCAGAGCACCGCGACCAGGGTGATGGCATGGAGGGGGATCACGAACACCACGCCCACCAGGAAGAGCGCCTGCACCACCGCTTCGATCGGGTCGAAGGCGAAGGAGGTCCAGGGGGTGGGCTGCCTTGAGCGGTGATGGCCCTCATGCAGCCAGCGGAACAGGGCGGGGTGATGGAAGAGCCGGTGGGTGGCGTAGAAGTAGCCGTCCTGCAGGATCAGCACGACCGCGTAGCTGAGCCCCAGATACCACCAGCCATGCAGGTCAGGCCGGGCGTAGAGGCGGGTGAGCCCCAGGGCCTGCAACGAGAGCACACCGGCGGTGGCCAGGGCGAACACCGCCGCCGCGATCACCGACAACTGGATGTCGTCCCTGATGGCCCGCTCCGAGATAGGCGCAAGCGGCGGAGTGCCGTCGCGGCCGGTGGGCTGGGGCCGGGCATAGAGCAGCCAGTAGGACCCGCCGGCCACCACGAAGTAGCGGCCCAGGATGATTCCGAAGAATGCCAGGACCCAGATCCAGAAGGGGTGCTCGTTCATGGCTGCTGCGGGGTTGAGGTGGTCCGGTCCGCGGGGGCTTCAGGGCGCCGCCAGGTTGCGGAACCGGGTGAACTGGGGCTCGAACAGCAGCTTCACCGTGCCCACCGGCCCGTTGCGGTGCTTGGTCACGATCACTTCGGTGATACCCCGGTCAGCGGTTTCCGGGTTGTAGTACTCGTCGCGGTAGATCATCAGCACCAGGTCGGCGTCCTGCTCGATCGAGCCCGATTCGCGTAGATCGCTGAGCATCGGCCGCTTGTTGGTGCGCGATTCCACGCCGCGGCTGAGCTGGGAGAGGGCCACCACCGGCACGTTGAGTTCCCGCGCCATGCCTTTGAGGCCCCGGGTGATGCGGGAGAGCTCCTGCACCCGGTTGTCGGGGGTGGTGCCCTCCATCAGCTGCAGGTAATCGATCACGATCAGGCCCAGCTCCTTGCCCTGCTCCGCCATCAGCCGCCGGCAGAGGGAGCGCATCTCCAGAACGCCGGCGTTGGGCTTGTCGTCGATGAACAGCGGCAGCTGGCCGAGGGTGTTGATGCCCTGGCCCAGCAGCGGCCACTCCTCCTGCTGCAGCCGCCCGGTGCGCAGCCGGCCGCTCTCGATGCCCACCTCCATCGACAGCAGCCGGTAGGTGAGCTGGGCCTTGCTCATCTCCAGGGAGAACACGCAGACCGGCAGCTGGTGCAGCTGGGCCACGTTCTTGGCGATGTTGAGCACGATCGAGGTTTTGCCCATCGCCGGCCGGCCGGCCACGATGATCAGGTCGCTGCGCTGCAGGCCCTGGGTGATGGCGTCGAGGTCGTAGAAGTTCACCGGGATGCCCGCCACCGAGGTGCCCAGGGAGCGGCTCTCGATCTCGTTGAAGGTGCTGGTGAGGATCTCCGCGGTGGGGGTGAGCCCGACAGAGGGCTTCTCCTGGCTGATCGCGAAGATCTGCTGCTCGGCCTCATCGAGCACCTGGTCCATCGGCTTGGCCTGGTCGAAGCCGAGCCGGATCACCTCGTTGCCGGAGCGGATCAGCTGCCGCCTCAGGTATTTGTCCATCACCAGGCGGGCCACCTGGTCGATCGAGGCGGTGCTGAGGGTGCGCTCCACCAGCTCCACCAGCCGGTTGCTGCCACCCACCTTCTCCAGTTGGCCGGTGTCGGCCAGCCAGGCCGCCATGGCGGTGAGGTCGGTGGGTTTGCCCTGGCTGTGCAGCATCAGGGCGGTGCGGTAGATCTCGCGGTGGGCGCCCAGATAGAAGGCCTCGGGCCGAAGCAGGTCGGCGATCCGGCCGAGGGCATCGGGGTCGAGCAGGATGCCGCCCAGCACCGCCTCCTCCGCCTCCAGGTTCTGGGGCGGCACCTGGTCGGGAAGGGCTTCGAAGCGGGCCTCGGCCTGGTCGCGGGAGCGGCGCCGCTGCAGCGGGGCCAGGGCCGGGCCGGGTTCAGGTGCCGGGCCGTCCGGCGCTGGCAGGGGAAGGCTCACCATGGGCCAAGGCTAGGCGCTGCTGGGCGGAGATCCGGTGGCGATCCATGCCAAACCGGTGGCCTGGAGCAACCCCAGGACTCGATGGCTGGCCTCAGTGGCTGGCCACCTCGAGGTTGATCTCGGCCACCACCTCGGGGTGGAGCTTCACCTGCACCTTGTAGGAGCCGGTGCGGTGGATCTCGGGGACCAGGATGTCGCGGCGGTCGAGCTCTTTCTTGGTGGCCGCTTCGATCGCTTCGGCCACATCACCGTTGGTCACGGTGCCGAAGAGCACGTCATCGCCACCGGTCTGCTTCTTGACGGTGAAGCGGCCGATCGTGACCAGAGCGGTGCGGAACGCTTCGGCCTCCGCCTTGAGGGCAGCCTGGCGCTCGGCCTCCTTGGCCCGGCGGTGCTCCACCTGGCGCAGCACAGCCGGGGTCACCGGCACGGCCTTGCCCAGGGGAAGCAGGAAGTTGCGGGCATAGCCGGGGGCCACCTCCACCAGTTCACCGTTCTTGCCGAGGCTGAGAACGTCTTCGTTGAGGACGACGGATACGCGTTTGGCCATGGAAATCGAATGCGATCTGCCAGCCTAGGCCACTGGATGGTGTGCAGCCGGCAACCTCACCTCGGTGGCCAGGCCAAGCCTGCGCAGCAGGCGGATGTGCTGCCAGGTGAGATCGATCTGGCCCGCTTCGAGGCCGTGGCGGGCCGAATGGGGGAAGGCATGGTGGTTGTTGTGCCAGCCCTCGCCGAAGGTGAGCGCCGCCACCCAGGGGTTGTTGCGGGAGCCGTCACCGCTGGCGTAGCTGACCTGGCCCCAGCGGTGGGTGGCGCTGTTCACCAGCCAGGTGCACTGATACACCACCACCAGGCGCAGGGGGATGCCCCAGAGCACCAGGGCCCAGCCGCCCGCGCCGGTGAGGGTGCCGATGGCGAACAGCAGCAGGCCCAGGGGCACCTGCAGCAGCAGGAAGTTCTTGTTCAGCCAGCGGTAGTAGGGGTCGCGGGCCAGATCGCCGGTGAGCCGGGGGATTGCGGCGGCCGCAGGGATTTCCTCGAACATCCAGGCCATGTGGCTCCACCAGAAGCCCCGGTGGCTGTTGTGGTGATCCGCATCCGTATCGGAGAACTTATGGTGGTGGCGGTGCAGCCCCACCCAGTCGATCGGACCGTGCTGGCAGCTGAGGGCGCCGCAGGTGGCGAAGACGCGCTCCAGCCAGTGGGGCAGCTTGAAGGAACGGTGGGCCAGCAGCCGGTGGTAGCCCACCGTGACCCCCAGACAGGCGGTGACCCAGTAGAGAATCAGGAAACTGGCCGCGGCGGGCACGCTCCAGAACTGGGGCAGCAGGGCCACCAGCGCCAGCACGTGGATCACCACCATGAAGCCGATCACCGTCCAGTTGCGTCCCTTCACCGTGACGGGGACGGGTTCACCGCGGCGGGGCCGATGCAGGGCCCTGGCCTTTGGCAGGGACTGGGCGGCGGTGGCCGACGTGGCCACCCCCAGGGGGCGGGCCAACAGGTTGGGTGGTGGAGCCAGCCCAGGGCGAAGGGGGGAGAGCGTCATGGGGAGAGGTTCCTGATCAGTCATTTAGAATGGTAACAGTAAGAATCCATATCGAGTGGGATACCAGGAAGAAATCGCATCAGGGCGCGAGGCATTTGCGCATCTGATCAAAGCCTGGCATGAGCGCAATGGCTGGTCCCACCGCGTTCTCCCCGGCTTAGCCACTGTTCTCGATCTCGGCCGCATCCACAACTCCCAGGTGTCGATGCTCCGCAACCGCAAGCTGGCGGCCCCGGGCCCGGAGGTGTTCCTGGCCCTCGGGCGCATCAACCAGTGGCTGGCCGACGGCGACGGCGCCCGGGCCAGCTCCCTGGCGGGTCACCCCGAGCTGGCGGCGGCGCTGCAGGAAGGCGATCTGCCCCTGCTCGGCGACGACGGTGCCCCGCTCGGCCCTGGTCCGCTGCTGGAGATCTTTGTGGGGATGCGGCAGCCGCCGGCCGCCTTCGACCTCCGCATCGGTGAGGACGAAGCGGCCGCGCTCAGTGCGGCCCTGGCGGAGCTGCTCAGCGCCGGGCAGCCCTGGCGCGCCTGTCGGGAGCCGATCCTGGCCGCCTATCCCGTGGAGAAGGCCCAGCGGCGCGAGCGCTTTGCCGCGGTCATGGCTGGCCAGCGCGATTACAGCTCCGCCGAACTCGACGGCGAACTGCTCGATCTGCACCGCACCCTGGTGGCCCTTGGGGTCGCCAGCGAACCGGAACTCAGTGCCGATCAGTTCCTGGAGGCCCTGCGCCGAAAAGCCCGCCTGCAGAAGCAGGCGGGCACCCCCGAGCTGGCGGTGGCGATCCGTCAGGAACTGGTGGCGGCGGAACCGGCCGGACCATAACGGGCGACGCGAACCCGGCGGGCCAGGCCCAGCCATTGCAGCAGCCGGATGTGCTGCCAGGTGATGTCGAACTCGAACCAGCGCAAGCCGTGGCGGGCGCTGGAGGGGTGGGCGTGGTGGTTGTTGTGCCAGCCCTCACCGAACGAGAGGATCGCCACCCACCAGCAGTTGCGCGAGAGGTCGGGGCTGTCGAAGTTGCGGTAGCCGAAGGCGTGGGTGGCACTGTTCACCAGCCAGGTGACGTGATAGACGACCACCAGGCGCAGGGGAATCGCCCAGAGGACCAAACCGAGGCCGCCCCCATGGACACCGGCCCGCTCCCCGTACCACCAGAGGGCGGCGCCGAGGGGCAGCTGCAGCAACAGGAACCAGCGATCCAGCCAGCGGTAGTAGGGATCCCGCTGCAGGTCGCCGGTGAAGCGCTCCACCTGCAGCACCGCCGGGATCTCGTGCAGCATCCAGTCGCTGTGGCTCCACCAGAGGCCGCGACCGGCGTCGTGGTGGTCGTTGGGTTGGTCGGAATACTTGTGATGGTGGCGGTGCAGCCCCACCCATTCGATCGGGCCGCTCTGGCAGGCGAGGCTGCCCATCAGCACCAGGGTGCGCTCCAGCCATTTCGGCGCCACGAAGCTGCGGTGGGCCAGCAGGCGGTGCAGCCCGAGGGTGACCCCCAGCACCGTGGTCCAGTAGAGCAGCGCCATCACGACCACCGCCTGCCAGCTCCAGAAGCGGGGCAGCAGCGCCGCCACGGCACCCACGTGCATCACCAGCATGAAACCGGTGGTACCGAGCTTGTAGGGGCGCTGCTTGGGAGGAAGGGGAGCACGCCGGGCATGGACGGCGTTGCGGATGGCCTCCTCCTGGTGATCGGAGGCGTGCACACCCACGGTGTGCAGCTTGGGAAGGGAAGGGGAAGTGCCCGGTGGGTACGGGGCCTTGGCGGTGTCTGAGGCGGCAACCAAATGAACTCTCGCGGTAGTGGGCAGGTTGTGGCATCCACCCCCGCGCCATCGGCGGGCCTGGCCCACGTCAGGGAGCCCCATGGGGGGCGGAGCTGATCACCTGAACCTGGGAGAACGGCGTGATGGCGCCGATCGAACAAACCGAAATCTAGCGGTGAGGGTGAGGGGCCACGGCACGATGGCTGGTTGGTGATGCGATGGGCCATGGACGGGCGGGAACCGGGTGGGGAAGGGCGCAGCGGCGCGGACCCGCAGGCCGTCTCCGCCTGGGCGGTGGATCGGGTCGCCGCCGCGGCGGAACGGATCGCCCCCCTGGCGGCCCTGCACACCACCGCGGTCAAGGGGGGGCTGGCCAGGGTCCTGGCGGCCTTTGCGGCCGAGCGGCTGGGGCCCCACCACTTCGCGTCGGTGAGCGGCTATGGCCACGGCGACCTGGGCCGAGCGGTGCTGGACCGGGTCTTCGCCCGGGTGCTCGGGGCCGAGGCCGCGGCCGTGCGGCTGCAGTTCGTCAGCGGCACCCATGCCATCGCCGCCGCCCTGTTCGGGGTGCTGCGTCCCGGCGATCGCCTGCTGGCCCTCACCGGCCGCCCCTACGACACCCTGGAGGAGGTGATCGGTCTGCGCGGCACCGGCCAGGGCTCCCTGGCCGAGTTCGGCATTCACTACGACGAGCTCCGCCTCGAACCCAACGGGATGGTGGACAGCGCCGGGCTGGCCGATGCCCTGGCGGTGCCGACCCGCCTGGTGCTGATCCAGCGCAGCTGCGGCTACAGCTGGCGCCCCTCCCTGCGCCTGGCGGCGATCGGGGAGCTGATCGAGCGGGTCAAGGCGCTCCAGCCCAGCTGCGTCTGCTTCGTGGACAACTGCTATGGCGAATTCGTTGAGGCCTGCGAGCCGCCGGCGGTGGGGGCCGACCTGATCGCCGGCTCCTTGATCAAGAACCCCGGCGGCACGATCGCCCCCACCGGGGGCTATGTGGCCGGCCGCGCCGAGCTGGTGGAGCAAGCCTGCTGCCGCCTTACCGCCCCCGGCATCGGCAGCGAGGGCGGCACCGGTTTCGATCTCTACCGCCTGCTGTTCCAGGGGCTGTTCCTGGCCCCCCAGATGGTGGCCGAGGCCCTGATCAGCGCCGAGCTGGTGGCGGCGGTGTTCGACGGCCTGGGCTATGCGGTCCAACCGCTGCCAGGGGGGGAGCGCGGCGACGTGATCCAGGCGGTGCAGTTCGGGGCGGCCCCACCCCTGCAAACGGTGTGCCGGGCCTTTCAGGCCTGCTCGCCGGTGGGGGCCTACCTCGATCCGGTGCCGGCCCCGATGCCCGGCTATGCCAGCGAGCTGGTGATGGCGGGGGGCAGCTTCATCGACGGCAGCACCAGCGAGTTCTCCGCCGACGGCCCCCTGCGCCCCCCCTATGTGCTGTTCAGCCAGGGCGGCACCCACCGCTGCCACGCGGAGCTGGCCCTGGAGCGGGCCCTCAATGCCCTGGCAGAAGCGGGACAATTGCCGGATCGGCAGAACCGATCCATCCGGTCCGATTGAGCGGGTTGTCGGTCAGAGTGGGAGGCCCCTGCCTCCGCCATCGATGGCGCTCAGCTACCCCGACGACTGCCGCTACGCCGACAGCCACGAATACGCCCGCCTGGAGGGGGATCTGGTCCGGGTGGGGATCAGTGCCTTCGCCGTCGAGCAGATGGGCGACATCGTGTTCGTGGAGCTGCCTGAGGTGGGCGCCGACCTCGAGCGCGGCACCAGCTTCGGCTCGGTCGAATCCGTCAAGGCGGTGGAGGATGTGTATGCCCCGATCAGCGGCACCGTCGAAGTGCGCAACGAGGCGGTGCTGGCCAGCCCGGAAGACATCCAGAGCGATCCGTTCGGCGAGGGCTGGCTGCTGTTGGTGCGTCCGAGCGCAGCCGCGGAGCTCGACGACCTGATGGATGCCGGCAGCTACCGCGCCAAGGTGGAAGGGAGCTGACTGGAAAGGGAGCTGACCGGCGGGACCTGAGCAGCGGGGATTGTCCGTGAACGCCCGTGCTGGTCGGGATGACGCCCTTTCGGCCGGCTGAATCTCCCTAAAGTCTGCGCCAATCCGGAGCGGCCGCCCTGCCATGACTTCAGCACCCGCAGCCCTGGCCGCCGAGCTCTCCCCGTTTCCCCCAGTCGAAGCGCCTGCAGCGTTGGATCCCAGCGACACCGCGCCGAGCTCGCCATTCCTGCAGCGCCACATCGGCCCATCGGCGGCGGAGCAGGCCCAGATGCTCGCGGAACTCGGCTGCGCCGACCTCGAAAGCTTCGTGGCGGAGGTGGTGCCGGCCGACATCCTGCTGCCGGTCTCCGAGGCGGCGGTGGGATTGCCCGAGGGGGTCGGTGAAGCCCAGGCCCTCGACGAGCTGCGCGGCATCGCCGCCGCCAACCAGGTGCGCCGCAGCCTGATCGGTCTGGGGTACCACGGCACCGCCACCCCGGCGGTGATCCAGCGCCATGTGCTGGAGAACCCCTGCTGGTACACCGCCTACACCCCTTACCAGGCCGAGATCGCCCAGGGGCGCCTGGAGGCCCTGCTCAACTTCCAGACCCTGATCAGCGAGCTCACCGGCCTGCCGATCGCCAACGCCTCCCTGCTGGATGAGGCCACCGCCGCCGCCGAAGCGATGGCCCTCAGCTACGGCGCCTGCAAGCGTCCCGAGGCCAGGCGCTTCCTGGTGGACGGTGACGTGCTGCCCCAGACCCTGGCCGTGCTCCAGACCCGGGCGGAGCCGCTGGGGATCCTGGTGGAGACGATGGATCCGGCCGGCTCAGGGCTCGAAGCCACCGCCGCCGAGGGCCAAGCCAGCGACTTGTTCGGGGTTCTGTTGCAGTTGCCCGGCAGCAGCGGCCGTCTCTGGGATCCCCGCGAGCTGATCGCCGCCGCCCACGCCGCCGGGGCCCTGGTCACCGTGGCGATCGATCCCCTGGCCCAGGTGCTGCTGGA
The DNA here is from genome assembly GCF_024345415.1 of Synechococcus sp. Tobar12-5m-g. Classification (GTDB taxonomy): domain Bacteria; phylum Cyanobacteriota; class Cyanobacteriia; order PCC-6307; family Cyanobiaceae; genus Regnicoccus. Next base: position 25,006 of record NZ_JAGQBB010000013.1, on the reverse strand, counting down.
GCCGGTCGGCCACCTCGGCGCAGACATCGCCGTGGGCAGCAGCCAGCGATTCGGCGTGCCGCTCGGCTGCGGCGGGCCCCACGCCGCCTTCTTCGCCACCACCGCGGCGCACCAGCGCCAGATCCCCGGCCGTCTGGTGGGCCAGTCGGTGGATGCCGAAGGCAACCCCGCCCTGCGCCTGGCCCTGCAGACCCGCGAGCAGCACATCCGCCGCGACAAGGCCACCAGCAACATCTGCACCGCCCAGGTGCTGCTGGCGGTGATGGCCAGCTTCTATGCCGTGCACCACGGCCCAGGCGGCCTGGCCGCCATCGCCCGCCAGGTGCTGCTGCAACGGGCCGCTCTGGCCTTGGGCCTGGCGCGGCTGGGCTTTGCTGTCGAGCCGGGGCCAGGTTTCGACACCCTCTGCCTGCGCACACCGGCGGCGGCTGAGCTGCTGGCCGGCGCCGAGGCGGCGGGCTTCAACCTGCGGCCGCTGCCGACCGATCCCGGTTCCCAGGCCCATGGCAGCTCCGGGCCCAGTGGCCTGGCGATCAGCCTTGATGAACGCACCGACAGCGCTGAACTCGACCAGCTTCTGGCCCTGTTCGCCGGCGGATCCACTGCCGCCGCTGGAGCGGTCCGGCCCGCTGCCGCGGCCCTGATGGCCGAGCTGGAAGCCGCCGCTGGGGGCTCCGACGGGCTGGAGGCCGATCTGCTGGCCGGCCTGCCCCTGCGGCGGCGGCCCTGGCTGGGCCAGGAGGTGTTCCATCGCTACCGCAGCGAAACCGAACTGCTCCGCTACATCCAGCGGCTGGTGGCCAAAGACCTCTCGCTCGTGCACGGCATGATCCCGTTGGGCAGCTGCACGATGAAGCTGAACGCCGCCGCCGAACTGGCACCGGTGAGCTGGCCGGAGTTCGCCCAGCTGCACCCCTTCGCCCCCGCCTCCCAGACCCTGGGCTACCAGAAGCTGGTGACCGACCTGGAGGGCTGGTTAGCCGCCTGCACCGGATTTGCCGGCGTGTCGCTCCAGCCCAATGCCGGCTCCCAGGGGGAGTACGCCGGCTTGCTGGTGATCCGGGCCTGGCACCGCAGCCGGGGCGAGGGGCATCGCAACATCTGCCTGATTCCCACCAGCGCCCATGGCACCAACCCCGCCAGCGCCGTGATGGCCGGCCTCAAGGTGGTGGCTGTCTCCTGCGACGAAGGCGGCAACATCGATCTGGAGGATCTGGAGGCCAAGGCCCAGACCCACGCAGCATCCCTGGCGGCGGTGATGGTGACCTATCCATCCACCCACGGCGTGTTCGAAACCGGCATCCGCCGCCTCTGCGATGTGGTGCACCGCCACGGCGGCCAGGTGTATCTCGATGGCGCCAATCTCAACGCCCAGGTGGGACTGGCCAAGCCCGGCCGCTTCGGCGCCGATGTCTGCCACCTCAACCTGCACAAGACCTTCTGCATTCCCCACGGTGGCGGTGGCCCTGGCGTCGGGCCGATCGCGGTGGAGGCCCACCTGGTGCCCTTTCTGCCGGGGCCGGGAGATCAGGCGATCGGACCGGTGTCAGCGGCGCCCTGGGGCAGCGCCGGCATCCTGCCGATCAGTTGGATGTATGTGCGGATGATGGGTGGGGCCGGCCTGCGCCAGGCCAGCGCCGTCGCCCTGCTGGCCGCCAACCTGATCGCCGAGCGGCTGGAGCCCCACTACCCGGTGCTGTTCCGCGGCGCCGGCGGCCGGGTGGCCCACGAATGCATCCTCGATCTGCGCCCGCTCAAGCGCAGCGCCGGCCTGGAGGTGGATGACCTGGCCAAGCGCCTGATGGACTACGGATTCCATGCCCCGACCGTGAGCTGGCCGGTGGCGGGCACGGTGATGGTGGAGCCCACCGAAAGCGAGTCGTTGCAGGAGATCGAGCGGTTCTGCTCGGCAATGGTGGCGATCCGCGCCGAGGCGGCCGCGATCGAATCGGGCGCTGCCGATCCGAGCGACAACCCCCTGCGCCGGGCCCCCCACACCCTGGCGGCGGTGACCGCCGATGTCTGGGAGCGGCCCTACAGCCGGAGCCAGGCAGCCTTCCCGGCCGGCGATGGCCAGCGGAACAACAAGTTCTGGCCCGCCGTGGCCCGCATCGACAATGCCTATGGCGATCGCAACCTGGTCTGCACCTGCCCCTCGGTGGAGGAGTTGGCCCTGCCGACGTCGGTGTAACGCTGGGCTGTTGGTGTGTCGGTATCGGCTCGTCCCTTTTCCGGCCGGAATGGATGGTGGCGACGAAAGCTACCCGGTTGGCCGAAAGGGCGTTACATTCGCGGCAACAAGGGAATGGAGTGCATTCTCCCCTCCCCTTCCGGCCGCTTCCCTTTCGGGGTCATGAACGACAACGACGGCACCACCTCACCCCCCCCTGGGCGCCCGGACCGGGCGCCCCTCACCCTCAGCAGCCTGACCATCGGCGACAATTCCGGAACCCCCAGCCGCCGCGGTCCGGAGCTGCCCCCCGTGCGGGGTTCGTTGGCCCACTGCCATTCCCGTGGTGAAACCTTCCGGGTCGAGGGCACCAACGTGGTGCGGGTGCCGTTCGGCGTGCGTCAGGCCCGTCGGGCCCGGCCGGAGCGACCCGACCGCTGGGTCACGCTGGTGCTGCCGTTTCAATCGGCACCCACGCCAACCCCACCTCAGGCGGCCTGATTCAGCCGCCAGTCCACCAGGGCTTTGACATCATCGAGGGAGTTGGCCGGGGTTCGGAAGGGCAACACGCCCATCGGGCTGCGCTCAGGCCGGACCAGCCAGGTGAGATCGGGCTGGGGAAGGGGCACGAACCCCCGATAACGCACCACCCAACGGCGGCCCGGCTCGCGACCGCCCGGGAGAATCTCCAACAGTCTGGGATCAGGAAACTGACGGACCTGGGCCATGGCATGCAGAGGAACGCTCAGGCCTACTCCAAAGGGTCCTGCGGCACACTGCCGCATCGTCGGATGCCTTTTGATACCCTCTCAGCGATTTTTCAGGCCGTTCCCATCAGAAGGTGCTACCGGACACACAGAGAAAGGCCGCTTCGGCATGCACCGATCAACGGACCGGGGGCCTGTTGCCAGGGCGGTGCTGGCGAGGACGGTGCGCCAGGCCCAGCCGGGGAGCTCAGGCGAGCTCGAACAGCAGCAGATCGGCACCGGCCGCCGAGGCCGTGAGCGTCCCTGTGGCCTTGGCGTGGAAGCCCAGGCCATCGCCCCGACCCAGCTGCTGGAGGCTGCCCCCCAGCTCCAACTCCAGCTCGCCATCGATGAGCTGGATCCAGCCGGTTTGGCCGGCCAGCAGGGGCAGGGTCAGGCTGTTGCCGGGCTTGGGGCTGGCCCGCCACAGCCGCACCGGACGGTGGATCGCCATGGCCCCATCGCAGCCGTCGGGATCGATCAGCGGGGTCCAGCCGGCGCTGATCGGGTAAGGCCGTTGGTCGTAGGCGGGGGGGAGTCCGCGGCTGCTGGGCTCGATCCAGATCTGCAGCAGCCGACAGGGCACAGCTCCCTGGTTGATCTCGCTGTGGACGATTCCGGTGCCGGCGCTCATCCGCTGCACTTCGCCGGCCCTCAGCACCGCGCCGTTGCCGATCGAATCGCGATGGCTCAGTTCCCCTTCCACCATCACGGTGATGATCTCCATGTCGCTGTGGGGGTGCATGCCGAAGCCCTTTCCGGCGGCGATCGTGTCGTCGTTAATCACCCGCAGGGGCCCGAAGCCCATCCAGGCGGGGTCGTGGTGGTTGGCGAAGGAGAAGCTGTGCCAGCTATCCAGCCAGTCGAGGCTGCTGTGGAAGCGATCGGTGGCGGCCCGGAAGACGGGGCCCGGGGCCGGTTGGCCGCGGCGGGCGGTGGGGGAGGTGGTGGTCATGGCAGAAACGGGTAATCGGTGTAGCCGGCGGGGCCCGGGCTGTAGAAGGTGGCCGGATCGGGGGTATGGAGCGGAGCTCCACGCCGCAGGCGCTCGGGCAGGTCGGGGTTGGCCAGGAAGGCGTTGCCGAAGGCCACCGCATCGATGGCGCCGGAGCCGATTGCGGCGTTGGCCTCCTCCCCGCTGTAACCCATGTTGGCGATCAGCGCGCCCTTGAAATGTTCGCGCGCAGGGGTGAGCACGTCACCCTGCTGCTGCTGGAAGAAGTCGCCGCGCATCACATGCAGAAAGGTGAGGCCGGTGTCGTTGAGCCGCTCGGCCAGCCAGGAGGCGAGGCCTACCGGATCGCTGTCGACCATGGCGTTGTAGCTGTTGAGCAGCGAGATCCGCAGCCCCACCAGCTCGGCTTCGCGGCGCACCGCCTCGATCACCTCCAGCAGCAGCCGGGCCCGGTTGGCGATCGGGCCGCCGTAGGGGCCGGAGCGGTGGTTGCTGCCATCCCGCAGGAATTCATCGAGCAGGTAGCCGTTGGCGCCATGCACTTCCACACCATCGAAGCCGGCGGCCATGGCGTTGCGGGCCGCCAGGCGGAACCCCTCCACGATGGCGGGCAGTTCCTCGTCGGCCAGCTCCCGGGGCACCACATAGGGCTTCTTGCCCTCGGGGGTGTGGATCTCATCGCCGGTGATGGCGAGGGCGCTTGGGGCCACCGGGGTTCGGCCGCCGTTGAGCACCGGATGGCAGGCGCGGCCCCCGTGCCAGATCTGCAGCACGATCCGCCCCCCTTTGGCATGCACCGCTTCGGTGCTGAGCTTCCAGCCCTCCACCTGGGCGGCCGAGTGGATGCCGGGCTCGCGGATGAAGGCGGAGTTCCCCTCCATCGCCATGGTGGCCTCGGCGATGATCAGGCCGGCCGAGGCCCGCTGGCCGTAGTACTCGGCCATCAATGGCCCTGGCACATGGCCCTCCTCGGCCCGGGAGCGGGTGAGCGGCGCCATCAGCACCCGGTTGGGCAGCTCCAGGGGGCCGAGCGTCAGGGGGGTGAACAGGTCAGCGGTCATGGCGGATCCGGAGGGCCTGCACGGCAGTGGCTGAACTCTGCTGCCCGCGGGGGATTCCCACAAGAACGCACCAGAATGTGCCCAACGCACCGGTTGGTAACGATGACGGAGCCCAAGGCCATGGCGCAGCCCCAGAGCTTCCTCGACGGCCAGAACCACGACGACTGTCCGGCCGAGCTGGCCCTGCGGGTGATGCGGGGCCGATGGAAACTGGCCATTTTGCGGGAGCTGCTCGGCGGGGTGAGGCGCTTCTCCGATCTGCAACGGGCCCTTGCGGGGGTGAGCCCGAAGGTGCTCACCAGCCAGTTGCGGGAGCTGGAGGCCGATGGGGTGGTGGAGCGTCAGGTGTTCCCCGAGGTGCCGCCGCGGGTCGAATACCGGCTTTCGTCCCGGGGGCGAAGCCTGATCCCGGTGCTTGACAGCCTTCACGCCTGGGGTGTGGCCGCGCCGCGCAGCTGATGGCCAACCTGTTCCGGCGCTTGCTTCTCCGATCCCCTAGCCGCCGGCCCCCCGTGCCCCGCTCCCTGCGGCTGCAGCGCCGGGACGGCGGTGGCTTCCGGGCCGAGAAGCTCGACACCTGGCGCCAGCACTGGCGCGAGCCCTACCACCTGATGCTGGCGGTGCCCTGGCCGGGCTTCCTGCTGCTGATCGCCGCCAGCTATCTGCTGCTCAACCTGGCCTTCGCCCTACTGTTTCTCCTGGATGCGCGGGGCATCGGCGGCATGCCCGAGGGCACCGTGGCGGGCTTCCCCGAGGCCTTCTTCTTCAGCGTCCAGACCCTCGGATCGATCGGCTACGGGGTGCTCCACCCCGCCAGCCTGGCGATCAACCTGCTGGTGACGCTCGAAGCCCTGGTGGGGCTGGTGTTCATCGCCCTGACCACCGGCCTGGCCTTCGCCCGCTTCTCCCGCAGCCGCGCCCGCATCCTGTTCAGCGAAGTGGCCACGATCCAGCCCTGGAACGGCGTGCCCATGCTCACCTTCCGGATCGCCAACGTGCACCGCCACAGCATCCTGGAGGGAAGGCTGCGGGCGTTCCTGGCCCTCGAGGAGAGAAGCAGCGAGGGCTTCATGATGCGGCGGATGCTGCCCTTGGCCCTGCACCGCGACCAGTCGATCCTGTTCCAGTTGATGTGGACGGTGATGCATCCGATCGATGCCGCCAGCCCCCTGCACGGGCACACACCGGAAACGATCGCCGCCCGGCATGGCGAGCTGGTGGTGGCCTTCCAGGGCATGGACGAAACCGTGCAGGGTCCCGTCCATGCCCGCTGGACCTACCGGCCCGCCGATCTGCGCCTCAATGCCCGCTTCGCCGACATCGTCGTCGACCGGGCGGACAGCCGGGAGCTGGATTTCAGCCGCTTTCACCAGACGGTGTCCTGCGGTGAGCCCGACCTCAGACCGCCAGCAGGGCCGGCTCCCGGTAGGGAATGAAGTTGGCCTTGCGGGTGCCGCAGATCGGGCAGGACCAGTCGTCGGGGATGGCCTCGAACGGCGTGCCGGCGACGATGCCGGAATCCAGATCGCCGATGGCGGGGTCGTAGATCATCGAGCAGACCTTGCAGATCCACTGGCCGGCCACGGGCTCCCCTTCCCCCGCGGTTCCCTGGCCTTGCAGGGCTTCGAGGGCCACGGTGTAGCGATCGGCGTGGTGGTGCTCGATCGGGGTGAGCCGGCCGAAGTTGCTGGCGGCCCGGCGGAAGATGCCGGCGTGCTCGGCGGATTCGGCGATCTGCTCGTTGAACTCGGCTTCGGCGCCGCCGTCACGGTCGGTGCGGGCCTGGGCGGCGAATTCCGGGTACATGGTGGTGTACTCGTAGGTTTCGCCTTCGATCGCCAGCTCCAGGCAGCGGCTGAGCACGGTCTGCTTCTCGGCCTCCGAGAGGGCGGCGGGGTCGGCCACCACCAGCTCGGGATGGAGCAGGCGGAAGTGGGCGAAGGCGTGCTCGGTCTCCTGGGCGGCGGTGTCACGGAAGAGCTTGGCCAGTTCGGGGTTGCCGAGCTGCCTGGCCACGTCGGCGAAGAAGAGGTATTTGCGGTTGGCCATGCTCTCGCCGCCGAAGGCGGCTTCCAGGTTGGCGAGGGTGCCGGGCTTTGAGAGGTCCATGGGAAGGGGGGGGAGGGTGCCGAAAAGCTTACACGAAGTCGGAATGACTACGACTTAGCCCGGTTGTGGACATCGACAGTTAAAGGCTGCCTTTGGGGGGCTGGCCGTCGTGGGCGTCACCATGGGGGTGAGGTAGATCTGTCCGCGACTGCCCAAGGCCCCATCCGCCGCCGGGATCCCATGGCCCTCCACCGTTGCTCCACACGCCGGACCTGCCAGGCACTGTTGGCCTTGGCGCTGGGCTTCACCGACCTGAACTCCGCCGCAGCCACCCCCCGCCAGGTGATCCTGCTGCGCCACGGCGACAAGGTGGGCTCCGGCGATGGCAATTACAACCTCTCGGTCCACGGCTTCCTGCAGTCCATCAACCTGGCCCGATTGATCCCCGCCTGCTTCGGCACCCCCACCCACATCCGCACGTTCTTCCTCAATCCGCTCACCAGCAAGAACGCCCGCAGCTACCAGAGTGCCGTGCCCCTGGGGGTGGCCACTGGGGTCAACATTTCCATTGCCCAATCCTCAGTGGAGGACTCCTTCCAGGTTGGACAAGACATCCTCAGCCAACCGGCCTACCAAGACGGCAACGTGGTGCTGTTCTGGGAGCACCGCAGGATGCCCGAACTGGCCCGTGGGCTGGGCTGGCCCTCGATGCCCCCGATCGGTGCGATGGATTTCGACCAGATCTTCGTGCTGCGCTATGGCAAGCCAGGGGCTCCTCCCCAGGTGGACATCCTCAGCCAGCGCCAGCTGTTTGAGGCCCCCTGCTTCCGGCAGGCCCGCTCGCCCCTCCCCACTGTTCCCCTGCCCCGCTGAGGAAGGGCCCTTGGGCCTGGCTCAGTAGTTGGCGCCACTGCGGCGCTGGTGCACCGCCGTGAGGGCGGCCGGATCCAGCAGGCCCCCGTGGCTCACCTGGGCGTAGAGCAGCCAGTGGTCGCCGCATTCCATCCGCTGGCTCACGGTGGCCTCCAGCCAGGCCAGGGCCTCGGGCAGAACGGGCTGGCCGGAAGGGCTGGAGTCTAGCTCAAGGCCGGCGAACCGATCGGCGCCCGGCTCGAACGGCTGCAGGAACTGCTTCATCGGGCCCTGCTGGCGGCCTTGGGCCAGCACGTTCAGCACGAAGCGGTCGCCGCTATGGAGCAGCAGCTCCACGGCCCGATCCTTCGCCACAGCCACCGTGAAACCGGGAGGGGTGAAGCTGGCCTGGCTCACCCAGCTGGCCACCATCGCCCCACCCAGGGCCTCGGCCCCTTCGCCCTTGCGGGTGGTGAGCACACAGAGCGATCCCACCACCCGCCCCAGGGCCAGCACGGCCGGATTGCTGCGGCTCTCACTGAGGCCGCCGGCGGCAATCCGCTTCTGGCGGCTCTGCCGGCCGAGCAGCTCCCGCCCCAACGCGGTGCCGGTTTCCTCCAGGCGCAGGAGGGTGGGGCCGTCGGGGCTGAATTTCACCCGGATCGTCTCGAAGGCGAAGCGGAAGCCGCCATCGCGCAGCTTGCTCTCGAGCAGGTCGATTGCCTCTCCGCTCCAGCCGAAACTGCCGAACACCCCCACGGGCTTGGTGCGGTCGGCTTCGGAGAGCAGGGTTCCCAGGGCCGAGACGATCGGGGTGGGGGCATGGCCCCCCAGGGTGGGGGAGCCGATCAGGAAGGCGTCGCAGCTGCGGATGGTCTCCAGGAGCTGCTCGGGGGTGGCGAACTCGCAGTTGACGCTCTCCACCCGCACACCGGTGCGGGACACCCCCTGGGCGAGGGCATCGGCGATGGCGGCGGTGTTGCCGTAGGCACTGGCATAGAGCAGGGCCACCGCCAGCTTGGCCTTGCCCTGGCTCTCGCCCCAGCGGCGGTAGTCGGCCAGGAGGCTGCGCCAGCTCTCGCTGATCGCCGGGCCGTGGCCGGGGGCAATCGTGCGAATCGGCAGCGCTTCGAGCCGGTCCACCACCGTTTCCACCTGGCGGGCCATCGGCGCCATCAGGCAGTCGTAGAAGTGGCGGCGATCCTCCTCACTACTGCTGCGGTTGGGCTCGGCGAAGGGCTCGCTGCAGAGATGGGCGGCGAAGAACTTTCCACTGATCAGCAGGCCGCTGCTTTCTTCGAAGGCCACCAGGGCGCCGGGCCAGCGGGGGGTGGGGACCGGGATCAACCGCAGCCGGTGGCCGTGCCCCAACTCCAGCACCTCCTCCCCCTTGATGATTCGAATCGGCGGCAGGGGAGGACCCGGGTCCGGATCAGCCGCGGCCGTCTCAGGGTTGGACGGGGCGGAGCCTGGTTTGCGCTGTTGCCAAAGCTCCTCGACCAGCTTGGCGCCGGCGTTGGAGGCGATCAGCTCGAGATCGGGCCAGCGCTCCGCCAGCTGGCGCAGGAATGCAGCCCGGTTGGGGTTGACAAAACCCACCACCAGCCGCAGGGGCGGATCCTGGTGACCGGCGCTGGCGCGGCCTGGGCCCTCCAGCTGCTGGGCCAGGGCCTCGAGGAAGGGAGCCGCGAACGACTGCCCCGGAGGATGCACCAGCACCGGACCGACCGGTCGCCCCTCGCATTCGCCACCACGGAACAGGAAGGTGTTGGCGGTGGTCCCCCGCTCGAGGCCGTATTCCACCTCGAAACGCAGCCGCTTCGGGCTCAGACCCCGCAGGCAGACCAGTCCCGGCTCGATCGGCAGCACGATGACGCGGCGCTCGCCGCTCTCGGCCGGCGCGGCGGCAGCCTTGAAGGTGGTGTCGGTCATCAGTAGTGGTTGCCCACCTTGCGGTGGTGCACGGCGGTGGTGCCCTCGCTGTTGGCCACGGTGCCCTCCTCCACTTCGGCATAGATGATCCAGTGATCGGGGGCCTCCAGGCGCTGCACCACGCGGCAACCGAGGTAGGCCAGGGCATCGCTGAGCACGGGGCCACCGCGGGCGACCCCGTCGAGGGTGGCGATGCCGGCGAAACGATCCGCGCCGGGGGGGAAGCGGCGCAGGAAGTGGCGCAGCAGATCCTGCGCCTTGCCCTCCTGGAGGATGTTGAGTACGAAGCGGTCGCCCACCTGCATGAGCGCTTCGATCGCCCGGTCCTTGGCGACGGCGATCGAGAGGCCAGGCGGCTCGAAGCTGGCCTGGCTCACCCAGCTGGCCACCATGGCGCTGCTGCGCTCCTCCTGGCGTGCGGTCACGATGTACAGGCCGCCACTGAGCCGACCCAGGGCCTTGTCCAGGTCGCCATCGATCGCCTTCATGGCGGCAATGGTTTTCTCCTTGGTGAGCAGCTGGCCGAGATCGGTGCCGGCCTCCTCGAAGCGCTGGTAGTCGCTGGCGTCGGGCACCTGGCGCACGCGCAGAGGAATGAAGGCTTCCTTCTGGCCGAGGCTGCGCAGCTTGGCGGCGACGCTGTCGATCGGCAGATCGTTGCCCCCATAGGCGTCGTAGACGGCCACCCACTGCTTGGGCTTGAGGGCCGCCAGCAGGGTGCCGATCGACTGCTGCAGATCCCCATCAGGACTGGCCTGCCAGGTGGGCACCACCACGGCGCTGGCTTCCCCGATCAAGGCGGCGAGCTCCTGGGGATCGGTGGCCCGCAGGTCCACCAGCTGCACCTGGGCCTCCGCCTTGCCGATGCCCCGGGCCAGGGCCTGGCTGAGCCGATCGCAGAAGCCGTACTGGCTCACGTAGCAAACGGCCGCGTAGGTTTCTCCGGCGCTGCGCTGGCTGCTCCAGTCGCGGTAGTCACCGATCCAGAGGCCCAGGTGCTCCCGCAGCAGCGGCCCGTGGCCGGTGGCGATCATCGTGAGTGGCGGCAAGCCGTCCATGCGCTTGAGGGCCTGCAGCACGCTGCGGGCGTTGGGACCCATCAGGCAGTCGTAGTAGAAGCGGAAGTCGGGGGCGATGGCGCCGGGGTCCACGTCGAAGACGTCATTGCTGCAGTAATGGAGGCCGAAGGCATCGCAGGTGTAGAGGATGCCGGTGCCGTGATCGAACGAGAAGATCGTGTCGGGCCAGTGCAGGTTGGGGGCACTGAGGAATTCGAAGCGGTGAGCCACGCCGCTCTGCGGGTTGGTGCCCAGATCCAGCTCCTCACTGCTCTTCACCGCCCGGCTGCGGAAGGGTCGGTGCACCTGGTCGGCCAGGTAGGCGATCGCCACCTTGGAGGCCACGATCTCGATCTCGGGGTTGCGCTCCAGCAGGTGACCGATCAGGCCCGAATGGTCGGGTTCGGTGTGGGACACGATCAGGTGATCGATCGCCAGGGGATCTATCTGCTCTTCCAGCAGCGGCAGCCAGGTGCTGGCGAATTTCAGGTGGCTGGTGTCGATCAGGGCAGTGCGCTCGCCCCGCACCACAAAGGCGTTGTAGGTGGTCCCGTTGCGCAGGCCGAATTCGATGTCGAAGCGGCTGCGATCCCAGTCGAGGGAGCGGATCGTGGTGGTGTCGGGGGCGATCGCCTCGCACTGCAGCGAGAGGCGGGGCGGGGCAGCGGTGGCGGCGCTCATCGACGACTCTGCGGATGGGTCAACTCTAGAAAGCCCCTCCGTTTTCTTTGGTGCTGTTGCCCCCCGGGGAAGCCCCCGGTTGATTGGCCTCCCTGATGGCTCCCATAGGGGAAAGCCGCTCAGGGATTGCAGAGCGGGCAGTGCTGCGGATTGGCCTGGCCCAACCCATCGGGGCGGGGCCGCTCCTCGGTGTGGGAGCAGCTGACGCAACCGAAAACCTCGTGGCGCACCAGGGGGGTGGGGCTGCCGCACCAGCTGCAGGGCAACCCCGAGCGCACATCCACCCGCCCCCAGCCCGGACTGGTGCAGGCCGGGCAGGCGCTGGCGATCCGGCGCACCAGCAGGAAGGCCAGGCGGCGGATCGCGGCCATCCGGGTGGGATTTCGGTGGGCGCGCATGTCCGTTTCGACCAGGGCCAGGCCATCGGCGGAGCGGCGGCTGGCCTGCTCGATCGCCGCCCGCAGCTCGGCTTCAGCCCGGAGGCCCTTGCGCAGGAAGGGTTCGGCGCCAGCTTGGTGGGGCCGAACGATCACCGCGTGGGTGGGAAAGCCGATCCGATCCAGCCAGGGACCCAGCTCCGCGCCTGGAGCAGCGCTGCAATGGGCGAAGTTGGTGCGGCAGCCGACCAGCCGTTCGGTGATCACCAGGTTCCGGTCCCGATCCACCCAGGTCATCCACTCGATCGCCAGGGGCAGGAAGGGGAGGGAGGGATGGGGCCCGAAGCTGCCTTCACTGGCCAGGCCCAGGGTCAGGCCGGTGGCGTCCATGCCCGCCTCGGCCTTGAGGCGGCAGGTGGTTTCGGCGTCCGCCGGTCGGGGGCGCTCGCCACTGAAGCTGCCGAGGCTGTCGGTGTCGAAGCCGGCGGCGAGCACCAGCTCCGTCCCCAGTGCCTTGCGGAACGGCCTGGCCATCGCCCTCTCCTTGCCGTGGCGGGTGGCCAGACTCACTTCTCGACCCGGAGTCATCCAGTCCAGACCGGTTCGCTCAGCCTCCAGGGGGCGCTCACGCTTTGGCGTCATCCAATCACGACCGCTTATCACCTGGATTGTGGATCCTGTGGCGGGCCCTCACCAAAAGTCGAAGCCATTCCCTAGCGTTCCGCACTACCAAGCCAGGGTCATCACCACACACTCTCCCTAGAACTTGCTGGCGGCGGGAACAGGTTCAAGCCATCCCCAAGCGCCGCTGTCAGCAGGGATCGAACCATGGAGGCACGGCTTCCATTCCGATGGGGCAGTTCGAGGGCCGCTGGTGGCTTTTTCTCCCCGGGAGTTGATTGATTCATTTCAGACTGCGCCCCTTCTTCTCCACCACTGGCCATGAATCATGACGCACAGCCTCTCGGTCCGGAACCTTCAGCTCACCCTGGAATCCCAGACTGTGGTGCCATCCCATCGCTGCCTCTCTCAACCCCACCATGAACTCACCGCCATGACGCGAGCCATCAGACCAGAAGGCCAACTCAGCCCGCCTGGAGTGCCCTGGCACCAGCAGTTCCGCCGGGTCCAGATCGTTCAGGCCCTGGAGTCGATTCAGGATCTGATCGCCATCTGCCTCTGCGTGGGCCTCTTCTGCGTGATGGTGCTGGAGTTGCGCTCGATCTTCCGGGCGCTGCTGGAGGCGCCCCAGTTCCATGAGGTCACCGCCGACATCCTTTACATCCTGATCCTGGTGGAGCTCTTCCGCCTGCTGATCATCTATCTGCAGGAGCAGCGGGTTTCGATCGGGGTGTCGGTGGAGATCGCCATCGTCTCGGCCCTGCGGGAGGAGATCGTCAAGGGGGTGCTCGAAACCGACTGGCGCCAGATCCTGGCGGTGTGCGCCTTCCTGATGGCCATGGCCGTTCTGCTGGTGGTGCGGGTCTGGCTGCCGCCCACCTTCGTCGGGGTCGACCCGGAAGGGCAGATGTCGGCGCGGGTGAGGCACCTGAACGAGGACTGATCCGCTGAGCTGAGCCTGGCCCGACCTGCTCGATCAACGAACTCGATGGTGAAGCCGCCGCTCCAGGGCAACATTCGATGATTGATTGGCCTGGCTGATCGGTGCTATTCGCAATCCTGCGTTACCAAAACACCCAACAGCCTCGCACACCCTTTAAGTCCTCTCGACCGCCGCAACGGTGACCCATGATCCATCCCTAGGGCCACCCATTCGGCCACCCATCCTTATCCGCCTGGCCGTAATTCTTCGTGATCTTGGCTCCGATCAAGCCTTGAAATCCTGGACCTGAAATCCAGTCGTCGCCAATGTTCTCCCTACCCAAATCCCAATGACGAGACGACGCCGTTTTCTCGCCCTGATGGGCAGTGCCGTGCTGGGCAGTTCCCTGCTCGCCGGCTGCCTGGGCAACCCACCCGAACCCGGTGGCGGCACCGCCGGTAAACCCGCAGCGGTCATCGCCGACGCCAGCCTCGAGACCAACACGATCAGCCTCGGCTTCATCCCGATCCTGGAAGCCGCGCCGCTTGTGGTGGCCGTGGAGAGGGGCTTCTTCGCCAAGCATGGCCTCGATGTGAAGCTCACCAAGCAGGCCAGCTGGCCCTCCGCCCGCGACAACGTGGTGCTCGGCTCGGCCGGCGGCGGCATCGATGGCGGCCAGTGGCAGATGCCCATGCCCCAGATGATCAGCGAGGGTGCCCTCACCAATGGCCGCAAGGTGCCGATGTATGTCCTGGCGATGCTGATGAGCCAGGGGAACGGCATCGCCGCCGCCAACAGCGTCAAGGACGCCAATCTCACCTACGACGTCAAGGCGGCAGGGACGTTCTTCCAGGACTTCGCCAAGAAGGAAGGGCGCAAGTTCCGCGCCTCTTACACCTTTCCGAAGGCTAACCAGGATCTCTGGATCCGTTACTGGCTGGCAGCCGGTGGCGTCAACCCCGACACCGACGTGGAGCTGCTGACCGTGCCAGCCACCGAAACCCTGCAGGGCATGACCAACGGCAGCATGGAAGCCTTCTCCACCGGCGATCCCTGGCCCTCCCGGATCGTTGCAGATAACAAGGGCTACCTGGCCGCCACCACCGCCCAGATCTGGAAGGCGCACCCGGAGGAATACCTGGCCGTACGTGCCGACTGGGTGGACAAACATCCCAAGGCCACCGTTGCCCTGCTCAAGGGACTGATCGAAGCCCAGCAATGGATGGACAAGGCCGAGAACCGCAGCGAGGTGGCCTCGATCCTCAGTTCGCGCAAGTGGTACAACATCCCGACGCCGATCCTGGAGGCGGCGCTCAAGGGGCAGTACAAGCTCGGCGCTGACATGAAGACCCAGAACGATCCCGCCATGGGGCCGCTGTATTGGGCCAGTGATCGCGGCGTGATCTCCTACCCCTACAAGAGCCTCACGCTGTGGTTCCTGCTGGAATCGCTGCGCTGGAAGTTCTACCCTGGCACGGTCGGTTCGATCGAGCAGGCCAAGGCGATCAACGACAAGGTGACCCGTGAGGATCTGTGGCGCCAGGCCGCCACGGAGCTGGGGCTCCCCGCCGCCGAGATCCCCACCGGCTCCAGCCGCGGCAAGGAAACCTTCTTCGACGGGATCACCTACGACCCGGAGAATCCCCAGGCCTATCTCAACAGCTTGAAGATAAAGAAGTAGGGATCCATCGCCACCGAATCCCAAGGGAGGGCATCCGGAGACGCTACCTTTCCGGCCTCCACCCCATCATCGCCGGACTTCCTTGAGGTCCTGCATTCCCAGCCCACGTTCGCCGCCACCTCTTCCCGAGCACTCTTCATGGTTTCGATCAACACCACCCGCAAGGGTGCGTCCACCAATCCCTTCAGCAAGCTGCTGCGCAGCACCGGCAACTGGCTGCCGCCCTTCCTGGGCGTGGGCAGCTTCCTGCTCGTGTGGCAGATCCTCTCGATGACAGGCCTGATCGCCCTGCCGGCCCCCACCAGCCTGTTTACCGAGGAGCGCACCCGCAACCTGATCTTCTATCCCTTCTACGACCGCGGCGGCCTCGACAAGGGCCTGTTCTGGCAGACCATGGCCAGCCTCGGCCGCGTGGCCCAGGGTTACACCCTGGCGGCTCTCGTCGGCATCGGCGTGGGCATCACGATCGGCCTGAAGCCCGGCATCAACCGAGCCTTCGATCCCCTGTTCCAGTTCCTGCGCATGGTTGCACCCCTGGCCTGGGTGCCGATCGCCCTGGTGCTGTTTCAGAAGAACCAGCCGGCGGCGATCTTCGTGATCTTCATCACAGCTGTGTGGCCGATCCTGATCAACACCGCTGAAGGGGTGCGTCAGATCCCCCAGGACTACCGCAACGTGGCCCTGGTGCTGCAGATGTCGAGCCGCCGTTTCTTCACCAAGGTGCTGATCCCTTCGGCCCTCCCCTACATCTTCACCGGATTGCGCATCTCGATCGGCCTGGCCTGGCTGGCAATCATCGCCGCTGAAATCGTGATGCCCGGCACCGTAGGCATCGGCTTCTTCATCTGGGACGCCTACCAGCAGAACTACGTGGGTGAAATCGTGCTGGGCGTGATCTGGATCGGCGCCATCGGCCTGGTGCTCGATCGCCTGATGGCCTGGCTGCAGACCCGCATCTCCGCCGGCCAATGACCACAGAACATCCACCGAACGCTATTCGTTCGAACCTGGCCCGCCTTCCATTCCGGCGTCCATTCCGGCTCTACCCATTCAGGCCCTTGCTCAGGAGAACCCAGCCATGACCACCATCTCGTCCCCTTCCCTGGTGGATGTCCGCGCCATCGACAAGAGCTTCGCCCTCAAGGGCGGCGGCACCTACCTGGCCCTCAAGGGCATCGACCTGGAGATCCGCAAGGGGGAGTTCATCTCCCTGATCGGTCACTCCGGCTGCGGCAAATCCACCCTGCTCAACATGATCGCCGGCCTGGATCTCCCCAGCGAAGGCACGGTGCTGCTGGAGGGGGAGGCGGTGAAGCGCCCCGGCCCCGACAAGATGGTGGTGTTCCAGAACTATTCGCTGCTGCCCTGGCTCACGGTGCGCGAGAACATCGGCCTGGCCGTCGATGAGGTGATGGGCGATCTGTCCAAAGCCGAGCGCGACGCCGTGGTGCAGGAGCACATCGAGATGGTGGGGCTGGGCCCGGCGGTCGATAAGTTGCCGCAGCAGCTCTCCGGCGGCATGCGCCAGCGGGTGTCGATCGCCCGGGCCCTGGCGATCCGCCCCAAGCTGCTCCTGCTCGATGAACCGTTCGGTGCCCTCGATGCGCTCACCCGGGGCAATCTGCAGGAAAAGCTGATGCAGATCTGCAACGAGAACGCCCTCACCGCCGTGATGGTGACTCACGACGTGGACGAGGCGGTGCTGCTCTCCGACCGCATCGTGATGCTCACCAACGGTCCGGGCTCCAAGATCGGCGGCATCCTCGAGGTGGACATTCCCCGCCCCCGGGCCCGCCTGGAGGTGGTGCACCACCCCAGCTACTACAGCCTGCGTTCCGAGATCATCTATTTCCTCAACCGCCAGAAGCGCGTGAAGCAGTGGCGGGCCCGGCCCCACCAGGTGGTGGCGCGCCACGGTCTTGAGAAGGTGAACCTGGATCTGGGCTTCCTACCCCTGGCGGCTAGCGCGCCCCTGGCGGTGGCCGAGGCCCATGGCCTGTTCACCAAGCACGGCCTTGATGAAGTGAGCCTGATCCGGGAAACCAGCTGGCGCGGCATCGTCGATGGCCTGGTGGACGGCACCCTCGATGCCTCGCTGATGCCAGCGGGCATGCCCACCTGGATGACCGCCGGCGGCCATGGCGACGCTCCGCTGCCGATCGTGACCTCCCTCACCCTCAGCCGCAACGGCAACGGCATCACCCTCGGTCGTCGCCTGGCGGAGCAGGGGGTGCGCACCGTGGAGGACTACCGCGCTTACCTCAAGAGCCATGAGCGGGAGCCCCACACGATGGGAATCGTGCACGAGGCCTCGATGCACAACCTGCTGCTGCGCTACTGGCTCGCCGCCAACGGCATCGACCCCGACAAGGACGTGCACCTGCAGGCCCTGCCGCCGGCCCAGATGCTCGCTGATCTCAAGGACGGCAGCATCGACGGCTACTGCGTGGGGGCTCCCTGGCTGGATCGCGCCATCCGTGATGGCCACGGCATCGCCGTGGCGGGCGACCTGGCGATCTGGCCGGGTCACCCCGGCAAGGTTCTGGGCCTGCGGGAGGACTGGGCCATCGCCTACCCCAACACCCACATCGCCCTCACCAAGGCCCTGCTGGAGGCCTGCCAGTACTGCGCCGATCCTGCCCACTGGGCCGAACTTAGTAATCTCCTCAGCGATCGCCGCTACCTCGGCATCAAGCCGGAGCTGATCCGCTTCAGCGAAGCCAGCGCCGATGTCGACCGGGGCGGGCCCGAGAGCGAGGGGGCCACGCCCCACCACCTGTTCTTCGGTGAGGGTCTCAACCGACCCAGCCGCACCGAGCACCTCTGGATGATGACCCAGATGGCCCGCTGGGGTGAGATCCCCCTGCCCCGCAACTGGGTGGAGATCCTGGAGCGGGTCTGCCAGGTGGGGGTGTTCAGCACCGCTGCCCGCGAACTGGGTCTGGAGGCAATCAGCTATCAGCGCCAGGGCATCCATCTATTCGACGGCCAGCCCTTCAACGCCGACGACCCGATCAGTTATCTCAACGCCCAGACGATCAAGCGCGATTTCAGCGTTGCCGAAATCCCCCTGGCGCCGCCGCGCCGGAGCTGAGACCCCACCCCGTCACGGCCTGCTTCCCACCCGTCTCGTCAGCCCACCCCCGCACGTGCCCATGTCCACCCTGATCCAGCCGCCCCTGCCGGGGCTCGCCGCACCCCCGGCCGAAGCCTTCCTGCGCTTCGAGAACGTCAGCAAGGTGTACCCCACCGCCAAGGGGCCCTACCCGGTGCTCGACGGCATCGACCTGAGCGTGAACGAAAGCGAGTTCATGTGCGTGATCGGCCACTCCGGTTGCGGAAAATCCACCCTGCTCAACATGGTCTCGGGCTTCGCCACCCCCAGTGATGGCCGCGTGGTGCTGCACGGCAGCGCGATCACCAAGCCCGGCCCCGACCGCATGGTGGTGTTCCAGGGCTACGCCCTGCTGCCCTGGTTCAGCGCCTACGAGAACGTGTATCTGGCGATCGATTCGGTGAAACCGGATCTGCCGGAGCGCGAGAAGCGCGAGATCACCCGCGAGCACCTCGCCATGGTGGGGCTCACCGAGGCGGCCGACAAGAAGATCCCCCAGCTCTCCGGTGGCATGAAGCAGCGGGTGGCGATCGCCCGGGCCCTGGCAATCCGCCCCGAGGTGCTGATCCTGGATGAACCGTTCGGGGCCCTCGACGCGATCACCAAGGAGGAACTGCAGGAGGAGTTGCTCACCATCTGGAACACCCAGAAGTGCACCGTGCTGATGATCACCCACGACATCGATGAGGCCCTGTTCCTCGCCGATCGCCTCGTGATGATGACCAACGGACCGGCCGCCAAGATCGGCGAAATCCTCGACATCACCTTCCCTCGCCCCCGCAACCGCGAGGAGATCATGGAGGATCCCCTCTACTACGATCTGCGCAACCAGGCCCTCGATTTCCTCTACAGCCGCTTCGCCCACGACGACACGGAGTGAGGCCGGTTCTCAGCGCGACGCGCTGGCTGAGGGCATGAAAAAGCCCCGGCCGAAAGGCCAGGGCTGTCCTCGATTCTCGTTCGTCAGGGTCGTTGCTAACGATCAGCTTTCCACCTTGACGTTCACCGTGGTGAGCGTCTGGGCCTTCGGCGCGGTGACGGTGAGCAGGCCGTCGCGGAAGTGAGCCTCGAGACCATCACGCTGGAGGCCACCGGGGAAGGTGAAGCTGCGGCTCCAGGTGCCGTAACGGAACTCACTGTGGATCGGGGCCGGGCGGGGCGTCACCTTGGCGACTTCGCCTTTGGCTTCGCCGCCATTGGCTTGGTCCTGGGCCGAGGCGGAGGCATGGGATTCGCTCCGGCGCTGGGCGCTGATCAGCAGGGTGCGATCGGTGGCCTTGACCTCGATCGACTCCTTGTCGACGCCGGGAAGCTCAAGAACAATGGTGTAGGCCTGGTCGTTCTCGTGCACTTCGGCGGCGGGCACCCGCTCGGCGTTGAGCACTTGCTGCTCAAGACGCTCGAACAGATCGAAGGGGGATTGGCGCAGGGTCAGCATGGTGGGGTCCTCCAGAAGTTGGCTGAGGTGTGGATCGTCAGCTTCTGTCGTTCGTTGGCAGGAAGCCGTGATGGGAATGGACGGGCGATCGTCTCGCCCGTGAAATCAGATTGACCGGCTTGGATAGGATCCAACAGCGCAAGAACCGACCCCTTCGGTACGGCGCTCCTCCCCTGATTCGGTCGCCACCACCCTTCGGTGGGGAGAACCGATCCGGTGAAGGCCAGGGGCGCTCAGAGCCAGGCCCAGCTGGAAAAGGCGGCGGCCTGGCCGACACCATGGCCGTGGAGGGCGGGCAGGCTCCAGAGGCGAGCGTTCTCGATCTCGAAGCGGCGGCCGGCGCTGTCAACGCGGATGCCCGTGTAGCCACGGATCGCCTGCTGGCGGAGCGCGTCGTTCAGCATCTGCGCCCGCGCCTGACGCTCACCGGGCTCGGCCGTGAGCCGCGACGGCATGCCCACCATCGCGCTCCAGGGGCGGCGCCAGAGGCGCAGGGCGGCGGCATTGGCATAGATCAGGCGTGGATCGGCGCCGCCGTCGTGGGCCAGCACCACGGTGGGGGCGTTGAAGAGTTCCTGGGCAAGCTGGCGCGGGTCGGGGCTTCGGCAGGCGATCAGGGGCCGGCCAAACAGGCTCCGGTGCGATTGCAGCAACTCAACGGCAAGGCCCACCGCGGCAGGGCTCAGCCAGGGGGCTTCCGGTGGCAACGGCTCAGGAGCCGGCACCCATGGCCTGGGCCATCGCCAACTGCCCCATCTCCATCCCCTGGGCCTTGAGCTGCTCGATGAACAGCCGGTTGGCCTCCGGGAAGCGGGGTTCTGCGGCCAGGGGCAGGTCGCCGGCTTCATCCAGGCCCGTTTCACCCTCCATGGCCGGGGTGATCACGACCAGATCGGGGTCGAGGGCGGCGGCGTAGGTCCACCAGCGGCTCGGATCGGTGATGGCGCCATGAACCGGATGCGGAGCAGGGCCGCCAGCCGGTTGATCGGCCCGGGCGGCGGCGGCGCGGCTGGCCAGCAGTTCGCGCCGTTGCACCGCCAGATCGGCCAGCAACTGGCCGCGGCTGCGGCCGCGCAACTGGAACAGCACGAAGGGGTCTTCGCTGAAGCGATCCCCCATCAGGAAGTAGACGGCACTGATGTGCTTGCAAGGGTTGGCCTTGTCGGGGCAGGAGCACTCGCTGCGCACCTCCTGCAACTTGAACGGGAACAGGCGTTTGCCGCTGGCGGCGAAGGCGCGCTCGATGTCCTGGGGCATCACACCGGCCAGCAGCTGGGCCGACCAGCGGGCCTTCTGGCCCAGCGCCTCGAGCACGAAGCCCCAGTCTTCGTCGGTGAGCGTGTCGAGCCAGAGCTTCACCTTGTAGGGCTCCGCCTCGGTGCCCTGGACGCGGGCGTGCACCCGCCGCCCCTCGAAGCGGATCGAGAGCACATTGCCGGAGCGGGCATAGTCCCAGGCGCGCTCCAGCCGTTTCTTGTAGCGGTAGGAGTTGATCAGCTCCATCCACTGCTCCACCCACCAGGGCTGCTGGCCCAGACCCAGCTGGCCGAGCTGGGTGGTGATCGGGGAGAGGGAGGAGCCGGTCATGGCAGCAGGGTAGGCCTGGGCTGCAGCAGCCTTGGTTTGCGCCCAGGATGGGGGCAAACGGAGGGGAAACGGGACATGGGGCTGCGAGCGGCTGGCTGGGTGTGGCGGCTGATGCTGCTGGCGCTGCTGACGGTCGTGCCGCTCGGGTTGATCCCCGCCGGAATCAACCTGGTTTCCCCTGCCTTCGCGGCCACCACCAGCTCCTACATCTGTGGCGGCGACCCCCTGGAGGCCCTGGCGAACAACGGGGCGGTGGATGCGGTGGGCATTCCCAACCAGGCGGCCGGCACAGTGCCGGGGGCGTTCGTGGTGTTGCGCTGGCGGGGGGTGTCGCTGCAGCTGCCGCGCACCAACAACGCCGGGGCGCCCAGCTACACCGACGGCCAGTGGTGGTGGAGCCTGGAGGATCCCCAGCGGCCCCGGTTCCAGCGCAGCAGGGGGACGATCGAGACGTTCCCCTGCGAGCGGCAGCGGGAGGCGGGCGGGAGCTGATTCAGCGGCCTGCTTCCATCACCGCCTTCTCCTGCTGCTGCTTGGCCTCCACCTCAGCGGCTGCCTTGCGGGCCCGCTCCATGGGGACCAGGAGGGGCGAGCCCTGGCCCCTGGAGGGGCGGCTGCTGGGCAGGGGAGCATCCCGCAACCAGCGCGCCCAACAGGGGCAAGCAGGCACAGCCGAAGCGGTTGATCATGGCCGGAGCAGCCCCTGAGCCCTGAGGGCAGCCATCACGCCAGGGTCCAGCGGTCCGGCCTCATGCGGGGTGCACGGGTCTCAAGGAGCAGGGCTTGGCTGAACTGCGGAGCTGGCAGCCACGAATCGATCGCCACACGGGCAGACCAATGCACCGGCGGTGATGAACGAGACGGAAGAGTGCCCCAACAGCCAACTGTCCATCAATCCTAGGGCGGCTCGTGGGAGGAATGAAGGGAGTGGTTTGTTGCGAGGGGTTGGTTGGAAGGATGGTGCGAAAGGATGGCTAGAGCTTGCTAAACGATCCAGATCAGAAGCGGGCGAGCGAACTTGGGCATTGCCGATTTCCGCCTCTCCCGCCTTCTGTATCTTGATGTCAGAAGGTCCACTCATCGGTAGACATCTCTTCTGTGGCCAACCTTAACAACGTCGACAACAAGCGACTGATCATCGATGAAGTAAATGACCCGATATTTCCCTTGACGGACACGATAAAGGTTCGGCCTGCCCGCTAGCTTTTCAGACCCTAATGGCCGAGGTTGAGTTGCCAGTGATTTAATCTTCTCAATCAATCTTGCTAACGTCGTCTTGTCTGATAGCGCCTGTAGTTCTTTAGCGGCTGATGGCTTAATTGAGAGGCTATATTCGGCCACTATCTCTTAGGCTTGTGACAAACTCTTCAAAGCTAGAGCTTGGCTCAGCTTGCCTCTCGTCAGCATCTCTCAAATCATCAGCATCTTCGGCCAATGTCATGCGCACTGCTTCATTTACCATGTCCGATATTGAGCGGTTACATGCAGCAGCTCTTAGGCGCAGTGCACGATGAACATCGGCGTCGAAGTAGATAGTGGCCCGTTTCCTCTCATCCATTCGTCAACATTAGCGCTTTGACGTCAGGACGTCAAGACGGCGGCCCTTGCGGCTTTCCTCTGATCCTTCTTACGTTGCCCCATCACCGACCCGCCGCAGATAGCTTTGGATACTCATAAATAACCTTTGAACGGTCGGTGTGCATGGGCATTGTTATGCTCTTGCAAGTTTGTGATGTGAAATTTTATTTGATTACTGAATTGGACTCACAACTCGGATGCCAGAAACTGTTTCTAAAACAAAAGGGCGATCGCGACGAGTTACAGAGCGAGCATTGGATGGATCCAGATACCAGGAACTGCCCCGAGCAACTCGTAGCTCTCCACGTTCGGCTCCAACCGGATCGTTCTTTACGCGCTGTTGGTAGTAATTTGCGGCGTACCAACTCGAGGTCCATTCCCAAACATTTCCAGCCATATCGAAAGCTCCAACCCAGCTCCTGCTATTTGGGAAACTACCTACGGGTAAAGTTTTACCTCGCAATTGCCCACCAACACTGGTTTCGTTAACGTTTGCCCATCCAATCTGATAAAAATCTCCCCAAGGATAGATCGTTCCTGTAGCTCCACGTGCCGCGTATTCCCATTCCGCTTCAGTTGGCAATCGCCCGCCCCGCCATTTTGCATAAGCTTCTGCTTCGTACCAGTTGATACCGACACGGGGTTGCTGCGGAGCTGTAAAATCTTCAATATCTTCAGGTTGAGTGCGATTTCCTTTCCATTTCCAGCCTGCATCAGACCAAAGTTCGCGTTTCGTGTAGCCCCCATTCACAATGAACTGTTGAAAAGCTGCATTCGTAACTTCATACTGGTCAAGCCAAAAGCCCTTTGTGATGCAAGCTTCGTGCTGAGGTTGTTCATTGGGCTGAGCTTGCGGATCTTTTTTAGGGTCACTCCCCATCTGAAAACATCCTGCTGGAACCCAAACTTGAGCAATGCCCTTTTGATCCGATCTAGTTTGCCCAGCACTGGTTTTATCTTGTGGAAGTTGGGCAGATAAAGTTTTTGGACGAATATTCACGCCTGCTTCTATGGGTGGCGATGTGGGAGTAGTAGGGGGGATCGATTGTTGAGATATTGGTAGTTCTTGAACTGATGATGCTGTTCTAGAGCCATCACAAGCTGCCAGCAAAAATCCTATTCCCAGGGGAATACAGATACTAGCTTTAAAGAAACTTGTTCTCATCGTCAATACCTGAATACTAGATTATACAGATGAAACTCATGGTAGCTGCTTTATCGGATTGGACATCTTCTTGTCTGCTGATAGGCACTATAGATGAAAGCAATGAAATGACGATTTAGAGAGACAGCATAACGAATATGGATAAGATCGTGGATGCGCACGATCTTATCCACAGTTGGACATGCCCGCAACTCTGGGGCTCCGGGGGCAGGGCCTACCGCAGATTAGTCCGGCCGTTTTTCAGGTTTTCTTCATGATTGACGTGGCTGGTAAGCAGGAGTACCTGCTCCATAGCCCCCATGGCTTCATGAAGACTGTCGTTGGCTTTGAGCTGATCGTGGTGTGAGGGTGCTCACTGCGAATGTGGAAGTATCGGAATAGTAAAGAGTGAAGCAATGAGAGTTTTCACGGACTGTTGAATCTGCCGCGCAGCGACTAAGTCCAACGTTAGACCTCCTCTGCATCACGAAGAGGATGATTCGTGACGTACTCCTTGAGGGCAGCGTCCATCCGGGCCTGCCAGCCAACGCCAAAGCTCTTGAAATAGTGCAGAACTTCAGGGCTATATCTGATAGAGACCAACTGCTTTTTCTGGTGACTTTAGGCACCCTCTCAATAATCGAAGCGGGACCATGGCCTGGAGCTGCTCATCGGTAAGCGGCTGGGCATCAGGATCAGACAAGGCAGCAGCATTAATCGCCTGATCCTCTTCAGGAGTTGGGATCAGTACGCAGGCTTTCTTCTGTTTCTTTGACATAGTGCTTCACTTCGCGACGGTTTGCTTTGCCAAGGTTGATGAGTCTTCTGACCGTTGAGCGGTCCACGAAAGCCACGAAGTACAGGGATCATGCAACCTCTATGAATTCTATCGCAAAGTTATCTAAATCTCACCTGTCCGGCGACAATCAGGTTGACCGGTTGGCGACAAGCTCGTTGGCCGGTTGGGAGCGGGGCTGCTGACCCTGGGGCCGATGCGCATGGCCCTGGTGATGCCGGCACCACTGACGAGCCAACAGAT
>NZ_JAGQBB010000012.1 GCF_024345415.1 Synechococcus sp. Tobar12-5m-g | reverse complement strand
CAAGAAGCGAGTCGATGTCTACGAGAAGGCCCGTCGGGCCAATCCAACTCGGTGGAGCCGAAGCACCCGCTGCTGGCGTCAACCCGAAGAAGTGTGGATCAACAAGCCACCAGAAGAGCCCGAACCGTTCCTCGCGCTAGCCTTGGTCCAGGCCGCCTGAGTGGCAGCCAAGGAGTGACACCTTCCCTGAAAGTCACCGGGGCCAGCAGGCCAAGGGTTGCCAGGCCAACTAAGCTGGCATCAAGCGCCGGTTCAAGCTGGTGGAGTCGTTGGCTTGTCGTATGCCTTGTTGACTGGATTCACCTGTGGCCCTGCGGATCTGGGCCAGACCAATGCAGATGTGATCACTTCTAAACGTACCCCAGGACCTGATCCGTAGGGTTGCCGGCTGGATCAACCCCTCCGATTTTCCTGAGATTCTCATGATGGTCTCAGGACCCTTCAGGCTCCAAGTCTGAATCATCCGGGCCGAATGGGGGCACGGGGTTCTCTGGGTTGCTCCATGACGGGGCCGCCTCCAGCCGCACCTGGCTCGATCCAGGTAGGAAAGACACCGCCTCTGTGCTGGAGGTGTTCAACGGTCAGGACCAGCCGAACGGGGGCGAGCCGTGAGCCGAAGTAGATCCGAAAGCGAATCCACCTGCTCCACCATCACCGAGAGGCCGTCGCCGGGGTCGCTGCCGGGGGGGCAACGGGCCGCCTGATCAAGCGCCAGGGCTTCCAGGTGCACCAGACCCAGCTGGTCCTGGGGTCGAAGCCAGCGCAGGAACAGCCCCTCCCAGCGCTCGCCGCGGTGCTGCTCGAACCACACCTGCTGCCAATGGCGCTGGTCTTCGCGGCAGATCTGGATGCCTTCGCGCACCACAGTCTCCAAGGCGCTCAGCAGCTCCGAGAGGGCCGGGCCATCGAGGGCCACAGCGCCGCCGCCCTGGGCGGCCAGCTGGCGCTGCACCAGCAGATCGCCGTAGCGACGGATCGGAGAGGTGGCCTGCACATAGGCCGGCAGCCCGAGGCTGAAATGGGGGGACGCGGCCACCCCACTGGTCCCCCGGCTGAGGCAGCGGCGCAGGGCGGCATGGCGCACCGGTCCGGGCGGCAGGGCATCCAGTTCCGCGGCAGGCGGGAGTTCGCTGGCGGGCTGGCCGCGGTAGGGCAGGGCCAGCCCGTGGCGGATGCCATGCTCGGCCACCACGGCACCATTGAGTATCATTGCTTCGGCCACCAGGGCCCGGGCCGCCGAGGGTTCGGTGACCTCCAACTCCGCCGCCTCGTCCCGGCAGCGGATCCGCCCCTCCGGTTGGTCCATCTGCAGGGCCCCCTGGCGCTCCCGCCAGCGGCGCCGTCGCTGCAGCAGCTCGTGCAGCCGGGCCAGGTCGGCGTCCTGGGGAGGGGCCAGCTCAATCAGCTCATCGCCATCGCCGTAGGTGAGCCGGTAGGTGGGGCGCACCCAGCTGCGCTGGATCGAGGCGTCCAGCACTGCCCCCTCCGGATCCAGCTCCACGGCGGTGCTCCAGGCCGCGCAACGCCGTCCCTGGCGCAAGCTGAACGGTCCTGCCGCCAGGCGGATCGGAAACATCGGCACCACCCGATCGGCAAGGTAAAGGCTGGAGCCCCGTTGTCGCGCTTCGAGGTCGAGGGGGGAGTCGGCCGCGATCAGCCGCCCGGGATCGGCGATGTGGATCCAGATCCGCTCCCTCCCATCGGCGCTGGTCTCCAGGGAAAGGGCGTCGTCGATCTCGCTGGTGTCCGCGTCATCAAGGCTGTAGGTACGCAGGCCGCTGAGATCGAGGCGATCCGCATCGCCCGGCCAGGGCTGGTCAGCGCTGGCCACCAGCCGCTCCGCCTCCGCCAGCAGCTCTTCGCTGAAGCCCTGCTCCCAGACGCTGCGGCGCAGGGACGGCAGGGCATGAAGCTGCCAGAGGCCCAGATCCACCAGCAGATGGCGGATCGGACCAGCCTCCGGCGCGCACTGGGCCTGCTGCAGGCCGCGGCGCAGCTCAAGGGGGATGGTCGCGTCGCTGGCGCCGCTAGCCACCGCCAGCAAGAGCTCCAGCTGCTCCCGCTGGAGCGGGGCCAGGGCCTCAGGGTCCAAGGGTTGGCGCGCCCGCAACAGGGCAAACCAGGCCTCGCGCCGTTGATCGGCGAGGCGGGCCTGCCGCCGCTCCCGCCGCAGCTGGCGCAGGTCCCGCAGGGAGCGGGGCTGCACCTGGCCGTTGCGCCAGCGGAAAAATATCTGTTCGGGCTGCTGCAACTGCAGCCAGCAGGCCGCCCGGGCCGTTGGGGTGTCGGCGTTGGCGATCAGGGCCACGAACTCCTCGAGGTCGCAGGCGGCTTCGCCGATCAGCAGCCAGGCGGCACCGAGATCCCGGACCGTGGGGCGCTGGGCGAGCAGCTCAGTCTCCACCAGCCGCCAGGGGGTTTCGCCCAGGCGGCTTGCCGGCGCCTCGGATCCCCGCGATCGGGCGATCCGATCGAGTTGGCGCAGGGGAAGCTGCTGGGCACGCCCATCCCAACCCACCCGCAGGGCGGCCCTGGAGCCGCTGAGGCTCTCAACCAAGGCCAGCTCCGGACCCTTGGGGCCGATCAGCCCCACCAGGTCGCCCGGTTGGAGGGACAAGGCGGAACTCAGCCTTCCGGATTCACGAAGGGCAGCAACGCCAGGATGCGGGCCCGCTTCACCGAATTGGTGAGATCACGCTGTTGCTTGGCGGTGAGGCCGGTCAGACGGCGGGGCAGGATCTTGCCGCGCTCGGTGATGAATTTCTTGAGTAGATCGACGTCCTTGTAGTCGATCGGGTCGCCGGGCTTGATCGGCGAAAGACGCTTCTTGAAAAAGGAGCTGGACATGGAAGACAGAAACGGCAGGGTTTAGAAGAAGGGAACGGCAACGAGAGCCTGGAGATCAGGGGAGCCAGGGACCGCAGCGCAGTCCGGGGCTCACTTGATTTCCTTGTGGATCGTGCTTTTGTTGCAGTGGGGACAGAACTTCTTCAACTCAAGCCGCTCGGTGGTGTTGCGGCGGTTCTTCTGGGAGGTGTAACGGGACACCCCGGGGGACCGCTTGGCGGGATTGGACCGGCATTCCGTGCACTCGAGGGTGATCACGAGCCGGACGCCCTTGTTCTTGGCCATGGAAGGACGTGCTCCGCTGGTGCGAGGCGAACTGACAACGGTCGATCTTACCGTCCGGTCCGCCCCGATTCCCTCCTTAGGATCACTGGACCTACGACGATCAAAGAACGATGCGGGTCTCGCTCCAATGGCTCAGGGAGCTGGTGGCCTGCGACACGCCGGTGGCCGAGTTGGCCGAGCGGCTCTCGATCGCCGGGTTCGAGGTGGAGGCGATCGAGGATCTCGCCGCCAATGCCACCGGGGTGGTGGTGGGTCTGGTCACCGACCGCCAGCCCCATCCCAACGCCGACAAGCTGAGCGTCTGCCGCGTCGAGGTCGGCGCTGAGGCCCCGTTGCAGATCGTGTGCGGCGCCGCCAACGTGCGGGTGGGCCTCCATGTGCCGGTGGCCCTGGTGGGAACCCACCTGCCGGCCGTTGATCTCACGATCAAGCCCGCCGAGCTGCGGGGGGTGGCCAGCAGCGGCATGATCTGCTCCCTCCAGGAGCTGGGGCTCGCCGCTGGCTCCGCCGGCATCGCCGTGCTCGATGAACTGCTGGAGCAGGTCCCCCCCCTCGGCGCGGCCGTCGCTGCGGCCCTCGGCCTGGATGATCAGGTGCTGGAGCTGGCCATCACCGCCAACCGCCCCGATGGCCTCTCGATGCAGGGCATCGCCCGGGAAGTGGCCGCCCTCACCGGAGCCCCTCTCCAGCTCGCCAGCAGTCCAACGCCGATCGCCGCCCAGCCCCTGGCCGTGGGGGCAGCCGATCGGGCGGCGATCGAGGAGGGGGGGCTGTTCAGCCTCACAGCCCTGGGGGGGGTGCGGGTGGCACCGTCGCCGCCCTGGCTGCAGCGCCGCCTGGAGCGCGCCGGCCTTCGGCCGATCAACAACGTCGTCGACATCACCAACCTGGTGATGCTGGAAACCGGCCAACCTCTCCATGCCTTCGACGCCGACCGCCTGGCGGGCCTCGATCCGGCCGGAAGCACCGGCGCCGAGGCCCAAGCGCAGCGGATCGGTCTGCGCGGTGCCACCGCCGCGGAACCGTTCACCGGCCTCGATGGCGCTCACCACGCCTTGAGCCCAGAAGCACTGGTGGTGACCTATGCCGACCAAGCCGTGGCCCTGGCCGGGGTGATGGGTGGGGCGAACGCGGCCGTCCAGGAGGAAACCACCAACATCTGGCTGGAGGCGGCGGTCTTCGCCCCCCAGGCCGTGCGGCGCAGCGCCCGCAGTGTCGGGCTGCGCACCGACGCCAGCCTTCGCTTCGAAAAGGGATTGCCGCGCCAGGTGACCCTGGCTGCGGCGGATCGGGCCGCCGCGTTGCTGCAGGAGCTCGCCGGCGCCCAGCTGGCCGGCCGCTGGTTGCATCAGCGGCCCCCTGAGCCGCAGCCACCGCTCTGGCTGCGGCGCGACGCCCTGCACCAACTGCTCGGTCCGGTGCTCGTGGATGGCCAGGAACAAGACCTCGACGACGCTCGCATCCACCAGACCCTCGAATCCCTGGGTTGCCTGTTGGAGACAGAGGAGGACGGCTGGACCGTGACGGTGCCCCCCTCGCGGGCCATGGACCTGCGGCGGGAAGTGGATCTGATCGAAGAGGTGGCCCGCCTGGTGGGCTACGACCACTTCGCCAGCCACCTGCCTGACCCGATTCGCCCCGGCGGCCTGGAGCCCGCCCAACGGGCCGAGCGTCGCCTGCGCCAGGCCCTCTGTCAGGCGGGGCTGCAGGAACTCTGCACCCTGTCCCTGGTGTCCCTGGTCCCCGGCGAGTCGGCGCTGGCCACGGCGCCGCGGGTGCCCCTGGCCAATCCCCTGCTGGCTGATACCAGCCACCTGCGCGACAGCCTGATCGAGGAACTGCTGCAGGCGGCCCGGCGCAACCTCCAGGCCTCCCGCCAAGGGTTCTGGGGCTTCGAAATCGGCAGCGTCTTCGACCTTGACCCGGATTCCACCGTTCCGCAGGAGCACTTTGAGCTGGCCGGTGTGATCTGCGGCGAGCGTCGCGCCGCGCTCTGGAGCAACGGCGGCAAGCCGCGGCATCCGGATTACTTCGAAGCCCGCGGCGTGCTGCAGGTGGCCCTCGCCAGCCTGGCCATCCCCTGCGAAGACCGCCCCCTCACCAGCCACGGGCTGCTCCATCCGGGCCGGGCGGCGGAGTTGTTGGTGGAGGGGCGAGCGGTGGGCTGGTTCGGCCAGCTCCATCCCGCCCGGGCCGAACGCCTCGATCTGCCGGAGGCCACCTTCCTCTTTCAGGCTCCCCTGGCGCCGCTGCTCTCCGCCGCCACCCGCCGCAACCGCTGGCAGCCGAGCTTCACGGTGTTCCCCACGGTGCCGGCCTCGGAGCGGGACCTGGCCCTGGTGGTGCCGAGCGGGACCATGGCGGCGGAGCTGCTGGCCACGATCCGCAAGGCAGGCAAGCCCCTGCTGGAGTCGGCGGAGCTGATCGATCGCTATGAAGGCGACCAGATTGCCGCCGGAGCCGTCAGCCAGGCCTTCCGGCTGCGCTACAGGGATCCCCGCCGCACCCTCACGGAATCGGAGGTGGAGCAATGCCACGCCACGATCCGCGCCGCCCTCGATCGCCAATTTGGTGCCCAGCTGAGGAGCTGATCAGGAGCGGAACAGAAGCTGAACCCGGCGCCTCATGTCTTCTCCAGGACGGCCAGAGCCTCGACGTGGCTGGTCTGGGGAAAGAAATCGAGCGGTTGCACGCAGACAAGCCGCAGCGAACCATCGGCGCAGAGGCGGGCGAGATCCCGAGCCAGGCTGGCCGGGTTGCAGCTGAGATAGGCCAGGCGTTGGGGGGGGGTGGCCAGAATCGCGTCGCAGACGGTCGCCGGCAGACCCTTGCGCGGTGGATCGAGAAGCAGGGCGTCGGCGTGGCGCAGGGCCTCAGGCAGCGCGATCGCCACATCGGCCGCCTCCAGCTCCACCCCGCCCAGGCCATTGAAGCTGGCGTTGATCCTGGCCTGGGCGACGCTGCCGGCGTGCTGCTCGAGGCCGAGCACCTGGGCACCCGCTGCCGCCAGGGGCAAGGTGAAGGTGCCGATGCCGCAGAAGGCATCGACAATCCTGACCGCGGCCGAGGGCTGCAACGCCGAGCTCAGCAGTGGCAGAAGCTGCTCGGCCTGGGGGGTGTTGACCTGGAAGAAGGTGTCAGGGCCAATCTGGTACTGGAGTCCACCGAACCGCTCGATCAACCAGGGCCTGCCGGCGATGCAGGTGGTGGACGGTCCCATCAGGGTGTTGCTCGGCCGACTCTGAAGGTTCAGGCACACCCCCACGAGCTCGGGCCAGCGCTCCATCCAGATCTCGGCCTGCAGCTGAAGGTCAGGCAGGTCATCATGGCTGCTGATCAGGGTGAGCAGCAGCTCGCCGGTGTGATGGCCCAGCCGCAGGGCCAGGTGGCGCAGGCCGCCGCCCTCCCGCAGATTCACATCCACCGGCCAGTCGCTGACCTCGAGGTCGTGCTTGAGGGGAGCGATCAGGCGGTCGATGCGGGGATCCAGCACCGGGCAGCGGTTCATGTTCACGATCCGGTGGCTGCCGCTGCGGTAGAAGCCCGCCCGCAGCCGTCCCTCAGCGGTGCGCTCCAGGGGGATGACGGCGCGGTTCCGGTAGCCCAGGGGCGAGGCGGCGGCCAGGATCGGCTCGACTGCCAGCTGCAAGCCGCCGATCCGCCGCAGGGTTTCCTGGAGCAGGTCCTGTTTCCAGGTCGCCTGAGCCGGGTCTTTGAGATGCTGGACGCTGCAGCCGCCACATGTGCCGGCCAGGATGCAGGGGGGCTTGCGGCGATCCGGGGAGCTGGAATGGCGCTCGATCAGCTCCGCCACCAGGTGGCGCTGGCCCTGGTGGCACACCCTTACCCTCACCTCCTCCCCGGGCAGGGCATCGGGGACAAAGACCACCAGCTCGCTGGCCCCGGGGCCAGGCCCCCCAGAGCCGGGGCCAAGCAAACGCGCCACGCCGTGGCCCTCATGGTTCAGGCCAGTGACCCGGAGCTCCAGTTCGCTGCCGACGGCTGGCATGGACGACCCCATTCGCAACGCTCACCAGACCAGGAGGGCGCCCACGACCCTAGATGCAAAGGGCCGTTACACATGGCAGGCCCCGGTGGGCTTTCGGCTCGGGCCTCGATAGGATCGGGCGGTGCATGGTGGACGGAATGAGCGTTGTCCGGGATCTGATCCTGCAAGCCGATGATCAGCTCCGCTACCCCAGTGGCGGTGAATTGCGCGTCATGGCGCAGTTTCTCTCCGGTGGCAGCCAGCGCATCAGCATTGCCCGCGCCCTCAGCGAGAACGAACGCAAGATCGTCGATGAATCGGCGCGCCAGTTGTTCGCCAGCAAGCCAGAGTACGTGGCCCAGGGAGGTAACGCCTACGGCCAGCGGCAGAGGGCCCAGTGCCTGCGTGATTTCAGCTGGTACCTGAGGCTGGTCACCTACGGCGTGATGGCTGGCAGCACCGAGAAGATCCAGGAGATCGGCCTGGTGGGAGCGCGGGAGATGTACAACAGCCTTGGCGTGCCCATGGCCGGCATGGTCGAGGCCATGCGCTGCCTGAAGGAAGCCTCCCTGGTGCTGCTGGGCTCCAGCGATGCCGCCGTCGCTTCCCCCTATTTCGACTTTCTGATCCAGGGCATGCAGACCTCGGCCTGACCCCTGCCCAAGGCCAGCCCGGACTCTGCACCGGCCCAGCCTGGAACTGGTTGATCGTCTTGCATGTCCAGCCTGAAACAGAATCCTGGACCAGCCGGTTGTCTTGCCTAAGAAGCGTGAGCCAAGCTGGACGGGACTGACGTTCCTCTGAACGGGTGGAGTTCGGCTGTTGTGTCGGCTGTATCGGCTGTGTTCATTGCCAGAGCCTGGACGCCAGGATCGGTCAAAGTAATCTCGCTGATCGCAGATGAGATGCAAACCGGGTCTCGGGTCTGGTCTTTTTTGGGGATAACGAGTCCTATTCGGATCTCAGGCCAGGTCTGAAATCAGGACTCGAACGCCAAGCCTGAGCGGATGGGTGGTCAGGCGCGATGGTGGCTGGCGATCGGGCCCTTGGCTGAGGAACCCGGCCGGCCAGTCCGACCGGGCAGCAGACCTCGCAAGGGAGAATCGATTGAGATCGATGAATGGCGTTGATTCCAGGGGACGCGGGCTTCCCTTTGATCGGTCGGTCTGGCGTGAATCTTCGCGAAAAGACTTCTTTCCATCCCCGTCCACAGGTGGATCGATTCAGCAGATCTCTTGCGTACCTGCTCCATAGGCAGGTACGCAGCCTTGGCAGGCTCTGTATTTGCATGGAATCTCAGCGTTGTCCAGAGCACTGGACAACAGCGCAAGGCGGCAATGGACCAGCCAAGGCGGTGGAACGTCGCGTCTCTGGGTCCGCCCGGCCCCGTGGCTTGATGCAGCGCTTCACGGCGCCACGGTGGAATCAGTTGGTGCATAGGCCATCTCAGCTGAGACACTGAATAGGTCTTGTTACATGTCTGAGAAGAGATAGACGAGATACTTAGGTGGTCTTCCGGTACAGCTCCTTGAGGAGCTGGTAGGCCTCGTTCAATCGACGCATCGCATCGGCGCTGCCGCCGGCATCGGGATGGTGATTGAGGGCCTGGTCGCGGTAGGCCTCCCGGATCTGGTCGAGGGTGAACCGTTGGCCGTCCTCGGTGGGAAGCTGCAACTGGCGCAGGGCTCCATGCAGGGTCATGGTGTGCTCCAGGGTCTGGAAGGAGGTGCCGCGCTGACGGCGGCGGAAGCGGTGCACGAAGCGGCGGATCAGCGTGGGAATGCGCACCGTGAGCGTTTCGGTGCTGAACGGGTCTTCCAGCAACCCCGCCGCCACGATCACCCGCTCGAAGCTGGGTTCTGCCGCCCGCCAGCTGGGAATGACCCCCAGGATCCACCGCTCCGCCAGCGTCCAGGTGAACGGACCTCCATCGGACTGATCCGACTGGGGCCAGATCTCCTGGGCCAACCAGACCATCGCCGCTTCCAGCACCGCCGCATTCGCTTCCGTGCCGTAGAGGTTGCGCCAATGCTGTCCCGCAGCCTGGAGGGCTTGGTCCAGATCGATCGGGCCAAGTCTGGGCAGGGGCTCCCGATCCTTCTCGGCGGCCGGCGGCGGGTTGATGCTCTGGCGCAGCCGCTCCGACTTCTGGCGCACGAAGCCGGGCAGCTCAATCCCAAGGCTTCGGCGACGTTGGTTGGCGCTGGGTCTGGAATCGATCACGGGCATCGGGTCCAGTGGTGTGCGGAGTTCCAGCGGACCTCCTGCCTCGCCGCTGGCCTCGTCGTCGAACACCAGCTCGGCCTGGTGGCAGTTGGCGACCAGCACCAGGGCACCCCGCTCGTTCAACCCGTGGGGCTCGCCGCTGCCGTCCGTAGCGTCCTCCTCCAGGTCCTCATCACTGCTGAGCACGTGGTTGAGCAACCGCTCCAGGACATCGCCACGACCGCGATAGCCCCACTCCTTGCGGAAGCGATCGATCTGCTCCAGCCGCTCGATCGGCAGGTCGATGCTGAACCGCTTGCGCCTCTGGTTCTCTGGTTCAGCCACCACTGCTCACCGACGACCCTGGCCTAGCGACCCATCATCCCGTTGAGGAAGCGCTGCTGGGCCTCGGCGGCCTGCTGGTATCGATCGAGCAGCACCTGGGTGACCTGGGCCTGGGGCCCGGATGGACCAGGGGCACTGCGGTTGAGCAGGGGCAGGGGAATCGGGGGCAAGGGCTGGATCCAGGCCGGCATCACCGCCGGGCGTGAAACCGGGCGAGCAGACGGCTTGGGGGTCTTGGAGGCCGGCAGTGGCCTGGCTGGATTCGCCGCCGCCCTCGGTCGGCTGGCCGGAGCCTTGGGGCGTGGTGTGGCTCCAGCAGCGGCATCGACGGTGCTGGCCACGGACGGGGGAGCCGCAGGCGGAAGTTTCGGCTTGGCCGCCGCAGCGGCGGCTGCCGCCCGGGCGATCTCAACCAAGCGTTCGCGCTCGCGCAACTGGGCCAGTTGCTGGGCGGGTACAACACTGAGCAGATGGCCCGGGGTGGCATCGGCCGGGTAGACCAGGCTCACGGTCACCGGGTTGTTGACCCCGGGGCTGAGGGTGAGCGGCGTCAAGGAGAGGCTTTCGCCGGACTGCATACCCACATGCACCTCCTTGTAACCCTCGCTGGTCTGGATGCCGATCGACCCTCGGAACGACGTGAACTGTTTGCCATAGGCCGTTGGGTGGCTGAGCACCAGCTCATAGGGCCCGTTGCCCTTGAGGTTGAGGGTCACATCGAAGCGCACCCCGTAGGTACCCACGTTGTCCAGGGAGGAATCGAGCATGCGGCTGGCCAGGGCGTTGACCTGCACGTCCCGGGTGCCGAAGGTGGTGCGGGTGGTGCTGGTCAGGGGAACGTGCAGGGAGCCCTGGCTGAGGTCGTGGGTCAGGGTGGCTGCATAGGTATCACCGAGGGCGACGCCTCCCACCCGGGAGAACACGCGGCCACTCTGAATCTCCGGCAGGAGTTTCAGGTAAGTGCGGCCAGGGGCCAGCACCCCCCGATCCAGCACCGCGATCAGGTCGGCGTCGGTTTCTGGGTCTTCGGCGGCGACCACGGCCATCTGGAAGGGCCCGTCACTGCGGCCCCGCAGCAGACCATTGGCAATGCCGCGGGCGGGCAGACGGGTGTGGAACAGAACGGCCCGGCTCCGCGGCGGTATGACGAAGGTGTCCGGCAGCTTCGGGTCCCGCTGGTTGCGGAGCATGATCACAGCGGTGGCGTCCCCCGGCCCGGTGTTCCACGGCCTGGGGCCCAGGGGCTTGACACCCATCAGGTGATTGGCAAGGTAGGGAGCCTCGAAGCTGTTGCGAACCGCCCCGCGATCAATCTGGAGGGTGACCGGGCGCTTGCCTGGGTTGATCACGATCGTGGCGATCGTGAGCTTGCCGCGCACGTAGCGCCCGCCCAGCCGGCTGGCATCCTCCGGGAAATACTTGTGGTGGGCATGCAGGCCGAACTCACCATTGAAGGTGTAGGTGGCGTTCTCCAACTGCTGCCCGGTTTCCTGGGAGAAGGCCGACCCAGGCGCCGTGTTGACCAGGATTCCAGGGCCGAACACTTCCTCCGGCTGGTTGGAGTGGAGCACCGGCACTGTGTTGAACACCCCGTTCAACGGCCGGGCCGACTGACCAGCCATCAGGGCCACATAGGACTGGGCCTTCGCTGGTATGGAGGCGAACAGCACACCCCCACCGACAACAGCAAGGAGGGCCAAGGGCACGGAGAAGCAACTCGGACGAGACGAGCTCGTGCTTTGACTCAAACGAACTGACAAGAGGAAGTCTGCAAACGTCCTTTCGGATCCAACGGGCCGCAACCCTGCTGTTGATGCTGGTCCCAAGACAATTAACAGTAACGCAACTGTTGAGAACACCGATCGCCGCCCGGGGGGTGCGGTCGCTAGAACCGTCACGCTCTGAGACATGGTCCCATGTTCCCCCCCTTTGGATGCTGCCCCGGCGGCAGCAACGATCCGGAAACCAGCCGCCGCTCCTATCAGGAGCGCAAACTGCGCATGCTCACCTTCTGGCGTGATGGCGTTGAGCGGCAGTTGGCGGCCGTATCCGCGGCGATCAGCACCCTGGAGCAACAGATGAACAGGGATGGGGCCTCAACCCCGAACTGACCTGGCGGGCACCGCCATCGAGCTGGCAGCGGAGCTGGCCGAGGGCAAGGCGCAAGCGCCGGTGCACCGTCATCGGACTGACGTTCAAGGCGGTGGCGGCCCTGCGCAGGCTCTGGCCTTCGAGCACCACCTTCCTCACCACCGCCTGATGGAGGGGTTCCAGCCGTTCCAGCACGGCCATCGCCTCCCCGTGCTCGCTGGTCTCCACGGGCGCCTGCTCCGGGGCGGCAATCTCTACGGTGTGGAGATCAAGCGACAACGGTTTTCCCAGGCCCCTCAGCCGCTGGAACCGTTCCCACTGGGCGCTGCCCAGCTCCAGGGCCTCACGAATGTCCAGCTCACTGGGCTCTTCCTGTCCCTGGGCCTGCCGGCTGCGAACCAGCTGGCGCAGCTTCTCTTCGAGTTCCTGCTGACGGCGCGGCACCCGGATCGGCCCGGCCTGATCGCGGAGGTAGTGAAGGATGGCGCCACGGATGTGGTGGCGAGCAAAGGCTGAGAAGGGCGTCCCCAGGCTGGGGATGTAGAGCTCAGCGGCGCGGATCAGGCCGAGCAGCCCCACCTGGATCAGATCCTCCGGGCATTCCGGGCTCAAGCCGCTGTAGTGCAAAGCGATCGGCCTGACCAGTTCGCGGTAGGTGGAGACGCGCTGGTTGCGCTCTTTGATCTTGGTGTCGGCCAAAGCGGAAGGCTTGCTCTGGGCTGGGGCGGAGAGGCTCGGCATCAGTGCGCTGAACGTGGAGGTTGGGATCAAGGCGGTGGTGGGGGCGGCAAGCGCTGCTCCCTTTTCCAGAAAGATCCCGGCTTCGCTGTTGTGGCAACCGTGTGATCACGGAACCTGGTCTGCCACCTCCGCGAGCAGGGCCCAGGGTCCGTGTTGCCTGAACCAGCCCAGGTCGGCTTGGTCGGTCAGCAGGAGGTAGCCAGCAAAGCCCAGGGCGTTGACGCTGAATCCCGCCATCCGCTCAACCCGCCGGCGGATCATCAGGAACCAGTGCTCGCTGAACAGCAGGTTGTAGGGGTACAGGGGGCTGCCTCCAGCCCCAGGATCCCCGATCCCGAGGGCGATCGCCTGGTTGTTGTAATGGTCGGCCAAGGCCGAGTGATCCTCACCCGGCTGCCGTCGGCTGAGCCGATAGCGCCAGGGCCAGGGGGCTGCATCACCCTCCAGCTGGGCTCGGATCGCAGGCTCCAGCGGGCAGGCGGGCTCGGAGTGGTGACGGGGCAGCAGTTGGAGGTGACGATGGGGCTGGCTGGCCCCGGCCTCAGCACAACTGTTGAAGAACCAGAGCCCGGCGGTGTCGGCGGCCACCTCGCTGACCGCCTTCCAGTCGGAGGCCAGCAGCCAACCCGCCTGGGGGGCCCAGTCCTGGGTGATCAGCAGCACGTGGCCGGCCTGCACGGGGTACTTGTTCAGCAGCAACACATGACTGGTCCCCAGCCGTTGCACCTCCAAGGGGCGCTCCCAGGGCAGGAACGGATTCGGCCGGGGGCCTCTCTCCAGCAGGTGCTTCGGGGTGCGGGAGCAAAGCCGGCGCAGCTGAAAGGGTTCCCAGCCCTCCGAAGCAATCAGGTCGGTGACCAGGGGAATCAGGCTGCCGTCCCGGCGGGCCTGGATGCTGCGCTCCAGGGCGGCCCGCCAGAGCCGCTCCTCAGTTCCTGGCACCGATCTGCAGCCGTGCAAGGGAGGCTCCCTGGTAGTAGCGGCCCAGGATCTGGTTGTAACGAAGCCCGCTCAGCGCCAGTTGTTGGGCCCCCTCCTGGCTCATGCTCGCCCCGAGGTGCCCATGGGCTTCGAGGGTGATCTGGCTGTTGGCTGCATAGAGGCTTTCGACGATGCCTCCCTGGTAGCTGAGGATCAGGCCGCTGGTCCGCCTCACCGCCTCGGCGGTGCGGGCGGAAACCGAGGTGAGGCCGCGGTAGGCCTGCCAACGGGTGGTGTCACCCAGGTGGAAGTGGGGGTCAGCCGGTCGGGCGAGGTGGGCCAGGGCATAGGAACGGGCAGCCACCGCCTGGGCCTTGAGGGCTTCGATCGACCAGGAACTGGGCATCTCCGCCCCCACTACCGACACCAGGTAGCGCTCGAGCGGCAGATGGTTCACCGGCGTGATGGCACCACCCTCCCGCAGCAGCCGCAACCGACCCTCATAGGCCTGGCCGTTGACCAGCAGGGCCTCACCGGGGGAGGTTTCGAGCCAGAGACCATTGGCAGGGCCTGGAACGGTACCCAGATCCACGGCCGTGCCCGCCTGACCCCTCAGCAGGAGGTCTCCCGTTCCGTCGCGCAGGGTCCAGGGGCCAGTCGCCGAGAGGCTCGGCTGTCCGGCCTGGCTCAGCAACGCCACGCGGATCTCCAGGGAGACGGGCCGGCCTGCTGCCGGCTCCACCAGGCTTGCCTGCTGCTCCGGCGAGGGGTAGGCCGCAGGTGGTGTCGATTCGGCACGTCGGGCCTGGATCGACTCCAGCCGCCGATCATCGACGGACTGCTCGCCGACGGGATCGGTGACCACGGGAAGCAGAGCGTTGAGAACACGCGCATCCGGTTGCGGCGGTGCGGGGGTGAGGGACTGGGCCATGAATCCCAGCCCAAGGGCGACAACGCTCAGGGGGGCGGTCAACAGCAAGGTGTTCAGCCGCCGTTGAGGCAGTGCCGCCATTCCCCAGGCACGCCAGCGGCGCAGCCAGTCTTCAGGACGCCATCCCAAACCAGTTGCCCCGCTCCCGTCAGCAGGATCATGCCTGAACACTGCGGTTCGCAGACCATGCCACCGCCCTGACTAGAAGCCTGCCACCCCACCACCCGGCTCCGTCCAAGCCATTCGCACCACCACGGCGCCACCAGGGCATGGGCCGAGCCGGTGACGGGATCCTCGGCAATCCCCAGGCCGGGGGCGAAGAACCGCAGTTGGTAGTCGGCCTGGGCTCCCAGAACGGTGGGCCTGGGCACGCCATCCGCGAACGCCTGCATCAGCACCAGCCCTCGGCTGAGCTCCACCCCCAGGGACCGGGCGACCATGGGCCCGTCCAGGGCCGCCAGATCGACGCTCGTGGGAAGCAGCGCGACCCCGTAGCCGAGAGCGGATGTCCAGCTCTTCAGGGGCGAAACACCCAGCCAATGCCCTAGCTCCTGGGGAAGAGGGCAGGGCTGCAGCGGACACGTCGGCATCACCAGATCGGCGGAGTACGGGCTGGTTCCATGCACGGCCACCTCCAGGGGGCCGCTGCGGGTCTGCAGCCGTGTGGGCGAATCCGCCGGCAACACCCCCCAGTGGACCAGCGCCAGGGCGGCCGCCAGGGTGGCGTGGCCACAGAGCGGCACCTCGCAGCTCGGCGTGAACCAGCGCAGGGCCCAGGGGGCCTCGGCCTGACGCTGATCGGGGCAAGGGAGCAGAAACGCCGTTTCCGATTGGTTGAAGCTGGCGGCCACCGCCTGCATCCAGCCAGGATCGGCCTCCTGGTCCAGCAGCACCACGGCTGCCCCGTTCCCCTGCGGGAAGAACTCCGCGAAGGCCTGGATCAGCAGGGCCGGCAGCGCTGAAGTCAAGACATCTCCTGTTTGAGGTCGCGCTCCATCAGGGCGCGCACCACCGCCTTGGCGCTGGAGCGGCCGTGGAGCAGGGCCACCACCTGCTCACAGATCGGCAGGGTCCCGCCCCCCCGACGGGCCAGGGCGAGGGCCGCCTCGGCCGTCACCGGGCCTTCCACAGTGGCCCCAATGCGACCGAGGGCCTCCTGAGAGGACAGCCCCTCCGCCAGCAGCAGGCCGAAGCGATAGTTGCGACTTAGCGGACTGTTGGCCGTGGCCAGGAGATCTCCCAGGCCGGCCAGACCGTAGAGGGTGGCGGGATCGCCGCCCATCGCCGCACTCAGGCGGCCCATTTCGGCCAGCCCCCGGGTGAGCAGGGAAGCCTTGGCGTTGGCGCCCAGGCCCAGCCCGTCGCAGATACCGGCCGCCACCGCCATGACGTTCTTGAGGGCGGCTGCCAACTCGGTCCCGATCGGATCGGCGTTGGTGTACAGCCGAAAGCAGTCGCTGCTCAGGTGGTGCTGCAACCTGCTGGCCAGGGCGCCATGGACCGAGGCCAGCACGCTGGCCGCCGGCAGGCCACGCTCCAGTTCATCCGCCAGATTCGGTCCGCTTAACACCACGCACTGGAGCTCGGGAAGGCACCGTTGCCACAGCTGGGAGGCGGTGCAGAGCTGCTCCAGGTCGATGCCCTTGCTGCCACTCAGCAGGGGAAGCCCTTTGGGCCAGTGCCCTGCCAGCCGCTGGGCCAGCGCTGGCACACCGGCCATGGCCACGGCGGAGAGGATCAGGTCCTGTTCGGCCAGCAGCGCTGCCGGATCGGTCTGTAAACGGCGCGACCAGACCTGAACCCGGTGGCCCTGCCGCTGCAGCAGGCCAGCCAGGGTTCGGCCCCAAGCCCCCTGACCCAGCACACCGATCCGCACCGCCATCTCGCCATCATGCGGCATGCTCCAACGCCTCCTTGCAATGCCGCCGGCAGCTCCCCCATCCTCCGGCAGCAGGGATAACGGGCTGCGCCAGTGGCAGGGACACGCCCTGGTGGTGGGCTGTGGCGGCATCGGCCAGGCCCTGCTGGCCGATCTCGCCTGGCGGGCCCCGGGGTTGACCCTCTGGGCGACCAGCCACAGCGGCTGGCGGCCCGAGCCAGGCGGCCACTTGCCTGCGGAGCGGCTGCTGCCCCTCGACCTGACGGACGACGGCAGCCTGGCCCGCTTCAGCCTGGCCCTGCAGACCCTGGCCCCTTCACTGCGGCTGGTGTTCAACACCGCTGGGCTGTTGCATGGGGACACCCTGCAGCCCGAGAAGCGGCTGCAACAGGTCAACCGCCAGGCCCTGGAAAGGCTGTTCGCCGTCAACGCCTTTGGCCCCCTGCTGCTGGCCCGGGCGGTGGAACCCCTGCTGGACCGAACAGAGCCCGTGCTATTCGCCAGCCTTTCCGCCCGGGTCGGCAGCATCGCTGACAACCAGCTGGGTGGC
This sequence comes from Synechococcus sp. Tobar12-5m-g, assembly GCF_024345415.1. Taxonomy (GTDB): domain Bacteria; phylum Cyanobacteriota; class Cyanobacteriia; order PCC-6307; family Cyanobiaceae; genus Regnicoccus. The sequence goes on along the minus strand of NZ_JAGQBB010000012.1, from coordinate 78,128 downwards.
TGGTATGGCTACCGGGGGGCCAAGGCGGCCCAGAACCAGTTGCTGCGTTGCCTGGCGCTGGAGTGGCGGCGGCGCCGGCCCCTGGCCTGCGTCACCCTCCTGCACCCCGGCACCACCGCCACCCCTCTTTCAGCGCCGTTCCAGGCCTCCGTGGCCCCGGAGCGGCTGTTCAGCCCCGATCGGAGCGCCCGCCAGTTGCTCGATGTGCTGGAGCGCCAGGGGCCGGAGCAAAGCGGCAGCTTCCTGGCCTGGGATGGATCGATGATCCCCTGGTGATGAGCTTTGATCCAACGATCACGCAGGGTGGCCGCATGCCACTCAGGGCTCGAATGCGTTCTGTTGCAACAGGTCGAGGGGGATCAGCGCCAGGGTGGAGTGTTCGGTGGCTTCCAGCCTGACCGGCGGGGCCATTCCGTCCTGATGGGCCTCCAACCAGCGGGAGGCGCAGACGCACCAGTGATCGCCCGGCCTGAGGCCCGGGAAGCCGTAGGCGGGCATGGGCGTGGAGAGATTATTGCCCTGGGAGCGGCTGTAGCGCAGGAAGTTCTCACTGATCACGCAACAGACCGTGTGGCGTCCGAGGTCACTGCCATCGGTGCGACAGGAGCCGTCGCGATACCAGCCCGTGGGCGGATCGCAGCCGCAGATCTCCAGGGGTTCCTCCAGCACATTGCGGGGCTGGTCGGCTCCGGAACTCCGGCCGGGAGGATTCGCTGGGTCGTCCAAGGATGAAGGGGGTCGGGACGCTCAATTGTGCTGGGGCCCCGTCCCACTGTTCTGCCTTAACCCCTCCCGCCTGGCGGTGCCCATGGCTTGCAGCCGGTGTCAACGTTTTTCAACCAACCGGGTGGGCCCTACGATCCGTGCCGTCCGCCCCCTGGGGAATGCGCTTCAGCAGCCTGCTCGCCCGGATCAGCGCGGTGGAAGCGAGCAGCCCCCGCCACCTGGCCGGCGATCCGGAGCTCAGCGGCGCCGAAGCCCTTGATCGCGCCGGGGCCGGGCAGCTCGCCTTCCTCGAAGCCGGCAACGCCCTGGCCGCCGCCCTCTCAGCCAGCGCAGCCGCCGCCCTGCTGCTCCCCCTCGACGACGACCTGCAGCGGCTGGCCACAGACCGGGGGGTGGCCTGGGTGGGGCTGAAGAATCCACGCCTCGGCTTCGCCGAGGCCCTCACCGCCCTGCACCCCCCCAGGCTGCGCCTCCCCGGGATTCACCCCAGCGCCGTGGTGGATCCAGGCGCTGACGTGGCGGCGGAGGTTCATGTGGGGGCCCACGGGGTGATCGGCGCCGGCTGCGTGGTGGCCCGCGGCTGCACCCTCCATCCCGGCGTGGTGCTCTATGAACACGTGCAGCTCGGAGAAGGCTGCGAGATTCACGCCAATGCCGTTCTCCACCCCGGCAGCCGGCTTGGAGTGGGCTGCGTGGTGCAGTCAAACGCGGTGATCGGCGCCGAGGGCTTCGGCTTCGTGCCCACCGCCACAGGCTGGGTGAAGATGCCCCAGACCGGCCGGGTGGTGCTCGAAGACGGTGTGGAGGTGGGCTGCGGCTCCACCATCGATCGTCCCACCGTGGGCGAGACCCGCATCGGCTCCGGCACCAAGATCGACAACCTGGTGCACGTGGGCCATGGCGTGGTCACCGGGAAGGGTTGTGCCCTGGCGGCCCAGGTGGGTATCGCCGGCGGCGCCGTGCTCGGCAATGGCGTGATCCTGGCGGGCCAGGTGGGGGTGGCGAACCGCGCCGTGATCGGCGATCGGGCGATCGCCTCCTCCAAGTCCGGCATCCACGGTGAAATCGCCGCCGGTGAGGTGGTGAGCGGCTACCCGGCGATTCCGAACCGGCTGTGGCTGCGTTGCTCCGCCGTCTTCAACAAGCTGCCGGAGCTCTCCCGCAGTGTTCGCCAGCTCCGGGCCGGCCGGTAGCCTCGCTGCTTGCTTCCGCCCGAACCGGCCTTCATGACCAGCTACCGGATCACCCTCCTGCCCGGTGACGGCATCGGTCCGGAGATCACCGCGGTGGCCAGAGGTCTGCTCGATGCGGTGGCAGGCCGCCACGGCTTCTCGCTGATCTACGACGCGCAGCCGATCGGTGGCGCCGCGATCGACGCCTGCGGGGAGCCCCTTCCGGCCAGCACGCTCGCGGCCTGCCGGCGAAGCGACGCCGTGCTGCTGGCCGCGATCGGCGGCCCCCGCTACGACAACCTGCCCAGGGCGCAGCGTCCCGAAAGCGGGCTGCTCGGCCTGCGCTCCGGCCTGGAGCTGTTCGCCAACCTGCGCCCGGTGAAGATCATTCCCGCCCTGGCTGGTGCCAGCAGCCTCAAGGCCGAAGTGATCGAGGGGGTGGACCTGGTGGTGGTGCGGGAGCTCACCGGCGGCATCTACTTCGGTACCCCCAAGGGCCGGGTGGAGGCCGATGGCCACGTGCGGGCCTTCAACACGATGGCCTACAGCGATTTCGAAATCGACCGGATCGCCCGGGTGGGCTTCCAATTGGCCAGCGAACGCGGCGGGAGCCTGTGCAGCGTCGACAAGGCGAACGTGCTCGATGTCAGCCAGCTCTGGCGCGACCGGGTGGAGGCCATCAGCGCCGATTATCCCTCGGTGGAACTCAGTCACCTCTACGTCGACAACGCAGCGATGCAACTGGTACGGGCCCCGAAGCAGTTCGATGTGCTGCTCACCAGCAACCTGTTCGGCGACATCCTCAGCGACGAGGCCGCCATGCTCACCGGCAGCATCGGCATGCTCCCCTCCGCGTCGCTTGGCTCGAGCGGCCCAGGGCTGTTCGAGCCGGTGCACGGTTCCGCGCCGGACATCGCCGGCACCGACAAGGCCAACCCGTTAGCGATGGTGCTCTCGGCCGCCATGCTGCTGCGGGTGGGCCTGAAACAGCCGGCCGCCGCCACCGATTTGGAGGCAGCCGTCGACCGGGTGCTGACGGCCGGCCATCGCACCGCCGATCTGGCCGGCCCCGGCGACACCCCGGTGGGCTGCAAGCGGATGGGGGAGCTGGTGCTGGCGGCCCTCTGACCGGCGACCTGCGAAACTCGGTTTCCCTTCCCTCCCTGTCGCCGATGTCCAAGCGTCACCCGATTGTGGCTGTCACCGGTTCCTCCGGCGCCGGGACAAGCACCGTCAAACGCGCCTTTGAGCACATCTTCGAGCGGGAAGGCATCGCTCCGGTAGTGGTGGAAGGGGACAGCTACCACCGCTTTGAGCGGGGGCCGATGAAACAGGAGATGGCCAAGGCCCAGGCGGCGGGCGCCAACTTCTCGCACTTCGGTCCGGAGGCCAACGTCTTCGACAAACTGGAGGAACTGTTCCGCTCCTATGGCGAAACCGGCACCGGTGACAAGCGTTACTACCTGCACAGCCTGGAGGAGGCCGCCCAGCACAACGGCCGGCTCGGCACCGCTCTGGAACCGGGTCAGTTCACCCCCTGGGAACCGATCGCGGCCAACACCGATCTCCTCTTCTACGAAGGCCTCCACGGCGGCGTGGTGGGCGAGGGCTATGACGTGGCCTCTCTGGTGGACCTGCTGATCGGCGTGGTGCCGATCGCCAACCTGGAGTGGATCCAGAAGATCTCCCGTGACAATGCCGAGCGGGGTTACTCGGCCGAGGCGATCGTGGACACGATCCTGCGCCGCATGCCGGATTACATCAATCACATCTGTCCCCAGTTCAGCCGCACGGACATCAACTTTCAGCGGGTGCCCACGGTGGACACCTCCAACCCATTCATCTGCCGGAACATCCCCAGCCCCGACGAAAGCTTCGTGATCATTCACTTCCGCAAGGGAGCCCGGGAGAAGTGGGGGATCGACTTCTCCTACCTGCTGCGCATGATCCAAGACTCCTTCATGTCGAGCCCCACCAGCATCGTGGTCAATGGAGGCAAGATGGGATTCGCCATGGAGATCATCCTCACCCCAATCATCCATCGCATGATCGAGGAGAAAGAAAAGTCGCTCTGACCGATTAGGCTTTCGCCACCGATTTCCCTTTGGTGAGGCCGATCTCCTTCACCACACCCCCCACCCCACCACCCTCCACACCACCGGATTCGACCCCCTCCAGCTCCGCGCCCTCCTTTGTGATCCGCGGAGCGGCCGGCCAGGGTGTCAGCCCACTGCGGTGGGATCAGATCAACAGTGGGGATGTGCTAAGCCGCGCCCGCCAGATCTATTTCCACTACTTCGAACAATGTCCGGGCGGTGGGGTGCCGATCGGAATCGTGCTGCAGGGCCGCACAGCCCAGGGCACGATCCAGGGCCGGGTGGTCTTTGAAGCGCCGGTGCTGCTGCCGGATGAGCAGTACGTGCCCCTGGAGCTGATCCGCAGCCGCCATGGCCGCCCCCGCAGCTCCCGCGGACCATGATCGATCCAGCGCTGGCCCTGCTGGCCGCCGTTCTGGGCGCCTGCGTCGGCAGCTTCCTCAATGTGGTGGCCTGGCGGCTGCCCCGCAGGGAATCCCTGCTGGCTCCCCCCAGCCGCTGCCCCCACTGCGGGATCAGCCTCGCCTGGCACGACAACCTGCCGCTGTTGGGCTGGCTGCTGCGCCGCGGCCGGTGTGGCCATTGCCAGGGGTCAATCGGCCGGCGCTATCCCCTGGTGGAACTGCTCACCGCCGTCCTCTGGGTGGCGGTGCTGCTGGCAAGGCCGGGGGGGATGGGCTCACCGCCGGCCTGGTTGCTGCTGCTGGCCGGCTGGCTGCTGGTGAGCTGGCTGGTTCCCCTGGTGCTGATCGACTGCGACCACCTCTGGCTGCCGGAATCCCTCTGCCGCTGGGGCCTGCTGCTCGGTCTAGCCGTCACCACCGTCCTTGGACTGAGTCAGTCTCCCATCCTCGCCCGCGCCCTGCTGCTCAACCATCTGCTGGCCGCGGCGATCGGCCTGCTCGCCTTCGAGGCCCTGAGCGCCCTGGTGGAGCGGCTGATCGGCAGACCCGCCCTTGGCCTCGGCGACGCCAAGCTCACCGCCCTGCTGGGGGCCTGGCTTGGGATTGTGGGGCTGGGGGTGGCGGTGACGCTGGCGGTGTTCTCTGGCGCCTTGGTGGGCGTAGCGGCCCGGCTGAGCGGACGGCTCGGGCCCCAGGAACCCTTTCCCTTCGGCCCGTTCCTGGCCTTCGGGGGCCTTGCCGTATGGCTGGCGGGGGAGGCCTGGTGGTTGCGGCAGCACGCGGCCTGGATCAGAGGCGTCGGCGTTTAGGCAGCGCCCTTTAATGGAGGGATCGCCTTGATCCTGCTGATCATCCATGTCGCTGTTCGACTGGTTCGCCGATCGCCGCAAGGCCACCCCAGTGGTGCGGGCCACCCAGGATGTTGAAGACGGGGACGGCCTCTGGAGCAAATGCCCCGAATGCTCTCTGGTGGTCTACCGCAAGGATCTGATCGCCAATGCCAGCGTCTGCAGCGGCTGCGGCCACCACCACCGCCTCGACAGCAGCGCACGGCTGCTCCTGATGGCCGACGAGGGTAGCTTTGAGCCGATCGATCGCGACCTGGCCCCCACCGATCCCCTCGCCTTCAAGGACCGACGCAGCTACGCCGATCGCATCCTTGACAGTCAGAGCAGCACCGGCCTCCGAGATGCCGTCGTGACCGGCTTCGGCCGGCTGGATGGCATGCCCCTGGCCCTGGGGGTGATGGATTTTCGCTTCATGGGCGGTTCGATGGGATCGGTGGTGGGCGAGAAGCTCACGCGCCTGATCGAGGCCGCCACGGAGCGGCGCGTCCCCGTGGTGATCGTCTGCGCTTCCGGCGGCGCCCGCATGCAGGAGGGGATGCTCAGCCTGATGCAGATGGCCAAGGTGTCCGGGGCGCTGCAGCGGCACCGCCAGGCCGAACTTCTCTACATCCCCCTGCTCACCCACCCGACCACCGGCGGGGTCACAGCCAGCTTCGCCATGCTCGGCGACCTGATCCTGGCCGAACCCAAGGCCCTGATCGGCTTCGCCGGCCGCCGGGTGATCGAGCAGACCCTGCGGGAGAAACTGCCCGACGGCTTCCAGACAGCGGAGTACCTCCAGGACCACGGCTTCATCGACCACATCGTGCCCCGCACCCGCCTCAAGGCCACCCTCTCCAGCCTGCTGCGGCTGCACGGCTGCGGCCTGGCCGTGGCGGCCTGACCATGGGAAACATCACGACACGGATCGGCAGGGTGACGGCCTCACTGGTGATGGCACTCCTGGTGGCGCTCAGCCTGGCCTTACCCTTGCCGGCCCTGGCCGGTCCGGTCAGCTGGAAGGAAGTCCCGGCCAGTTCCGAAGGGCAGCAATGGTGGGATGAGGGCAGCCTGCGGCGCAGCCCGGATGGGTTCCTCTCTGTGCTGAGCCGCTTCAAGCCTGAAGACACCAGCCGAGCCGGGGGTCTGTATGTCATGGAGATCGACTGTGCCCAGCAACGGTTCCGCGACACCTCCGTCAATGGCCTGCCCCGCTTCAGGGCCAGCTGGCAACCCGCTGCGGGCGATGCCCTGATTAGCGCGGTTCTGGAGGAAGCCTGCGTGGCCGGCGAACCTCTGCTGGCCAGAGGATGAACACCCGTTCCCCAGCCTCGTCCCTCCGAGTCGCCGTGGCCGGACTGGGCTTTGGGGAGAAGGTTCACCTGCCAGCCCTGCGGGCCTGCCCGGACACCGAACCGGTGGCGCTCTGGCACCCCCGTCCGGCCCGCCTCGAAGTCGCCTGCCGATCAGCCGAATTGCCCGGGTTCTCCGATTTCGATGCCCTGCTCGCCCACCCGGCCGTCGATGCGGTGGTGATCGCGACCCCACCGGCCCTGCGCCATGCCCTGGCCCGCGCCGCCCTCCAGGCGGGCAAGCACCTCCTGCTCGAAAAACCGGTCTGCCTGGCGGCCGAGCAGGTCCTGGAGCTGCAACGACTGGCCATGGCCGCCGGCCTGAGTGTGGCGGTCGATTTCGAATACCGGGCCGTGCCGATGTTTCGCCAACTCGAAACCCTGCTGGCTGAGGGGTCCATCGGCGAGCCTTGGCTGGTGAAGCTGGATTGGCTGATGGGCAGCCGCGCCGATGCCCAAAGACCCTGGAGCTGGTATTCCCAGCGCAGCGAAGGCGGTGGTGTGCTCGGCGCCCTGGGCAGCCATGCCTTCGACATGCTGCATTGGCTGATCGGCCCATCCACCTCCCTGGCGGCCTCCCTCTCCACCGCCATCCCATCCAGGCCCCTGGCCGATGGCAGTGGAGGGGTGGGGCCAGTGGATGCCGACGACATCGCTCTGGTCTCCATCGACCTGGAGCATGGGGGGTCGGATCGGGTCCCCGCCCAGCTCAGCCTGTCCTCTGTCACCCGAGCTGGGCGGGGCTGCTGGCTGGAGCTGCATGGGAGCGAAGGCGCCCTGGTGCTCGGCAGCGACAATCAAGCCGACTACGTGCACGGCTTCCAGCTCTGGCGCGCCAGCGGCACGGCCCCCCTCCAGCCGGTCCCGATCGATCCCCGTTTCGCTTTCCCCCGCACCTGGGCCGATGGCCGCATCGCGCCAGTGCTGGCCATCCATTCGGCCTGGAGTGCCAGTGTGCGCGAGGGCAGACCGATGGTGCCCGGCCTCCATGAGGGCTATCGCAGCCAGCGTTGCTGTGATCTGGCCCTGGCGTCAGCTGAAACAGGCCAACGCCTGAGCATCACCTAGACTCCCCCCAACCCCGTTGGGTCCCTGATCGTCGTACGTCCGTTCACGGGCGCCATCGACGCTCCATTCACCACTTCCACCAGAGGTTTTCACCATGGCCCTCGTTCCGCTTCGGCTGCTCCTCGACCACGCCGCTGAGAACGGCTATGGCATCCCCGCCTTCAACGTCAACAACCTTGAGCAGGTGCAGTCGATCATGGAGGCTGCCTACGAAACCGACAGCCCCGTCATCCTGCAGGCCTCCCGCGGTGCCCGCCAGTACGCCGGTGAGAACTTTCTGCGCCACCTGATCCTTGCGGCCGTGGAAACCTATCCCGGCATCCCGGTGGTGATGCACCAGGACCATGGCAACAGCCCCGCCACCTGCTTCGGTGCTGCCGCCAACGGCTTCACCTCGGTGATGATGGATGGCTCGCTGGAGGCTGACGCCAAGACTCCGGCCAGCTACGAGTACAACGTGGCCGTCACCAAGGAAGTGGTGGACGTGGCCCATGCCATCGGCGTGAGTGTGGAAGGCGAACTCGGTTGCCTGGGTTCCCTCGAAACCGGCAAGGGTGAAGCGGAGGACGGCCATGGTTTCGATGGCGCCCTCTCCCGCGACCAGCTGCTCACCGACCCCGCCGAAGCGGCCGACTTCGTGGCGAAAACCAGGGTGGACGCCCTGGCGATCGCGATCGGCACCAGCCACGGCGCCTACAAGTTCACCCGCAAACCCACCGGAGAGGTGCTGGCCATCTCCCGGATCGCCGAGATCCACAAGGCCATCCCCAACACTCACCTGGTGATGCATGGTTCCAGCTCCGTTCCCCAGGAATGGCTCGACATGATCAACCAATACGGTGGCGCCATCCCCGAAACCTACGGGGTGCCTGTGGAGGAAATCCAGAACGGCATCCGCAACGGTGTGCGGAAGATCAACATCGACACCGACAACCGCCTGGCCTTCACCGCCGCCGTCCGTGAGGCGGCCGCCAAGGATCCCGCCAACTTTGATCCCCGTCACTTCAACAAGCCTGCCCGGGCCTACATGAAGAAGGTGTGCCTCGATCGTTATCAGCAGTTCTGGTGCGCCGGCCAGGCCAGCAAGATCAAGCAGCAGAACATCAACTACTACGCCGAGCTCTACGCCAAGGGCAGCTTGGATCCCAAGACGGCCGTCGCGGTCTGAGCAGGTCCGTTCAGGCCCGATGGGCTGAGGATGGGGCGGCGCAAGCTACCCCCATTTTTTTGGCCGCCTCACGGCAGAGGTTTGGCAGCTGGGGGCGCAACGGTGGCGATCGGCGGTGGCGAGCCCAGCTCCGTCGCCGACACCAGCTTCTCCAGGGCGGTGGCCAGGTCCCGCTCCATCACGAATCGCCTGCCATCAGTCACCACCACCCGCACCAGGGTGGGCAGGTTGGTGTCCTTGGAGCGCAGGTAGATCGGCTCGACATAGAGCAAACCTTCGCCCACCGGCAGCACTAGCAGGTTGCCGCGGACCAGCTGGGAGCCGCCGGCCCTGCCCCAGAGGCCGAACTGAAGGCTGATCTGCGGGTCCTGGGCGATCAGGGAGCTGATCTGCTCCGGGCCCAGCAGGAGGCGTTGCTGCGGGAACCGCACCAGCAGCAGCTCGCCATAGTTCGGAGGATCGTTGCGGGCGGCCAGCCAGCCCACCAGGTTCGATCGCCTCACCGGTGAGAAGGGAAGCAGCAACACGAATTCCGGTGAGTTTTCCCCTGGAAGTTGCAAGGTGGCGTGATACGGCTGTACCGGCACGGTTTTGGAGTCATAGATCTCCGATGGCACCGCCCATTTATCCTCGCCGTTGTAGAAGGTTCGCACATCGGTGACGTGATAGCGGAGCAACCGCTCCGATTGAATCGCAAACTGGCTGATCGGCACCCGGATGTGCTTGAGCAATGGCTTGGGCATCGCCGCCAGCGGCTGGAACAGCTCGGGGAAGGCCCTCTGCCAGGTGCGAAGAATCGGATCGGACGGATCACTGACATACAGCCAGAGCCGACCATCGTGGGCATCCACCACGACCTTGACGGGATTGCGGAAATAGCGGATTCCGCCGGGGTTGGCTTCGCTGTAGGGGTAGCTGCGGCTGGTGGTGAAGCCATCGAGCATCCAGTACTGGTGCTGCCCGGGGCGATGGCCCGGTCTGTCCCTCAGCTCGACGGTGACCAGATAGGGCTCGCTTTCGAAGGACAGGAAGGGGGCCAGGGCCCGGAGCCGCTCTTTCACCTGCCGCCTCAGCAACAGAAGCGATCGGGGGGTGAAGGATCCGCTGAACAACACCCGGGGCTCTCCCAGGTAAGCGGCTGCCTTGAAGCGTTGCCAGGCATTGCCAAGACCGATCCCCAGCTCCCCTTCGAAGTGGTTCCAGAAGTTCACTTCCCCGTCGGGATAGTCGAACTCCTCCACCTTGGTGGGGGCAATCGCATAGGGAGCAGGAGCCGATCCGTAATAGAGGCGCGGGCGGCCCACCGGGAAGGCCTGTCGGGCACTGGCGTCGCTGATGCCAAGCTCGGCGTTTCCTTGCACCCGGAGGTTCCGGCCCAGATCCTTCACGAAGAAGGAGGGCAGGCCATCGGAGCCGAAGGTGTTCACGGGTGTCACCGTGAAGCCATAGCCGTGGGTGAAGATCAGATGCCGGTTCAACCAGGTGCGAGACCCCGTTGGCAGGGCGCTGGGGTCGATCTCCCGGGCGGCGATCAGCACCTGCTGGGACGCCGTGATCCGGGCTGGATCGCCCAGCACGTAGCGATCCACCGCCGCAGAGGGGAAGCTGTAGTAGAGCCGCAGTTGCTGGAGCTGCCGGTTGGCGGCCAGCAGGGGCCTGCTGTCCCAAAGACGAATGTTGGCCAGGGTGCCAGGGGCGGCCCTCAGATCGGCGGGCGTCAGCACCTGGCGGGGCTTCAAGGTGCGCTCCATAACGTGCTTGAGGCCAAAGGCGCTGCGGGTGGCGCGAATGCTGCGGGCCAGATAGGGCGACTCCACCAGCAACTCGCGGGGTTCCACCCAGAGGCGCTGCACAAGGGGTGCCACCAGAAATTCGGCGATCGGCAGCAGCAGGGCCGTCCCCACCAGGGGCACCAGGATGAGCCGCCGCAGCCAGTGCCGGCGCATCGGCACCACCAGCCCGAGCGCCGTGAGCAGCAGCAACAGGGAAAGCAGCAACCGCAGGGGCAGGCGAACATGCAGGTCGACGAAGCCGGCACCGGCGGCCACCCCACTGCCTTGCACCATCAGATCGAAGGGGCTGAGCGCCGCGCTCAACGCCGCCACGATCGCCAGCACGGCGATCTGGGGCTTGAGCACCGCCTTCTGCTCCAGGCTCAGCCCAACAAAGCGCAGATCACTCAAGGTGTTGCCCTCGGTGAAGGTGAGCCAGAGGCAGCCCGCCAGGCCCACGGTCGCCTGGGCGAACAGAACGCTGAGCAAGAGCCTCACAGCTGGCAGCTGCAGCACCGTGAAGCTGAGATCGAAGCCCGTGAGCGGATCCCCTTCACCAAAGGGCACCGCCAGCAGGGCTGGAACCCAGAGGCTCCAGCCCCGGGCCAGGGCCGTGGCCGACCCCAGCAGGGCCGCGCCCATCAGCAGCCGCAGGGTGGTGTGGGGCCAGACGAGCAGTGGGAACAGCAGAACGGCCCCAAGGCCAACCAGCAGCCACGGGGAAAGGTCGGCCAAAACAGGAAATCCGCTGATCACATCCCCGCTGAACGGGGCCGCGATCAACCCCCTGGCCTGGACCTCCAGGTAGGCCAGGCCCCCGACCAGCAGGATCAGCAGCACGGCCAGAAAGCCCACAAGGGAGCCTGGATCGAGTCGGAACAGGGGCTGGGGCGGCAGGACTTTCGACCCCGCCCGCTGGCGAAGATTCCAACAGCGCTGCAGCTGCTGGAGTTGGAGCGGGATCCCCAGCCCCATCACCAGCAGAAAGGTGATCAGCTGTAGCAGCCAACGGCGCAGCACCACCGACTCGAAACCGAACTGGGCGAACCACTCCCACTCGACCCCCAGACGTGGAACAACCACCCCCAGCAGGATGGCCGCAAGGGAGAGGAGAGCCGCGGCCTTGACCAACAGCGGCGGAGGCGGAGAACGCAATGCCACGGGCTGAGGCTAGAGAGTGGACTGTCGATTGAGCCATGAAATCAGCCGCAACCAAGGCTTGGCCTTTATTCCGACTTGCCAGGTCGGGTTTCAACAGAGCTACCAGGCAGCACTGCTAGCTTTCTGTTCCGCTGCTGTGGGACCGTGACGGCCACCCTTTCCCGCGCCACGTTCACGGGCCTTCGCTGCAAGGAGTGCGGCCACCCCTACGCGGCCACGGCCCGCCACGTCTGTGAAGACGTCTGTTTCGGCCCGCTGGAGGTCGTCTACGACTACGACGCAATCCGTTCCCGGGTGAGCCGGGCCTCGATCGAGGCCGGCCCCAGTTCGATCTGGCGCTACCGCGAGTTCCTGCCGATCGAGGGCGATCCGATCGACGTGGGAACCGGCTTCACGCCCCTGGTGCGCGCCAACCGCCTGGCCCGCCGCCTCGGCCTCAAGCACCTGTACATCAAGAACGACGGCGTCAACATGCCCACCCTCTCCTTTAAGGACCGGGTGGTGTCGGTGGCCCTGACCCGGGCGCGGGAGCTCGGCTTCACCACGGTCAGCTGCGCTTCCACCGGCAATCTGGCCAACTCCACCGCCGCCATCGCCGCCCACGCAGGCCTCGAGTGCTGCGTGTTCATCCCCAGCGATCTGGAGCTCGGCAAGGTGCTCGGCACCCTGATCTACAACCCCACCCTGATGGCGGTGAAGGGCAACTACGACCAGGTGAACCGGCTCTGCTCGGAAGTGGCCAACACCTACGGCTGGGGGTTCGTGAACATCAACCTGCGCCCTTACTACTCGGAAGGCTCGAAAACCCTCGGCTACGAGGTGATCGAGCAACTCGGCTGGCGGCTGCCGGATCACATCGTGGCGCCGCTGGCCTCCGGCTCCCTGTTCACCAAGATCCGCAAGGGTTTCGATGACTTCGTCAAGGTGGGGCTGGTGGACGAGAAGCCCGTACGCTTCAGTGGCGCCCAGGCGGAAGGCTGCTCGCCGATCGCCCAGGCCTTCGCTGCTGGCCGGGACTTCATCACCCCCGTCAAGCCCCACACCATCGCCAAATCGATCGCGATCGGCAACCCGGCCGATGGCCCCTACGCTCTCGACCTCGCCCGGCGCAGCGGCGGCACGATCGCCTCGGTGAATGACGCTGAAATCGTGGCGGGCATCCAGCTTCTCGCCGAAACCGAGGGGGTGTTCACCGAAACGGCGGGGGGCACCACGATCGCCGTGCTCAAGAAACTGGCGGAGGCGGGCACGATCGATCCCGAGGAAACCACCGTGGCCTACATCACCGGCAACGGTCTCAAAACCCTCGAGGCGATCAGCGGGGTGGTGGGTGAACCCCACACCATCGAACCCCAGCTGGCCAGCTTCAACGCGGCCTGGGAGCGGGCCCAGTCCCTGCAACGGGCCAGCTGGGAACCGATGGGGGTCTGACCTCCACTGCTCGGCTCACCCCGTTCTTGCCGTCCTGTCCTTGCCGCTCAATCGGGCGGCTGCCTTTCACCCCCCAGCCCATGTCGATTCTGGTTCTGATCCCCACCCCGCTCCAGAAGTTCACCGCGGAGCAAGCCAGCGTGGAGGTCAACGCCGCCACGGTCGACGAGCTGCTCAAGGCCCTCGAAGGCCACTTCCCTGGCATCCTGGCCCGCCTCACCGATGAGAACGGCAAGCTGCGCCGCTTCCTGAACGTCTACGTCAATAGCGAGGACATCCGTTTTCTCGATCACCAGGCCACCGCCCTCAGCGACGGCGACGAGGTCAGCATCGTGCCGGCCGTGGCCGGCGGCTGAACCAAACCCGGCACTGTGCGGTTGAAACAGAACCAGCCAGCCAATCTCCCCTCCGGGGTCCATAGGCTTTCTTTCCTACGTGGCTGGACCCATGACCCAGGCAACCCGTCCCACCCGAACCGCCCCAACCACAAGCCCAGCGCCCCTGGGCAAGGCTGAGCTGTTCGATTACCGCCAGGCCGCCAACCCGATCCGCCCGGGACTCACCGAGCCGATCCCGGAGGGTCGCTGGGGACCCGACCTCCATTCCAGTGGCCCAAGCGCCATCCTCCCCCTGGATCTCAGCGCCGGTCTCGGTTGCCAGGGGCCGGCCACCAGCCCAGCCCTTTCGGCCAACTTCGTGCGGATCCTCCGGGGGGAAGCCCTTGAGGTGGGCGCCAACGCCACCAGTTCCCTGTTCTTCGTGCTGCGGGGTGAGGGGCGCTGCCTCAGGCCGGCCAGCCTCCATGGAGCGGAGCTGATCCAGTCCTGGAGCACAGGCGATCTGTTCGTGCTGCCGGCGGGAGCCGCCCCCAGGCTGGAAGCCTCCGCTGAAAGCGTTCTCTACTGGGTCCATGACGGCCCCCTGCTCAGCTTCCTGGGGGTGACGGCCGACACCCCCCGCTTCGAGGCCACCCACTACCCGGGGGCCTGGCTGCGCCAGGAGCTGGCGGCCCTGGCGGCCGACCCCAGCAGCGCCCGCAGCAACCGGCTCAGCCTTCTCCTGGCCAACAAGGATCTGCCCGCCAGCCGGACCGTGACCCACACCCTATGGGCGATGTACGGGCTGGTGCCTGCCGGCGCGATCCAGCCACCCCACCGCCACCAGTCCGTGGCCCTCGACCTGGTGATCGACTGCCAGCCGGGTTGCGTCACCCTCTCGGGGCCTGAGCTCAATGCTGATGGCACCATCCGCAATCCCCTGAGCATGGCCTGGGAACCCGGCGCCGCCTTCGTGACGCCCCCGGGCCATTGGCACTCCCACGTCAACGACAGCGGCCATCCAGCCCTGCTGCTGCCGATTCAGGATGCCGGCCTACACACCTACCTGCGCAGCCTGGACATCCGCTTCAGCAGCGGCCTTCAAGGGGACTGACCCCTGGGCCGTAGCCGGCTCAGCCAGGCCGACGGGGTGGGCGGCTTCGTAGTCCTCGACGAGGCTACGGAAGGCATCCCCTCCAAGGGTTTCCTGCTCGATCAGCTGCTCAACCAGCAGATCGAGCAGTTCGCGGCGGGGCCCCAGCAGGGCGAGGGCCTGATCCAGGGCCTCCTGGGCTAGATCATGAACCTGGGAATCGATGCGCCGGCCGGTGGTTTCGGCGTAGCTGGGGCGGGTGTGAATCAGATCCCGGCCAAGGAACACCTCGGTGGCGTCCCCCTCGAGGGCCACCGGACCGAGCCCGGAGAAGCCGTAGCGGGTGACCATCTCGCGGCAGATCTGCGTGGCCATCTGCAGGTCGCCCGAGGCACCCTGGGTGATCTCGCTGGGACCGAACACCACCAGTTCTGCCGCCCTTCCCCCCATCACCACCACCAGCCGGGTGCGCAGATAGGACCGGCTGATCAGCCCGGAATCAAGGATGTCCTCATCAGGGGTGGTCCGGGCGAAACCACCGACCCCGCCGGAGCGGGGCAAAAGGGTGACCTTGTCGAGCCGGTCGCCATGGGGGAGCAAGGTGGTCAGCAGGGCATGGCCCACTTCGTGGTAACCGATCAACCGCTTCTTGGCGCTGTCCTGGAGCGGTGCGACGGCCAGACCCATGGTGATGCGCTCCAGGGCGTCGCTGAGGGCAAGATCATCGATGCTGCTCATCTGCCGCCGGGCGGTGAGGATGGCGCCCTCGTTGAGCAGGTTTGCCAGGTCTGCCCCGGAAAACCCAGGGGTGCGCGCGGCCCAGGCCGCCAGGGAAACCTCCGGGGAGAGGGGACGGCTGCGGGCATGGACGGCCAGGATCGCCTCGCGTCCGCGGCGGTCAGGAAGATCCACGGTGATCTGACGATCGAAGCGACCCGGCCGGGTCAGGGCGACATCCAGCACATCGGAGCGGTTGGTGGCGGCCAGCAGGATCACGCCGGAGTTCTCCTCGAACCCATCCATCTCCGTGAGCAACTGGTTGAGGGTCTGCTCCCGCTCGTCGTTGCCGCCGCCGATGCCGGCCCCGCGCTGGCGGCCGACCGCGTCGACCTCATCGATGAAGATGATGCAGGGCGCTTTCTCCTTGGCGCGTTTGAACAGGTCGCGGACCCGGCTCGCCCCCACA
This sequence comes from Synechococcus sp. Tobar12-5m-g, assembly GCF_024345415.1. GTDB lineage: Bacteria > Cyanobacteriota > Cyanobacteriia > PCC-6307 > Cyanobiaceae > Regnicoccus. Next base: position 62,355 of record NZ_JAGQBB010000012.1, on the reverse strand, counting down.
CCGACGAACATCTCCACGAATTCCGAGGCGGCCATCGAGAAGAACGGCACGCCGGCCTCGCCGGCGATCGCCTTGGCCAGAAGGGTTTTGCCGGTGCCGGGCGGACCCACCAGCAGCACCCCCTTTGGAATCTTGGCTCCGATCGAGGTGAACCGTTCGGGCTGCTTCAGGAAGGTCACCACCTCCTGCAGCTCCTCCTTGGCCTCATTGATGCCGGCCACATCCTCGAAGCGCACGGTCACCGTGCCCTCGGCTTGAAGCCGGGGTTGGCTGCGGCCGAAGCCGAGGGCCTTGTTCGCCACCTGGGAGGAGCGCTTGATCAGCAGGGTGAGACCGCCGACCAGCAGGACCACCAGCAGAACGTTGACCACCAGGCCGGCGGAGGCGTCCTGGGCGCGCTCATCCCGCACGCTCAGCGGCACATTGGCTTGCTGTGCCGTGCTCAGCAGGAGCGAATCGTTGGCAAAGACGGCCACATCCGCCCGGGTTCCATCTGTGAAGGCCACCGAAACCTCCCGCTGGCGCGGCGAGAGGTCGAGCTCCTTGACCTTGCCGGTGCGGATCAGCTGCAGAAGCTCGCTGTAGGAGGGCGGCTGGGACGTTCTTTGGCCAAGGCCCCCGAAGAGGCTGGGACGGGGGCTTTCGGGGGGGGGAGGAGCAGGATCTGCGATCGGAATCTTCCCGGGAGCTGTGGGGGCTGCTTCAGCCGGAGCCGATGCCCTGGATGGGCCTGTGGTAGTCGCCAGAACGTGGCCATGGCCGGTGGGCCAGAGCGGAAACACGGGAGGTGTGCGGCTCACAGGGCTGGTCTTTCCAGGCAGTTTAACGATTTGACGAAAGGCCCCAGAAAAGCAGATGATCGTTGTTTGGCTGAAGGAAGGGAATGGCTGCTCCAAAGAAGAAAACATCGAAAGGCAAGCGCAACCAACGCCATGCCCACTGGAAGGCCCAGGCCACCGTCGCGGCCAGAAAAGCGCTCTCGCTGGGGAAGGCCGTGCTGAGCGGCCGCGCCCAGGGCTTCGTCTATCCGATCGATGACGCCTCCGAAGACGAGGCCAGCTGAGCTTTCCCTTTGCTCAGGAGCCAAGCTTGAAACCCTCCAGCACCACCGCATAGACCACACCGATGCGGACGTTGTCGCAGAGCACCCAGGCGAGGGATCGATCTTTCTGGACCACGTGGCTGCGCAGCCGGATCAGCAGCTCGACAAGCACCACCATCCCCAGCACCACCAGGGGGCGCATCCCAAACCGGAACAGAACGTAGGTGGTGAGGTTGTTGCCTGCATAGAGCCCGAGCAGCAGTGCCAGCAGTGCCAGGCTGCGATCCCGCCAGCTGCCGCGCAACCAATCGAGCCCCAAGCCGTTGAGACGCTCCAGCAACGACTGGAAGCGGGTTGCCTGGAAGGGCTGGCGGCTCATCGACGGGCAGCGTGGGGGTGACGATGGGAAGACTGAAATGGTCGATCTTGTCTGCCCGCACGTTAAAGGTCCCGATGGAGCAGAACCGCCCAGACTGCGCCGATCCCCGCACGCACCTGTTGCATTCCCGCCTGCCCCAGCAGCGCTGGCAACTGCCCGCTGCGCTCCCTGCCGCCGAGGAGGGCATCGAAGCAGGGGCCCTCGAAGGCCTCGGCCTGCCGCCGGAATTGCTGGCGGTGCTGCAACGGCGTGGCTTCCTCAGTGCTGAGGCGATCACCGCTCTGCTGAAGCCCGCCCCAGCCCCGGACCCCCAGGCCCATTTCAACGATCTCAACAAGGCCGTGGCGCGGCTGCGGCGGGCCTGCGGTGCGGCCGAAGCGGTGGCGATCTGCGGTGATTACGACGCCGATGGCATGACCAGCACCGCCCTGCTGGTGGGCGTGCTGCAGCGGCTGGGGGCCAGGCCGCTCGCGGCGATCCCCAGCCGTCAGGAGGACGGCTATGGCCTGAATGCCGCCATGGTGGAGCGCCTGGCCGGCGAGGGGGTCGGCCTGCTGGTCACCGTCGACAACGGCATCGCGGCCAAGGAAGCCCTAGAGCGCGCCAAGGACCTTCAAGTGGAGGTGATCCTCACCGACCATCACACCCTGCCCCCGGAACCGCCTCCCTGCCTGGCCTTGCTTCATCCGGCCTGCACCCCGGCCGATTCCCCCTACCGGGGACTCGCCGGGGTCGGACTCGCCTATGTGCTGGCGGTTGCCCTGGCGGGCAGCCTGGGTCGTGACGACGCCACGGCGATGGCGCTCGACCTGTTCTGCATCGGCACCATCGCCGACATGGCTCCGCTGCTTGGGGTGAACCGGCGTTGGCTGCAGGAGGGGTTGCCCCGGCTGCATGCCTCAACCCTGCCGGGGCTGCAGGCCCTGCAACGCCTGGCCGGCGTGGGCGAAACCCCCCTGGATGCCACGGCCGTGGCCTTTCAACTGGCACCCCGCATCAACGCGGTGGGCCGCCTGGGGGATCCCCAGCTGGTGGTGGAGCTGCTCACCACCGAAGACAGGGAGCGGGCCATGGAGCTGGCCCAGGACTGCGAAGCGCTCAACCGGCAACGCCGCGAACTCTGCGACGCGATCGAAGCCGAAGCGGTCGCCCTGGTGGAGGCGGATGGGCCGGAGCGTTCACCCTTCCTTCTGCTGGCCCAGGGGCACTGGCACCATGGGGTGATCGGTGTGGTGGCCGCCCGGTTGGTCGAACGCTTCGGTCTGCCGGTGGCCCTGCTGGCCAGCGAAGGCAACGGGCGCCTGCGGTCGTCGGTGCGGGCCCCCCGTGGTTTCGCCGTGGACCAGGCCCTGCGCCACTGCGAGGCGCTGCTGGAGCGCCATGGCGGCCATCCCGCCGCCGGTGGCTTCACGGTGCGGGCTGAGAACGTGGCGGCCCTGCACGGGGCCCTCAATGCCCTGGCTACAGACTGGCTGGCCGGCCAGGCTGGCGGCGTCCCGGTGGAGCCGGAGGCCCTGCTCAGCCTCGATCGGATCGATCGGGCGTTCTGGAGGGATCTGCAACGGCTCGAACCGCTGGGAGCTGGATTCGCCGCACCGTTGTTCTGGAGTGCCCGGTGCCAGGTGCTGGAGCAGCGGCCCTTGCGCGGCGGCCACCTGCAACTCACCTTGCAGCAGAACGCCAGCAGCCACCGGGCCATCGCCTGGCGCTGGCAGGGGGAAGGGGCGGTGCCCGAGCTGGTGGATGTTGCCTTTCGCCTGCGTAGCAACCGCTGGCAGGGGGAGGAGCGGCTCCAGCTCGAGCTGGTGGGTCTGCGCCCCAGCGGCGGTGGGGAGGTGGTGCTGCGGCGCCGGCAGCGCACCTACTGGTGCCGACGGGTCGGAGAGTCCGTTCGGATCCGCAACGAAGCGGGCGATGAGCTCAGCTCAACGGACCCCGGAAACGACGATCAGGCAGAACAGCATCCCTACCTGAAGGGGTTGTTCGCGGAGGCCGCCCTGGCCCTGGGACTGGCAGCCTGAGGTTCAGAGGGCTCCGCGCCGATAGAAGAGGATGAAGATCACCGCAGGGCCTGCCAGGGTGATCAACGCCAGGGCCATGAAGTTGGCAATCAGATGGATGTCGATACCCATGGACGACAGGCTCGCGAATAGAACGATCTCGCTGCAAGGTTACGGGAGCCACCGCCTCCCTCACGAGCACGGACCGTGCCACTGTGACCGCTTGTCACAGCATCCAGGGGGGCGTTGATGGGCTGCGGAAGCCACTGGAGCTGCATCGGCGGCTGTGGAGCCTGCTGCCGGCTGGATCCGGAGCGACGTGGCGAGGCCCTGGACGCCCTCAGCGCCGACCAACGCAGCCAGTACCTGGCGATGGTGGGCAGCGATGGCTGGTGCATCCACTTCGACACCGGCGGGCGCCGCTGCCGGATCTATGGGGAGCGGCCAGATTTCTGCCGGGTGAACAGCCTGGCAGCCCTGTTCAACGTGCCGATCAAGGAGGAAGAAGGCTTCGCGATCGCCTGCTGCCGCCAGCAGATCCGCCAAGAGTATGGGGGACGCAGCACCGTGTTGAGACGGTTCGAGCAGGCCACCCGAGAGCCATGACCGACGACAGCACAGCGCTGGACACCGCTTCCGAATCGGGAGAACGAGCTGACGGGAAGGAGCCCATGGAGGCGACCAAAACGGTTGCTCCGGCCGCAGGACCGGCTGATCCCACGCTGTTGGCGATCATCCTGACCACCTTCACCACGGTGTTCCTGGCCGAGTTGGGGGACAAGACCCAGCTCGCCGCCCTGCTGCTGGCCGCTGAATCGGGGCGCCCCCTGCTGGTGTTCACCGGGGCGGCCCTCGCCCTGATCTGCTCGAGCCTGGCGGGGGTGCTGCTGGGACGCTGGCTGGCAACGGTGCTGCCTCCCCAGCGGCTGGAGCGCATCTCCGGAGCGTTGATGGTGTCCCTGGGCCTCTGGCTCGGCGCACAAGCCGGCATCGGCCTGATCAACCCCTAACCCCATGCAACTGCCCCTCCTGGCCTCCACCTTTGTCACCGTCTTCCTCGCCGAACTTGGCGACAAGACCCAGCTCACGATCGTGACGATCAGCGGCACCACCACGAAACCGGCGGCCGTGTTCCTAGGCAGCTCGGCAGCCCTGGTTCTGGCCAGCCTGCTGGGGGCGTTCGCTGGTGGCTCCCTCTCCAGCCTGATCCCCGCCGACGCCCTGCAACTCGCCGCCTCCGCCGGCTTCCTGCTGATTGGCATCCGGCTGCTCGTGCGGGCTGGAAGGGAGGATTCGTAGAGTGGTTGGATGGCGCCGAGGGCGTTGGGCTTCGCTGGGCGCCGGAGCCCAACGCCCGGGTCCCGTTCCGTGAACCCTTTCGCGGATCGGCCCTCCGCTGATCCGAGCCCCTGCCGCAGTCGCCCGCACCCCCCGTCTCCCCCTTGAACCCCGTTCCGATGAAGTTCACGGTCGCCGACCTGCTCGACCAGCTCCCAGCCGAGGAGGCGCTGCCACTGGCCAAGCTGGAAAAGGCCCTCGGCCTGAGCCTGAAACCGGACAAGCAGCTGCTGCACATCGCCCTCGATGGCCTCAGCCGCGTCGGCTTGCTCGAGCAAGGGGAGGCGGGGGTTCAACGCCGCCACGACGACAGCCTGATCGAGGCGCGCCTGCGCTGTTCCAGCAAGGGCTTCTGCTTCGCCCTTCGGGTTGATGGCGGTGAAGACATCTATATCCGCGATCACCAGCTCAACCACGCCTGGAACGGCGATCGGGTGCTGGTGCGAATCACCCGGGAGGGAGGTCGGCGGCGTTCCCCCGAAGGTGGCGTGCAGTGCATCCTCGAGCGGGCCACCCAGCATCTGCTGGCCCAGGTGGAGCAGCAGGACGATCGCCTTGTTGCCGTTCCCCTCGACGACCGGCTGCTGACCACGCTGGAACTGCCTGCCGAAGATGGCTCCTTTCTCGATCCAGCCCGGGAATCGGTCGTGGAGGTGCGGGTGGACCGCTATCCCCTGGCCCAGTATCCCGCCTGCGGCCACGTGGCCCGGCGCCTGCCGATCAACGGCGGTGAAGAGGCCGATCTGGACCTTCTGCTCACCAAGCACGGCCTGCGCAACCCCACCCCAGCGCCCCGCACCACCCTGCGCAGCCCCCTCGCCAAGGGACGTACCGATCTCACCGCCCTCCCCACCCTGTTGCTGGGCGGCTGGAGTGGCTCCGAGGCACCGATCCTTCCGGCGGTGTCCCTGGAGGAGGGTGAAGCGGGCCCCAGGCTCTGGGTGCACGCCCCGGCTGTGGCGGAGCGGTTGAGCCCGGGCGGAAGCCTGGATCACTGGCTGCGGGAGCAAGCGGAAGCCCTCTGCCTGGGGCGTCGCTGGCTCCCGCTGCTGCCTGCACCCCTGAGCAAGGCCGCCGGCTTCGAACCGGGGCAGGCGGCAGCAGCGGTTTCCGTTGGCCTCGACTTCGGCGCCGACGGCCAGGTGGCGCACTACCGCTTCGCCCTGACCACGATCCAAGCCGATGCCACCATCGATGCGGCAGCTCTTCAGGCCCTGGCCGAGCGCAAGCCGAAGGCCCGCACCCTGGCGTCTGCCCTCAAACCGATCAAGGATCAGCTGCCGCTGCTGGAGCAACTGCTGGAGCTGGCCGGCCAGCTGCGGGGCCAGCGCCTGGGCAGGGGCTCGATTGATCTGGATCTGCCCCTGCCAGCGCTCGAATCCCTGGCCGACCTGACCACGCCGGAGCCGGACGAGAGCCGACGGGGCTGGCTGGTGCAGTTGCCGCCTCACCATCCGATTGCCCTGCTGCGGGAGCTGGTGCTCCCGGCCGGCCGCGCCCTGGGGGAGCATCTGGCGGCCCTGCAGTTGCCCGGGCTGTTCGCCGTCAATCCCGCTGCCGATCCAGCGGAGATCAATGAAGTGGCCAAAGCCGCCCTTGCCCTTGAGATTCCCCTCGAGCTCGCCGATGACGGCAATGCCCCCGCCGCTGCCGAGCTGGCGGAGGCCTTCGCCGCCACCGATCGCAGCCGGGTGCTGCAGCGGCAACTCAGCGACGTGCTGCCGCTGGTGCAACTCAGCGGCGAGCCCGGCCTCCACAGTCTGGCGGCGGCCGAGGAGGGCTTTGCCCCCTGGTGCCTCCCCTCCCTGCACTACGCCGATGTCTGGAACCAACAGCTGCTGGTGCTGCTGCTGACGGAGGGCAAGGATCGACCCAGCGTGCGTCACAAGGTCCGGGTGGATCTGGCCGCTGACCTCTGCCACGGCACGATCGATTGGCCCCTGCTCCCCCCGAGCCAGCTCACCGACCTCGAGGCTTCCCGCAGCTCTGGCCTGATCCAGCGCCTCAACAACCGCTCCCGGTTCGTGCTGGAGCTTCAGTCCGACCTGTTGGCGATGGCCCAGGCCCGCGCCGCCGAGCCGCTGGTGGGCCAAACCCTCAGCGGCGTGATCAGCGGCGTGCAGAGCTACGGCTTCTTCGTCGAGATCCCCCCGTCACGGGTGGAAGGACTGGTGCACGTCAGCTCCCTCAAGGACGACTGGTACGAATACCGCTCCCGGCAGAACCGCCTCGTCGGTCGCAAGAACCGCCGCACCTACCTGTTGGGCGATCGGGTGGACGTGGAAATCCTGAAGGTGGATGTGCTGCGCCACCAGATTGATCTCGCCATCCTGCTTCCCGCCAATGACGGCGACCCCGGTGAACGCGTGGTCGATGCCGAGACCCTGGCCGATGAGGGCGACCCCGGCGAAAGGGAGAGCTGAGCCATGCCACCGGTGGTCCTGGCCGTCTCGGGCGCCTCGGCCATGCCCCTTGCGGAGCGGGCCCTGCAGTTGCTTCTGGAGGCGGGCGAGTCCGTGGAGCTGATCGCCAGCCGCGGCGCCATTGCGGTCTGGCTGGCGGAGCAAGGGGTGCGGATTCCGGCCGAACCGGAGAGCCAGGCGGCGTTCTGGCGGGAACGAACTGGCGTGGGCGGCGGCAGCTTGCATTGCCACCGCTGGAATGATCAGGCGGCCGCCATCGCCAGCGGCAGCTTCCCCACCCGGGGCATGGTGATCCTGCCGGCCAGCATGGGCACCGTCGGCCGAATCGCCAGCGGCGTCGCCCTCGATCTGGTCGAGCGGGTGGCGGATGTGCACCTGAAGGAAGGCCGGCCTTTGGTGATCGCCCCGCGGGAAATGCCCTGGAACCTGGTGCATCTGCGCAACCTCACGGCCCTGGCCGAAGCCGGGGCCCGGATCGCCCCGCCGATTCCCGCCTGGTACCACCGACCGACCAGCCTGGAGGAGATGGTGGATTTCCTGGTGATCCGGGTGTTCGACTGTCTGGGTTACGACCTCGGCGCCCTGCGGCGCTGGCAGGGGCCGATCAGCCTCCCCGCCGCCCCCTGAGGCGGCGGTTCCACCGCTCCGCTTCCTTCCTTCCGAGCCGTGCTGCAACGCCTCCTGCTTCTGCCGCTGCTGGCCCCGCTGCTGCTGCTGCTGCTGCTCGCGGCCCTCAATCCCAGGCCGAGCGTGGCCATGCGGGTGCTGATCTGGCGCCTGCCGTCCCTGCCACTGGGGGCTTGGATTGCCCTGGCCGGTGGAGGAGGTGCCGCCCTCAGCGCCGGTTTCACGGCCCTGGCCCTTCGGCAGCGGGCCAGCCCCCGCACGCCTCCTGCGCAGGCTCCGCAGGCCCGCCGCCAGGAGAGAGCAGCGGCGCCAAGCCGCGGCGAGGTGCCGTTCTCGCCACCGGCGGGGTTCTCAGGCCCGGAGCGCGCTCCCCAGGATCCCCTGCCGACCATCTCTGTTCCCTTCCGCGTCATCCGCCGGGGAAGCGCGGCTGGCTCCGGCCCGGGCCCGACGCCGCCACCTCCGCCTGGCAGCCATGGATGGGGCATGGAGCCGAACCAGCCGGCCGCTGCTGGGCCGGTCGCCACCGCGGCAGAGGGCTGGGAGGATCCGCTGACCGACGACTGGTAGGACAACCCTAAAGTTTGCCAACGGTTCCATGTTGAGGCCCTGTCCGTGAGCGATTCCGCCAGCCCCGCCCCCAAGCCCACGCCAACGGACGCAGCCCAACCTGCGGAGGCCAAAGCCAAGCCTGTGGCCACCAAGGTGAAGCCACCCGCTCCAGAAGACAAGCCGTTCGCGGAGTTCATCCCCCAGCTGTTTCTGCCCGGCCTGGCCAAGGAGATCGAGGCCTATGGCGGCCCGGCCCCGGATTTGAGTTTCGTGGAGGCGCCAATGCCGGTGGTTGCCGCTCCCTGCTGGCAAGTGATCGGGGTGCTGCCGGGCGGCCGCCGTTTCTGGCTTTGCTTCACCACCGCGGAGATCAGCTCGGCCAAGACCTTCAGTGTGGCCGAGTCGGGCAGCGAACCCAGCCTGCTGGAGTCGTTCCTGATCGATGAGCGCAAAACCACCCTGGCGCTGCTGGTGTCCCGGGTGGTGTCCCGCCTCAACAGCCAAAAATGGCTGGGTCCGAACTGAGCACCCGCCCCTGGCCCCCCAGGCTTTACATCCTGACGGAGAAACGCGGAAGCCTTCTACGATGGCTTCACTGTCTTGCCGAGACGCGCGAATGGTGCCTCCGATCGCCGCCCCCACTGCCGCCCCATCTCCTGATGTGGCCACCCTCCCGGAACCCGGCGCCACGGTGACCAGCGCAGGGACCCCAACCTTCAAGGCCCCGGTGAAGGACACGATCCTCACCCCCCGCTTCTACACCACGGATTTCGACGCCATGGCGGCGATGGATCTGCGGCCCAACGAAGTGGAACTCGAAGCGATCTGCGAAGAGTTCCGCAAGGATTACAACCGCCACCACTTCGTGCGCAACGAAGAATTCGTAGGCGCGGCCGACAAGCTCGATCCCGACACCCGAAAGGTGTTCGTGGAGTTTCTGGAGCAGAGCTGCACCTCCGAGTTCTCGGGATTCCTGCTTTACAAGGAACTGAGCCGCCGCATCAAGGGAAAAAACCCCCTGCTGGCCGAATGCTTCGCCCACATGGCGCGTGATGAGGCCCGCCATGCCGGCTTCCTCAACAAGGCGATGGGCGATTTCGGGCTGCAGCTCGATCTCGGCTTCCTGACCGCCAACAAGGCCTACACCTTCTTCAAACCCAAGTTCATCTTCTACGCCACCTATCTCTCCGAGAAGATTGGCTACTGGCGTTACATCGCCATCTACCGCCATCTCCAGAAACACCCCGAAAGCAAGATCTTCCCGATCTTCAATTTCTTCGAGAACTGGTGCCAGGACGAGAACCGCCACGGTGACTTCTTCGACGCCTTGATGAAGGCCCAGCCAGGCACCGTGCGTGGCCTCCAGGCCCGCCTCTGGTGCCGCTTCTTCCTGCTGGCCGTGTTCGCCACGATGTACGTGCGCGACGTGGCCCGCAAGGAGTTCTACGAGGCGCTCGGCCTCGACGCCCGCGCCTACGACAAGGAGGTGATCGCCAAGACCAACGAAACCTCCGCCCGGGTCTTTCCTGTGGTGCTCAACGTGGAGCATCCCAAGTTCTACGTGCGTCTGGAGAGGATCGTCACCAACAACAGCGCCCTGACCGCCGCGGATCAATCCAGCGCCGCCGCTCCGATCAAGGTCCTGCGCAAGCTTCCCTTCTGGCTGGCCAACGGCCTGGAGATGGCGAAGCTGTTCCTGATGGCGCCGATCCGCAGCGAAGACTTCCAACCGGCCGTGCGCTGAGTCGCCAGGCTATTCAGATCCCTTCCTTTGGTTCCGTTTGTTGCCATCGCTCCCTTTGGTTGCTTCCCTGCCACTCCCCGTTGTTTCTCTCGATCCGTTCGACCTGAGCTGGCGACCACGGCTGGAGGCGGTGCTGTCGGCCGGTTGTGCCGCCGGTGCAACCCTGGTGGAGGTGTTTCTGGAGAGCACCGACCACATTGGTCTGTTGGCCGAGCAGGACCGCATCACCAATGTCAGCCCGGCCTTCGGCAAGGGGGCCGGCATTCGGGTGTTCCGCGGGGAGCGGGATGGGTTCGTCTCCACCAACGACCTCAGCAAACGGGGTCTGCTCACCGCCCTCGAGCAGGCCCTTGGCATGCTGGGGCTGGAGCCCTGCAGCGCCGGCCGCGGCGGCTTCGAAGGCCTGGCCCACCTGCGTGATCACGCCGCCGCCAAGGCTGGCTGGCTGGCTGCCTGCCCCGGTCTGGGGGACGCCACGGCCCGGCTGCTGGAAGGCACCGCCCTGCTCGAATGCCACGGCCAGCACCTGCAGGCCCGCCGCGGCAGCTACGCCCGCGACTGGCAGGAGGTGATGGTGGCCGCCAGCGACGGCACCTTCGCCCGCGACATCCGCCTGCATCAGTCGGTGGGGCTCAACGCCCTGGTGGCCGATGGGGAGCACCGGGCCAGCCAGGGGCGGCGCTACGGCAGCACCGACCGGCCCGACGACCTGCTCCACTGGGACGCGGAAGCCTCCGCCACCGAGCTCTGCGCCAGTGCCAGGGCCATGCTCCACGCCGACTATGTGGAAGCGGGCAGCTACCCGGTGGTGCTGGCCAACCGCTTCGGTGGCGTGATCTTCCACGAAGCCTGCGGCCATCTGCTGGAAACCACCCAGGTGGAGCGGGGCACCACCCCCTTCGCCGACCAGGTGGGCAGCCCGATCGCCCATGGGGCCGTCACGGCGATCGACGAGGGCCTCAGCACTGGAGCATTCGGCAGTTTGTCGATGGACGACGAGGGCATGGAGCCCCAGCGCAACGTGCTGATCGAGAACGGCATCCTCAAGCGCTTCCTCTCTGATCGGGCCGGCGAACTGCGCACCGGCCACGCCCGCACCGGCAGCGGCCGCCGCCAGAGCCATGCCTTCGCTGCCGCCAGCCGCATGCGCAACACCTTCATCGCGGCCGGGCCCCACAGCCCCGCCGACCTGATCGGCTCGGTGGAGCGGGGTTTGTATTGCAAGTCGATGGGGGGCGGCAGCGTCGGCCCCACCGGCCAGTTCAACTTCGCCGTGGAGGAGGGCTACCTGATCGAGAACGGCCAGCTGGGCAAACCGGTGAAGGGCGCCACCTTGATCGGCGAGGCCAAGGAGGTGCTGCCCCGCATCTCGATGTGCGCCAACGACCTGGAGCTGGCGGCCGGCTTCTGCGGTTCGGTGAGCGGCAGCATCTTCGTCACGGTGGGGCAGCCCCACATCAAGGTGGATGCGATCACCGTGGGGGGACGATGACCGTCACTGACACAGCGATCCGTGAATCGCCCGTCCAGGGACTGGACGCCAGCAAGCTGGCCGGCCAGCTCGAGCGGCTCGCCGCCGAACTGGGCATCAGGCGCTGGGATCTCGGCGCCGCCTGCAGCACCGACACCTCGGTTCAGGTGGACCGGGGCGAGCCGAAGCAGCTCAAGGGTGCCCAGCGCAGCTCGATCACCGTGCGGGTCTGGAACGCAGACGGCCTGGTGGGAATCACCAGCACCTCCGATCTCTCAGCGGCGGGCCTGGCCCGCGCCCTGGCCGGAGCCCAGGAAGCCAGCGCCTACGGCAACGCCGACGACACCCCGACGTTTTCGCCGCTGGCTACCGCGCCGCTCGAAACCCTGGACCAACCGCTGAGGGAGCCGGTGGGCATCCTCAGCCTGCTGGCCACCCTCCAGGAGGCCGAGCGGGATCTGCTCTCTCGCCACGTCGCGATCAGCACGGTTCCCTACAACGGCCTGGCCCAGCGCAGCAGCGAGCGGATCTACCTGAACAGCGACGGGGCCTGCCGTCAGCAGCGGCTGAGCACCGCCAGCCTCTATCTGTACGCCCGGGCCGAGGAGGCGGGCCGCAAGCCCCGCAGCAGTGGGGCCGTGCGGCTGGCCTATGGAGCCGGCCTGCTCGACGTGGCCGGCTGTATCGACGAAGCCGCCGAGCGCACCATCTCCCACCTTGACTACGCCCCGATCGACACCGGCCGTTACCCCTGCGTGTTCAGCCCCGAGGCCTTCCTCGATCTGATCGGGGCCTTCAGCAGCCTGTTCAACGCCCGATCGGTGCTGGATGGGGTCAGCCTCAGCCAGCGCGAGTCGATCGGCGAACAACTGGCGGTGCCGTTCCTCTCGATCCACGACAACGGACTCCACCCCGGCAACATCGGCGCCTCCAGCTTCGATGGGGAAGGCACACCGGTGCATCGGCTCGCCCTGGTCGATGGGGGGGTGTTGAAGCATTTCCTGCACTCGGAAGCCACCGCCCGCGCCTTCGGCGTGGCCCCCACCGGCCACGCGGGCCTCGGTGCCAAGGTGTCTGTGGGGACGAACTGGCTGGAGATCGGTCCGGGCGATTCCGCAGGCGGCGCCAGCGGCCTGGATCGTCACAAGGCGGATGGGGTGGTCTGGATCGAGTCGCTCTCGGCGCTCCATGCCGGCGTGAAGGCGAGCCAGGGCTCCTTCTCGCTGCCCTTTGATGGCTGGCTGATCCAGGGCGGCGAAGCCCGCTCGATCGAGGCCGCCACTGTTGCCGGTGACATCCGCGCCGTGCTCAAGGGGCTGATCGGCTTCGAAGGCCCCGCCAAGATCACCCCCGACGGCCTCTGCCCCCATGTGTGGGTGGAGGGTCTCTCGATCACCGGCGACGCCTGAACGGCGCCATCGTTGCCCATGAAAATCCTGTTCTGGGGCACACCCGCCTACGCCGTGCCCAGCCTGGAGGCGCTCGTGGGGGCAGGCCATGGCTTGGTGGGGGTGGTGAGCCAGCCCGACCGGCGCCGGGGCCGGGGCTCCGCCCTGGTGCCGTCGGCGGTGAAAGAGCGCGCCCTGGAGATGGGGCTGCCGGTGTTCACACCCGAGCGGATTCGCCGGGAACCCGAGTTGCAAGCCATCCTGGCCGCCCTGGGGGCGGATCTGTCGGTGGTGGTGGCGTTCGGGCAGATCCTGCCGAAGGAGGTGCTGGCCCAGCCACCACTGGGTTGTTGGAACGGCCATGGTTCGTTGCTGCCCCGTTGGCGTGGGGCGGCGCCGATCCAGTGGAGCCTGATCGAGGGGGACCGGGAAACCGGCGTGGGAATCATGGCGATGGAGGAAGGGCTCGACACGGGACCTGTGCTGCTGGAGCGGCGGCTGGCAATCGGCCCGCTGGAGAACGCCGAAGGTCTGGCCAGGCGGCTGAGCCAGCTCACCGCCGATCTGCTGGTGGAGGCCATGCCCCTGATCGAGCGGGCCGGGCCGGGCCCGCTGGCGGAGCGGCTGAGGCGGCTGGGGGTGCGGCACCAACCCGAGCAGGCCGACCGCTACGCCCGGCTGCTGGGCAAGCAGGACTACCGGATCAACTGGGCAGAACCAGGCCTGGCCATTCATCGCAAGGTGATGGGGCTCTACCCAGGGGCCCACACCAGCTGGCAGGGCCAGCGCTTGAGGCTGCTGGCCACCGAGCCGGCGGCCGCCAGGGGAGCAGGGACTGAATCGCCGCCTGGCACCGTTCTGGAGGCGGTCCCGTCCGTTGGGCTCGTGGTTGGCACGGGGGAAGGCGCCCTGTTGATCCGCGAAGCCCAACGGCAAGGCAAGACGGCAGCCAGGGGCCAAGGGCTGATCCAGCAGCTTGGGGCAAAGCCAGGGGATCGGCTGGGAGCCTGCAATCCTTAGGCACCGGAATGGCTGAGCGACCACAGAGCGCCTTCAAGGATCAACTCTGGCGTTTCCAGGAACGCCATGGAGAACGAGGGGCTGTGTTCAGTGGGTGCCGCCGCTACCGCTATGCGCTCTGGCGCCAGTGGAGCAGCGCGATTGATTACGCCGCGGTGGTGGGCCTCAATCCGAGCACAGCCGACGAGACAGCCGACGACCCAACGGTCCGGCGCTGCATTGCCTTCGCCAGGCACTGGGGCTATGGCGGACTCTGCATGATCAACCTCTTCGCCTTCCGCGCCACCAGGCCGGCCGCGCTGATCGCCGCCGCCGAGCCGGTGGGCCCGGAGAACGACCAGTGGCTGCAGACCTGCTGCGCCCCGGCAGGGGTGATCGTGGCCGCCTGGGGACGACGCGGCAGCTGGCTCCATCGCGACCAGGACGTCCGGTGTCTGCTGCCGCCCCTCCATGTGCTTCGCCTGGGCAAGACGGCCTGCCCCCTGCATCCGCTCTATCTGCCCAAGACCCTCCGGCCGATGCCGTGGATCTGATCCTGGCGCCGAGGTGATCGATCCCTTCGCCATCAACCCAGCCGCCCGGCGACCTCCAGATAGCGATCCTCCACGGCGCTGACCTGCAGGCCAACCAGCTCAGCCTCCTGGAGCTGCCCGATCACCTCTTCGGGGCTGAACGCTGCCCGCAAGGACTGGATGTAGTCGCGCTGCAGCAACGGGGGGGCACCCGGCAGGTGGGCGGCCAGCAAGGCCTGCACCGCCGCCTCCGAGCCGGGCCGACGCAGATCCTTCAGGTACACCACCGCCCCCGGTGCCCCCAGTTGCCGCACGGTTCTCCAGAGCACCATGGGGTCGTGCAGATGGTGGAGCAGGCTGTTGCTCACCACGGCTGAAAAGGCCTTCGCCGGCCAATCAGGGCACGGGAGCACGGCCAGCTTGAAGCGCAGATTCGGCCAGCCGGCTTCTCCCAAAAGACGTGCTTTGGCGATCGCCAGCATTGCCGGGGCCCCATCCAGCCCCAGCACCTCGCTGACGGGGTAGCGGGCGGCCAGGCGGAAGCTGATGTTGCCCGGCCCACAGCCCAGATCGACGATCCGCTCCCCCAGCCCAGCGGGGAAGAGGCTGTCGATGCGGTCGATCACCGCCTGGTCCGTGGCGCTGAAGTCCGCCTCGGCATAGGCCTTTGCCTGTTGCGCCTCGTCCATCAGCTCCGGCTCACAGACGCGCAGCACGGTCGCTCCTCGGGTTGAACCATTCCACAGCACGATCACCCCGATCGAACCGGAAGCCAGGTGGCAGGAGGATGGAGTAACCCGCGCCAAGGCCAGGCCATGGATGGCCGAATGTCACGTCTTGCCCACGAACTGTGCTTGAAAGCACAAAGGCTTCTTAAGGTTGTCTTCTGAATCTGTCTTGGTCCTCCATGGTGCTGATCTGTTGGGATCTCCGCGGTAGTCGGTCTTCGGAAACCGTCCCGTTCCATCAAGCCCGGGTTCGTCGCAACCAACTCGAGCAGCAAGGGGCTGTCGTGTACTGGAGTGAGCGGCTGGCCAACACCTGAAGTGCGCTGCTAGGAGTACAGGGTTCCCCTGGCCCTGGTGCGGCGATGCCGTTCCGATTCCCTGTTTGTCGCGGCGGCGGCACAACCAGCCTGGCCGCCGTCGGATCCTTGGTTCTCGCCTTCACTTTGGGAGGATGCTGGGGAAAGTCTGACCCCCAGAGCAAACGCATCGATCAACTCGAGCAGCGACTGCAGCAGGTGGAGCAACGCCTGGCCAGCCCGGCAGGAACCAATGCCGCTGACCCTGCCGGCAAACCACCTGCCGGTGTTGTCAAGTCACTCACCTTCCGCATGGGCAGCGCCGATGACCGGCTACGGATTTATTGGGCCGACGGCAGCAGCAGCGACCTGCCCTGCACCAAGGAGCAGGGCACCTGGGCCTGTGGCTGACTTCCCCCTCCAGCGCCCGTTGCTCCGCGCCTGCTTCGGCTTGATCAGCGCCATCACGATTGCGGGGGCCTCGTCCTTGGCGGGCACATCGGCCTGGGCCCAGGCCGATTTTCCCTTCAACTTGCAGCGCGCCACCAACCTGGCCCGGATGAAGGCGGAGAAGCTCAATGGCGGGCTCAACGTCTATCGGCCAGCCGCCTGCATGTTCGACCGGGCCGCCGGCAACTGCATCGTCGAATCGAGCGACCAGGGCATCCTGTTCCGGTTCAAGGGCGGGCCCCCCGGCTGGCAGCAGCTGAACCTGCCGGCCACGGTGGAAACGGAGCTCCGGGTCTCCCCGGATGGCCGCTCCATCCTGGCGGTCGTTTACAACGGCCCGATCCGGGTCATGGCGCCCTGAGCGCCAGGCCCTCGCACAACGCCACCAGCGCCTCCGCCCAACTGGGCTGGCAGGACCACTGCTCTCGGCGGGTGACACT
Source organism: Synechococcus sp. Tobar12-5m-g (assembly GCF_024345415.1). Lineage (GTDB taxonomy): Bacteria > Cyanobacteriota > Cyanobacteriia > PCC-6307 > Cyanobiaceae > Regnicoccus. The sequence goes on along the minus strand of NZ_JAGQBB010000012.1, from coordinate 45,945 downwards.
CAGGGCAATGCCCTTCTCGCCGTAGGCGGCCTCGTTGATGAACACCGGCCACAGCGGCGATTTAGCCGTGGCCGCCTGGCAGGTGGTGGTGCCGTCCGGGCAGAGAAACAGGGGGGCGCCGGGATGGAGGGGCTGCCAGTCGCGGTGCTGGCGCAGGGGGTGCAGGCAGGCGGCCGGCCGGCCATCGCTGTGGCGGGGCAGATCGAGGCTGCCCGCGTGGCAGTGCACCACCAGGGTGGATGGCAGGCGCAACCGGCCGGCACGGGCCGCGGCCAGCACGGCGAGGGCAGCCTCGACGGCCAGCTGGGTCTGGCGGCAGACCGTGGCGGTGATCACCCCCTGGGGCACCGGCCCCACCTCGATCACAAGGCCGCAGGGCCACTGCTCCACCAGAAAGCCACTCTGGGCCGCATCCGCCTCGTGCAGGTAGATCGGCAGGCCCAGGAGGCTTTGGATGCCCGCCGCCAGGGCCAGATCCGCCGGGCGGCGGCCATAGAGCACCAGGGAATTGCCCATCGCCGCTGTGGTGCTGTGCAGATCCAGCACCACGGGGCAGGGGCTGGTACCGCCGGGGCCATGGGCCGCGATCAGCTGCCGGGCCCGCTGCACCTCCAGCTCCTCCCGGCCAGGATCATCGAGCAGGGACAGGGAAAAGGAGCGGTTCAGGTCCCGCTGGATGTAGCGGACCCCGGCGGCCAGGGCGGCCGGATTGCCGATCGCCAGCTCCAGGGCCAGGGCGCTGGCCTCCAAAGCGGCGGGCTGCTGGCGCCAGTGCTCCAGCAACCAGGGGGCGTTGCGTTCGTTGCCATGGGTGCCGGCCACCACCAGCACCCTGCCCGCGGCCATCCCCCCGTCTGCTGCCATCGCCATCCTGTGCCGGCCCGCAGCCAGCCTGGCAGGTCCGCCCCTGGAGGTTCCAGAGTTGAGGGGTCCGCCGCAGAGCGCCATGGCCATCCCTCCCCCCGTGGTCGCCGCCGTCCGCCAGGCGTGGCACTGGCAATGGCTGCAGCTGATGGGCGGCCTTGGGCCCGCCGATACCCAGGGGAACTACCGCCGCCCGGTGGCGGCCTTCAGCGCATCCCCCGAGCTTCCAGCCAGCGCCGGGCAGCCCGGCGGCCATGTGCTGATCGTGGGGCGCAGCTGCCCCTGGGCCCACCGAGCCTGGCTGGTCTGGACGCTCCGGGGCCTGGGGGAGTCGATCGAGCTGGTGGTGGTGGAGCCGGACCCGAAGGCGGGCCGCTGGCGGTTCGCCGAACCATTCGAGGGGGCCACGGCCCTGATCGACCTGTACCGCCGCTGCGGCAGCGACCCCCGGGCCCGGGCCACCGTGCCGGTGCTCTACGACCGCCGGGAGCAGCGGATCGTCGTGAACGAAAGCGCCCGGCTGATCGAACTGCTCAACCGCTGGCCGGCGGCGGCGGCACCCGATCTGGAACCCGCCGAGCGGGCCGAGGCAATCGGCCAGTGGCGCGTGCGACTCCAGGATGCCGTGAACGATGGGGTCTACCGGTGTGGCTTCGCGCGGAATCAGGCGGCGTACGACAAGGCCGAAGTGGAGCTGTTCGCGGGGTTCGATGCGATGGAGCAGGCCCTCGCCGGCGGCGGCCCCTGGCTCTGCGGCGATCAGCTCACCCTTGCCGATGTGGTGCTGTTCCCCACCCTGATTCGGCTGGAGCTCGTCTATGCCCCCCTGTTCGGCTGCTCCCGGCGGCCGCTCTGGCAGTTCCCCGCCCTCTGGGACTGGCGACGGCGCTTCTTCGGCCTCGGCGGCGTGGCCGACACCTGCTTCCCCGAAGCGTGGCGGCGCGATTACTTCGGGGCGCTCTTCCCCCTCCAACCCTCCGGCATCGTTCCGGCCGGCCCTGATCTGGCCACCCTGGTGGGTGGGTGCCCCTCCAAGGCCCCGCCATGATGAAGGCGAAGACCCATCCGATGCCCGACCCGATGACCGGCTCGACCACACGCCCTCTGAACCACGATCCGGCCCAGGGCGATCCGGTGTTCGAGGGGGTCTATGGCCCCTTCACGATCGACGCCACCGACCGGCGCGAGGTGCTGGGCTACCGCCTCGCCCTGCTGGCGGTGGGGGTGGGCGAGGCGGCCCTGCTCTGGCAGTGGCGCAGCTTCGGGGATGGCACACCCCTGTGGCCCTGGCTGCTGGTGATGGCGGTGGGCCTGGGGTTGGCCCTGCTCTGGATCCACATCTACCTGCGGCCGCTGCACCGGGCCCTGCAGCTCTTCTGGCTGCTGGGCTGCGCCGGTGGCCTGGTGCTCGCCGCCCGGGTGGGTGCCAACGCCATGCTTCCCGCCCTGGCGGCGGACTCCCGCTGGATCTGGGCGGTGGGGCCGTTCTTCGCCGCCCTGGCCGGCATCGGCTTCAAGGAGTTCTTCTGCTTCCAGCGGCCCGAGGCGATCGGCGTCACCCTCCTGCTGCCGGCCACGCTGCTGGGCCGGCTGGCCGGCCTGCTCGACGGCCCCACCACCTTCACCCTGCTGGCGGTGCAAACGGCCCTGCTGCTGGTGCTGTGCCTGCGCAAGTTCCCGATGCCGGCGGCGGCCGACGTGGGCGACAAGAGCGTGTTTGCTTACCTGGAGAGCCAGAACCGGCCGTCGAACGCGTGAGTCTGATCAGCCTGGTGGGAGTCGGAAAGGACTTCGGCATCCGCACCCTCTTCCGCGACCTCACCCTGCACGTGGGTGAGCGTGAGCGGCTCGGCCTGATCGGCCCCAACGGGGCCGGCAAATCCACCCTGCTCAAGCTGCTGGCCGGCCAGGAGCCGCCGGGCGAGGGCGAACGGCGCTGCTCCACGAAGCTGAAGGTGGTGCTGGTGTCCCAGGACCCGGAGCTCGATCCGCAGCGCACCGTGCTGGAGCAGGTGTTCCAGGGCAGCGGAGAGAAGATGGAGTTGCTGCGGCGCTTCACGCTGGTGAGTGAGGCCCTGGCTCACCAGGGCGACCCCGAGGATCCCCACCACGACACCCTGCTGGCGGAGCTGGGCGAGCTCAGCGCCGGCCTCGACCAGGCCAACGCCTGGGGGCTGGAGCAGCAGTGCCGCCAGGTGCTCGAGCGCCTGGGCATCCACGACACCCAGCGGCTGGTGGGCGAGCTCTCGGGTGGCTACCGCAAGCGGCTGGCCCTCGCCTCGGCCCTGGTGGCCGAGCCGGATGTGCTTCTGCTCGATGAGCCCACCAACCACCTCGATGCGGTCTGCATCGAATGGCTGCAGGGCCACCTGGAGCGCTTCCGCGGCGCCCTGGTGCTAGTCACCCACGACCGTTACTTCCTGGATCGGGTGACCAGCCGCATCGTGGAGGTGGAGCGGGGCGAGGCCCGCAGCTACCCCGGCAATTACGCCGCCTACCTGCAGATCAAGGCGGGTGAGGAAGCGGCCGAGGCCGCCAGCGCCGCCAAGTTCAAGGGGGCCCTGCGGCGCGAACTGGAATGGCTCAGCCGTGGTCCCCAGGCGCGCAGCACCAAGCAGAAGGCCCGGATCCAGCGAATCGAGGCGATGCGGGAAGCGCCGGTGCGCCAGGCCAAAGGGGAGCTCAGCCTCGCCACCGCCAGCCGCCGCATCGGCAAGCGGGCCATCACCGCTGAGAACGTGACGTTCTGCGCGCCGGGCAGCGAGCGGCCCCTGCTGCGCAACTTCAGCTACGACTTCAGCCCCGAGGACCGGGTGGGGATCATCGGCCCGAACGGCTCTGGGAAATCGACCCTGCTGGATCTGATCGCCGGTCGGCGCCAGCCCCAGGAGGGCCGCCTGGAGCTGGGCAGCACGGTGCAGCTGGCCTACTTCGACCAGCAGAGCGGTGATCTGGTGGCCGGCAAGGGGATGGAGCGCAAGGTGATCGATTTCGTCAAGGAAGCCGCCAGCCAGATCGACCTGGGCGGTGTGCAGGTGAGCGCCTCCCAGCTGCTGGAGCGGTTCCTGTTCCCGCCGGCCCAGCAGCACAGCCCGATCAGCAAGCTCTCCGGCGGCGAGCGGCGGCGGCTGGCCCTCTGCCGCCTGCTGATCCAGGCGCCCAACGTGCTGCTGCTTGACGAGCCCACCAACGACCTCGACGTTCACACCCTCACCGTGCTCGAAGATTTCCTGGAGGACTTCCGCGGCTGCGTGGTGGTGGTCTCCCACGACCGCTACTTCCTTGATCGCACCGTGGACCGGCTGTTCAGCTTCGAGGCCGGCGAACTCAAGCGCTTCGAGGGTAACTACAGCGCCTACCTGGAGCAGGCCGTCACGGCCAAACCGCAAGCCAAACCACCCGCGGCACCGCCCACCAAGCAGCCATCCAGCGCTGGACAGACCCTCCCCCCGCCGCCGCAGGCAGGCCAGGCCCTTCCCCCACAGGCAGCTCGGCGGCGCAGCTACAGGGAAGACCGCGAACTCAAGGAGCTGGAGGGCCACCTGCCCGACTGGGAAGCGCAGCGGCACCGCCTGGAGCGTGAGCTGGCGGCAGGAGGTGGCGGTGACCATGGCCGCCTTGATCTCCTCACCCGGGAGCTGGCCAGCCTGGCGGCCCGCATTCACCAGGGGGAAGAGCGCTGGCTGGAGCTCAGCGACCGGCCGTCTTGATCAGCTCCAGCCCACAAACCCGCTGGTTGTCCCTGGGTGGTCCGTAGGGTGTGGCTGAAAAGATCCGGTTGATGCAGCCCGGCCTTCCTATGAACTCCATCGACGAGCACATCCTCAAGGATCAGATCGAACTCGAAACCGCCAAGGCCGTGGGCGACAAGGCCAAGCTCGGCCACCTCGAGGATGAACTGAAGTCCTTGCAGGAGTACAAGGAGCACCATCCCGAAGACAGCCACGATCCCAGTGCCCTCGAGGTCTACTGCGACCTCAACCCCGAAGCCCCGGAATGCCGGGTGTATGACGATTGAGCCGCTTCACCGGAAGGGGCTGATCAGCTGATCCCCAGCTGCTCCCAGACGGCGGCCAACAGGGAATCCAGCCCCTGACGCGTTGCGGCGGAGATCAGCCTCACCTCCGCTCCCCAGCGGTTCTCGAGCGCCTGCCTGGCCAAGTCGAGCGCCTCGTCGTCCACCAATTCAATCTTGTTGAGGGCCAGCAGCCGCGGCCGGTCCTTGAGGCCATGGCCGTAGGCCTCCAGTTCCGCCTGCACCACCTCCAGGTCGGCCACCACATCGGGGCTGGACACATCCACCAGGTGCACCAGCAGCCGTGTGCGCTCGATGTGACGAAGAAAGTCGTGGCCGAGGCCCGCCCCCAGGGCGGCACCGGCAATCAGGCCCGGGATGTCGGCGAACACGGTGCCATCGCCGCTGGGCCGCCGCACCACACCGAGGTTGGGCACCAGGGTGGTGAAGGGGTAGTCGGCGATCTTCGGCTTGGCGGCTGACAGCACGCTGATCAGGGTGCTCTTGCCGGCGTTGGGCAGGCCGATGATGCCCACTTCGGCCAGCAGCTTGAGTTCCAACTGGATCTGGCGGCTCTCGCCGTCTTTGCCTTCGGTGAACTTTTCCGGGGCCCGGTTGCGGTTGCTGAGGTAATGGGCGTTGCCGAGGCCGCCCCGGCCGCCGGCCGCCACCCGCAGCCGATCCCCAGGCTCGGTGAGGTCACCCAGCAAGGCCAGGCTGTCCTGGTCGCGCACCTCGGTGCCGCAGGGCACCCGCACCACCAGGTCGTCGCCGCCGGCGCCCGAGCTGCGGTTCGGCCCACCGCGGCGGCCCTCGGGGGCGGCGAACAGGCGCTTGTACTTGAAGTCGAGCAGGGTCTGCAGGTTGGGGTCGGCCTGCAGCCAGATGGCGCCGCCATGGCCGCCGTCGCCGCCGGAGGGTCCACCGGCGGGCACGTACTTCTCGCGCCTGAAGGCCACGATGCCGTCGCCGCCGCGGCCCCCCTGGACCGCGATGCGGGCTTGATCGATGAACTGCAAGGGAGAGCTGGGAGCGCAGGCCAGGTGAGAGGCCAACCTTAGGATCGCCTGGTCTGGGGGCCTGTCTTGGCAGAGGTTCGCTTCGAGCAGGTCAGCAAAACCTTCCCGCCCCGGCGGGGAAGCGCACCCGTGGAGGTGCTGCGCCAGCTCGATCTCACCGTCAACGACGGAGAGTTCCTCGTGCTGGTGGGGCCATCGGGCTGCGGCAAGAGCACCCTGCTGCGCATCCTGGCCGGCCTCGAAACCCCCAGCAGTGGCGCCGTGATCGTGGGTGACCGGGAGGTGAGCGGGTTGCGGCCGGCCAAGCGGGATGTGGCGATGGTGTTCCAGAGCTATGCGCTCTATCCCCACCTGAGCGTGGCGGACAACATCGGCTTCGGCCTGCGCCGCAGCCGTCCCCGCAGCCTGCCCCAGCAGCTCCAGGACAGCCTGCACCGGCTCAGCCGCCCCCTGCCGCCGGGGCTGCGACTGCCCTCGGCGCGTGAATCCCGCATCGCCGCCCGGATCGCCGCGGTGGCCGAGCAGCTGGAGCTCACCCCCCTGCTCGATCGGCTGCCCAAGGAGCTCTCCGGTGGCCAGAAGCAGCGGGTGGCCCTGGGCCGCGCCATCGCCCGGCAGCCGGCCGTGTTCCTGATGGATGAGCCGCTCAGCAACCTCGACGCCAAGCTGCGCACGGGCACCCGGGCCCAGATCGTGGCGCTGCAGAGGCAGCTCGGCACCACCACCCTCTACGTCACCCACGACCAGGTGGAGGCGATGACGATGGGGCACCGGATCGCCGTGCTCAACGCCGGCCGGCTGCAGCAGCTGGGCACACCGCTGGAGCTCTACAACTGGCCCTCCAACCTGTTCGTGGCCCAGTTCATCGGCAGCCCGCCGATGAACCTGCTGCCGGTGCTTGCCGTTGGAGGCGAACACATCCAGCTGGGCAGCCGGCGCTTCCTGGTGGAGGGGCCGATGGCCGCCGCCCTGGCCGCCCATGCCGAGCGCTTCGGCGCCCCGGCACTCACCGGCGGCCTGCGGCCCGAGCACCTCAAGCTGGCCCCCGCCACCAACCGCAACATCCAGGCCGAGGTGACCCACCTGGAAGCCCTCGGCAATGAACTGCTGGTCAGGTGTCGGCTGCTCGATGGCAGCCACCTGGTACAGCTGCGCGCCGACCCGGCCCAGCAGGTGGTGCCGGGCCAGACCGTGCATCTGGAGCTGGACCCGAGCGGCTGGCGCTTCTTCGATGCGGCCGGGGAGGCGCTGCCCGTGCCACGGGCGGCTGCAGGGGTGCCAACGGCGGCGGAGCCGCAGCTCCCCAGGCTGGCGTCATAGCTGCCCGGCGCAGGGTTCCGGACCCCCACAGGCTCATGAACTGATCAGCTCCTCCACGTGGGTGATCAAGGCAGCCACGTCCTCATTGTGCAGGCCATTCGTTCGAGATGCTGCGGTTCCAGATCTTCATGGTAGCGGAGTTAAGCGGCAAAGTCGGTATCGGTCTCAAGCGGCAGAAACGCTTTGACATCAAGCCCATGATCTTGCAATAACTGGAGCACCAAGGTGAGGTTGTGGGTGAAATGAACATCCTGATCCAGGAGATAAAGCCAGGCTTTCTCCACGGCTTGTTGCAACTGAAAACCCCAGACCACCTCTTCAAAAATCTCGCCATCCAACATTCCAGCTGCAGCAACTCCCATCAAGAAAGCCCCCTTCGCGATAGGCATGGCCAATCACATGGCTGCAGAGATTGCTCTTTTCTGCCACCTGGCTCTGGGGTAAAGCAGCAGATCCCCGGCAACACGGTGAGGGGCAAGCTTTCGCCAGATGGGCCCAGAACCTGGCGGCGATCATGGCCTGCCAGCCAGTCATTGGTCACGGTAATCAGCAGATTATCGTTAACTCTGAGCGGGATGGGTTAGTTGCATACTGACTATAGGCCATATGGGGAGTTTTGCCTCCCAGTGAGCGATGAGGTCTTGCATGGCAGTACCTCCAGAGGATGCTGGCCAGGCTGACTTCTGCATCCCAGCCATCTTCATAGGCCCTGATGTACCCCTCCTCATACTTGACAGTTCGCCACAGCCGTTCCACCAGGATGTTGTCATAGCCGTAGGCTTCTGCGAAGCAGTAGCAGCGCTTCCTTCCTGACCAGCTGATCTTGATCCTTTCTTCTCGTAGCCTCTTGACGAAGTCTCTAGATGTGAACTGGACTCCTTGATCCTAGTGGATGATCCTGGGCTTTCGGCCATCACCCAAAGCCATTTCCAGTGACAGCAGACAGAAATCCGTGTCAAGGCTGTTCGATAGCTTCCAGCTGAGGATGTGTCTGGAGTAGAGATCGACGATGGCCACCAGATAGAGAAATCCCTTGCGAAGTGGGATGTAGCTGATATCGGTTGCCCAGGCATCATCCGGTGCATGAATCTTCTCCAGGTCAACATGGCACGGGAAGCGTTCCGACGGATCGCCAGCAATGGTGGTCCTGGGTTTCGGGTAGAGAGCCCGTAACCCCGTGCGCCGCATGAGGTTTCGTACCTGGTCACGCCCCACCTTGATCCCCTCTGCCGCCAGGTAGTCAACCATTCGTCGGCTGCCTGAAGCAGGATCGTCCAGGTACCAGGCATCGATCCGGGCCATGATCCTGAGGGTCTCGGCCCTGACCGGCACCGGCTTGTAGTAGAGGGTGGATTTCGGCAGACCCAGCAGCTCGCATTGACGCCGAACCGAGAGCTGTGGATGATTTTGATCGACCAATCTGCGCAGTTCATGGGCGGTCGAGCAGCTGAGACTTTTTTTCAGCCATTCCAGCTCCATCTTGAGTTTGCCGATCTCCTGAAAGAGCTCAGCCTCTCTCGTCTGATGATCTCCTCTTTCCTTGTCCTTTCTGCCTTTACCGAACAGATCGCTGGCACTTTCCAGCAGCTGTTTTTTCCACTGGCTCACCTGGATCGGGTGGATGGCATGGTCAGCCGCGATCTCCTGAAGGGTCTTGCGGCCGGAAATGGCCTCCATGGCCACACGGGCCTTGAACTCGGGGCTGTGGGTTCTGCGAGTAGTCATCAGTGGGGAGCCCCGGGTTGGGGCTGCGCCCCGCCTCAGAGGTTAACGATGGCCCTGGTCCAGTAAACTCCGACCCTCATAGCTCAGCCAGGCAGGAAACGATTCCGACAGGACTGAGGCCGATGCGAGGGTGGCCTGACTCCCTCAGCGCTTGCGGGACGGGCCGCCGCCCTGCTGGCGGCGATCGATCCTGAGCCAGTCAGGCCCCTCTGGCTCAGGATGACCTGATCACTTTGGTCTGGTCTGATGCCTCGCCCCAGCTCAGGCGCCATGGTGAATGTTCAGGAGGCCAAAACCCATCTCTCGGCGCTGCTGCTGCGGGTGGTCGCCGGCGAGGAGATCGTGCTGGCTCACAACGGAAAACCCTGTGCCCGCCTTGTTCCCCTCAGCCCGTCACCGCCCCGCCGGTTGGGATTCCTGGCCGGAACGGTCGATGAGAGCTTCTTCGAGCCCCTGCCCGAGAGCGAGCTGGCCGCCTGGGGCGCGTGAAGCTGCTGCTTGACACCCCCATCCTGCTCTGGGCCGTGCTCGAGCCAGGCAAACTCAACCGGGGACTGCGCGAGGCCTGACCCTGGCCACCACCGATGCGGCTTTCCACCAGGTCGAAGGCCTGCGCCTCCTCGGGGGCTGAACCGATGCCGTGGGCATCGATCCGTTCCTGCCACCGGAGCAGGCCGAGCGGCTGCACCCTGGTCTGACCAAGTTAGTGTGGCGGGAACATGGGCGATTCGGCCATGCGCCAGGCCAACATCTACGCGGCCAAGGCCCAGCTCTCGGAACTGGTGCAGGCCGCCCTCGACGGTGAGGAGGTCTGGATTGCCCGGGCTGGCAAACCACTGGTGCGGCTGGTCCCGGGCAGCCCCGCCAGCCGGCTGGGCGGTCGGGGATCACTGGATCTGGAGCCAGGCAGCATCGATGCCGCCTTTTCCCCGGAAGTGGAGGCCACGGTGGCGGCCCTGATCGGTGGCGAAGTCAGCGGATCGCCCTGATGGCCGCTGGTGGTGGTTACCTGCTCGACACCTGCGTGCTGCTGTGGTGGCTGAGTGGGGACCCACGCCTCTCCAGGGAATGGGACGAGCGGTTGCGTGGGTGCCGCTGTCTGGTCAGCGCCGCCTCGATCTGGGAAGCCGCCATCAAGCACCAGCTGGGCAAGCTGGCGGTGTCCCCCCAGTCCCTGATCACCGCGGCACGGGAGGCGGGCTTCGAGTTTCTGGCGATCAGCCCCGACCATGCCGCCGCCACGACGCTCCTGCCTTCCCACCACAGGGATCCGTTTGATCGCCTTCTGATCGCCCAAGCCCGCTTAGAAGGGGTGCTTCTGCTCAGCGACGATCGCGCCCTGAAGTGCTACGGACCTGGCGTGAAGCTGCTCTAGGACCACAAAACCGTTCACTTCGGCCAGATCACACTGCAGCCCGGCCCGCCATCACCCTGGTCGGCGTCGTTCACCCGCTCCACCCAGGGCACGGTGGAGAGCCACTGGCGCAGGCCGCGTTTGAGCTTGCCGGTGCCGATGCCGTGGATCACCCACAGCGGCCCATTGGCGCCACGCAGCTGTTCCTCCACGGCCGCCTCTGCTTCGTGCACCCGCAGGCCCCGCACGTCCACGGTGTTGCGCTCGGTGCGCACCTGGGGGCCGGCGCTGTGCCGGGTTTGGGGGCTGCGCACCTGAACCACAGGCGCTGGAGGCGATTCGGGCGGTGCCGGCTTTTCACCCTGCAGGCCCTCGATTGCGGCCAGCTCCACGGTGAGCCGCAGCACGCCGCAGCGCACGCTGAGCTCTTCACCGTCGGGGCTGATCGCCAGCACCTCGGCCGCCTTGCCCAGGGCCAGCAGCCGGATCCGTTCGCCCACCACCGGCCGCCAGCCGGCGTGCAGGCGCCGCTCCGGCTGGGGCCGGTGCTGCTCCTGGAGCCGTTTGAGCCGCTGGCCCGCCTGGCGGGTCTGCTCCCCATCGGCCCTGCCCTGGCGCAGCCGGCGGATGATGCGGCGCACCTCCTGCTGGCCGTCGCGGATGGAGGCCTCCAGGCTCTGGCGCCGCTCCTCCTGCAACTCGGCCGACTGCTCCTGCTGCTGCTGCCAGCGCAGCAGCAACTCCTCGTGCAGCAGCTCCGTGCGGGCCAGCAGGGCAGCGGCGTCTTCGGCGGCCTCCTGCTGGCGGCGTCGTTGCTCTTCGAGACCACGGATCACCTGGTTGAGCTCCCCATCGCCCCGGGGCGCAAGCAGGTCGGCGGCGGCGGCGATCACGGCGGGCTCCAGGGCCAGCCGGCCGGCGATTGCCAGGGCGTTGCTGCGGCCGGGGATGCCCCATTGCAGCTGGTAGGTGGGCGAGAGCGTTTCGTCATCGAAGCCCACCGAGGCGTTCTCGAAGCGGGCATCGCCGTACTTGAGCGCCTTGAGTTCGCCAAAGTGGGTGGTGGCCACCGTCAGTCGGGCCCGCTCGGCCAGGTGGCGCAGCAGAGCGATGGCCAGGGCCGTGCCCTCGGCGGGGTCGGTGCCGGCGCCCAGCTCATCGAGCAGCACCAGGCTGGCCCCGTTCGCCTGGGCCGGCTCCGGCGGCAGGGCCGCCAGGATGCGGGCGATGCGGCGCACGTGGCTGCTGAAGGTGGAGAGGTTCTGCTGCAGGGATTGCTCGTCACCGATGTCGGCGAGCACCCGGCCGCACCAGGGCAGCCGCGGCGTGCCTGCGCAAGGCAGGAACAGGCCGGCCCGCGCCATCAGCGCCGCCAGCCCCAGGCTCTTGAGTGTCACGGTCTTGCCGCCGGTGTTGGGGCCGGTGATCGCCACCACCCGCTGCTCGGGCGCCACCGAAATCGTCACCGGCACGACGGTGTGGCCCCCTTCCCGCCGCTCCTGCCATAGCAGCAGGGGGTGGCGCAGTTGCTGAAGCATGAACGGGGCGTTTGGGTCCTCCGCCAACTCGGGCCGCACCCCACCCAGGGCCAGGCCGTAGCGGGCGCGGGCCAGGGCGACATCCAGGTCGCTCAACACGCGCTGAAGCACCGCCAGGGCGTCGCCGTTGGCGGCCACCAGGGCGCTGAGCTCGGCGAGCACCTGCTGCTCCAGCTCCCGCTCCTGCCCCTGCAGGTCCCGCAGCCTGTTCCCCAGGGCGATCACGGCCTGGGGCTCGATGAACACCGTGCTGCCCGAGGCTGAGCTGTCGTGGGCCAGGCCCTGCACACCGGAGGCGGCGCCGGCCTTCACCGCCAGCACAGGCCGGCCGTTGCGCTCGGCGATCACGGTGTCCTGGAGCAGGGGGGCCAGGCGCCGCACCAGGTCCTGCAGCCGCTCACGCCGCTGCTGGCGCACCCCGGCCAACTGCAGGCGCACCACGGCCAGCGCGGCACTGGCCCGGTCGGCCACCCGCCCGCCTTCCTCCAGGCAGAACCGCAGCCGCTGCTCCAGCTCCGGCAGGGTGCGCAGCTGGGCCACCAGCGCCGTGCAGACGGGACGCAGCTCACCATCCTCGATCTGGCGCCGCAGGCGGCGGGCGGCCGCCAGGGTGGCGGCCACCTCCAGCAGGGCAACCCCAGCGGCCGTGCCCCCCTTGCCGCAGTGCTGCAACAGGTCGCCCAGATCGGCGACGCCCTGGAAACTCACTCCGCCCTCAAGCAGCCCGTCGAGGGCCAGCAGCTCGGTGGTTTCAGCCAGCCGCCGCCGGCTTTCGGTCAGGGTCGCCGGCAACGGCAGGCTGCGGCAAAGCCGCCCACCCACCGCCGTGCTGGCAAAGCTGGCCAACTGGGCCGCCAGCCGCGGCCACTCCAGCAGCTCAAGGGCCTCCGATTCAATCGCCAACAAGCCGCCTGTGCTCAAGCCAGCCCCTGCACCTGCTCCGGCCCGGCCGCCCCCGCGATCGGGGCGGCGCCCACGTTGGAGGGGATGCCACCGATCGGCTCGTAGAGCATCTCCAGCCAGTTTCCATCAGGATCCTGGAGGTAGAACGAGGCGGTGCCGTCGCGGTGATCGTGCACCGGCCCGACCTTGTGGCCCGTGGCCTGCAACCGTTCATGCACGGCGTCCACCTCCTCCCGGTCGTTGAAGTGGAAGGCGAAATGGGGGCCGGCCACGGTGTAGGTGGGGCTCAGCAGCGCCACCCCATCGCCACTGTGGGGCGATTGCAGGTACGACCAGTCATCGGCCTCCCAGGTGATGCGCAGACCGAGGACCTGATAAAAGGCCTTAGCGCGGTCCATGTCCTGGACCCGCAGGGCCACGTGGCCCAGACGTTGCACGGCCATGGGGCCTCTCCATCGATGCATTCATTCTGATCGGCCGGCGGCCGGCCTGATCCGGTGCCGGCCGGGTGGCTGGTCTGGGCCGGGGCGCAGAATCAGCCCTGGTGCAGCCAGGCGGCTGCATCGCAGGCGTGGTACGTGAGGATCAGGTCGGCGCCGGCCCGCTTGAAGCAGAGCAGGGTTTCGAGCACGATCGCGCGCTCGTCGATCCAGCCGCGCTCGGCCGCCGCCTTCACCATGGCGTATTCGCCACTGACGTTGTAGGCGGCGATCGGCAGCTCCGTTTCGCCCCGCAGGCGGTGGATGATGTCGAGGTAGGCCAGGCCGGGTTTCACCATCAGGATGTCGGCCCCCTCCTGCTCATCGAGCAGGGCTTCGGTGAGGGCTTCGCGGCCGTTGGCCGGATCCATCTGATAGGTGCTCTTGTCGGTGGGAATCGGCTTGGTTGCGCCGGGGCGGGGGGCGGAATCGAGCGCCTCGCGGAAGGGGCCGTAGTAGGCGGAGGCGTATTTCGCGGTGTAGCTGATGATTCCCACCTGCTCGAAGCCCTCCTCGTCGAGGGCCTCGCGGATGGAACCCACCCGACCGTCCATCATGTCGCTGGGGCCGATCAGGTCGGCGCCGGCGCGGGCCTGGGCCACGGCCTGGCGGCAGAGCTGGGCCACGGTTTCGTCGTTGAGCACCACCCCCTCCTCACTGACGATGCCGTCATGCCCATCGCAGGAGTAGGGATCCAGGGCCACGTCGGTCATGATCGCCATCGCCGGATGTTCCTGCTTGAGCCGACGGATCGCGCGGGGGATCAGGCCCCCTTCGTTGAAGCATTCGGCGCCATCCTCGGTCTTGAGGCCATCGGCCACCTTGGGGAACAGCACGACACAGCGGATGCCCAGATCCCAGGCCCTGCCCACCTCCCCCACCAGGCCATCGATGCTCCAGCGCTGGGCGCCTGGCATGGCGCCGATCGGCTCGTTGGTGGCGCCTTCGTGCACGAACAGGGGGTAGATGAAATCGGCCGCGCTCAGCTGGAACTCCCGCACCATGGCCCGGAGGGCCGGTGTGCGGCGCAGACGGCGCGGACGGTAGGCGAGCTCCATGCAATCAGAATCAATTTCTGGATCTTAAAGCCCCACTGGCTTGAGATAACAAGTGATAGCAACATACCAAGTTAACTTACCAAGCAGACCATGCGACAGCAGCAACAACGAAGAAGCCAGTGAACGCACTCAACTGAAAGACTCGATCCACTCTGTTGATCATCTTCAGGGCTTCGCCTTTGTGCTGATCCGGCGATCCCGCATATGCGTTACTCCTCCAAAGAAATAAAACGAACAAAACAACTGAAACAATATAAGAATAGGCGTATAAAAAGTCGAGAAAGGTGAGATAACTCAGCAATGGCAATTCAGCCTTGTAGGTCTGCTGGAGAAAGATCAGGGTCAACAAGGCGGTGGACGGGATAGCCAGGCGGATTTCGCCAAGCTCACCATCCAGCAGGGGGGCCAGCAGCACGATCAGCATCACGATCATCAGCGGCAGGATCCAGGTCACGAAACTGGAAAACGGATCGCCCTTCATCACCAACTCGGTGCTGAGCCGTGAAAAATCCAGATCACCCTGATCAAATCCCCAATTCGTCCCATAGGAATGACGCGAGGATACGGATCGCACCGTATCAATGTCATAGCCATTGATATAAGCACCACTGCCAACCTGACTGTTTTTCTTATTGGAATCGGGAACAAGCACGACGTTCGCCTCCTGGTGGGAGAACCCTTCAGGCGAAACTTCTAAAACGACTGGCAGCACAAGCTTCTCAAAGGGTGATCTCCTGAGATCTACCATCGGAATATACAGATTGGCAGAATAACGAAAGAGTTGATAGAAGCGATCCGCAGGTTTTTGAACAGGCGCAACTGTATCGGGCTCAATTTGAGCAGAGGAGGCGTTAACCAGATTGGTGATCTCCACAAGCTGTAGTGGGGTGATCCCTTGCGCCACCATCAGATCCTGCAACTCCCTGGGCCATTCCAGCCAATAAAAACCTTCTGCATTGAAGATTCTCTGCCGTAATGACAAGCTATGGAAATTCTCGATGAATGTGCCAACTTCAACCCCGATGCCTTTCGCATTGGACAGTTCTGTCTTCGGGTCCACCAGCATGGATTCTTCCCGAACCAGAGATGGCGGCATGCCCCGCTCCGGTGGGATCACTGCCTTCAGTGCGACCGCAGATCCGATCACCAGAAGGACCACCCACAGCCACCACCGTCGTTTTCGCAAACCCTGATCAATCGTCTTTGAAGGGGAGTCTGCTGGATCAGTGGCTGCCAGGGCCTGTGGGGCTCGGTCCGATGGATTGGTCCCTGGGAGTCAGAGCTTGGCGGAGTTTATCCACTCCGCGCGGGGGTCGATGCTGCGGGCCAGGCGCAATTTCTCCAGCAACTCCGTTTCGCCCTCACTGAAGCGCTCCGGCAGCTTGAGGCTGAGGCTGAGCAGCAGATCGCCGCGGCCCTCCTTCAGGGGCCAGCCCTTGCCCTTCAGCCGCAGGCTGCGGCCCAGGGCCACCCCGGCCGGCACCTGCACGGTGGCCTCCCCATCCGGCGTGGCCACCCGCACCTCACCGCCCAGGGCCAGTTCATCGAGGCTGAGCGGCAGGTCGGCGCGCAGCTGATCGCCCTCGAGCTTCCAGATCGGATGCTCCTGCAGCTTCAAGTTGAGGTAGAGGTCGCCGCGACGGCCCGTACCTGGCTGGAGATTGCCCTTGCCCTTGAGCCGCAACCGGCTGCCATTCTTCACCCCCGCCGGCACCCGCACCTGCACCCGTTCCTCGTTCACCGCCAGGGTGCGCTCGCACCCGCGGAAGGCATCGGCGAAGCTGAGGTTGATCGTGGCTTCGGCATCGAGGTTGATCGGCGCCGCCGGCCCCGCCCCCCCGCCAGGCCCGCCGAAACCACCGGAAAAGTTGCCCGGGAAGCCACCGGAGAAGCCAAAACCGGGGTTGCCCACCTGGCCGCCGAAGCGACCGAGCAGGTCGTTAATGAAGTCGTCGAAGTTTCCGTAGCGGCCGAAATCCACATCGAAGCCGGGGGCACCACCGGAGCCCCCCCCACCCATCTGGCTCCAGTACTGGCCGAACTGCTCGTAGCGGCGGCGCTTCTCCGGATCGGAGAGCACCTCGTAGGCCTCGCTGATCTCTTTGAACTTGGCCTCGGCGGAGGCGTCGTCGGGATTCACGTCGGGGTGGTACTGGCGGGCGAGCTTGCGGAACGAGCGCTTGATCCCCTCGGCATCGGCGCTGCGCTCCACACCGAGCACCTTGAAGTAGTCGCGGTAGCCGTTGGCGCTCATCGAGGCAGGCCCATCGAGACTCCGAACACGGAAGCAACCCCCCCAGTTTCCCAGCCAGGGCTGCTATTCGGCTGGCCAGCGCAGGGCGGAAGCCCGAACGGCCCCTAACGTCGTTAAGACAGCTTCAGTGGGTCCCCATGGCCATCGCCAATCCCCAGGGTCACCGCCCGGCCGGGCGTTTCACGCTCCTGCTGATGGGCCTCAATCTGGCTCTGATGGCTGGGATGATCCAGGCCAGCAGTCCCGCCAGGGCCGCCACTGCGGCGGCAACGGGCTCCAGCAGCGGAAATCTTGGTGAGGCCGTCAGCCCCTCCACTCCGGAGCAGCTGGCCTTGGCGGAGCATCTCCGTCAGCGTGGTGCGGTGTTCTACGGAGCCTGGTGGTGCTCGCACTGCTTCCACCAGAAGAACCTCTTCGGCACCGAAGCGGGCCGCTTGCTCCCCTATGTGGAATGCGACAAGGAGGAAGCCGGCCGCCAACGTTGCGCGGCGGCCAACGTGGGGGCCTACCCAACCTGGGTGCTGGGGGGCGAGCGCAAGGAAGGGGTGCAATCGATGAAGGAGCTGATCCAGTGGAGCGGCTTCAAGGGCGCGAAGCCTTGAGGGGTTCGCTGAGCCCCAGCTCCTGGCGCCAGGCACTCAACGGTCGCTCCCAACCCTCCTCCAGCTTGAAGCTGATCAGGCAGGGCGACGCCAGGCCCAGCTCAAAGCCCCGGGCCAAAGACCGCAGCAGCGGTTCGAGAGGCTCGTCGTCCTGCAGGGTGCGCAGCAGTCCGCCGAAGATCAACATCACCGCCAGGGGAGAACGCACCTGGGCCAGGTTGAAGGCCTGGAGCCCCAGTTCGCCGGGGCCATCGGTGCCGAAGCCGGTGAGCACATGGACGATGTCGTGGGTTTCCCGCAGGCGGTGGGTGATGTACTGGCTCGGTGAAGTGATCGGCGTTGGATCGATCAGGCTCTCGGGCGTCAGGCCCTGGCTCTGGAGTTGCTGGGCGTAGGTGTGGCCGAGGCTGCCATCCGGCAGGGAATCGAGTTGATCGAGATCGATCGCAGCGGGACGCCAGTTCGCCTCCACCAGGGCTGCCATGCGGGGATCACCCAGCAGATGGCGTTGCATCTGGGTTGCCAGGGGGCTGCCCTGGAGGCTGCGGGCAACGGCAAAGACGCTGTCAAGTTCGTCGGGGTTCTTCAGGAAGGCCGCCAGCCCCGCCACCATCCGCAGCGACTGGAGGCGTTGTTTGAGGTTGAAGAGCATCGAGGACCTGCTGCTGCCGCCCTCCATCCTCCCTGTTGCCACTGGTGGGCCCTCGGTGGTGGATCTGAGCTTTGCGGGCCTTGGTGTCGATGGGCTCTTCCTTGCCATGAGCTGCTCGGTGGCGGCCTGGGTGAGCATCTACGACTCCACGGCGGCGCGGACGGACGGCGGCATCAATGAACCAGATGCGGGCCTGGGCGCCAGGGCGATCAGCCGGGGCGAGGAACTCGACGCCGATCAAGCGATGGAAGCCATGGGTGGCTGGCGATGAACGCCCGCGCCACGCCCCGCCAGGGGCACCATGAAGCGGCGTCGAGCAGCCACCCCGTTTCCAGCGCGTTGGCACCGGCGCAAGTAGCGGTGGCACTGGCCTGAACCAGGCAGTTTCTGCTAGTACGAGTGTACTTCCATTGCTGGTGTCGACTTGGCTGTCTCCCCGCCCCGCTCCCGTGGCACCCGGCCAGCGCCCAGCGCTGCAGAAGACGATGGCAGCTACCAGGAGTGGGCCTATCTCGATGACGAGGTGCTGGTGGGCAGCCGCAGCCGCAAGGTCTGCCTCACCTGTCATTGGTTCCGCCACCACGCCGGGGTGAACTGCATCCCTGTGCTCACCTGCCAGCTGCATCAGGGCTTGCTGGCCCATGGCGAGCACCTCACCCGCCGCTGCCAGGGCTGGACCGAGGACATGGCCCGCCAGCGGGGCTGGGCGCCGGAGGTGGCATGAGCGCCCGCGGACGGAGGTGGGTGTGACCGACTCAGGAGAGTGTGCATCAGCCCCGGGGGCTGGGTGATGCGCAGTAGGTGGTGCTCAGTGGGGGCGGTCGGGTGCAGGGCCACCCTCCCCCAAAGTGCAAAGCTTCTGATTGTGAGGATGTTTACTGATGCTTGCCCCGCATCAGCTCAGGGGCCACATCCCCGCTGATAGACCATCCTCCGGAGCGCATCCAAAGCAGGCGAATTGGGCGAGCGCCTATCGAACAGCAACTCCAAGGACATACCCACCTGTCCTATTTCCAGCTGCTTCTCGATCGCGCGCTTCCACTGCGCTGGATCCTCCCCCAGCCCCTGGACCAGCGCCTCTGCCTGCTGCATTTGCTCTGCCGAGGCCCCGATCAGGCGGATCGCCGCGAAGTCACCCCTTGGGGTCCCCAGCGGCCGGAGCTTCACCTCCAGAGCTTCTCCTGGTTGCAGGGGATCAATCGGCCAGGTGATTGGCCCCTCGATTGGCTCGCTGGAGGTGGCCAGTCGTTGCCAGACGAGCCTGCCATTCCGCTCGATCCGTACTTCATCGAGTGGGCCCCCAGCCAAGAGGGTGGGCTGCTTCATCACCACCGTGGCGACCGCTTCGTCGCTGGGGGTAATCGCCAAGTTGGGGCTGATCACGCACACCTCCACGGAGTTGCCGTTTCTGCTGCCACCGAAGGCAATCGGTGTATTCAGCACCAGCAGTTCCCGGATCCGCTGCAAGCCCGTTTTTTGGGGCAGTGGCGCTGACCGGGGCCGTTGCAGGTTCTGCTGGAGCGGCGACATGAACACAGGCCACCCCTGGCCCTGGGCCTGTCCCCAGGCGGATGAGCCGAGCGTAAAAAAGCTGAGCACGGCCGCGGCGGCGATCCTGCGCAACAGCAGCCTGATCTCAGCCACGGCTCACCAGGGAGGTGGTGCCCAGTGCTACGAGCTGCAGCAGCAATGGCAGCAGCTGCAGCTGAATGACGGCCACGTGCAGAGCCGGGGAACGGCCACCACGATGATCGATCCCACCAGCACCAGCTGCCGCACTCGCGATCCCTGGGCGGCGGCGATCAGCAACCTCACCAAGCTGGCTGGACACGGGGAGGGCATCGACTGGGCCCCTGCATCCGGGTACAGGCTTGAACGTGATTGAGGCGTTGAACGCCGACGCTGAGCAAGGCACTGACGATCGTCCCTTGAACTGGGGCACTCAGGTAATGGCCGGTTCGGTGATCACATTCATGCTCACCAGCTGGTGCTCTCCGAAGGAGCGCAGGAAGGGCACATCGGCGGCGTCGCGGCCTCTGGCGATCAGCACGCGGCCGCAGCGGGGAATGTTGTGCCGCGCATCGAAGGTGTACCAGCGATCGGCGAGAAAAACCTCAAACCAGGCCGAGAAGTCCACCGGGGCAGTGCCGATTGGGATGCCGGTGTAGCCGAGATAGCCCGTGCAGTAGCGAGCGGGGATGTTGAGGCAACGGCAGGCGGTGATGGCGAGGTGGGCGAAGTCGCGGCACACGCCGGCGCCAGAGGCAAGGGTGTCGCTGGCGCGTTGGTGCGGCAACACGGCCCCGTAATCAAAGCGGATACGCTGATGCACCCAGTCGCAGATGCGCTGAACCTGGGGCCAGCCACCTTGGATTCCCCCGAAGGTCTCCCAGGCCAGACTCATCAGCGCGGCAGTGTCGCAGTAGGTGCTGGCGTTGAGGAAGCCGTAGGTCTCGATCGGCAAGGCCTGCACCGGGCAAGACGGCGTGGCGGGAAGTACCGAATCGGTGCTGTCGGGGCGCTCGATGGTGGCGCCGTAGCGGAAGGTGGTGAGGCCACTGGCGGCGATCAGGCGGCTCCAACGGTTGCCGCTTTGATCCGTGAGCAGCTCGAAGCTGCGATCAGGGTTGAGTTCTACTGATTCTCGAGAGCAGAGGTTGTTCACCAGGCTGAGGTGGGGATGGACCAGGGCGAGCATCGGCGTGGGCGCCTCGCAGTGGAGCCTGAGTTCGCAGCCGATCGAGAGGTGCACGGACTGCCGGGTGAGCGATGTGGACTGAGGAATCCTGGCGAGGGCCAGCAGACTGTGAGGTGCTCTCGGCCGCCATGCCAGCAGAAGAGCACGCCCGTAAAGCCTTGCCGACGGAGAATGGGAGTACCGATCAGGTCTGAATAATCCTGCGGGCACTTTCTCTGCCGTCGAAGAGGCAGCTGGGTGCGGCTTTTCCGTCCATGTGGATCACACCGACAACAAGCAGGTGCAAGGGCTCTTTGCGCAGATCGAGCAACAGAACGATGGCCGGCTCAATCTGCTCATGAACAACGACGACGCAGGAATCACTCCGGCACCAAAAATGCATCCAACCGGGTTCGGGCTCCTTCCTGGCCCCTCCGTCGTGCCACGGTGGGGTCGTCATAGGCCACCCAGGCAAGTAGACGGCACTCACTGAGTTGCACCTCAAGGCCTTCCGGCTTGTCGCTTCCCTCTGTTGGTCGGCCGGGGCGGCCATCACGGATCCACAGCAGCGGCTCCGGTTCCTCCACTGTGATGCCGTCGGCGTGATTTGTCTCGAGTGGGTGGAGGGCGTTGCGCCAGCGGTAGAGGTAACAGGGGCCCGCCTGTGTCATCGTCGGGCCGGCCAGCACGAGGACATCGTCGCTGCCGCGAACCACGGCCAGATCACGCACGGCCAGGCCATAGAGCTGCAGATAGCGGAAGCGCTGGCCAGCAAGGGTGAGGGTGGAGCGGCCGTCCCCCTCGAGGCCGCCCAGGTGCAGATCGAGCACCAGGGCGATGCCCCGCAACACCGGTCCTCGCAGCCCCACCAGCACCCGCTCACCGCGGGCGGCGATGCCCTCGATGTCGAGGCCGTTCTCCTTGCTGGGGATCTTCAGAAAGGGGGCGATCAGCGGGTCGGCCGCCAGGAACTGGGTGAGGGCATCGCGGCCAGCCGCTGCATCGAAGGCCAACCGCTGGCCGGCCACTGGCAGCCCCTCACCGTCCAGCCGCAGGCAGCCCAGCACGTGGGCGTTGCGGCTTTGCTTTCCCTTTTCAAGGAGGCTAAGGGGTTCTCCCTCGTCGTCGTCGTGCTTGCGGCGCCGGCGGCTGTGGGAGCCCACCAGCCAGAGCCGATCACCGTCGAGCGCCAGGCCCTCGATATCCGATTCGCCGTCGTCCTTGCCGCCGGCCAGGCCGAAGTCCTTGAGCTTCACTTGGCGGAGGTCGCCATAGCGGTGTTCGCCAAGGCGTTGCAGCCGGTAGAGGCTGCGGCCCTCATCACCCCCCAGCCAGAGAAGCCTGTCGTGAGCGGCCAGGGCGGAGAGATTTTGCATGAGATCCTCGGCATCCTTGTCGCGTGAGGGGCCCAGCTCGAGGATGCGCTGCTGGGTCGGTGTGGCCAGGGGAAGGTCGGCTTCGGGAAAGGGCACTTGGAGGGCGGGCAGGGTGTTCCCTGTGGTAGCGGGGCATTGGGGGGCGTCAACGGCTGCGCCCTTCCCTATCCGTCCACTGCGTCATCGGGGCAGCCCTGCCCGCTTTGGCCTCGATCCGATCGCCCAGGTGCAGGTGCTCTGCCCGATGGCGCGTGGTGGTTGCAGGTCAAGGTGGCTCAACATCGAGCTGCAGCAAATGCTCAACCCCGACCCCACCGAGCAGGTGGAGCGTTTCGGGTGGCGGTTCGCGCCGGCCGACAAGGTGATGCCGGTGGCCAACGACTACGAGAAAGAAGTGTTCAACGGTGATGTGGGCACGGTGGAAACGATCGACGCCGATGCCAGCGAACTGACGGTGCGTTACCCCTACGGGGAAGCCGGGGGCTTTGACGGCCGCGAGGTGACCAACGGCTGGGGGGAACTCAACAACCTGATGCCCGCCTACGCCTGCACGATCCACAAGAGCCAGGGCAGCGAATATCCCGCCGTGGTGATCTCTTTGCTCACCCAGCACAACGCCATGCTGCAGCGCAATCTGGTGTACACCGGCATCACCAGCTGCTTGCGGCGGGTGATGCCGACTGCGTGGGCCTCACCAGAGGCCTGGCACCAGCCGCGCGCTGCGCTGCTGCCAGGCGCTGAACTCCGGGTACTTCGCTGCCATCTGCACTTCCTTCTGGCCAATGCGCTGCAGATAGATCAGCAGCACCAGAGCCGGCACCAGGTAGGCCCAGCCGTTGCCGGCCACCACCGCGAAGCTCAAGTAGCGCAGCAGATCGCCGAGGTAGTTCACATGGCGCACGCGCCGCCAGATGCCGTCGCTCACCAGGCCAGCACCCATCGCTTTGGCGGTGGTTTTCTGTGCATCGGCGCTGGCGTTGATCAGACTGCCGAAGCTGAACAGCCCCAGCGCAACGGCCACGGCGGCCTGGGAGATCGGCACGGGATTGAGAAAGGCCAGCAGCCCCGGCAGGCTGTAGAGCACCCCGATGAACAGCAGGGCGAAGCCAAACCCCACCACCCCCACACGCTCGCTGAACAGCTGGCGAGCCCGCTCGGGAAACAGCCACTGCTCCAGCAGCCACCAGAGGCAGTAGCTGATGTGCAGGCTGAGATAGACCACCTGGCGCATGTCCTTCACCCCGACCACGGCCGCCAGCACCAGCAGCAGCACGATCGTGAGCATTTTGGCGGTGTTGATCGCCGTGAGTTGGCTCCAGCCCGCCGGCGGGGCCTGGCCCTCGTCCCGTGCTGATTCAGCCATCCGCGCACCCTCGCTGACGGCACCCTATCGACCCTGGCGGGCGTCGCGACCGCCAAAACCGCTCACACCGCCGCTGCCAGCTAGAACAAGCCATGCCAGACGACACCATGCCCGACAGAAAACAATCTCATGTGGTCGTCATCGGAGGCGGATGGGCTGGCTGGGGTGCCGCAAAGTCACTCTGCGAAGCCGGCGTTGACGTGACCTTGATCGATGGGATGCTCGATCCAACCGGCAGTCAACCAATCACAACCAAAAGCGGTAAACCCTTTGAGGCTGGAACCAGGGGCTTTTGGAAGGACTATCCCAACATCAATGCCCTCACAGAAGAGCTCGAAATTGGCAATATTTTCACTGACTTCGCAACCAGTGCTTTTTGGTCACCCGATGGACTGGAAGCGACAGCTCCTGTTTTTGGAGAATCACCCCAATGGCCAAGCCCCCTAGGCCAAGTGATTGCAACAATCACAAACTTCAAGCGACTTCCCATTCAAGATCGACTCAGCATCGCAGGACTTCTCTATGCCATGCTGGACCTCTATCGCAGCGACAAGGTTTTCCAGAAATACGACAATCTTAGTGCACAATCACTGTTTATAAAGCTTGGCATCAGCGATCGACTAATTAATGAGTTCTTGCGACCGATCTTGCTGGTTGGCTTGTTCAAGCCTCCCGAAGAAGTTTCGGCCGCTGTCACCATGGAGCTCCTCTATTACTATGCCCTGGCACATCAAGACTCGTTTGATGTTCGTTGGATTAATTCAAAAAGCATTGCCGAACAACTGTTTGAGCCTCTCGGTCGAAGGCTGATGTCTCGCCATCATCTGCGCGTCCTTGGGGGAACCTTCGTGACACGGTTGAATGTTTCATCTGAGACGCAACGCATAAGCTCGGTTGAAATTCAAAGTGCAAAAACAAAAGAAGTCAAGGTGATTGATGACGTCGATGCTTTGGTTTTAGCGGTGGGTGCTAAAGGACTTAAATCCCTGATGTCTCAATCGCCAGAATGCAGCAAAGCAGCGCCAGAGCTTGTTGCCGCTGCTTCTCTCGGTTCGATCGATGTCGTTTCAACACGTCTGTGGCTGGATCGCTATGTTCCAATCGCTTACCCAGCCAATGTTTTCTCTCGCTTCGAATCGCTGAAGGGCGCTGGAGGCACCTTTTTCATGCTGGACCAACTGCAAAAAGAATCGGAGCGGGCGCTATGGGGTCATGACCAGCCGCAGGGTTCCGTGATTGCAAGTGACTTCTACAACGCATCTGACATCGCAGTGATGAATGATCAAGAGATTATTGATCGACTTATGCATGACTTGCTTCCAATTGCTCACCCTGAATTTAGGAACGCGAAGGTAGTTGATTACGAGGTACGGCGTTATCCAGATTCTGTGTCTCACTTCTCTCCCGGCAGTTTTAGGAAGCGCCCACCCTTGGAAACCTCAGTAGAGACGATCGTCTGCGCTGGTGACTGGGTGCGGATGGGCGACAAAGAGCATGGTGCCAAAGGTCTTTGTCAGGAAAGAGCCTATGTTTGTGGACTGGAGGCAGGAAACTCCCTGATCAGGCGCAAAATCGTCAACGGGTCGAATCAATCGAAGACCATCCAACATTCGGTCGTCCCAATTCGTGCTGATGAACCACAAGTAGTTCTAGGCCGTGTTCTCAACAAAATCGTAATGGATCAAATCGATGCCTTTGGCCTGACACTTCCTTGGTTTGACTCATAGCAATCAAGTTATCTTTTAAAAGTAGCCATGGAATGTGGATGCCTCATAACGCTCGCTGGACTGATCGCATCATCACCCACTCCTCTGATTCCATGTCCTCAAGTGTCAGGGCAGAAGTGCCCGTAGTCTTCATTCAGGATGTCAGGCGACAGCGAAAACTGGTCCAGCACTCATTCCCGATGGCGCTTGACAGAACCAAAGGCCGAGGTCATCACCTCTGAGCTACTGCCCGATCAGGAGATCCCTTTGCTGAAGCGCAGGCAGGATTTGAGACGAACGGAAGCCCTCAAGCCCTGGGCTGAGAAGCGCAGGACGGGCTGGGCGCCCTGCAGCCCGAAGTGGTGAGTATGCCGTGGCCCCTTGAAGCAGGCTTGCCCCAGCAGCCTGTCAATCCCTGAATCGCCGATGGCCGATCAGCCAGAGCGCCCCACCAAGGTCTGCCCGGTCTGTGGTCGCCCGTTTCAATGGCGCAAAAAATGGAAGGACGTCTGGGAGGAGGTGCGGTACTGCTCGGAGCGGTGCCGCCGCCGCCGTTCCAGCGTTGCTAAGCCCATTGGGGCGGAGTAAGCCATGGCTGTCGCCGTGCTGAGCGAGGAGGACCGATGGGCTCGCTGGGCGGCAAGGGGGATTCGTTCTTTACGGTGCTCGCCGAGAAGCCGGCGGAGTAACCCTGCAGCGTCCCGCTGTGCCTCCAACCTCACCAGCATGGGAGCACTGGATTGGAACCGTGCTGCTTCCCACGCCCCCTTTCCGCTCACCGCAGCCAGCCTGCTGGGGCTGAAGGCCACGGTTCTGTTGCTCATCACCCTGCTGATCAAAGCCAGGATCCAGATCAAGCTCGCCTCGGCCCTGGGCTTATTCCTGCTGGCTCTCCAGATGTTGCTGTTCCTGGCCGCCGCAGGAGCCCTGGGGCTGGCAGGTCTTGGCGGTGCGGCCTACGCCTACCAGCGCAGGTAGGCCATCGGGGTCTGATGGGATCGCCCGCCATGCACGCTGTTCTCAAGCCGCCGCTCACCGAGGAGCCGCTCAGGGCCCTGTTCACCAAGCCCTATGGCGCTCCGGCGCCCACGGCGGAGCAGTGGCGGGCCGTCTACGACGATGCGGTCCATTTCCAGGACCCCACCCAGGAGAAGCGCGGCATCGAGGCCTACATCGCTGCCCAGGAGGGATTGATGAAACGCTGCGATGACGTTTTCCTTGAGCCCGGCGCCGTGGCACTCAGCGGCTCGACGGCTTTCGTGGAGTGGACCATGGGCCTGAAGATCAAGGGGATCGAGTTCGTCTATCCCGGCACCACGCGCCTGCGCATCGGTGCCGACGGAACGATCGTGGACCATCGCGACTACTTCGATTTCGTCGGCCCCACCTTCGCGCCGTTGCCTGTGATGGGTGGCTTCGTGCGCTGGCTGTACCGGCGGTTCGTGTCCTGAAAGCAGGGGCAGGGCACATCACACCATCGGCAACACAACTTCATCTGGAAATGTGTATAATATTTTCTATACTTAGCCTCCAATCGGCAGGGATGAGAAAGGCAGAGCGAGTAGACCGGAGAGTCAAGTCGACTCCATCGTGCTTAGCACCATTCCGTTGCTGGCCGCCACCTGTCTGGTGGGATTCGTTGTGCTGCAACTGCTGTTCAGCACCGCTTCGTGGTGATCGGCCTTGACTAGGGGCCAGAACCATTGGCTGATGACCAATCTGGTGTGGTTTTGGCTCAAGCAGTGAATTCGCTTGCGCATCCCGATGGACCACCCTCCAGTTACCCTGACGACCGGCGGTCAACTGTCTCCTGAAGCCGGGCCGGGGCTTCCGGAGGATCGTGAATCTCAAGGGATGGCTGTTTGAATGGCGTGATCATGGGCATCAGCAGTTGCATGGGCCAGGGGCCATTCGAACTGTGTCCCAATCGTTGTGAAGCGGCGCTGCCAGCTCCGCTCTGGTGCCCAGGAACCGCTCCTCTCCATTAGCTTCGCCTCTTCACAGACCTCGGCTGCCGCAACTGATCTGATCAGTTTCGTCAAGGCTCTGCCCGATTGCCGCATGAGCCGCGGGATCCGCTTCCCGTCGTGGTGGATGCGTCTGCTGGGGACCCACCACATCGCCAAGCCGCCGACGGACTCGACCTGGTGGCTCCGCCAGGCTGGCCTTCGGCCAGGTAGACGGTTGCTGCTCTTGAAGAAGCTTTCGCCTACGGAGCTCCGGTTGACTTCTGATGAGCCTTGGGTACCGCCGAGTCCATTACTCACCGCCATCACCGCCATGTCGCTGCCCGCTGCCCGGCAAGGACAGGATGGACCCGTTGACCCTCGACGGCCGCTCCGACTGGCTCGAAGGGGTTTGATTTCCAGGCCGGCTGAGCTGCCAAGCCTTCAACTGTAGTAAAAGCCGCCATCGTGATCGGCTCGGCTGACCGTGCTGCAATGCCGACCGATTCGCCACAGCGCCTGATGGATCGTGGTGGGATCGCGTCTGACATGGTTTGGGAAAGCCTGGCGGATCTGTTCGGTGGCTTCCCAGGCCTTGTAGTGGGGGATGCGGGGATTGAGGTGATGCACCACATGGGTGGAGCCGATGCCGTGATGTAACAGGTTCAGGAGCGGGCCGTAGGGACGATCCACGGTCTGCAGGGCCCCCTTGGCCCAGTCCCAATCATCCCCGGAGAAGTGAGGAATCGTCGTGTCCGTGTGCTGCAGCCAGGTGTAGCAAACCAGCCAGGCGTTGATGATCAGGTAGGGCAGGCCGTAGACGCAGAGCACACGCATCGCTGAGGTTTGCGTCGCCCAGACCACTAGCAAAACCAGGACCAGGCCCAAGCCAATGTTGGAGATTCGCATCAGACCTTTCCACTTGCCCGGGAACAGCTCCCGTTCCCCGTCGTTGAATGGAGCGGAGTCGATGAAGTGTGAGGTAGGGAAGCCCTGCGCAGGGCCGCCGGTGATTCCGAAGAGCAGATAGAGAGGCCAACCCACCAGCAGATGGATGGAAATAGAAACGACTCCATAGGCCGAATCACCAAGGTTCCGCTTGAGTTGACGGGTGAGCTCCCCCCATACTGATTGTCCCAATGCAGGCACATGGGTTTCACCGGCTTCGAGGTGATTGCAATGGGCGTGGTGAACAGCATGGCTGCGCTGCCAGGAGAAATACGGAACCAGAAGCAGGCTGTGGAGAACAAGCCCAACGCCGTTCTCCACAGCTGGGTTGGGGTGGAAGGCATGGTGCCCGCACTCGTGGGCGATCACCCAACACCCTCCGGCCAGGGTTCCGGCCACCACGGCATAGACCAGCCAGAGCGGCGCAACACTCCACTGGAGCGGGAGGATGCAACCCAGGGCGTAGACCGGCAGGGTGGTGAGCAATGAGAAAGCCAGGCTTGCCCAGGCCTTCGGGATACTCTTTTCGGTGCTGTCCGCGGGCAGAGCAGCCAAAAGTTGCTGCTTGGTCGGCCAGGGATGGAGCGGGAGAGTTGACAACGGGGCGGAGACTGATTGCTCTGCCAGGGAAAGAGATGGAGCTGAAGTCATAGATGAATCGAAACCACCCAATTCGCTCCTTAGTCAATTCATTGGCTGACCAGAAACCTAACCGCCGTCGCCCCCCGTCCGTGAGTGGGCAGGGCATTCGATCTGGATCGGGCCCCAGTACTGATGGGTTGAGCGGATCACCTCGCCGTCGGTGGCCTCCACTGCCGGACCGATGTCGCCCCGCCATCCCGACCCCTTCAACCACCAGAGGGCCTGATGGAATCGATCGATGCGTCCTTACAGCGTGGCGGTCTGAGGGCATGTCGCCTAGGGTTGCTAAAATGGCTTTAATGCCCGAGCAGAAGGACCTCCAGAAACGCCACCAGGCCTCCTGGGCATCGGGGCGTGGAGCTAGACCTCGACTTGTGATCGCCGTCTGGACCCCCATGGCAGTGGCCTGGGATGGGGCTGAACACGAGGATCCGAACATCACTGCAGATCTTGTCGGCGTCATCAACGCTGCTGGACAGGATCGACCCGCTGCGGGCGTCAGCCGGAAGCCGTGTGGACCAATCCACCACTTACAGAAATCGATGCCGAACCAGCTACTTTGCCCATGGCCCCCTGACCGGTAGCAGGGGAGTTATCGTTCCTGGTAGGTCCCGATTCAGCGATGATTAGCAAGGTTAGGGCCCGCTAAGCACGTTCTTCTTTTTCCTGAAGCGATGGATTCGGAGGCGCTTTCCAGACATGACATCCATCGGAGGCGAGCAGATCGCGTGGATCCTCGTCAAAGATGGGGGGTGTCGATTTGCTGATTCTCGATGCGCGGACACCGGTGGAATTTGCATTCAGTCATCTGAGCTGGCAATGCCGATCGAGGCAGACCGATCAGGTTGCGGACCTGGAACTGATCACGACCCTGCCAAGGGACAGGCCGATCGTCGTCTGCTGCTCGGATGGAGTGCGTAGCGCTGCACGGTTCATGAACTAAGACTCGCAGAGGTCTTGCAGGTCATCAACCTGAACGGTGGCCTCTTCCAGTGTTTTTGAGACGGGGGAACCAGAATGAGGCAGGAAGAACCCACCCTTATGGTTCCCCTAAACACTCGCGTCTGAGGAAGGCTCTTGACAGAAAAGAGCTGTAGAGGGGAAAGCGGGAGGAGCCCATGACCCATCTGGTCCGTTCCCATGATCTGGATTTGCTGCGCTTGATGGCCGTTGCTTTGCTAATCACCTTTCACTCGGCCGCTGTCTTCTACGAGGGTGAACTGGGCAGTTTCTATGTCCTCAATGCGGAAAGCAGTGTTGGCTTGAGCATCTTCATCCAGTTCGTGCATCAGTGGCATATGCCATTGTTCTTCTTTCTGGCCGGCGCCGCTAGTTGGTATTCCCTGCAGACACGTTCTCAGGGTGAGTATGTGCGTCAACGCCTTCGGCGTCTTCTGCTGCCTCTGCTGATTGGAATCCTGGTACTCGTTCCACCTCAGGTGTATCTCCACGAGCTACAAATTGGCGGAGAGAACAGCTCCTTCCTGAGGTTCTACCCCAAGTTCTTTGACGGAATTCGGCCATACGGTCATTTTGAATGGGGACATCTCTGGTTCCTGGCGTATTTACTTGTGATCTCGTTCGTATGCCTTCCTGTCATGCTGCAGCTCAGCGGTGAAAGCATGTCGACCGATGGCTCCCCGCTCCCTTTAGAGACCCATGGCCTGGGATCACTGATTGTTCTGGCCGTGCCGTTGATGGCCGTTGAAGCCGTGTTGCGTCCACACTGGATCGGCTTCCAGAACCTCTACGACGATTGGGCCAATCTACTGCTGTATCTGTTGTACTTTTGCTATGGCTATCTCTTCTGCCACGACACCAGACTGTGGTCGGCTCTGGATGAGCACAGGTGGCTCCTCAGTGTCACGGCAGGACTGGCAATGGCGCTGCTGATTGTTCTCAGCATCACGAAAATGGTTCCGGGGCGAGCCTACTCAGCCCCTTACATGGTCTACCAGGGCTTTCGAGGGTTGAACAGCTGGTGCTGGGTGTTGGCCCTGCTTGCTCTGGCACGGCCCTATCGCACCTTCAGCCACCCCATCCTGAGCTATGGCAACCGGGTGGCCTTCTCCGTCTACCTGTTCCACCAACCCCTGATTGTGATCATTGCATTCTTTGTGGTTCCTCTTTCTTTGGACATTGCGGCAAAGTTTGTGCTGATCAGTCTTCTTTCTCTACTGTTCAGTGTGGGCCTCCACGAGGGCCTGATACGCGGCGCTGAGGTTGTCCGAGAATGGCACTGATGGCACGTTTTCGATCATCATTCCCACCCTGAATGAAGGCACCGCCCTGGCGCGCACCCTGCGGCACGTTAAAGCTCTGCATCCTCCTGCTTGGGAGGTGCTGGTGGTCGATGGTGGCAGCAGAGACCACACCGTGCAGATTGCAAATGATGCTGGGGTGGTGATACTCCGGAGCGAGGAGGCGGGCCGTGCTCTGCAGATGAACGATGGGGCCAGAGCCGCCACGGGAGATCTACTTTGTTTCCTGCATGCGGATACCCTGATTCCCGACGATCTGACCAGTGTTGCTCAGCGCACATTGGCAGATTCCTCGATTTCCTGCGCTGGCTTCATTTCCCTGATGGGCAATGGCGACACAACCCGTTGGGGGATTTCGGCCCTGAACCTGCTCAAGACCCATCTGGCGCCCCTGCTGTTTCGCCCCCACCTCTACTGGCGCGGGCTGCGCCTGTTGTTCGGTGATCAGGTGATGATCTGCCGCCGGCAGACCTTCTGGGAGGCCGGTGGCTTCAATGAAGCTCTGCCGATCCTGGAGGATGGCGATCTCTGCCTGCGGCTGGTGAAGCACGGCCGCATCCGGCTGATCAACCGGGTGGTGATCAGTTCCGACCGGCGGGTGCAGCGCTGGGGAGCTTGCAAGGCGGCCGCGATCTATCTCTCAATCGGCGTGCTCTGGGGCCTGGGCCTGCCTCCGGCGCGCCTGAAGCGCTTCTACGAGGACATCCGCTGATTCAGGCTCCAGTCGTAGGGAAGAAACGCGATCCTGGGTTCATGAAGCGGGGCCGCAACGCCGCGCAGGCGGGGAAGGATGTAGGCGGGCAGCGACGGCGCCACCGCCATGAAATCAGCCCTGTACCACTGGAAAATCTTGCTGGTGTACAGAACGCCCTCTTCAGGCTCGAAGCGCACCTTGGCGGGGTTGTTGATGAAGCGGCTCGCATCCTCTTCCAGTTGCGCTTCCACCCGCTCCGGCGTGTAGGCCTCGTGGCGCAGCAGCGGACAACCCACTGAGGCGCAGACGATCGCAAAGTGAATTCGGGGATCACCCGTGATCTGCCGCAGCATTCTGTTCTCAATCTGCTCCAGACTTAAACGCTCAGGGCCGAGGCGATGCACGCGCCGCTGGAAGAAGCGCAGGAAAGCGATCCAGTTCGGTAGGCCCAGCAGGGTGGGGCGGATCGAGATGATGGGATAGGCCGAGAGCACCGCCTGGATGGTGAAGGCGTTGTAGAGGTTGATCCAGTGGGCAAGGTGATCCTCGCGGCCGTGGGTCGCGGCAGATTGCTCGGCCAGCCAGCGGGCGAGGGTCTGGGGGTGGTGGGTGATCCAGGCTTGGTAATCCACCCGGCCGACCCGGTCCACATGTTGGTGGAGGAGATGATCCCAGGTGGGGAGGTCGTTCATGGGCAGGGAGGGGTGCTCGAGTGGATTGGGTTGTGGGACGTGCCTGGGGCCGGCACCGTTGAAAAGGTGTGGCGTCAGCCACTCCCGCGGCACCTGCCTGGTGCGCGTCAAAACCAAGGGTGCCATCGAAGATCAGACATATCCCAGGACAGGGATCAAGCTGCTGGGGGATGGAGGTGAGCCACCCCGACGTCGAGACCGACGCCGGTAGCCTGGGGGTGGTGCCGATCGGTCTGCCGCTGCTGGCGGGGCTGGCCTGACCAGGAACGCTTCCGACGGATCAATCCGGCTGGATGGCCGCGCATCCTGGCTCCAGAGCTGCCAGCCTTTTGCTTTCCCCTTGCCCGCCAGACCACGGAGCCGCCATGAACGCAGTCCTCACGCCGCCGCTTACCGAGGAGACGCTAAAGGCCCTGTTCACCAAGCCCTATGGCGCTGCGGCGCCCAGCGCGGAGCAGTGGCGGGCCGTCTACGACGCCAAGGTCCATTTTCAGGACCCAACCCAGGAGAAGCAAGGCATTGAGGCCTACATCGCTGCCCAGGAGGGACTGATGCACCGCTGTGAGGATGTTTTCCTTGCGCCCGGTGCCGTGGCCCTTAGCGGTGAGACGGCCTTCGTGGAGTGGACGATGGGCCTGAAGATCAAGGGGATCGAGTTCGTCTATCCCGGCACCACCCGCCTGAGCATCGGTGCCGACGGAACGATCGTGGACCATCGCGACTACTTCGATTTCGTCGGACCCACCTTCGCGCCGGTACCGGTGGTGGGTGGCTTCGTGCGCTGGCTGTACCGGCGGTTCGTGTCCTGAAAGCAGGGGCAGGGCACATCACACCATCGGCAACATAACTTCATCTCTGAATGTGTCTGTCGTTCTCCACACCGAGCCTGTCATCATTAGGGATAATCAAGCACTATCAGGCAATGAAGATCCAGGATGTTTCGACGATGTTTCATACCATTCCATTGCTTGCCGCCACCTGTCTGGCAGGATTTGCGCTGCTGCAAGTTCTGTTCAGCACCGCTTCGTGGTGATCGGGTTTTACCGGACGCCAGAACCATTCGCTCATGACCAATTTAGTGTGGTTTTGGCTTAAGTTTTGGATTCATGTGCGTTATCCTAATGCACCCTCTATTTGCCCTGCCGACCTGCAACGAGCACTTGCGATTCAGCAGAGCGGAGACTGGTTGATTCTTGACGCCCGCACGGCTGCCGAATGCCACGTGAGCGGCCTCCCCGGCGCTGTACGTATCGCGGATGGGGGAAAAATCCCGGGCCTCGGCTCGCTGGGCGAAGCAAGCCTGGAGAAGCCAATCGTGGTTTGCTGCTCGGTGGGGTTGCGCAGCGCGGCCGTGGTGAACCGGCTACAGCAGCTGGGCTTCCGGAGGGCCGTGAATCTTGAGGGAGGGCTGTTTGAATGGGTGAATCATGGGCATCAGCTGGTGCATGGGGATCAAGCCACCAAGCGGGTGCATCCGTTCAATCGCTTCTGGGGTCTGCTCCTGAATCGCAACCGATGAAAAGCGCCGCTGCCGAGCGCTTTTCTCTTGTCCACCGGATCCTCCGATTGGCCTGTTCTGCGGGGGGAGACTCCATGTGGTTGTGCCTCACCGTGGCAGCCCATCAATGACGGGCGCTCACCTGGCGCCGCTTTGGATCCCCATTCCCACCCTGAACGAGGCTGGCGAACTGGGATGCACGCTGGAGGGGGTGCGTTCTCTTGATCCACCGACCCCCGAAGCGCTGCTTGTGAATGGCGACAGTTGCGATGGCACCTGGACGATGGCCAGCACGTCCCAAACCGATTGATTCCCACCAAGCTGAGCTCAGAACCGATGACCACCTCTTCCCGATGCGCAGCAGCCAGCCACGGCGTTACCGCTTGGTGGATCAGCACGGCCAGCCCCACCTTGAGCTCGATGAGCACTTCGATTCGATCGAGGAGGCCTGGTCGTTCGCCACCCGCTGGTGGCAGCAGCAGCAGCCCGCTGACGATCCAGACGCGCAGATTGGCCATGGCCTTGAGGTGAGCACCGAGAGCGGCGGCTGGCGCACCCTTCGCCACCCGCAAGGCTGAACCCTGCAAAGGTGAGCCCACAGGCCACTCCCGCCCTGGCACGCCCGTCCCCGTCCGATCAGGCCCAGGCCAGCCCGCAGCCCACCGAAGTGCTGGCGGGCTCGATCGAGCGCGTCACCTTCCACAACGCCGAGAACGGCTTCTGCGTGCTGCGCATCAAGGCCCGCGGCCACCGCGACCTGGTGACGGTGGTGGGCCATGCCGCCGAGATCAGTGCTGGCGAAGGGGTGACCGTGAGCGGCACCTGGGTGAACAGCCGCGAGCACGGCCAGCAGTTCAAGGCCTCCTTCCTCAAGGCCTCAGCGCCCACCACCGCAGAAGGCATCGAGAAGTACCTGGGTTCAGGGATGATCCGCGGCATCGGCCCGATCTACGCCAGCAAGCTCGTGGCGGCCTTCGGCGATCAGGTGTTCGAGGTGATCGAGCAGGCGCCTGAGCGCCTGCGGGAGGTGCCCGGCATCGGCCCGGTGCGGGGCCAGCGGATCAGCCAGGCCTGGGCGGATCAGAAAGTGGTGCGCGAAATCATGGTCTTCCTGCACAGCCATGGCGTCGGCACCGCCCGGGCGGTGCGGATCTTCAAGACGTACGGCAACGACGCCGTGCAGGTGATGGCCGATAACCCTTACCGCCTGGCCCGCGACATCCGTGGCATCGGCTTTCGCACCGCTGATGCCATCGCCGCACGGCTGGGCATCGAACCAGAGGCGATGATCCGTCTGCGGGCCGGTATCAACTACGCCCTGCTGGAGGCCACTGGTGATGGCCACTGCGGCTTGCCCAGAGCCGAGCTGCTCAAGCTGGCCGGTGAGCTGCTGGCTGTGGAGCGGCCGAGTGGGCCACTCGATGAGACCGGCGCCACCAAGCGGGTGCCCCTGGAAAGCGGCCTGATCCAGAGCGCCCTGGATCTGGAGCTGAGCGAGGGCTCGGTGGTGGCCGACACCCTGGCCGGTGAGCCGGCGATCTTCCTGTCCAACTTGCACCGTGATGAGCGCCGCATCGCGGCAGCCCTCCAGGCGCTGGGGGCAGGCCGCCCGCCCTGGGGAGCGATTGAGGCCGCCATTGCCATCCCCTGGGTGGAGCAACGGCTCGCTCTCGAGCTCGCCGCCAGCCAGAAGGCAGCCGTGGAGCAGGCCCTCTCCAGCAAGGTGCTGGTGATCACCGGCGGCCCTGGGGTGGGGAAGACCACCTTGATCAACGCCATCCTGCGCATCCTGGCCGCCAAGAAGCTGCGCATCCTGCTCTGCGCCCCCACCGGTCGTGCCGCCAAGCGGATGGGCGAAACCACCGGGCTGGAAGCCAAGACGATCCACCGGCTGCTGGAGTTCGACCCGGCGGCCCTTGGCTTCAAGCGCAATGCCGAGCTGCCGCTGGAGTGCGATCTGCTGGTGGTGGATGAAACCTCGATGGTGGATGTGCCCCTGATGGCCTCCCTGCTGGAAGCCCTCCCACCCGAGGCGGCCTTGCTGTTGGTGGGCGATGTGGACCAGCTGCCCTCGGTGGGGCCCGGCCAGGTGCTCGCCGATCTGATAAACAGTGGCGCCCTGCCGGTGGCCCGGCTCATGGAGGTGTTCCGCCAGGCGGCGTCCAGCCGGATCATCACCACCGCCCACGCCATCAACGCCGGCACCATCCCCGATCTGCGGCCCCCACCGGCTGAGGGCACCACCGACTTCTATTTCCTTCCCGCCGAGACACCCGAGCAGGCGGTGGCCCTGATCCTCAAGGTGGTGGGCGAACGCATCCCGGCCCGCTTCGGCCTCGATCCGATCGCCCAGGTGCAGGTGCTCTGCCCGATGGCGCGCGGTGGCTGCGGCTCCCGCTCGCTCAACATCGAGCTGCAGCAACTGCTCAACCCCGATCCACCTGAGCAGGTGGAGCGCTTTGGCTGGCGCTTTGCTCCGGCCGACAAGGTGATGCAGGTGGCCAACGACTACGAGAAAGAAGTGTTCAACGGTGATGTGGGCACGGTGGAAACGATCGACGCCGATGCCAGTGAGCTGACGGTGCGTTTTGACGGCCGGGAGGTGACCTACGGCTGGGGGGAACTCGACAACCTGGTGCCCGCCTACGCCTGCACGATCCACAAGAGCCAGGGCAGCGAATACCCCGCTGTGGTGATCCCTTTGCTCACCCAGCACTACGCGATGCTGCAGCGCAACCTGGTGTACACCGGCATCACCCGCGGCAAGCAGCTGGTGGTGCTGGTGGGACAGAAGAAGGCGTTGGCGATGGCCGTGAAGAACCACCTGGGTCGCAGGCGTTACACCAGGCTGGCGGAATGGCTCAGCTGACCAGCAGCAGAAGCCGGTTCCCTTCCGGATCCAGCAGCCAGGCTTCCACCCCGAACGGTTCCTGGCGTGGCGGTTCCGCCTGGTCCGCTCCCAGGTGTTCAGCGACCTCAAGCCAGGCGGTCAGCACCGTCATGGCGTCCCTCCCCTCAGAAGATTGCTGGAGGCAAAGGGCCAGCCGGCCGCCCTGGTGCGGCTGCGGCCGCGTGCGCGAGGGCACATAGATCTCCAGCTGGCCGCCAGCGGGCCAGGGCACCCGCCAGTGGGATGGGCCCAGGCCAGGTGTTGCCTCGACCTCCAGCAGGGCGGCATAGAACGCCGCGAGGACCGCAGGATCGTCGGCAGCCAGCACGATCGAGCCGCTCAGGCCCACCACTTCCACCAGCGTCTGCTGACAGCTGGCGTGGCGTGGCTGCCATCGCAGAGCGGGTAGTGGTGGGATTGAGCGCAGCCACAGACCATCACCGTGCTGGCGTGCGCGAGCCGCAGCTCACGCGACAGCCAGCAGGTGCCGAGGTGGGCGCCATCTCAGAACCAGCCATGGCGGCTGCGGCCACATCGGCAGAGCTGGTGCACGCCGGCTGGCAGCTCCAGGGGAATCGGACCCGCAGAGGGTGGAACATATTCAGCCATGGCATTCACAGCCACAGCCGGCGTGGCAGGGCTCGCCATTGGGGTGCCCCGTGGCGCAGGCGTCGCTGCAGAACAGCAAAGCGCCGCTGCGGAAGGGTGTTTCCGGATGCACTGTGCAGTTGCACCCCGGGCAGGCGCACTTCAGAGCAGTTGGTTTTTCCAGGGTCGTGGTCATGGCCTCTCCTTGCTCAGGGCAGCTGAACCCACTCTGGAGCCGGGGGCGCTTTGGTGGATCGGCTTGCCGTACTGACAAGCAAGGCAAGCGGATCTATTAATGAATCAGAGGCCTCGACCAGGGCAGGACCAACCAGTTCCCTGCAACCGGCCCAAGGGCGCCCGACACGGGGCGCCCTTCTCAATGGCCCCGATCCGGCCGCTGTTGGAGCAGCGCTTCAACACTGGCCACCTTGTCCTCCAGCGTCTGGTCCCGATCGATGCGGGTGTTGACCTTCAGGGCGGTGTAGATGCGGGGGCAGTCCATGGCGTGCACGGCCGTGTGGCATGCCTCGATCGCTTGGAAGACGGGCGCCCACTCGCCCTCGATCGCGGTGCCGTTGGGGTGCAGCTGGATCTTGAGGCCGGCGTCCAGCAGCACCCGTTCGCAGGCAGCGATGTAGGGGGCCAGGTTGACGCCAACCCCAATCGGAACGACGCAGAGATCGACGATCACCTTCATCGATGTGCCTCCGGGGGCTTCATGGAGAGGCTCCCATCCTCCTGGCCTCTCCTCTGTTCAGGGTCGAGCCGGTGTCCGGCTTCCCCGTTAGTGCCCTGCCTGCTCCGTTGGCCAGGCCTAGCGTTTGGGCCATACCGCCGGGTGGGCCATGGCCGTGGTGAACCGCTGCGCGGTGGGGATCTACCCCAGCGGGCAACTGCTCGAGTGGGCCCGGGGGCTGGAGATCGATGTCGACTTCGCCGGGATCAGGGAGCCCTGCCTGTATCTGATCCCCGACTACGACACCCAAGAGGAGGCCGAAGAAATCCTCGAGGAGGTCTACGAGGCGATCTTTGAAGCCGAGCTCGACTACTGGCATCGCGACACCGGCACCTGGCCGGCGGAGCGCACTTACGCGGTGTTCCGCAAATGGTTCGAGGTGCGTTTCTACCCCCTGATCCAGGACCTGGTGGGTGAGGAGCTCAGCGCCACCGAGGTGGATGAGGAGTTCATCGGTGAGCTGCGCACAGCGCTGGAGGGAGTGGAGCAGCTCCCCTGACGCCTATGGCGCCACTTTTTGCTTGAGAAGCTCGAGCAGCCGTTCCACCCGCCCTGCCGCCCGTTGCTGCCTGGCCTACTGCTCGCTGCCGCGTGGGCGGTGCCTACCTGGATCGCTCAGGAGAACCGCGCCAAGGTGCTCTCGATCGGTGATCGGCGATCGGTCATTCGCGATCCGGCTCTGTGACGCCTGTCGCGCGTCACTTCCCGCCCGGGCTATGCCGTGACCACACTGGAAGGCAGAGCATCCGGGCAAGCGGCCATGACCTTCCAGGAAGAGATCCAGATCCATGAAGAATCGCTCCGGCCGGAGGAGACCCCCCAGACCGATACCCATGAGATGGACGAAACTCTCGAGCGGGATGTCCGTGCCGTCCTGACCGATGACCCGGCCGCCATCGCCCGGGAGGTCCGCAGCCTCACCCTCCGCGCCCTGAGCGAAGGGACACTTGATCAAGGTGCTGCCCAGCAGGTGGTTCGTGCGGTGGTTGCCGGAGCCTCCAGCGGAGCTCAGGGAGCCAGTGACGGGCAACGGGCGCTGAGGGAGGCCCTGCAAGGCCTCGATGAGGCTCTGGCTGCCGCAGCCCAGGCCACCCGTCTGACCCTGGAAGAGGCCATCGGAAATGCCGGCGCCTTCTCCCGGCAGACGCTGCGGCGGCGTCTGGATGATCTCTCCACCCTGGAATCCCTCTTCATCGAGACCGTCAGCCAGACGGCATCCAGCGCAGCTGGCTTCACTCGCACGACGCTCGTCGATGTGGCGGACCATGCGCGAGTGTCGGGATCGGCCGTCGGCTCAGCCGTGAAGGAGGGGGTGACGAGCCTGGGCCGGGCCCTCGCTGAAACCGTGAGCGATCAGGTGGAGGTCACCACGTCCGTGCTGCAGAAAGAAGCGGCCCTGCTGGCCGGCCTGACCAGTGGGGTGCTGCAGGGGATCGCCGATCGTCTGAGCGGCGCGCACTCGCCGGTGGCGGTTGAGGAGCCTGGAGAGGGGCAGAGCGAGGGCGGTGCTGACGCCCAGGAGCCTCCGGTGGGCAGCTGATCACCGCAGCTGAGCCGTGCTTCGCGGCGACACAGTCGCGCGATTCAGTCCTTCCACTTCGGCTGGGATGCGCACGAGTTCGAAGAGCGATAACCAGGCCAGGACCTCCAGGAGTTCCTTCAGCAGGTCCTCGTCATGCTCTCCGATGCCTCGGGTGAGGGCGATCACGTCCACTCCCACAGACTGGCAGCAATCGAGCCGATACTCTGCAGCTGGCGATGGATGAGCGTGATCGCCTCCGAACGGGGTTCCCAGCTGTTGGTGTGTTCCACGTCGATGGACTGAGGATGGCCCGCGGACCAGCGCCCTAGCCTGCGGAGATGGCAGAGCCCCACGGGTCGGAGACCTACCGGCAGGCCACCGCCGAGGGTCTGCTGATGGATTGGTTCGCCTTCCTGCGGCAGCGCAATCGCCACGTCTGGGCCGGTCCGGAGCGCACCCACGTCCAGGTCCGTTCTCCGGACCCCGGCAGTGACATGGAGGGGCTTTTCGCGGAGGCGGTCCGCTCCCTGTTCGAGCGGCAGGAGGACGTGAACTGGGCCCGCTACAACGCCGAGGCTCGGCG
The DNA here is from genome assembly GCF_024345415.1 of Synechococcus sp. Tobar12-5m-g. Taxonomy (GTDB): domain Bacteria; phylum Cyanobacteriota; class Cyanobacteriia; order PCC-6307; family Cyanobiaceae; genus Regnicoccus. The sequence goes on along the minus strand of NZ_JAGQBB010000012.1, from coordinate 6,040 downwards.
CGTCGTCATCGACGGCCCCGCGGCGGCGAGCGATCCGCAGAGGCTGGTCCGGCATCTGGAGGAGCTGGAAGAACGGCTCGGTCTGCTGGATCAGGAACTCGGGGTGCCCGGTGGCCCCTGCGGCGAGCACCCGGCCGACCTGGAGCCCATCCTGCGCGGCCTGGTCGACCTGGCGGCGCAGCTCGCCGGCGGCGGTGTGGGGCTCGCTCTCCGAGGCACGGGAGTGGGCGAGCGGCTGGGCATCGACCTGGCGGCGCTGCTCCGCTCGGTGGAATCGGTGCCCGGGTTGCGGGAGGCCATCGAGCGGGTGCTGGGCAGCGGCGTGGCGGATCTGATCCTCTCCCTTGCCGATGGGGTGGATCATGCCCTACTGCGCGGCCTGGCCGGGCCTTTGGTGGCCCTTCTCGAGCACTCCCTGCGGTTGCGGGCAAGGCTGCGGCAGCGACGCCAGTGGAATGACATGGAAGTGCAGCTGAGCGCCGAGGCCGGCCATCACCCCGAACGCAGTCCGGAGATCGGAGAACGGCCCTGCCCCCTGAGGGAGGGGGCGATCGAGCGCTATGCCGAGAAGGCGACGATGCTCGCGCTTGGGGCCTTCGGCTTCGGCCTGGCAGCCAGCGGGGATCTGGAGGGCTCGGCCGGGGCGGCGCTGGCGGGGCTGCCCCGGCCGGCCGTGCTGGGACGCTCGGCCTTCACTCTCGAACTCTCTCACCGCCTGGCGGAGAGCGGAGCGCTGCTGCTCGACCCGGAAGCCCTCGAGCGGCTGGATCGAATCGACTGCGTGGTGATCGAGAGCGCCCTCCTCGATCCCGTCTGGGGGCAGGCTCTGCTGACGGCTGCCCGGGAGGCGGGCCTGCTGCGGGTGGTGGTGGCGGAGCCGGAGGAGCGGCTTCCGGGCGACGCCGATCGGCGCTGCCCCCCCGGCGAGGCCGCCACGGCGGCCGTGCGGGCTCTGCAGGCCGAGGGCCGCGGGGTGATGGTCTTTGCCGACGCGGATCTGCAGGCTCTGGCTGCTGCCGATCTGGGGGTGGGTTTTCGGCGGGACCAGGGGCCGCCCCCCTGGGGCGCCCATGTGATCGCCGGGCCCGGGCTCACCGCCGCCTGGCTGCTGCTGCCCGCCTGCCGGACGGCGCGCCGCTGCGCCACGCAGAGCGTGCAGGCCTCCCTGATCGAGGTGGTGGTGGGGCTGGCCCTCTGCCTGGACGGGGTCGACCGCCGCACCACCCTGGGGGTGAACCAGGCCACCCACCTGCTGGCGGTGATCGCCATCGCCAACGGCGTCCGCCTGGCCCGTCGCATCGAGGCCCATCCACCAGAGTCGGCGGCCGACACCACCCCCTGGCACGCGATGGAGGTGGAGGAGGTGCTGGAGCGCCTGGGCGTCGACCGTCGAGGCCGCGACGGAACGGTGGAGGAGACGGAAGGGGATTCGGCGCAGGAACGGCGGGGCCCGCCGGGGAGCGATCTGATGCGGCTTGTCCTGGAGGAACTGGACAGCCCACTGGTGCCGGTGCTCACCGCTGGTGCGGCCCTCTCGGCTCTCGTGGCCTCGCCGGTGGATGCGGGCCTGATCCTCGCGGTCCTCGCCGGTAACGCGCTGATGGGAGCCTTCCAGCGACAGCGGGTGGAGCGGGCTGTCGCGGCTCTCCAGTGCCGCCATGCCGCTCCCGTCTGGGTGCGGCGGGACGGTGACTTGTGCCGCATCGATGCCGCGGGGCTGCAGGTAGGGGACGTGATCGGCCTGGAGGCCGGCGAGGTGGTGCCTGCCGACTGCCGCATCCTTTCGGCGACGGGTCTGCAGGTGGATGAGGCCGTCCTCACCGGCGAATCATTCCCCGTCGCCAAGGACCCGCATGCCACCGGCGCCCTGGCCCTGGCGGAGCGGCGATCGATGCTCTACGCGGGCACCACGGTCGTGGCCGGTGAGGTGGAGGCGGTCGTGATCGCCGTGGGTGACGCCACGGAAGCCCGGCGGGGGCTGGCGGCCGTGCGGGATGCCGCCCTCGCCGGTGGCGTGGAGGGGCGGCTGGAATCGCTCACCGAGATCACCACGCCGATCGCGACAATGAGCGGTCTGGCGGTGCTGCTCTCCGCCCTTGCCCGCGGCCGGGATCCGCGCGGCGCGCTCGGCGAGGGTGTGGCGCTGGCGGTGGCGGCCGTACCGGAAGGGCTGCCGGTGCTCGCGAGCCTGGCTCAGTTCGCCGCGGCCGAACGGCTCTCGGGCGATGGGGTGCTGGTGCGCAATCCTCGCGCCATCGAGTCCCTCGGTCGCGTCGACGTGATCTGCCTCGACAAGACCGGCACGCTCACCTCCGGCCACATCCGCCTGGTGGAGGTGTCCGATGGCACCGGTTCCATGGCCCTCGACAACCTGGATGCGGCGGGAACGCTGGTACTCCGTCTGGCGCTATGGGCCACACCGGTGCCCGAACCAGGCAAGCGGCTGGCCCATCCCACCGATCGCGGCCTGCTTGAGGGTGCCGAGAAGGCTGGTTTGATCCGGGCGGAGTTTCCAGCGGAGGCCTCGCTGCCGTTTGAGCCGTCTCGCGGATACCACGCCAGCCTCTGCCGCCAGGACGGTCGACGGCTCCTCTGCGTGAAGGGTTCACCGGAGATCGTGCTGGCCACCAGCGTGCAGGAGCGCACCGCCATCGGGCCGGTGCTGATGGACGGTGCGGCCCGGGAGCGTCTGATGGGGGTGGCCAGGGATCTGGCCGAGCGGGGGCTGCGGGTGCTGGCGGTGGCTTCCCGGAGTCTCGACGAGGCCGGGGCGCCGTCCGACTCCTGCTGCGGCCAACTCGCCGATATCGACGTGCGGGATCTGGAGTTCGTTGGCTTCGTGGCGCTGGAGGACCCCATCCGCGAGACGGCGCGGGAGGCCCTGGCCGATCTGCGCCGGGCGGGTGTGGCCGCGAAGATCATCACCGGCGATCATCCGGCCACCGCCGCCGCCATCGCGCGGGAGCTGGATCTGCCCACCGACGGCAGCGTGCTCACCGGCCCGTTGCTCGAGGGCATGAACGACGCCGAACTGCAGGAAGCGGTGCTGTCGGCGTCGGTCTTCGCGCGGATCACCTCGATGCAGAAGATGCAGATCGTCAGGGCTCTGCGGCAGGCCGGGCGGGTGGTGGCCATGACCGGCGACGGGGCCAATGACGCCGCCGCGATCCGCCTGGCGGAGGTGGGCATCGCCCTGGGCTCGCGCGCCACCGAAGCCGCCCGTTCCGCCGCCGACATCGTGGTGACCGACGGCCGCATCGAGACGATCGTGCGGGCGGTGCTGGAGGGCCGGGCGCTGTGGCGGTCGGTGCGGGACGCGGTGGGACTATTGGTTGGGGGCAATCTCGGTGAGATCGGCTTCACCCTGTTCACCGGGCTGGGGGAGGGGCGGCCGGCGCTGAACACGCGCCAGCTGCTGCTGATGAACCTGCTCACCGACATCGCCCCGGCACTGGCGATCGCCATGCGGCCCCCTGCGGATCTGAAGCCGGAGGACCTGCTTGAGGAAGGCCCGGAGACGAGTCTGGGAAAGGCGCTGGATCAGGACATCCTGCGCACGGCCACGATCACGGCCCTCAGCGCCGGCATCGCCCGCTCCGTGGCCGGGATGGCCGGCGATCGGCAGGCCGCCAACACCGTCGGCCTGCTGGCGCTCGTGGGCACCCAGCTGGGTCAGGCGATGGCCACGCGCCGCACGGACGGCCTGAACCTCCTCACTGGCATCGGCTCCTTCGGCGCTCTGCTCGCCACGGTCCAGACTCCCGTGATCAGCCAGGCCTTCGGCTGCCGGCCCCTGGGGCCCCTGGGTCTGCTACAGGCCGGCACGGCCACGGCGGTCGGCACCGGGGTGGGTGTGGTGCTTCCCTGGCTGCAGCGTTGGCTGACCCCGCCGCGGGCAGTTCCTGGCTCCACGCCACGTTCTGCACGGGGCGGCAGCACTCCCTCGGCGAGAACCGTGGCAGAGTCAGTCACACCCCCAGAAACTGCACCATCAGGAAGTAGATCACCAGGCTAAGAACGTCCTGGATGATGGTGGCCACGGGCCCGGAGCCGAAGGCGGGGTCCCGTCCGAGCCGCTCCAGCCCCCAGGGCAGGAGGATGCCGATGCTGGTGGCCATCCCGCCGGCTGCGAAGATCGAGAGCGCCACCGCCAAGGCCAGGCGCTGGCTGCCGAATCCGATCGCCACGAAGGGAATGCTGAGCAGGCCGAGGATCGAGCCGATCAGGAAGCCGGTCTGGATCTCCCCCACGATCGCGCGGCGCAGCGGCACGTGGTTCATCGAGAAGCCGCGCACCGCAATCGCTTCCGTCTGGGTGCCGATGGCATCCGCCAGATAGACGATGGCCGGCATGAAGAACGCCACCATCACATGCCGGCTGAGGGTCTCCTCGTAGCGGGAGACCACCCAGGTGGCCAGGAAGCTGCCCGCCAGGCCCACCAGCAGCCACGGCAGCCGCTCCCTTGCTCTCTGGACAGGTGCTTCGGTCATCGCTCGGAGGGAGCGCAGGTGATCGTGCTGCAGACCGGCCAGGAGGTTGAGATCCTCGATGTGCTCCCGGCGCAGGATCGTGATCAGCGCCGTGGGGGGCACCACCCCAAGGAAGCGGCCCTCGCGGTCCGCCACCGGAACGGCGGCCAGCTGGTGCTCCACTGCCAGCCCGGCGACCTCTTCCTGGTCGTCGAGGGGATGGACGCAGACCCTTACGGGCCGCATCAGCTCAAGCATCGAGGTCTCCGCAGGCGCCGCCAACAGATCCACCAGCTCGACGAGACCCTGCAGCCTCCCGGCTTCGTCGAGCACGTACAGCGTCTCGACCGCTTCGAAATCCCCGCACGCCAGACGGGTGCGCAAACCGTCTGCTTGATCGGTTACCAGCGCACGTGGAACCCGCTCCGTGAGATGGGCGCCGGCCGACCTGGAGCGGATGGGAAAGGGCGGGGAGAGGGCCACGCGAATCAGCCGCTCCTGGCTGGCTTTTCCCTGGAGGCTCCGCCTTCATCTTCCCAGGCGTGGGGCCGAGAATCGCCGTGAATGGTCGCCAGTCGCCGTTCGTAGGTCAGCGCCCACTCCATGGGATCACCGCCGCGAGGAAGCACGCTGAGGAATTCCGGCAACGCGAGAATCCCTTCCACCGCCCCGCCCAGTCGTTCCACCGAGCGGCTGCCCGGCAGACGTCGCTTCAGTTCCTGCTCCAGCCGCTGGAAGTACAAGGCCGAGGATTCCAGGCCCGCCCTGACCCGTTGCCAGTAGGTGGGATCGCGGTGGCTATCGAGCAGGTGATCCCAGGCGTTGTGCGCCTTGTCCGCCGCGTTCACCAGCAGGGAGGCCTCCGGTTTGCGGGCCAGGCTGTCGAGGTAAAGGCGCTTCCAGCGGAACCAGGCGGCGGCATTGCCGTTGGCCTCATGCTTGCCGGGGTCGGTGCAGTCCTGCACGATGTCCGCTACTGGGCTGCCGAAGCGATGGGCGATCGAACCGTGGCTCTGGCCTGCGTCCTCGATCGCATCATGCAGGAGGCCGGCGATGGCCTGGTCCTCGTTGCCGCCGTCTTCCCATACCAGGGAGCTCACGGCGATGACGTGCGACAGGTAGGGAACGTCCTTGCCGTGACGCCGCTGTTCGCGATGCAGATCCGCCGCCCACTGAAGAGCCTCGCCGTAGCGGGGGGTGATCAGAACTGAAGCCATCCCCAGGTGCACTCGATGGAATGGTCCTCCCAGCATGCCCAAAACCCTCAGGGCGCCGCCTCCGACACTTCTATGGACTGACAAGCCACCAGGTTTCCGGGTGAGGTGTCGATGAGGCGGCGGATGACCCTCTGCCGCTGGATGATCTGGCGCAGTCGGTGGTTGCCCTGCTGACCCCGACGCTGTCCCTGGATCTGATCAGTGATGCGGCCGAGGGGCTGCTGCGCCTAGGGAGACTCTGGAAAACCCCACCACCCTGCGCGAGAATGGCCGTGTGATCGCAGGCGTGAACAGGGTTCATGGGCATCAAGCAGCTCGGCTTTGGTGATTACGAGCAGTCCACGGCCAAAAAGC